>NZ_MJGW01000039.1:142070-289586 GCF_001865025.1 Plantibacter sp. MMLR14_011
GGGGGGGGGGGGGGGGGGGGCTGCTCTTCGCTCATCCTGCAACTCCCTCGCTCGAGTCGGTCAGGCTGGCTCGACGCCGCACGACCCCACGAATGACAAAGGGCGATGCCCCAAGGAGCATCGTGGCTGCGGCCCCGGCGGCGAGCATGGCACCGTCGAAGCCAGTGCTCGCGAGCGCCTGTCCGGGGCGGTCGATAAAGAGTGTCTGCTCACCCTCCTGCCCACAGACACCCTCGCTGAGCAGTACCTGCTTCGAATCATCGGCATAGGTGCGCTCGATCCAGTTGACGCCAGTGCCCATGTCGCGGGTGGCGGTGAAGGTCGGCCCGGGGACATCCGTGCGGCCGTTGACCAGGATCGGCGCCGACTCCGGCAGGTATTCGGTCGTGGCGTCGCAGACGGGCTGCCCATCGGTGATGCGGTAGGCGGTGAAGGTCTGCACGGCGGTATCGGGGTAGAGGGCAACATCTTCATGGTGGGCGGTGTCGCCGTACTGCTCGCCCTCCATCGCCGTCGGCACGGCCTTCGTTGTGACGCGGGGGATGACCGTCGTCTCGTCGGGCAGCCCGAACGCGTCGTGCCACGGTCCCTGCAGGACGGACTTGGTCGTGTCGGACTGCTTGTCGAGGTCGAGTGACCAGACCGCGGTGATCGGCCCGTCCGCCTCATCGGGTCGGGGGAAGCTGGCTTCCATGACGTCGCCGACCTCGTCACAGCTGGCGGTGGCCGTGCCGAGCGCCGGCCGCCCTTCCGGGACCTCGGGGAGGCTGTCTTCGCCGGGGCGCTTGGCGTAGATCGCGACGTCCCAGGTGACTTCGACGCCGTCGCCGTCTCGGTTGCGTCGCCAAGTGGTGCTCGTGCTGTCGGGGGAGAGGTCGCAGGTGGCGTGGTCGACGATGGTGCCGCCGACAGGCACGAGGGTCTGCTGCATTTCGCTCGTCACGATCGGTTGGAAGGTCGTCGAGGTGGTGGTGCTGGCAGCGGAGGTGAACGAGATGGGGGAGTGGTTGTCGCTGCCGCGGGCGAGGCGCTGCTGGCCGGGCGTCTCGTACATCCAAGCTTCGGAGGCATAGCCGCCTGGTGTGCTCCAGGAGCCGTCGGCGCGGATGTCGTAGTCCGCGATGCCGTCCGCAGGATTGCCGGTGATGTCGATGCGAGATCCATTGCCGACGGCCACCGAGGTCGCGCCCGTGCTGGTCTCGTGTGCGCCGGTGAGGGTGAGTGTGCCGGCCGCGGCTGCGGGGTCGACGGTCACGTCGATGTAGCCGGTGGTGCTGTCGGTCATGGTGATGGTTGTGGTCGCCGTGTTCGAGCCGGCTGCGGCAGCCCAGTTCTCGCCGACCCATGCCCAGATGCTGTTGAACGCTGCGATCACAGCCGCGTCGTGACCGTCTGCCTTCTGTCCGATGTAGTGGATGGCGCCGTCGTAGCCGGGGTGGTTCTGCGAGGTGAAGGCGTAGACGAACGCGGCGACGGCCGCCGCGGTGTCGTTGTCGGCGGTCTGCCCGAACTGGGAGAGCCCGGCGTTGAGCATTGCGAGTTCAGCGCCGCCGACGTCGCGTGTGCCGGCTGTCGCGCCGATGCCGCCGACGAGCGTTCCGCCGCCGGTGGTACCGGATGGCCAGTCGGCTTGGACGTCGATGCAGTACGCGAGGGAGCCGTCCGGGGTGACGTAGTTCACGAGCTGGCCCCACCCGTAGGCGGTGGCGGCTCGAGGGGATGGAGTAGTGCTGTCCGCAGTGGCTGACGTGTCCTCCGCGGCGGGAACCGAAGCGCTCGCGGAAAGGGCAGGCAAGCTCAGTGTGGTGGCAAGCAGAATCGACGCGCCGGCCGCACTCAGGATGCGGCGGCTCATGCGGCCTCCTCCACCCGAGCCCGGCCTCGTCGGCTCCGTACGGCGAGGGCCACGCCCGCCGCGATCGCGAGCAGACCTCCCGCAGCGCCGGCGATGAGTAGATCTTCGTTCGCACCGGTGACAGCGAGCTGTGGGCGCTTTGTCCCGACGCTTCCGCCAGAGTGGTCTGCAACGACATCGATGACGGTCTCATCGTCCTCGCCCTCGTCATCGACGGGTGGCTCGGTCTCTCCGCCCTCCTCCGGGTCGA
Organism: Plantibacter sp. MMLR14_011; assembly: GCF_001865025.1. NCBI lineage: Bacteria > Bacillati > Actinomycetota > Actinomycetes > Micrococcales > Microbacteriaceae > Plantibacter > Plantibacter sp. MMLR14_011. Next base: position 144,176 of record NZ_MJGW01000039.1, read on the forward strand.
TGACGGCCGGTTCGGTGATATCGACGACTGACGACTCATGGATGATCAGGTCGAGACCTTCCGGATCGTTCGGGTTGTCGAGGGTCCAGGCGTACCCGCCGGCGGCCGAGACGCTCACGCAGTCGCCGTCGTAGCTCCACTCGGAGCCTGTCCACGTCGCGGAGAACGAGCCGACCGTCGCTGCGTCGGCGACCGAGCCGACCGGGGGCCAGCCGTCGTACGGTCCGGTGAGCGCTGCGGTGATCGGTTCGATCGCGATGCCGTCTTGGGTGCCGGACACGTCGAGTGCGAAGCCGACGCAGTCGCCCACTTCCGCTACCGAGGGGCTAGCAGAACCCGAGGCCGTTACTATGGCTAGGGGCGCTGGCGCTTCGAGGATTGTCGCGGGGTTGATGGTACCGAGCGCGGTTGCACTCAGTGCTGCGGCGGCGAGCTGGTGTGAGAGGGTCAGTGCCATGGGGTCCTTCCGACGGTTGCGCGAGTCACTGGGGTGGGTGTCTGTTGTAGTTACACCTCCCGGCCTTGTCGCCACTAGCTGTGCCCGGCGGACTGGTTTTGGCCGAGGCTGCGCAAAGTAGGTAATCAGTCCTGGTATGGGAGATCGATTTGCAAGAAACCATCGATCGTGCGAATGCGGCAGCCTGGACCGCCCTCCGTGGCCCCGCGTATGATCGCCAGATTTCGGGAAGCAAACAGTCCCGTGATTACCTCACAAGGAAGTCAAGTCCTGACATAGCAAAATGCAGTCCCTCGAACACAGTGGGTTCAGTGGGTAGGGTTTACGCATGGGGCTGATGAGAGAGGGAATCGACGCCAAATTTGCACGGGCTAGGCATCACCTGGAGCAATTCAACTCTGTCGTGGCCGCGGAGGGGACGTCAGTGGCCAGCCTCGAAGCAGATGTAGAAGACGGCGCACCAGTGTGGCGCGCCCGTATGCGGGATTTGCCGGCGCACTGGCCTGTCATTCTTGGTGACGCTGTTCACAATGCACGTTCTGCACTCGATCACCTAGCATGGCAGCTCGTTGTAAAGGACGGCGGTAATCCCTCCCGCCGCACACAGTTCCCGATCGCGGGCACACCTGCGGATCTAGCGAAACGCGTCAAGAACGACTTGAGTGGTTGTTCGCTCACCACCAAGAACAGAGTGAGACAGCTTCAACCTTTCAAGGACGGAACTCATTCATTTTGGGCGCTCAACGAGCTTGATAATTGGGACAAACACAGACTGCTCCTGCCAGTATTCGCTAGCCCGCATCATCTCACCCTCTCGACGACGCTCATTGGCGGAGACGAGGACGGTGAGTCGGGACCACCGATCAGCTTTCGAGGAGCGGGGCTCGCGGAGCCCACCGCGGACGGGCAAGTCGTGGCTCCGCGTCAAGAACCGTTGGTCGCGATCGACGCCGATGGGTGGGGATTCATGACAGATGCTATCCCCAGTTTCGTACTCGCGTTTGGTGAAGGTTCGCCATACGAGGGTGAGGAGGTGTCTACTGCGGTCATCAGGATGATCGACGAGATACAGGAAGCCGTGGAGAACTTAGTTTCGACGTTACACGCGCCCAGGGATGGGAGTTAGAGGGAAGCCACAACCCGGCCAGACGGGTGTAACGACCCTGCCGTTCGGATAATAGGCGGGGCTGGATTCCGCCCGTCTGAACCGCGAGACCGCGCCTCCGAGCCGCTTGGAGCATGGCCGGCGCGAGCGGTGTTGCGTGGGCGGTCTTGCTCGAAGGAGCCGCCAGGCTGGGCTGCGGTACAGAGGTTATCTGGGCCTATCAGTCGCGATCGACGCCAAGCGCAAGGCTGAGGGTAACTCCGCGACAAGCTGAGGAACAAAGCTTCGCTGTACTCAGAATTGAGACATGCATCGACGGATGCACGCAGGCACCGGGGTGGCAAGGTCCGCTCGGTCTGACCGCCGAGCGCAAGAACTGGTGAGGCGGAACGACCGTCTACGGCAGGGAGACGTTCGTGCGCGGCGGCATGGTCAGGTGGAAGCGGGGCATCGCTTCGCAAGGGCTCGAACAAGCCGTCGACTACGCGCTTGGTGGTTCCTGCGACGCAACTATTGGCACCCCCGCTGGCATCGCCCGCGCGCTCGGTTACGCACCCGAGACCGTAACCCGCTTCATCGTCGAGAACGAACAGGTCACCTCTGACCAACTCGACCGACAGAAACTCGCCGCATGGGTCGCCGGCCGTGATCCCGACACCGAGTTTATGCGAGGCATCCGGAACCCCTCACCTCGAGCAGATCTGCTCCTTGACGCCACCATCAACGCATCGAAGTCATTCTCCATCGCTGCGATACTCGATCCAGAAGTCGCCGCAGCGTATGACGCACTCCAGAATCGCCTCCGCGAACGCATCATCCTCGTCTGGCAGCGCGAGCTCAATGCCCGTCGCGGGAAAGCTGGCCACCGCCGCATGCCGCTGACGCGCATCGAGATCGTAGAGCTCAGGCATGCCCGGTCGCGCGCACTCGATCCCCACCAGCACCGGCACCTGTGGCTCAACATCAAGGTGCTCGGGGAGGACGGGCGCTGGAGCAACATCGATTCCCGGGTGGCACTGCGCTTCCAGACCGTCATCAACGCTGAGGGCGACCTCGCCGCGAGGACGGACCCGGATTGGATTGCAGCGCTCGCCAGGAGGGGCTTCAGCATCGGCGACGACGGCGAGATCGAGCAGCTCGCTCACGTCGTGCGGCCGTTGTCGAAGCGGTCGCGTCAGATCGAACGGAACCGTGCCAACCGACTCGACCAGTGGCGGCTCGAACACCCCGGCGCTGAACCCACGCCGCAGGACCTGACCGCCATCGACCAGTGGGCCTACGCGCACGAGCGCCCCGCGAAGCCTCACGCAATCGACGAAGCCGACTGGCTGAACCTTGTCCGAGAGGAGATCATCGAACTCGATCCGAGACTCTCTGAGGAGCGGGCTACCTTCACTCCGGTGGCGACCAGCCTCGATGACCTCGATATCGATCTGCTCGCGAGGCGGGCGGTCACCGATGCTGACCAACGTTCGACGCCGAGTGGAGGGCGATTCAGCCGATTCGATGTCCGCGCCGGGGTGCTCCGAGCAGTCGCCGCAACGGGAGTCGTCGCTGACCGATCCCAGCTCGAACCGCTGATCGAGCAGGTGCTCCAGCACGCCATCGGCGAAGGCTGCACGGACCTGCTCGGCGCAGACGAAGTGCCGCCACAGGTGAAGGGCTACCTCTCGAATCACACCGCAACGCTCAAAAGGGAAGTCGAGCGCCGCATGATCGAACTCGCGTCCCCCGGACGGTCTCTGACCGAGGAGACGGTCTCCCGCGTCGAGCGCGCGTCCCTTCCAACCGGTCGCCCGCTCGATGATGGGCAACGAGCCGCCGCCGCAGTGTTGGCGGGCACTGATCGGCTCGTCACCGTGACCGGCCCTGCAGGAACAGGTAAGACGACCATGCTGCGCGTCGCGTGCGACCTGCTCCGCCGCAACGGCCGTCGCCCGCTCCTGCTTGCACCAACGCGGAAGGCCGCCCAGGTCGCTGGTGCCGAGACGGGCGCCGATGCAACGAGCGTGCACGAGATGCTCCGAGCGCATGGCTGGACCTGGAAGACAAATGACGCCGGCCGCGATGTCTGGACCTGGGAACGGCCAGCCAACCCCATCGCTCGCCGCTACCGACTCCGACACAACGACCGTGTCATCGTCGACGAAGCCGGCATGCTCGACCTCGAGGCCGCACGCGCGCTCTGCATCACCGCTGAGCAAACCGGCATCGACCTGGCCTTCGTCGGCGACCCGATGCAGTTGCGCCCAGTCGGACACTCGGGAGCGATGCTGTTGGCGACCGAGGCCGCTACAGCACGCGTCGATCTCGAGGACGTGCACCGATTCCGCAAGCCAGACGGAGCGATCGACCGCGAGTACGCGCAGCTCACCGTCGCATTGCGCGATGCGCGGAGCGAAGATGATCGGCTTGCCGTTGCAGATCGTCTTATAGCCGGCGGCCATGTCGTCGAGCTGGAGCACGGTCAGGACCCGACGGCCCACCTCGCCGAACGGTATCTCGCAGACACCGCGGTAGGGCTACGTGTTGCGTTGGTGACGGCGACGAACGACGAGGCGCAGCGCATCAACGACACGATCCAGCGACTCCGACTCGCGCGAGGCGAGCTGCAGCCAACGTCCGTGATCTTCGCGCAGGACTCGCAACCCATCTACGAGGGGGACCTCGTCCAGAGTCGAGCCAACGAGAAGAACTTGGGCGTGAGCAACCGACAGCTCTGGCGAGTCCGCGGCATCGCCGGTGAGCACACCTCCCTCGAATCCGTTTCGGACCCGACCGGTGTTCGAAACGTGCCAGCGAGCTACATCGCTGAGCACGTGCACCTGGCTTACGCATCCACGGCGCATGGTGCCCAGGGTGAGACCGCTGACGTCAGCTACACGTCGGGTGCAGTAAACGGCGCGGCCATCTACGTCGGTCTCACTCGTGGAAGGCTCCAGAACACCCTGGTGCTCCCGCCGAGGGTCTTCGACCTCCGTGAGCAGATCGCCGAGTTGCTTGCGCTCGGCGCACCCGAGCCGACGGTGAATGCCACACGAGACGCGGCGCGGGTCGATCTTGAGCGCGCGGCACGCACCGGGGCGATAGCCGAAGCGAGTATCTGACGCGGGTGCCGGGGACGGCCAGCTTGTCCCGTGTGAACGCGCTCGTAACGTGGCGCTGCGGTGCCAGTGAACGAGCGGGTTTCCCGCATAAAGTGTCGCCGGCGTCCTAGTCGTGGTCGGTCGGCTGGACGTTTGCCTCGATTGCCCACCGTTCGGCGGCTCGCCTGAACGAGGCGAGATCACCTCGGCCGGCTCTCTCGAGGACGTCCCAGAACGTGCTCATGACGGTCTCATCATCCATACCGGTCAGCCAGCGCTCGAACGGCACACGAGATGGTGTCCCGAACATGCCGACCATCATGTCCAAGATCTGGACTCGGAGCATCTCACCGCCGATGCGCTGTTGCATGCGCTTCGCGGCGGGAGTGTCGCTTGCAGCTGCCCAGGCCGCATCAGCGTTGTCGTGCACCACGGTGATGTCGAGCGCTGGTGGGATTGGCGGGAGATCGGTTCGACCGGCGATGAGGATAGGGAGTGCTTGCAGCCGTACCCAGTCCGCGATCTCGCTGGTTTCTTTCATCAGGGTCCGCCACTCGCCTGAATGCGGGCGCTGCACTGCCACCTCCGGCCAGACCGAGATGGACTCCCGTCGTCCGATCGGTACGGAAGCGAGAACGTCACCGATCTCGACGACGTCTCGTATCTGCGCGGGCCGCTTGGTGATCTGCGAGTCGAGATCGAAGCGGGCAACTCGTGTGAGGGCGATGGTTGGTTCACGATGTTTCGCGAAGTTGGTGTGTTCCGTGAGTACACGCAGCGGGTGATGGTGAGTTTCATTGCGCTGCAACGGTTGCAGGCGGTGGATGCGTTCGTAGAGGTCATCGCCGGGCGAGAAGAGGTTGAGGGACACGCGGTGTTTGTGATGCGCCCATTGCTCGTACTTCTCCGATGTGTCGAACGCGGGCATTTGGAGTGCTCGTGACTCGTCGGGGGTGAGCGGTCGATCCAGACGGTGCACGACTTCTGCGAACAGGGTGTGCTCGATGCAGTTGCGCACCTGGTTCAGCGCGTCCGCGAACAGACGTGCCGCGGCCTGCGGCAATGGGCGAATGCCTTCCAGGATGACCTGCTCTTCGGCCTGCGTGTAGCGGCGTCCGAGTTGCACCGGTTCGTCGCGCTGGTAGCGCTCCAGCGTGACCGACAGGGTGGTGATGATCGCATCGATGTGTGCGGTGGTAAACAGCGCGTGTTCCTGATGCGGTGGCAGCCACGATCCGCTGGTCGTCCCCGTGCTCAGCATGGCCCGGCAGTGCTGTAGCTCGCTGTCGACCGTCCCATGGGTCCATCCTCGCGCATCGGCCATGGTGGTGTGCCGCCACCGGCACGGACGGTTTCGATGGAGTCGTCCACGAGGCGAGGACGTCCGCCGTACCCACAGTCGCGCCGCGATACAGCTCGTTCATCAAGAAGGAGTCGAGGATATCGCGTAGGACCTGTGGGTCCCTGTCGCGAAGCAGCCACTCGCTGGGCGTCATCCGTCGGCGGGACGTGGCCCACCCGCGGGCTTCAGATGGAGGCCAGCGGCCTGTCTGTGCCTGTCGCGGCGATACACAGTCAGCGGCGGGTTTTGCAGACCTGCTTGTCGCTGCACTCCGAAAGCGACACCCTAGATCGCAAAGCGACACTCTACGTGGGCGTTCACATCCCGATGGGTTCGTCCGTTGTCGCCGACACGACGTACACTCACTCAATCGAACACGTGTTCGAATATCGGAGGTGCGGCATGGCGACGATTGTTGACGAAGCAGTGGATGTGGATCTCGCGGCGGACGGAGATCCGTTGGCGTTCGTGTGGAAACGGTTCGAACATCGGGTCGTCGGCCAACCTCAGGCGCTGTTCTCCCGCCAAGCCTGGTGGACGGGTGATTCCTCGCCAGCGCGCATCGACATCGAGACCTGGAGGGTCGACGCAGCGCGAGGCGACGAGGAGCCCACTCGGTACGACCTCCGTCGGGACACCACCGGCAGGTGGACGCTCGCGGTCGCTTGGACGTGAGCTTTTCCCACCTCCACGTCGCATCACACCTCTCTGCGCACTACGGCGTCACATCGAGCGCCGCACTGGCAGGTCTCGCAGCGGAGGACGGAGCATCGTTCCTCGCTCTGACCGACCGCGACGGGCTCTACGGAGGACCGAAGCACGTCGGAGCCTGTCTGGCTGCGGGCATCTCACCAGGTCTGGGGGCCGACCTCGCTGTGCTGGACGAGCATCAGGAGCCGATCGGCCGAATCGTCCTGCTCGCGCACGGTCAGAACCGCGGAGCTGGGTTCGCTCAACTGTGCCGGGCGGTCAGCGCGGCGCATGGTCGCCGCGAGAGGCCGGCGATCCTCCGCGATGAGCTCGCCGCGATCCTCTGCGATGATCCCGCACTGACGGTGATGCTCGGGCCTGAGTCCGATGTCGGGCAAGCGATCGAGCAACGGGATTATACCGGCGCCGGTGCAGCTCTCGATCGGTGGCGGGAACGGCTACCAGCGCGTCATCTTGTGATCGAGGTCGTCTGCCATCTCACCGAGCAAGGGGTTCGAGGCAATGTCGCGGCCGCGACCCGGATGCTCAGCCTCGCGGAGTCTGCCGTCGTCCCTGCGGTGCTCACGAACGCCGTTCGCTACGGACTTCCGGACGAGGCCGCCACCGCGGATCTGGCGGACGCCGCGAGATTCTTGCGCCCGCTGGCAGAGCTCGACGACGTGAACGAGCTGCAGGTCAACGGACAGGCCTGGTTGAAGCCCGCGAAGCAGATGCGGCAGATAGCCAGGATGATCGTCGGCGCCGGCACTCACGATGACGGCGCGGTGCAACGACTCCTGACAGAGACCGAACGCCTCGCCGAACGGTGCGCTCTCGACCCGGTGTCCGATGTCGGTTGGAAGCAGCCGCGCATGCCCGAAGCGTCGGTGATCGGCATCAGCGGAGATCCCCACCAGGCCCTATGGGAACGGGCACGTGCCGGCGTCGACGAACGGTACACACGGCCAGGGATGCCACCGCTCGAGGAAGCCCACCGAGCCCTCGAACACGAGATGCGCATCGTGGAGCAGCTCGGCATGCCGTCCTACTTCCTGACGGTCGCCAAGGTCGCCGACATCATCCGTGAGATGGGCATTCGGATTCAGGCACGTGGCTCGGGCGTCGGGTCCGTCCTCAACTACGCCCTCCACACGTCGTCGGTCGAGCCCATCAGTAACGGGCTCATCTTCGAGCGCTTCCTCTCGCCCGAACGCACCAACCTGCCCGACATCGACCTCGACGTCGAGTCCGCCCGCCGTCACGACGTCTATCGCGAGGTGTTCGCCCGCTTCGGCTCGGACCGCGTGACGCTCATGTCGATGACGAATGCCTACCGCTCGCGCGGAGCCGTCCGCGATGCCGGCCTCGCGCTCGGCATGGACGAGTCGATGATCGACATGATCGCCAAGCAGATGTGGCGGTTCAACGCCCGCGAGTTCCGCGACGCCCTCCGAGACAAGCCAGAGCTGGCCGACCTCGCCGACGCGGTTCGCGAGTCACGCGAGCTCGACTTGCTCGTGGATGTCACCGAGCGTCTCGATCGTCTGCCGCGTCACATCAGCGTCCACCCCTGCGGTGTCATTCTGTCCGACACATCCTTGCTGCACCGCACGCCGACGCAGCTGTCGGGCATGGGCCTTCCGATGTCGCAGTACGACAAGCACGACATGGACAACATGGGCCTCATCAAGCTCGACATTCTCGGCGTGCGGATGCAGTCGGCGATGGCGCATGCCGTCAGCGAGCACGAACGGTTGACCGGCGAGACCATCGAACTCGATGCCTTGCCGCTCGACGATGAACCTACGTATGAACTGCTCCGTTCAACGCGCACGCTCGGTGTTTTCCAGCTTGAGTCGCCCGGGCAGATGGAACTGGTCGGCAAGCTTCAGCCGGAAGTCTTCAACGACCTCACTGTGGAGATCTCGCTCTTCCGCCCGGGGCCGATGCAGAACAACATGCCGCTGCAGTACCTCCAGGTTCGGCACGGCGAGACGATGCCCGACTACATCGATCCGAGACTTCGGCCGATCCTCCGAGAGACGCGCGGCGTGGTCGTGTTCCACGAGCAGGTCATGCGGATCATCGACGAACTCACCGGCTGCGGTCTCGGTCCCGCCGACGTCATCCGCCGGCAGCTCGCGGACCGCGGACGACTCGCCGGAATCGAGACGTTCGTGCGCGACCGTGCGGCAGCCCGTGGGTTCCGGCCGGTAGTGATCGACAAAGCCTGGACGATTCTCGCCGGCTTCGGGTCCTTCGGCTTCGCCAAGGCCCACGGGGCGGCCTTCGCGTTGCCCACGTTCCAGTCGGCCTGGTTGAAGCGGCATCACCCGGCCGAGTTCATGGCCGGGCTCCTCACTCATGACCCGGGGATGTGGCCGAAGGACCTCATCCTCGCCGAAGCCCGCCACCTGGACGTGCCGGTCCTCCCGATCGATGTGCAGCGCTCAGGGCTCGAGTACGTCGTCGAAATTGCGCCCGACGGCCGACTCGGCGTGCGAATGTCGCTCGTCGAGATGAAGGGAAGCACCGAGAAGGAACGAGCCCGCATCGCGCGGCACCAGCCATTCTCCTCGCTCCAGGACTTCCGGGACCGAGTCCGCCCGCGCCGCCGCACCTTCGAGGCGCTGGCACGCGTGGGTGCACTCGACGCATTCATCGATTACATCCCGAGACGACGCCACGAACTCCTGGCCCATCTCGCCGGAGTGACCACGAGCGCCCAACTCATCGCCGACGAACAGCTTGCGTTCGAACTGGACCTGCCCGTTCCCGAGCGCAGCACGATCACCTCGCTCGAGCTGCGCGGCAGGACCCAAACCGATCTCGAACTGCAGGAGATGCGTCTGGCAGTGAATCGCCACCAGATGGAACGGTTCTACCCGCTCTTCCGCGAACTCGGCGTGACGCCGGCACGCGATCTCGTGGACTTGCCTGGAGGAACCGAGGTCCTCATCGCGGGCGTCCGACGCGCAACGAACACTCCGCCGATGCGCGGCGGCAGGCGTGTTGTCTTCGTATCTCTGGATGACGGTACGGGACCGGTGTCCAACGTTGTGTTCCTCCATGATGCCCAGGAGCAAATCGGCTCTGGCGTCTTCCGGACGCACTACATGCTTGTCCGCGGTCTGACACGACGTTCAGGAGCACGAGGAGTGTCGGTCACCGGTACCGACGCATGGGACCTGCTGCACGCGCATCGAGAATTCAACGAACGGGGTGCAGCGCTTGCGGGGGTAGCGCACCTCCGACGTCGAATCGGTTGAGTTCGTGATGTCACTCTGTGCGCCGTCGGATCGGTTGGGGTGGGGCGCCAAGCCATCAGCCGCTTCGGACGTGTTCATCACCGCGCAAGCCTGATACGCGGCTCGTGGATGAATGGCGAAAGCGAATTGGGCATTTCTACGAGCACGTTGTCGATTGCGCCGATTCAGATCAGAAATCCGGCAGTAGAAGATGAGCCCAAGTGCCTTGGCTTTCTGGTGGCGGCCCTGGGGCCTTCGAAAGTTCGGCCGCGTCGCTGTTGCCGCAACGCCCGCGATCACCGTCTGCCTTGTGCAACCCCGTGCAATCGTCGATATCGTCGTCACATGAGTATCGTTTTCCAGCCGACGCAATCACTGACGATTGCCGCTGATCAACATGGTAGGGTCCTCCCGGCTGTGCGGTCGTGGGCCGATGCGAGCACGAGTTTCTCCGTCGACCGCGCGAACGATCGCATCCAAATCAGGCGAGGAGGCGAGGAGGCGCTCGAGGGTGCATTGGCGGCTCTTGAGGAATGGATGCAGGACATGGTCGACGTGAACAAGACCACATTCGTCGTCAACGAGTGGCCCAATGTCATTGAGCTTCGAAACCGCTTCGAGGTCCCGTTCACGAGTGACAGATACACGGCGGTGCCCGTGGCGAACGGCGAGTACACCATCCTCGGTAGACAGTCGGTGCAGGTCGGCCGAATTGTCTCTACGCCAGATGGATTGGTCGCGTTCCGAGGCTCGGTGCTGCCTGATAGCGACGGGGTCAAGACTTCTCCGCGGTCCGATGCTCGGTCTGCATTTGAGGAGTTCCTGAAATTCGAAGGTTTCTCTACAGGGTGATGGGAGGGCCGGCTGGCGCAATAAATTGGCTGCCGCGGTGAATTTGCTACGTCGTCAACCACGACGCTACTCGTACTCCGGTCGAGTTCTGGCTCCTGGCTCGTCGGTAGCTTCTGGCTAGTGGGAGCGCACCAGCCGCTGTTCTCGAGAGCTACCCGTGGTCCTCGCGCGATGCAGGCGATGGCAGCCCGAGGATGCCACTTTGCGTCGCGATGCTCGCCACGGCGCGTGCTGAGCGTCTACAATTTAGCTACGACGGGCTGGTCTCCAGAACGTTGTTCGCCGGATGCCCCGCCTCGCGGGGCTTTCGTGCTTAAGGGCGCCAGACCCAGACATGGACAACCGCCGGCTCGATCGCTGCCCACAACCGCTCCGCGGAGCGGCGTGCGCGAGCGTCTCCTTCGGGATGTCCGTCCAGTCGGTGGTAGAGGTAGGCGACGAGGTCTGCTGCCTGGATCCCCGGGGTGCCTCGTGATGCCCGGAAGGCCAGCGGCAGCTCGATCCCGGTGAGCGTCGACGAGGCATAGCCTGGCGTCCCGATGTCCCGGAAGCGGCGCACGAGTGCGTGCAAGGCGGCCTGGTCGGGCAGTTCATCGGCGATGACGGTCAGCCATGTGCTTCGCGCAACAGCATGCTCGCTGAGCTCCTCGAGAATGTGCTGCAGGACTACCTCATGCGGCCTGCGCGGATACCGGTATCGCGCGCGCAACCTCGCAACGTCGAGTCCCCGAACGAAGACCTCGACAGGTACCTCGACGAGTAGCTCGAGTGCTCGCCGGTAAATGGTCGCGACCGCTCGGTAGCGACCCCGTAGAGGTGACCATGCACCTTTGCCTGCCGTCATCTCGTGTGCGTGCAGTTCGACGTCACGGGGGAGACCGAACGCCTCGGCAATGCCCGCCGCACGCACGATCGCCTCTCGGAGCCGGTCCTCGTGCTCCGCATCGATGACCACGGCAGCGATGTAGTAGTAGTCACGCGTGTAGGACTCATCGAGGTACGCGATCAGCATGTGCTGTTTGTCTGTCGATCAGGACGGTCAGCGAGATAGCCGTCTGCCCGTCTGTGCGTCTTTCCGTCTGTCATGACGGATTGCGGTTGAGGCGGTCGCGAATCGCCTCGTCGAGGAAGTCGACGATGCTGAGGTCGTGGATCGCGAGGTAGCGGTCGAGGTCGTCCCGGAGGGAGATCTCGATCTTCGATGAGAACGGTTCCATTCGGCGGCGATTGCGCGGCCGACCCGGTCCCAGGCGGCGGGAGGTGAGATCATCCGTCATCCCGCCGGGCCGACCGGCGGGCGAGGTCAGCGCTGTGAGGTCGTCGACCGTCGGCGCCTTCCTCAGCGCTGGGCGACGGTCATCCGCGCTCATGCTGCCACTCCGTGGAGTACCTCAGTGAGTGCAGCGAATCGCTCGGTCAGCACCAGCGCGCCGGGAGTCGTCAACGAGCTGAGTGGCCGACGACGACTCTCCGCATCCTGCATCGCCGTACGTTCCGGCAGGAACGGGCGGAGCAGGACTTCGCCGTAGGTGGCCTCGAGCTCCTCCAGGCGGTATCGGTGTTCTGAGGTCAATCGAGGTGTGACTCGGTTGACGACGATGCCGGCGAATCGCAGAGAGGGGTTCAGGTGGGGGAGCGCCCGAACCTTCGCCACCGTCTCGAGGTACTGTCCAACGCCGGTGAGGCCGAAGGCTGTGGGGTCGGTGATGACGATGGTGCTGTCCGCCCAGAGCAGCGCGTTGAGCGTGAGTCGTCCGAGTGCTGGTGGCGTGTCTATCAGGATGTCGTCGTATGCGTCGAGTTGCGCGCTTCCCCAGGCGGACGTCTTGAGCCGCAACTCCGGCGTCAGGAGTGATTCCGACTCAATCCGCGCGAGATCCGGAGATCCGGCGATGAGGTCGATATTCTTCCAATCAGTCGGAGCCGCCGCTGCTCCGAGCGTTCCTGCGTCACCCGCGTAGAGGACGTCGAAGACGGTGTATTCACCGTGTCTCCCGAGGACGGTTGTCGCATCGGACTGCGGGTCGAGGTCGATGACGAGGACCTTTCGCCCCTCTTGCGCGAGTGCGTCTGCTCGACCAAGGACGACCGTTGTCTTGCCGACACCACCCTTGCGGGAGCCGATGGCTTCTATGTGAGGCATGTATTGACGTCCATTCGTATGGTTTGTCGGATGGGTGGAGGGTGTGACGGGTAGCCGTCCTTCAATACGTCATGACGTATTGACCGGATGAGTCTCCGTGTTCGAGGCAGCGAACGCGTCAGCCGGCGCCGAGCTGCGTTTGCCTGACGTGGATCAAGCCGTCGAGAGCGGCGTCGTCTGAGTCGTATCTGCCAGCCGGGAGCGCGAGGAGTGCGCCACTGCAGAACGTGAGCACGAGGAAGGCGAGGTATCGATTCCGGTCAGGGCGATGCGGACTCTCGCGCACGGGCTCCTCGTGAACGTGTTCGTGAATCCGCTCGACGTGATCCAGATTGATCCACTGCCATTCGGCCGCTGCCTCGGATGGCAGTCCGGTGTCATCGAAGCTGGTGAGCATCATGCGGGTGAAGCGCGTCATTCGGTGTCCTGTTCGTCGTTGCTTCGACCGTAGAGACGGCAGCCGCGGTCGTGTGCCGGCAGGTGTTGGACTGTGGATAACTCCCACTTGGCGGCCCGTGTGGATCGCATCAGCTCATCGCCGGACCATTCCGACCGCGGCTAGCGCGGCGAGCACGTTGCTCAGCCTCCCGGCGCCGTTCCGCCTCGACGGCCAGCTGGAGTGCGCGCTCACGGGTCATTCCGACCGGGGTGACCGTTCCTCGCTTGTAGGGCCCGGTCGGCGCCGTGGGTCGCATTGCGGGATCGATCCGCATGCGGGACTCGAAGATCTTTCGGCGTTCTTCTGGCGTCGGGCGCCCCGGCTCCGGATGGAGGAGCCTCCACAGCTGCTCATTGCCGCGACGCTCCTTGTACAACGCCTCGAGCCGGTCGGGACTTGCCCGGCTCAGAGCGGAGAAGAAGATGTTCGCTCGCTGCTTCGCAAGCCGCTGCTCTGCTGACGACGTTTCGTGAAGGCGCGGCGGCGGAAGGAGCACCCGCGTCGGTAGCGGCACGTAGTTCCGCTTCGCGTCCTCGCGGTAGAGGCCGAGCAACGACTGAGTGCGCTGCTTCGCGAGGGCCTTCTCCCTCCCGTACCCGAGCCCGCGCGCTTCGCGGATGTGCTCGCGAGCGATCCAGTCGCGGGACTCCCACAGCACGAAGCTGAGCTTGGCGTCATAGGCGCCCTCATTCAGTACCGCTTGCAGCCGCTCGGGGCTCGCCTTCTTCAGTCCGTTGAAGAATGCCTTCGCCTCAGCCTGGTAGTTGAGGGTCTTTGGAGCTACGACGAGCATCAGTGCACCGTGCCGTCACGGTCGGCTCGGGCGATGCGCCGGTGAAGCGCAGCTTCCTCTGGCAGGGTCCGGCCCGCCGTTTCCAGGTGTCCGTTCGCGCAGCCTTCGGGCTTGTAGTGGCGAAGACGGGAGCGGAAGTACTCGAATCGCTCATGCCAGCCGAGGGGACCGTGTCCGCCGCTGTCGGCCTCTTCGAAGGACACCTCCCAGCTGCTGAACAGTGCGGAGAGCTCCTCCACAATGCCCTCGTGGAGGTACCAGCAGTCCGGAATCAGCCGGGCCGGGATCGTGTACCGAGTGCAGAGCCAGGAGACCCATTCCGCGAGCAATCGCCAGACCTCACGCTCGCGTTCGTCCGACAAGGACCGCCAGTTGACGACACCGAAGTACTCGGGCTCGGGCAGGGCCGGCCAGGTGTCGAATCCATCGCCGACCTCGTCCGCGTCGCCCAGCGCGAATGGCGCCCGGAACTCACGCTCCGCGGCCTGACGCCATCCGCCAGTCTCAGCCATGCGTCTTCCGACGGGCTTCGGACTGCTCGGTGAACACCTGCCGCTGAGCAGCCTCCGTCGATCGCTTTCCCGCGACGATCTCGCGAGCGTCGCGACGCGTGGTCCAGCCCTCGACGTCGAGGAGGACGCCTCGTCGGTTCCGGTAGCTCAGCAGGCCCATACCTTCAGGGAGTCGGCGGAGTTCATCGACCGTCAGGACCGGCTCCAACTGTCGCTGTTCGGAGCGGGTCGTACCCGTCTCGCTGCGGCTGACGGACCCACGGTTCACCTGACGCTGGCCGAGCATGCTCGACACGTCCTGCAGGTGCTTGATGTTGGACGACCCGCCGAGCATGAGCTTGGCGATGGCAGAATTCCAGATCGTGTCAGCCTCGCTCTCCGACCACCGGGACTTCGCCTGCGACAGCGACTGGAGCACGACCATCGTCGAGATCCCGATACCGCCACCATCCGAGAGGATCGTCGGCAGCTGCGGCCAGGCGAACATGTTCGCGATCTCGTCGAGGATCAGCCCGAGCGGAGGATCGAGACGGTTCCCGGGCGAGGCCAGCGCCTTCCGACGAGCGGTCTCGACGATGTCGTCCAGTACCGCGCCGAGGAATCCACCGACCGCCCCCGCGCCGGTTCCGGTACCGATCAGATAGATCGTGTTCGAGGCCGCGAGAAACTCGTTGACGTCGAGCGCCTCGTCGAGTGCAGGGTTCATCGCATCGAACACGGACGGGATCGCCAGTGGACGAAGCGCCTCCGCGACGCCGAACCACTTCGAACCGAGCAGCTTTGCGTCGCCTTCGATCACATCCGCAAGACCCATGGCCCACCCAGGTGCTCCAGAGTCCGCGAGTACATCGACTGCCCGACCAGCCAGGACGGGGCTCATTCCCCAGTCGCGGAGTGCCGTCGTGCCGCCGCCGCTGAGCGCTGCCGCATGCAGCAGCGCAGCGAGGAGCGTTCCTGAGGCACCTGCCCACTCCTGATTGGTGGAGGAGCGTCCGAGTGCACTGCCGGCAATGATCGTCCGGGCTCGTTGCTCGGCGACGAGTGGGTCAGCGCAGCCGGTCACCGGTGAGATCCGGAGGGCGGAGCGAACGCCTGAGAGCTGCTGCGGGTCGAAGACCGTGACGGTTCCGCGTTGCGCGCGGTGTGCCATCGTCGCGGCGAGGTTGTCGTTGCGGGTGGAGGTCGTGACCAGCGGGCCGTTCCAGTCGAGGATGGCGGAGATGATGACTCGCCAGCCTTTGCCGGAGCGGGGTGGGCCGTCGAGGAGGAGAGAGTCTTCGATCGAGACGTAGACGTCAAGGCCACGCGAGGTGCCGATCCGCCAGCCCACATCATCGGCGGCGGGATCCGCGAGCGTCGGACGAAGGGTTCCTGCCCTGCGGAGGAGCGCCCGCTCGGAGACCTGTCGCCGCACCTCACTGCGTCCGGCCAATCCGTTGCGCCGCAGGAGCTGCGACCGGAACCAGCGGTCGGATTCACGGAACGACAACCATCCGGCTAGACATAGCGCGGCGACGATCGTGAGCAGGACCACCATGCCGATGACCGTCCAACGGGCGCCATCCGTGGAGACGATGCAGCCCCCAGCCGGTGTTGCGGGAACCGAACCGCTGGCGACCAGTAGCCCTGCCGCGGCGAACGGACCGAGTCCAGCCGGCATCTCTCCGCAGCTCAGCAGCACGAAGACCATCACCACGGCGCCCGCGATGCCGATTGCGGTTGCAGCGATGGCGATGATGCCCAGGAGAACGAGCACGAGTCGGTCGGTCATCGGGGTGCCGCTCCGGGCCCGTCGGTGCGGAAGACAGCCAGTTCGCCAGGTGTGCAGTCGTTGCGGACCTTGGCTACCCGTTCCGGCCCGATCTGCCAAAAACCTTCGCCACGACGGAGTTTGCGAACAAGCTCGGTCTGTGTCCGGTTCCATCCGAGGACCTGCGAACTGCGCTCGAGCTCTCCCGTGTGCTGCGCGTAGTTGACGCGCGTGTCGCAGTCCGCCAAGAGCCCGAGGGCTTGAGCGTGCAAGGCGGACCCGCGATCGCCAAGCGCGTCGAAGTCGTTGATGCGGTGGATGAGGTAGCAGTTCGACCGCCTCTTGTGACGAGCGGTCTTCTCATCACTGACCCGTCCGACGAGATCGCCACCGCCTGCGACCTCGTTGAGCAGCGCGACGGCTGCCTCCTCGTGCACGATCAGCCGCGCCTGGCCAGGACCGGCCGGGGTGCCCCGCTCGATCCAATCGGTCGTCGCCAGGCGGAGAAGTGCTTTCGTCTCCGCACTCGCGCGCAGGAGCTCTGAGGTGTCGACGGTCAGCATCGGTGTGCTCGCATCGAAGGCAACCGTCGACGGGCGATCCATGAGGTCGGCGAGATCGCCGACCGTGACGCGACGAAGGGCGTGGGCGAGCATCTGGCCGCCCGCACCGATCTCCTCGGCGATGTGGGACTCAGGGTGACGCAGAGCTTCCCAAACCATCGGCACCAGCGCGGTCGAGTTCGACCGGTGCACCTGCTCGAGCGCGAGATCGATAGCCGTGTGCTCGATCTCGCTGAGCTCCGTCGTGTTCCGGAGGATGGCGACCATGGCCCGCACCTTCGCTCGCTGGAACTGCAAGACTTCCTGCGTCCAGTCGGCATCGCTCACGTCGGCGCGGCGGGGTCCCGGATCGAGCGGGTTGATCCGGGCAGTCTGACCGGGGCCTAGGCGCATCGTCACACCACCGACGTAGGCGGCGACGCGTGTCCACTCGCCGTTCGGATCGTGCGGCACCGCAACCTTCCGACCCAGTCGACACAGGCGCGTGCTGAGGGCTTTCGCGAGCACGGACTTGCCGCTGCCCTTCACCCCGAAGATCGCCATCGAGTGCGAGCGAACGACACCCGCGGCGTAGGCCTCCCACGGGTCGAAGCAGAACGTGGACCGAGACAGCAGGTTCGGGCCGACGTAGGCGCCGGCCATGGGTTCGCCGCTCTCAGCAAGGAAGGGCAGCGCGGCGCCGAGGGTGCGTGACGAGGCGCGGTGGACCGGCGCAACGACACCCGCCCGTGCGCGGAGGTTGTACAGCGTCTTCCATCCGCCGGCGGGCATCGAACTTGTCGGGAGCGCGTCCTCAGCGAGGCTGTCGCGCCACACATCCAAACGGGCCAGGGTTCCAGGACGACGTCGACTCATCGCTTGCCCACCGGAGTAGGGAGCGCGGTCGACATGAACGCCGCGGCCTGTTGGAAGTACATCGCAGCGAGCGTGACCCTGGCCGGCTGCGCTGATTGCAGGATCGAGGCCGATGCGCGGGTGAGGCCGTCGACGTCGGCGGCCGAGACGGTCACGAACCCGCGGAACTCCATGTCGGTGAACCCGTCAACGATGTCATCCTCGCGTTCGCCGAGATCCTCGTATTCGCGATCCTGCTCACGGGTGGTGATCATCCCGCGTCGCTGACGCAAGCCTCGTGCGACCTCGAGGTCGACCTTCGCTCGCCCCACCTGACTCAGAGCCTTGTGGGTCGGTACCGGCCGCACGCTGAGGGTGAGCACCCGCGTCGCGTCGCCTGAATAGAGCAACTTGTTTAGGAACCCCACGCTGATTTCGGAGCGAGGCCACTCGGCGATCCAGTACGTGCGGTGGACCGAACCATCGATCTGCACGTGATCCCAGCGCTCCTCGATGCCCATCACCGGAGCGAGTCGGTTCGGGCCGTCACTCCGCGACTCTGCTGCAAAGCTCGTCGGGTTCATGGCGAGTGCGAGCATCTCGTCGATCGCTTCGATGTCGAGCCAGTTCCGGAGCTCGACGCCGATGGCTTCGAGCGAGTCACGCATCTGCTCGACAAGGTCGGTCACGATGGCAGCGATGCCGACGAGGCCGCCGCCAGAGTGCTTGATCGCCGACCGGAGCGAGCGCAGGTCGCAGGTAGCGGTCACCGTGTTGGTGAACTGCATCGATCGATCAGCACCCGCGGTGATCAGCGTGTCGTACTCCGCTCGGACCGCTGGGCTGACGGTCGACGGATCGGTTCGATCGCGTTCCGATGCGTAGCGCGCGAGCTCGTCGGCGGGTTTGGCATCGACACGGATGCGTGCCGTCGCATCGACCAGCCCAGGGAACGCCTCGAGCCCGCTCATCCATCCGACGAAGCCGTCGTAGGCCGCTTGCTGGACGCCTTCGTCGAGCAGCGGCCACGCGGAGCTCAGAACGTCGACCGAGAACGAGACGAGCGATCGTTTCGGGTCGAGGATGAATCCGCCCCGACCTGGCACTTGGACGAAGCGCAGCGATCCGTGCGCACCGGGAAGGCGATGGCGATGGATCTCGCGTGGGCCTTCAGCCCCGCGCCGCGTCGTTCCGATGTTCAAGGGTTCGTCCTTTCGTGAGTCCCACACGTCGCGCCTGAAGCTCGTCTGGAGGCGATGCCGCCGAGAGGCGTACGTGAGCACACGCCAGATGAGCGCGAGACCGGACTCGCGATGCCAGGTCCAGCTGCCGACGGCGATCGAGAGCGCTGCAGGCCAGATGCCGATGCGCCAGTAGCCGTCCCAATCGATCAGGAGCCAGATGACGGAGATCGCGGCCGTCGTGCACATGACGATGAGCTGGGGCCAGCTCAGACCGAGGAACGCGCCGCGTCGCTCGCGCTGGGCAAAGCGGACGCGGGGGAGGGCCGGCGAGTTGGTCATTTTGCGAGAACCCGTCCGAGGACGCGCATGGCGTTCTGGGCTTTACTCGAGACGTGCGGTCGCGGCTGGAGGGAGTTGCGGACTTCGTCCCCGGCGAATGACACCAGGCGGACCGCCCACAGGGGAGCGAAGGATGCGGCGAAGACAACCCCAGCGGCGACGATCACGACGCCGAGATCGGTGGAATCCGTGACCAGTTGGATCGAGAGGACCAGGATCGCCGCTGCCAACGGTTCAGCGATGACGAGGCCGATCGTCAGGTTCGCCCATCTCGTCGCCCAGACGGCGAACTTCGGCTGACCGATCATCATGAGGCCGATCGGCGCTGTCGCAGCGAGCGCGACGAGCGAGAAGGAGCGGATGGACATCGAGACGTAGAGGAAGAGCGCGGCTAGCGCCATGATGGCGAGGATGAGCAGGACCACCGTGTACTGGCCGATGACTGCGTTCGGGGCGAGCTTGGCGGTGGTCATGGCCTGGGCGATCGCGCCATCGTCGGCCGGGACGGAGACATCAGCGACCACTCGGTATCCGAACATGCGGAGCAGCGCGTTGCCGAGGCTCTGGTCCTGGACGGTTGCGACGAGTGCATCGGTCGTCTCACCGCCGTAGGTCACGAACTGCCTCATCACGTACACAGCGGCGACGCTGGACGGCACTGCGACAACGAGGCCGACTGCGACCTGCGCGATCCGCCGGCCGTCTCGCATGATCGCCGCCGGCGCGAGCTGGAAGCAGGCCACGATCGAGATGACGAGTCCCATCGTCGCGACCCAGAACCAGAACTGGCCGTCGGCGATGGTCCAGCTGGACTCGCCGGGACGGCTGCCGATGAAGGCATTTGCGAGCATGTCGGTCATGAAGTCGCCGAGGCCGATGATGCCGCCGCCGATGAAGCGTGCCGCAGACTCCTGCGCCAGACAGGGGATGTCGGCGGGCCCGCAGCCGAACTGGGGCACGCCGAAGTCGTCCGTCCGGAAGCCGCTCATACGATCTGCAGCCCGATGCCGAAGTTTATGAGTGCGGTGGTGCCAGCCGCGATTGCGGCAGCGGCGACTGAGCAGAGAACCCCCGCGATCCCGACGGACTTCAGTGCTCCGTTCTTGATGAGCCAACCGAGCGCGATGCAGGCGGCAGCGAGGAGCACCCCGATGCCGCAGAGGATGAGTACGACGAAGAGGATGTTGCCCGCAAGGTCCTGGATCGCCTTCGATCCAGGACCAGCCTTCGGCGTGATGTCGGGGATCGTCTTCAGGAGAAGGCCGCCGGCGTCCGTGGTCCACAGGGACGTGATGATGAATTCACCCACGGTCTTCACTCCGCGTGGACCGGGACGGAGAGGGTCAGCGGGTCACGCTGCGAGGGAACATCGACGACGAGATCCAGCGTGGACACACCGAACGGCACGTAGTAGGCGAGTGCGAAGCTCGTGCTCAGGTGGTTCGGCAGAGACCAGTTACGACCGCGCCCCTGCGCGCCGGCCGGACCCCACGGGACTCCTGCATCGGCCGCGAAGTCTGGTCCCTCGTTGGCGTCCAGTTCGGCGGTGTCGCCGAGCCCGACCCAGCTCGTCTCCCGGACGGTGAGGCCGCTGAGGTCGAGTTCACCGAAGGGGACGAAACCGTCGAGCGAAACCTGGATGACCGTCACGAAGCTGCCGGTCGGAAAGCGCTCCGTTCCGCCGGGCTGGCGCAGGAGGCCAGAGTCCTGAGTCGAGACGTAACTGCCGAGTTCGTAGACGGCGACGCCGAGGTCGGAGGTGGCTGCGCGAGCCACTGGCTCTCGATCCGGGGCTGTCGCGGACGGTTGCGTGGGTGACGTGGACGGGGCTGTGGACTGAGATGCGGTGTTGGCATCGATGCACCCGGTCAGAGCGATGGCCCCGACGGCAAGCAGTCCTACAAGCAGCGGTCGCCGCATCAATCCTCCCGAGAGTTCGCGAGGACGTGCGCGTCCTCGATCGCTCTTGGAGTGCCGCGGGCAGACCTGCGGACCTAGTTGCGGCGACGGTAGGGAGCGAGGTCGAAGGATGCACCCGATGTCGCTTGGGCGGTGTTTCGTCGGCGAGCAACGTGTCTGATGTAGAGCGATGCGTTCCCAGCAGCAGCAGCCCAAATGATGGCGAAAACCAAGGCGCGTGTTACGGGATCCTGATGTGCGTCGTGCAGCAGAACAGCGGTCCCGAAGAAGGAGACGACGATCTGGCTGATGACCCAGCCGCCCCAACGGCTGAGGATGACCACGACGAGCACGATTGCCAGGAACGGGAGCGGGAGCAGGAACATCCAGCCGCGCAGCTTCATCGGTTCGCCCAGGTCATGCAGTCGACGCTAGGCGCGGTAGCGGCCCCGCCTCGGGCGAGGACGGGCGTCTGTGGATAACTTCCCGACTACTTGGACGCTGGTCCAGTCCGGCCTAGGCCAAGCTCGACGCCGAGATCCCGGTACCGCTCGGATACGACCTGTTCGAGGACGACGTACTCGTGCCGGTGGCGTTTGCCGTCAGGCTCCTGGATTGGGTGGGCCTCGATAACTCCCAGTTCACGCAGCGTTTCTAGATGGTCCTGCACCGTGACGCGGTTCACCTCGACGAGCTCGGCTATACGTCCCCGCGTGAGCGGGCCCTCCGCTAGCAGTCTCGAGAGGATCGCGAAGTTCACCGGTTCGCCGAGGGTCGCGAGTGCACTCCGCGCATCGTCGGAGAGGTTGGGGCGAGCGACGCGGGGCATGGGGTCATTGTGCACGGTCTCGGACTGGTCCATGATTTAAGGATGGTTAAACCGTTTTCATCGGAGGAGGAACGCGATGTCGACAAGACTTCGAATGGCGGGCATCGTCTATGGCGACGTGCTGCCTGAGGAAAGGTCAGTGGGCAGGCCCGTCGCGTCCTTCCTGCTCGCCGACAAGCAACTGTCGCTGGACTCGGGCGGCGGGATGCAGCAATCGCTCATTCCCTGGTGCCAGGTTGTCTGCAGGGGTCAGGATCTCGTTGGTGACGCGCTGCAATTGCGCAGCGGTGCAAGAATTATTGTCATCGGACGCCTTCGCATCTTGAAGCCTTGTGACGTCAATCACCCGTCAGACGCGGTCTTGGTCACTCTCGAGGCGAATAGATTGAGTATGCGCGAAAGCAACGTACACACTGACACGACGCAGTTACGCCAATAGAGCCTCGCGAGGCGGGATAGTTGCGGAAGGCGCTCATGAGCGTCGAATGCCGTTGAACAGAACTAATCGGGATAGATCATTGGGTATTTGCCCTGCGTTCCAAGTGCATGTATGAGGTCGCCGACAAGTCGTTCAACAACGACATGGGGTTGCTCGCTGAGCTCTGCGAACGAAGCGGTGGTGATCTGCTGGAAAGTATCTTCGTTGTAGACCGGGCTCTGACCTCGGTAGAAACGATCCTCCCTGTATGCACGTGAGCCAGCCAACCCGTAGACGTGAATACCGAGGCCCCACTGACCTCGATATTCCAGGCGTTCGGCTAACGCGCAGGCTGCTCCAACCAAGCGATAAGACCACGCCGCGACGCTCTCATCCATGATTATGAGCGAGGGTCCTATTCGGTGTACGTCTGCTTCGTAGACCACCCGGGAAGCCAGAAAGCGCGCCGCGCCAGAAACTTGAATCTCGATGTCCGAGGCGACCTCCTGCTTCCAAGGGTCCTCAGCGCTGATAGTCCTTCCCTCGTCCAGATTGGTTCGTGCAATGCCGCGAGCGCGGCGCTCGACCCGGTGTAGCTCGCCGAGCTGTGGGCTGAACGCCGAGAGCTCGGCAGGAACGAATGACTCGGCCCGCTGGGTGATAGCCAGAATAGTTTTGGGGTCCTCGCGGACGAGCTGACGAGCAAACCCGGCGGGGGCGTAAAGGGGCTCCACTGCTCCCAGCAAGCGCGCGCGAGAGCCGTTCGCCGGGTTGCGAGCCAGCTCTTCCCCGAGGGCATCGAGCGTGTGCCGAGCAGCGCCTGTTCGCTCTCGCATCAGGCGATATACCTCTGCGTCATCGAGTCTGCGGCGGGTCTTCTCGCCACGTCCGTAGTACCGTCCGCTCACCATATGGAGCCTTGATCCGCTCATTGGGATGTCGATCACCACGTAGCCGTGCGATCCATCGGCGTCGGACCGGACTGCTTGTGGGCGGATGTCTAGGGCCGGCCTCAGACGATTGGCGGCGATCTGCTCGATCCGTTCCACAACACCCTCCAGAGGTACTGGGAACAACGCGAAGACGTCTTTCTGGCTCTCCTCTACGCCGATGATCAGGCATCCTCCATCGATGGCAAACGATGCAAGGTCTGCAGCAATTTCTGCACGTTCCCGATCAGAGGTTCCGAGCTGGCGCTTGAAATCGATGATGTGAGACTCTCGTGCATCTCCGCTCGTCACTAGAGATCGGAGGTCAGACTCAGTCTCAACGCGCCAATTCATGCTGCCCTCACCGCGCTCTGGTATGCATTGAAGGGAGCTCCAGGAGCGGACGAGAGTGGGGGCACCGGGATCGTCGGACGGCTAGCGGATCGAGTTGTGCGCATGTTGTGGAGACTACCGCAGTCAAGGAATTTAATGGCCGTCTAGGGGCACATCCTGCAGAGTCTCTAAAGGAGTACCCCCGGTACTCGTGTGCATCAAAATCAACTTGTCGGAGTCGGGATACCAAGCTGCCGTACAAATCGACTTACGGTGCTGCGCCTGGGTTGCCCGTCCCAGTTCAATGTAGTCGGTGACCAAAGTAGATACACTTGTTCTCTTGCCCGAGTGATTCCGACATAGAATTTGTTCCGTTCCTCGGCCATCTGAAGTTCGTCGTCGAACGAGCGATAGAACGGTATTCGCCCGTCATTGCAGTCTGGTATGAAGACGTAGTCGAACTGCAGACCTTTACCGGCAGGGAGAGTGGTCACGTATACGCGGCCCTCCCGGAGACGGCGCCCTGCTAGCTCCTCCACAGTTCCAAGGGAAAGCTGTTCGTCGCGCAAGCTCGCTAACAGTGCGGTCAGACCGTCCGCCGCCGCTGTGCGGGCGTCTTCAGGTGCCTCGTCGAACGCGTCCAAAACTCTCCCGAGCACCTCCCTGGACGCGTCTCCCGGCCTCGCTCCGATAAGTTCTACAAGCACCTTACCCTTGGTATCAGGGTCTACGCCGGGGGCTAAGTGGTTCAACTCATCAATAACGCTGCCGATGTCGGCCCCCGGACCCGGGTTGAGGATGGCACCGAGAGCTCGCTCGAACCAGTCCGTGAGGGTGGACTCCCAGTCGACGTCTTGCCGAACCCACGCAGGGATTTGATGACCCTCGAGGGCTTCAGCCACTTCTTCTGCCATGGAGTTAGTTCGACATAAGACGCCAATATCCTCTGCATTCGTTCCGCCTGCTGTTAGCTCGGATATCCGACCGACGATCGCCGAAAACTGATCTACGAGGGAACCGGGGATGTACAAGGCTTGTACATCGCCGCCCGTTCGCGTCGTGGTCACTCCTTCACTGTCGTCGAAGAGCCGACGGCTGACTTGGGCGATCACCTCGCCGCACCGATAGTTGGTCAGAAGCTCGACCATTTGCACATCGGGTCGCGAGGCTAGATCGATCAGTAATTTGGAGTCCGTACCGGTCCACCCGTAGATGGCTTGGTCAGCATCGCCCACTGCAAAAAGCTGGCTACAATCTGAGCCTTCTTCGAAACAAAGCTGATAGATGATGCGGTGTAAACCCGGAGCGAGGTCTTGGTACTCATCGACATATATCCCCTGAAACGCCGCTCGAAGCGCATCCCTCACGTCTGCGTGAGCGTCAACTATGCGGACAGCATGTTCGATGATGGCGGAAAAGTCGACCACGTTCTCGTCGCTCATCAACTGCTGGTAGGCATTATGTGCTTGAACAGCAACGCCTGTCAGGTTCCACCGGTCTTGGGAGGCTAGCTCGGTGCGAAGTTTCCGAACTGTGGCTTGGAGGAGGTGATCAGATTCAATCCCTGACTCTTGCAGGGCTCGGGCCCACAATTCATCGGCCTCGTGGCGCTTCAGTACTCGCGCATCTCGGAGTTGGGGGTTTCCGCTGACTTCCGAGAATGGACGAACTATGCGGTTCAGTGCGAATCCATGCACGGTTCCAATGAACAGGTTGCTTCGTTTATCGGAACTAATCTCTCTAAAACGCTGCGCCATCTCAGTGGCAGCTGCATTCGTGAGAGTGATACAGGCGGCGCCGCGCGGAGCAGAGATTTGAGTCGATAGATCGCGAGCTAGGCGTGTGACTAGTAGCTTGGTCTTGCCGCTACCGGGAGGCGCGATGACCGCGACGTGGCCACCGGCCGCCATAGCGTCTTCCTGGCGTGAATTAAGTGGGTGTAGGTCTGGCATTACACACCTCGCAGGTAGGACAACGCTTGTGCAACTGCCGAAGGGGCTGTCAAAGTCTCAGCCGCTAGGCGCTGAGCGAATCGGCCCTTGCCCCCTGAATGACCGATCTCAGACATCAGTTGCGCTCTGGTCGGGCTTCCGCTCCAAGAGTTGATTCTGGCAGGCGAATTAGTTGTGCCGAGATCTAGGAGCACTGCCTCGATGACTTGTCTGTTTCCCGTAGTTCGGTATAGGTCCAGCTCGAGCGTATCCTCGCCAACAAATAGACCATTAGCAGAGTTTGCTCCGCTCGTCCCCAGTGCGGCGGCGAGATTATCGAGTCGAGAACTGCCGGCGCTAGCTCCGTTCTCATCTGGATCTCCATCGGTCAGCACTGCGAATGGTATCCCGAGCGCAGCGCACAGCCTTGCATATGAAAGGAAATGTGTTCCGTGTACAGCGCAAATCGTGACGCCTTCCTTATCGAGTTCGTAGCCTGTGCTGTTTGCGATCGCTGGTATCAAAATTTCCTCGGCGTAACCCTCCACAAGGAGGACCTTCGTAGCGAAGACCAGCTCGGCCTTGGTCGCGTTCAGGTAGCGGTTCATGTCATCCCATTCGCGATCGGACAGGGCAGCGGTAGCGGCGCGATGTGCGATTGTCCTGTCTGCCGAACGTGAGAGGCGCAACAGGCTGCGTACGTCGACGTCACTGACGAGTTGTGGTGAGTGCGTGGTGATGAAGACCGATGTCAGGGGTGATTCTATGCCGAGCGCGCCGAAGACACTGCGTTGTAGATGTGGGTGCAGGTGGGCTTCTGGTTCCTCGGACAGAACCAAAGTGTGGCTTACCTCTTTCCCTTCCAGTCGGGCTTCGTAGCCGAGCTGGAGGAGGACGAAGTAGAGAATGTTCAAGGAGCCTAAACTGGCCGTGCTGAGTGGACGAGCTGCTGCACCGTCCAGGTACAGCAGGAGGCCCTTAATTACCTCGTCGATCTGACGCGGAACTGTACGTAGGGTCGCTTTGACGGCGTGTCGTGCGCCGACGCTCGACTCTAGTCGGTCAGCAATGTTCTTCTCGAGGCCCTGTACCCGGGGGATAGATGCGACAGCGTCATTGGCTTCTTCCAGGAGGGTGTTGATGCGTGTCGCATCGTCGACCGGCACATCACCCATCACCCGCTCTAGCAAAGATCGAAGGGGCGAACGCCGCCAGGCCCGCAGGTCGTTCTCTGCATCTCTGAGGGCAGACGTGAAGGCTACGAAGATCTCGTCTCGTAAATCGGCGGGCACGCGTGCGTTGTCCGAGCCGTCGCGAAAGTAGACTCCGTCGGAGTAGGCACCGTCCTTCTTAGGATCAGGCGCCCACTTGTATGTAAGCCTCGCCACGGGTGGGTTGGTCGAAACTAGGCCGCTCCCGACAGCAGCCAGAATGCGCGTGTCTTTACCCAAGTCGTCAAGGTCGATGGAGACTCGGATTTCCTGACCGTCTCGCATCGGATCACCGCTTTCTGAATCGAGTCCGTCCCAGAAGTCACTGTTCGAGAGTCGTCGGTCGGCGTATGGCAAGCTCGGGTCGAGCACAAGACGTACAGCGTGCAGGAGATTGCTTTTGCCCGCACGATTCTCGCCGACGATGACCACTGTTCGGCCCAGCTCGGTATCGAGATCTGCGAGATTGCGGAAGTTGTGCGTGTTGATTCGTCCGATGCGCATGTGCCAAACCTAGCGCTCTGCACACGTCAGGGTGATTCAGGTGCCCCGCAGGGGGCCACCCCACTACCGCGCATATGCCACGTCGAGATGAAGGTGGTTGCACACGTCCTCGAAGCTATAGAGGTGTTCGAAGTTCGTCTCCGTCCTGCAGTTGGACTGGCCCGCGCGCGACCCAGGTGCAACTAGCGGGTCGATGGTAGTAAGTAGCTGCATCGAGAGGTTATCCCCGCCTGTTATCGGGGCTCCTTCGAGCGCATAGATGTCGACAGCCATTCCGCCACCTTCACGGTAGTGGGACGAGTTCTCCCCAGCACCCTCTAGCGAGCCGGTGCAGCGGCGATTGAGGTCCGAGACTGCGACCTGCTCGAAGGTATTCAGTGCGACGAGCAGGATCTGCATGATGCGGGAATCGACCCCGCAGTGCGCGTGGGCGGTACCGTTCGCGATGTCGCGCAGTTGCTGCAGGTAGTCGCTACCGACGAGACGCCCTTCGTCCATGGCTGAGACGAGGCGAAGCGCGAGCTCACGGTTGTCGCCGTCGACGGGCAGGTAGTTGCAAGACTTGCCGATGGTGAGGTCCTCCGGAGGGAGGCCGGGCTCAACTGTCGTGAGCGCGTTGCGCGCGGCGGCCTCGGCTGAGGAGACGGTGGGCCCCTCGACGTGGATGCCGATGGTGGACAGCCACCATCCGGCCGGCTCGTCGATCCAGGATGGCTCGGTCATGATGCCGGGACGATTCGGTCCAGCGCCTCCGAGAACCAACTTGGTTGCAGCCGCAGGATCCTGCAGCTCTTCCGCAGAACCCCACCCGCCCCGAATCGTCCGGCGATACACACCGAGCGGCGTGTCATCGGTAATTGTGGCGGGGTCGGCGCGCGTCATGTTCGACGCCGCGTAGGCGGCCGTCAGCGCGGCGAGCTTCGCCTTCGGCTCGGGGGTCACCGTCGCGACAGCGCTGATGACTTCGCGGACCAATACTTCCTCGGCGACCGGGAGCGGACCGGTCGCTCGGCTGGAAGGCGCGCTGCCGGGCGCCATGCAGTACGCCTGCCGCAATGCGCTGCCGGCGGGAACGAACATCGAGATCGCAAGGGCGGGCAGAGCAGCGGCCGCAATCACGATCCCGAGCAGCGCGATGAGCACGATCGCCAGGATCTTTCGCGGTCCGATCGCAACCACCACCTTGATGGCCAGCAGCGGAGCAGCCATCAGATGGTCTCCCCGTCGAGGATTCGAGAGGCGAGAACAAGGAGTTTCCTCACATGCGCGATCCTGCTGTGAACGCGGTGCTTGCTCAGCCCGGTGACGGATGCCACGCCGGCGGCATCTCGCAGCATCGCGGGTTCGAAGACGGCGATCGAGCGCAGACCATCCGCCTCGGGGATGCACTCGACCGCGGTCTGTCTTGTGTTCGGGTAGCCACGGTCGGCCAGACGAAGCGCCGCGCGAGTTGTCCACGCCGCCGCGGCTATGTTCTCCCGGGCCGTTCGGATCGCTCTGGGCGAGACGTTGAGCCGTTCCACGACATCGTCGCGCGCCTCATCGGTCAGCATCAACTCCAGTCCGATCAACCAATCCCGCTCGGACACCGCCTCGCGGACCCAGGCGATACAACGCCTCATCTCGAAACGGTGGACGAGCAAGTCCAGGGGATCGCTACCGGCCGCTGGGCGGTCGGTGTCGACGTCGATGGTGAACCGCCCGCAGTGAACGGCGGACTCACGTCGGATCGCGAGAACGACCTTGGCCGCGATGCCCTGCGCGTACCGCCCGAATGACCCGCGAGCCGGCTCGAAGCTCTCGGCTCGACGCCACGCGATGACGCGGATCTCTTGCATCGCGGTATCGATCTCGCCGGGCAGGCCATGCTGGTTGAGGACCCGAGTGACGTACCCGCGTGTCGACTCGACGGCTGCGAGAAATACGTCCAGACCGATGCGATCGATCGCGTCCGACGACTGGAGCAGTAGCTCCCGATCGACGACATCGCAGTCCTCCGATGGCATCGATTTCACTTCACGCTGAGTCACGGTCACGGTCCTCTCGCCATCCCGGGCGTTCCTCGCCACAGGTGCTGCACACCTCGAGGAACGTGCCGATGAAACGATGCCCGCGAGCACCGCACTCGGCGGCCGTTGGTGGGCGACTGCCTAGGCGGCGAGGGCCAGGCGGGGTTTCCATCTCGACCGACACTTCGTCTTCAGAGACGCGCTCGAGCCACCGCATCGGTTCACGCTCGATCGAACGGCCGACGTACGCGACGGGGTCACCGATCGGTCGGGCGGCTGCGTGGATAACGTCGACACTGGCAGCGAGGAGGTCCAGCCGTGCCGGTTCGATCGAAGGCGCATTCCGAGCAAGCCACGATCGCAACCGGGCGAGGCTGAGCCCTGGGTGCAACGCTTGGAGGGCGAGCTCCAAACTCGCGACCGAAGAAGACTGGTCTTCTAGTGATTGGTCTTCATTAAGCGGCGGGGCAGCCGTCGCTGGTTGAGCCTCGGAGGAAGACCCGACGTGGTTCGCCGCAGGTACAGCGGGCGACGGTTGCAGCATCGGCGTGCGAGTCGGTGTCGTCTGGGCGACAACCGCACCGGCACCCTGAACCCTTGGCGGATTATCAGCCGAGGCCAGAGGCACACGCTCTACCGCCGCGTTCGGCTGTGGGGGATCCATCAGGATCAGCAGGACCCTTCGGTGCCCCGCGATCGAGTTGCCGTGAGCGTCGACCGTGCCGGCCGGGTGCCGATGCTCCTCGACCCGCAGGTACCCTGCGGCTTCCAGCTTCTTCCGTGCCGCACGGAATGCATCCTTGCCGAGCCCGAGGTCAGATTGGGCGCGTGACTGGGTGATCCTGTAGGTGCGCTGATGGGTGACGAGGTAGAGCAGGAGCGAGAACGGATTGCCGACGATCCTCTGGTCTCGCGCCCACCAGTTCCGGTACTGACCGTACTCGCGCTCGAACGCGAACTGCGGACGGATGAACTCAGCTTCGGTGACTGGGAAACCGTTGGCAGACAGGGACTGTTGCTCGGCGCTCACTCGCTAGCACCTTCCGTCTCATCGAATCGTTTCGCAGCGCAGGGAGTGATTCTCGTCGCGAGCCAGGCGTCGAGATCTGCGGGGTAGTAGACGGTTTTTCGTCCATGTTTGAAAGCGGGCGGGCCTTCTCGCTTCGACTGCAGGTTGTACATCGTGCCTCGGGACAGCCCGCAGTAGACGGCGGCGTGAGATGTATCGAGAACCATGCCCGATCGGTTCTCGGGCTCTACGAGCGCGCGAATGTCAGACACCACGGTCGCCTCCAGCCGAACTCCGATCTGCGGGAAGCAATTCTGACCTGCGGCACCCCAGTGCCGTGGCGATTCGGTCGAGCTCATCCACGGTGAAATCCAGCTCGCCGGCGAGCTTCAGCTGTAGATGACCCGGCGGGATGTCAGCGACATTCGCGGCGTCGTGCTGAGAGAGATCGTGAGTCCACAACATGCGTTGGACATGTTCGGCAGTGCGCCGAGTGAGGGTCTTGGTAGCCATTCGGTCACCATAGGAACCGAACGGCAACCCTGTCAAATATTAAATTTGTGCCTGTGTATATCTGTTTGCTACGGTCTCCGTATGGCTACTCCCGGTCGATTCAATGCGGCGGTCGCGGCCGCGCTTCGCGATGCGAGGACCGCTCGAGGGCTGACGATCGATGATCTCGTTCGGACCTCTGGGATGGTGCGCGCGACAGTGCTGCGGTACCTCAACAACCAGCGGGAGATTCCGATCTCGGCGCTCTACACCCTGGCCGGCGCGCTTGGCGTCGAAGCACATGCAATGGTCGCGGCCGCAGAAGCAGCTTGCGTGATGGACACCGAGGGCGAGAATCGAATCCCTCCACCGCCCATCGAGGTCGCTCGGCGTCTCCGACTCCTGGTCACAGCTCAGGCTCGCGGACGGGGATCTTCGGACGGGTACACAGAAGTCTCGACTGCGCTGGCTGATCGGGGCGTCGTCTTGACACGCGAAACATGGGCGGGCCTCCTTGCGGGCAAAGAGACGGAAGCTCCATCGACGGTTCTCCAGGACCTCGCAGAAATGCTCGGTGTCGACCCGGTCTATCTCCGAGGGAGTCGCGCGGACAGCCGAGTGGAAGCCATCGATGCGCAGCTCGAGTTTGCCCGCGCCGCCCACGATGCGGGCATTGATGCGATCGCCGCTCGCGCGATATCGGACGTCACTGCTCAAACACTGAGGGCTGTGACCGCTGAACTCGACGCGGCTCGAACGTAGACGGCAACTGCAGCAAAGGAACACGACGGGGAATCGTGAAGCACACACTAGGGGACATGCCGCGTCAGCTGCGGGCAGAGGAGGCGTATCGCAGCGATGCCTGCGCTTCCGTCACTTCGCTCGAAGAAGCTATCCGCCACGTCGAACGTGTCCGAGGCCTATCCATACGCACCAGGCCCCTGCGCGCGTTAGGCGACACCTCGGTGTGTGGTCTCCTCCTTGTGGAGGGGCAGCGGTGCACGATCTTCCACGCGCCGGCGTCCTCAGCTATTCATCGACTGCAGTGTCTCCTGCACGAGCTGGGGCATCTCCTCCTGAGGCACGACCTGTTGGCGCAGAGCGCGCCGACACTGACCCGGTTTCTCCCGGACGTGCGGCTCGAGGTGGGCGACCGCTTGTTCGGCCGTGCCGATCTGTCAGACAGGGACGAAATCGAAGCCGAACGGCTGGCCGATCTTCTTGCGGCCGGAATCCGTCAGCGACCGCAACACCCGATCGGTCTCGAGGAGTTCCTCGGATGAGCGCTGCGATCATCGCCGGTGCGATGTGGTCGTTATCCATCGTGCTCCTGATCACGGCCCGTCGTAGGCGGAGCCAGCGCATTCTCGTCGCCGCCAGCCTGATAGCCGCGGCTCAGACGCTGAACGTGGACGATGTCTACTTTGCAGCCGATGCCGTGATGGGATCTCAGAACTGGATGATGCTGCCGGCCAACCTCCTCCAGGTGTGTGGGGTGGCCGTGCTCTCTACGGCGATCCAGGGATCGGTCGGCGCGGCATCGTCGGCGAATCGGCGCTGGACGTACGGACTCCTCGCCTTGACGGCTTGCGTGATGGTCGGGTCGTTCGGCTGCACCAGCACGACGACGACGACTGGCTCGTTCATGCGCGAGTACGGTGCTCAGCCTGCAGCTGCCGTCTTCAACGGCGTCGAGATGGCGTTCATCGGAGGGGTGCTTGGGCACGCGGGCTGGGTACTGGTTCGGTTCATCCCCGCAGTCTCGGACCGGATGTTCGCGCTCGGAATCTGGTTGCTGATTCTGGGGTCTGTCTCCGCCGTGGGCTTCACGTCTGCGGCCGTCGTCATGGACATCGCTCATGTCGTGGGAGACGTGCGGACGATGGATCTCGGACGACGGCTATACGGATCGTTGATGACGGCTTCGGTCCTGCTGTTGTGCGGAGGTTTCTCTGTGTTGCCGCTTGCGCGTCGATCTGAGGGATGGCGTCGCAGTAGACGTGTGAACCGGCTAATGGCAGGGGTCGAGCGTGTGTGGAAACGTGTCACTCCCTCGGACGTACAACGCCGACAGGAGTTCGACTACTGGAGCTCGGAGATGAGGCTGCATCGCCAGGTCATCGAAATCGAAGACGCGCTCTTGGCGTCCCCAGGGGAGCATGTGCTGAGTCGACGGGAGTCTTGTCTCATGCGTTCGGCCCAGGTCTGCCTCGCCCGACTGGCCCAGTTGGAACTCGGCCGATGAGCCATTCGGGCACTCTCGATATTCGAGCAGGAGGCTTGCCGCAAACGAGGATGACGGTGCGGGTCGGCGATGACTGTGGAAACCCATCATGACCAGGCCTCCACTGCCTCTCGAAACCTGGGGCAAGATCAATCGAGCTGAACGCGACGGGCGACCGGCCGCGATTGCGAACTATCGGGATTCGGATGGCCGCACTCGAAGAGTTCAGCGCACCGGACGGACGTATGCCGACGCGGAACGGCGCCTCCTCGAGGCACTCCGAGACCGCCTTGCCCCCTCAGGCCAAGACCTGACTCGAGAATCGACGCTCGGGTCGTTGGCTGATCGATGGATCGAGAGCGTGCGGCGTGAAAGACGCGCCGCTGCGACCATCGCAAAGTACGACGCCACGGTCGCCCGTCATGTTCGGCCCCTTGAAGACATACGTCTCCGAGAGGTGTCAGTACCGCGGCTACAAAGGCTCATCGACAGCATCTCGGACAGCTCCGGTCCCGCCGCTGCGCGGATGACGAAGGTCGTACTCACCGGCATGTTCGACCTCGCGGTCCGGCTCGGCGGTGCCGACTCAAATCCCGCGACCCCGGTGAAGGTACCCAGGGTCGTGACGCCGGCCGTGCGGGCCCCTACAGTGGACGAAATTCAGCAGCTCCGGGCGGCCTTGCGGCGCTGGGACGAAACCAAGACGTCTCGAACCGATACACGGCGTGACCTGTCAGATATTGCCGATGTAATGCTGGGAACCGGCGCGCGCATCGGCGAGGTGCTGGCCCTCCGCTGGGCGGATGTCGACCTGGAGGCGAACACGCTGACGGTTCGGGCGACAGTCGTGCGGATGCCCGGAGAGGGACTGGTGATACAGGAGCACCCGAAATCTCAATCCTCGGAGCGGAAGCTGCACCTCCCTCAGTTCACAGTGAAGGTCCTCGACCGGCTGAGCGCCGAGAGCTCAGGCGAGCTTGTCTTCCCCTCGCTCAATGGCACACCTCGGTGGCCGGAGAATATCCGCACCGCCTGGGCCCAAGCTGTTGCGGACACGCCAGTGAGTTGGATGACAACGCGAGTCTGTAGGAAGGCAGTAGCTACCCTCCTTGCGGATGAGCACGGTATCGAGGCAGCGAAAGAACAGCTTGGCCATCACAACTCGTCAGTGACGAAAAAGCACTATGTGCCGCGACAACTCGAACGACCGAACGTGTCGCCCACCCTCGATGGGCTTGCGTGATGCGTGGCGCCCGCTGTCTAGCAATCACTGATTCCGAAGGTTGCCGTGGCTGCGCGGCGCGGTGAGTGATTGCCGCTAACCCAGCTGGCAAACATCCTTCCTTGGCCTGCTACCTTCTTGTGTCGACCACGGTGCATGTTCGCTGTCGCTATCGTTGTACCTATTCCGAGCGTCACTTCCCCCGCCTGGTCTCGCTGCATTTGCAACTGGTGACCTGATGGCGCTCGTTCTACGAAGGAGAATAAAACCCCATGGCACAAAAAATCGTCACCACTCTGGTCGATGACCTTGACGGCTCAGAACTGAAGCAGGGCGAAGGAAAGACGATCACGTTTGGTCTCGAAGGGTCGACGTACGAGATCGATCTGTCCGAGAAGAACGAGAAGGCGCTGCGCGAGGCGCTCGAGCCGTTCGTGAAGGCTGCACGAAGCTCGTCGCGGTCCAAGGCGGCCAGCTCCACCAGCGCGAACCGAAGCAACAAGGAGGAGCTCGCGGCTGCACGAAGCTGGCTCCGTGCCAACGGCCACGATGTCTCCGACCGCGGCCGCATCCCCGGCGCGCTCCTCGAGAAGTTCCGCGCTGCGGCGAAGTAGGACGTGGGTCCGGCCTTGGGCGCCACGCGACTGTCGAGCGTGGCACCTAGCGCCGACCAGCAGGGAGGACTCTTGTGGGATTGACGCTCGGTGCGATCTTGCTTGATGCCGATATCGGACTCGCTGACGCACTCGTGATCCGCCACACCTACGTGCGCGAGCACGAGGAGAGCGGGCTGCGTGGAATCCACGGAGACTCGACGGACGACGAAATCCTCGAATACACGCGAAACCAGTCTCCGGATTCAAGACGGTTCCCGATCGCACCGCCGCCGCTCTGGGTAGTTTTCATCCGCGAGGGAGGCGACCGGGCGAGGCTCTGGTCGGTGGTAGAGAACCTCGGCGAAGTCGGGCGTACGGAGCACCTCCGGACGTTTGATCTTGTCCAGTCCCCGCGCATGCACGACCTCCGGGATCGACTTGTCATCGGTTGGCGGTCGCCGCGCAGTTGGCGAATGAATGCCACTACCGCAGCCAGCTATCCCGTGGTCGAGATTGCTGACGCTGAGCCTCTGCCCTTCCCAGGATTCGACAGGATCATCTTGAGTTACGACCAACTGCAGGCGGTGACGCGCGAGCCGAGGTACGCGTCCTGGCGGACCGCTCTGGCGTCAGTCGTCGGGATTTACCTGATCACCGACACCCGAGACGGCCGCCACTACGTCGGGAAGGCCGACGGCGCGGAGAGTATCCGCCAACGTTGGAGTTCGTATGCGACCAACGGGCATGGAGGGAACACCGGGTTGCGCGGACTCGACCCCACGAGTTTCCGGTTCTCGCTATTGCGAGTGTTCGACCCGGCCACGCCAACCCAGGTCATCGACATAGCCGAGAGTCACTTCAAGGTGGCTCTCGATACGCGCGCACACGGGTTGAACCGGAACTAGGCGCTGCCCCAATTGGATGGGCTCGCGCGAAGACTGATTCAGGATGACGACGGATTGCCATTCTGAACGAGTGCAGCCACCGCCATACTGGCTGAGTGCCTTCCGGACTAACGACGCCAGACCAACACGAGCCACCGCTGCTCTATCACTACACGAACGCGGGTGGTCTGCAGGGCATCATCGGGAATCGCGAACTCTGGGCGACGGAGTCGAACTACCTCAACGATCCATCCGAGATCAGCTTTGCCAGTGTTGAGCTGCTCAGGATCCTCGAGGAGATGAAGCGAGCCGGAACTGAACATCCCGATCGCGCCGAGCATGCCATCGAGCTTCTGAAACGCGCGTATGTGGACCCCAACTCTGCGTCCCAGTATCAAGAGGACCGTGCCTTCATCACGAGCTTCTCTCGATCCGATCAGAGCCTTACCTTGTGGCGGCTCTACAGCGGGCGGAATGGCTTCAGTATCGGTTTTGATGAGAATGTGCTCCAAGCATGGATCGGCGCTCCGACGCCCGCTGACTTCCCTCAGGAGTTCGAGGCCACCGACCAAGAACGTCTTCGGGCGTACAACATGAATTTCCACATCGAAACGCGCGTAGAGGAAGTCTCTTACGACTCTGCCCGGATTCAGGAAGTCGCTGAGATCATCATGACGACGCCCCTCGTCGTTGGCGAGCCGTTCGCGGATGAGGCACGCTTACGGTTGACGCTGAGAGCGGTCGCGGGCGTCAAACATCATGCTTTCGCCGACGAGAAGGAGGCTCGCCTGATCGTCCAGGCCGTTGGTGACTTCGCAGCAGACCCAAGTGTTCGAGTTGCCGCAGATGGCAGCCTCGTCGCCTATCGCAAGGTCGCCATACCGTTCGAGGCCGTACGCTCCATCACGATCGCCCCTGCGGCGAACGTGCAGCGAACCGAACACGCGCTGCAGTCTCTGATGCGAACTGGAGGGCGAGGCGCCTGGTCGCATGTTGAGGTCCGGAGCTTCGACGTGCCGTTCGCATGGTGACGCAGGACAGTAGAACAATCGAATTGAAAACGGTGAGTAAACGGTGAGATGGCGGATCTCGCTCGAGGCACGCCCTCAGGGCTGATCGCTTAGATCGTTGGCCTGATCAGGCATTTGGAGCGGATGACGGGAATCGAACCCGCGCTATCAGCTTGGGAAGCTGAAGTTCTACCATTGAACTACATCCGCGTGGCGCCGGAGCGTCCTGAGTAATCGTACATGACCCGGCGGGCCTCCGTTCGGTCCCTGAGCTCGTCGAAGGGTGGGGTGTCCTCGTGTGCCCTTCGACAGGCTCAGGGACCGGGGCGAGTGTTGGCTCAGGGACCGGGGTTCGGCTCAGGGACCGGGGTTGGGCTCAGGGATCAGGGATAGCTCAGCGACCGGGGTCGGCTCAGTGAGCCGGGGGTGCGCGGAGCTAGGCTGGTTCACCGTTCCCCGAGCGGGACGGGATCGAGGGTGTGACGTGAAGCGCAGTGCAGGTGTCGTCGTGGCCGGCCTCGCCACCGTTGCCGTCGCCGGGTTCGGGGTCGCGAGCGCGATGGTCGCCCGACGCGTCATCGGGGCCGGACGAGTGCACTACAGCGAGGTGTTGCCGACCTCGTCGCCGACGACCGTGCGGCTCGAACGGAACGCTGCCACCGCGCTGCCGGGACGGTACGGGCTCGAGTTCGACGACGGCTCGCGGGTCATCGTCGGACCGGTGATCGGCCGCGAGACGACCGACGGGTCCGTGATGCGAGCGGTCGTCAACGGCCAGGTTCCCGCTGGGACGACCCGTGCGCGGTTCACCGGGGCGGCTGTGACACCCGCGGACTTCGGGGTGGACGAGGCGCGCGTGCCGAGAACGCCGTCGGGGGCATGGCGGTTCGACGGCGATGCCGACAGCGCCCGACATGACGACACCTGGGTCGTGCACACCCACGGACTCGGGGCATCGCCACTGGCCACGCTTCGCTCGGTGCAGGCCGTGCGGCGGGCGGGTCTGCCGTCGCTCGTCACCTGCCTCGGGTCCGCGTTCGCCGAGCGTCGCTCCGGGGCTGACGCCACGGACGTCGACCGCGTCATCGCGGCCATCGACGACGCCGTGGTGCTCGGTGCTCGACGGGTGATCGTCTGCGGCTGGTCCTACGGCGCCGCCCTGAGCCTCGCGGCGGCACGCGAGCGACCAGAGGTGGTGCAGGGCGCGATCCTCATCTCGCCGATGCTCGGCCTCAGCGAGACGGTGCTGCACGCGGCCGAGGTCGCCGGCGTGCCGCGGATACTCGTGCGCTCGGCGCTCGCCGTGCTCTCGGCGCCGGTGCTGGCGCGATTCGCCGGGGTACGCGGCGCGGTTCCGGTCCGCGCGCTGTCCGCCGGGCCGATCGACGACCTGCCGACGCTCGCGATCCACTCGCCCGGCGACACGACGATCCCCGTGGAGCTCACGCGGGCCGTCGCTCGGCGGTCACCCTCGTTCGAGCTCGTCGAGGTCGACGCGGCACCGCACGGGTTGGAGTGGAACGTCGCGCCGGAGGCGTTCGAAGCGGCAGTGCGGGAGTGGCTCGACGCGCGCTGATCGGGTGAGGCTCGGTCCCTGAGCGAGGTGCTCCTCGGTCCCTGAGCTTGTCGAAGGGCGGGGTGTGTCCGTGGTGCCCTTCGACAGGCTCAGGGACCGAGATCATCGGCGGGTAGGACGGTTCGGTGGGGTGCGTGGTGCCCTTCGACAGGCTCAGGGACCGGGGTAGTTGGGGGAGCGGGGCGCTGTCGGTTGGGTGCGTGGTGCCCTTCGACAGGCTCAGGGACCGGGAGTCAGCTCGTGTAGCGGTAGCGGGCTCCGGTGTGCTCCTCGGGGAGACGGTCACCACGGCCGTGGAGCTTGTGGCGGAGGCTGCCCTCGACGTACTCCTCGGGGTAGGCGCCACGACGACGCAGCTCGGGGATGACGAACTCGACGATGTCCTCGAAGGTGCCGGGCGTGATCGCGTAGGCGAGGTTGAAGCCGTCGACGTCGGTCTCCTCCACCCACTCCTGCAGGGTGTCGGCGATCTCCGACGCACTGCCGACGATCCGCGGACCGAGCCCTCCGATCGCCCCCATGCGCGCGATGTCCTTCACCTTGAACTCGCCACCCTCCTCGTTGGCCGCCTGGTAGTTGGCGACCGCCGACTGGATGGCGTTGCTCTTCACGTTGCCGATCGGCTCCTCCGGGTCGTACTGCGACAGGTCGATGCCCATCCAGCCCGACATGAACACGAGCGCACCCTCCTGTGACGCGTACTGCAGGTAGTCCTCGTGCTTCGCCTGGGCCTTCTCGCTCGTCTCGTCGGTGATGATCGTCAGCAGCGTGTAGATCTTCGCCGAGTACCGGTCGCGACCGGCGGCCTCCAGGGCGTCACGGATGCGTCCGACTGTCGCTTTGAGCCCCGCCTTCGTCGACGCACCGACGAAGATCGCCTCCGCGTTGCCCGCGGCGAACTGGATGCCGCGCGGCGACGCACCGGCCTGGTAGATGACCGGCGTCCGCTGCGTGGACGGCTCGGACAAGTGGATGCCGGGCACCGTGTAGTGCTTGCCGAAGTGCCCGATCTCGTGGACCTTCGTCGGGTCGGTGAACACGCCCGTCTCGCGGTCGCGCACGACGGCGTCGTCCTCCCACGAGCCCTCCCACAGCTTGTAGAGGACCTCGAGGTACTCGTCGGCGACGTCGTACCGCTCGTCGTGCTCGAGCTGGTCGTCGTGCCCCATGTTGCGCGCCGCACTCGGCAGGTACCCGGTGACGACGTTCCAACCGACGCGCCCCTTCGTCAGGTGGTCGAGCGTCGACATGCGCCGCGCGAACGGGTACGGGTGCTCGTACGCGGTGCCGGCCGTGACGCCGAAGCCGAGG
Source organism: Plantibacter sp. MMLR14_011 (assembly GCF_001865025.1). Classification (NCBI taxonomy): domain Bacteria; kingdom Bacillati; phylum Actinomycetota; class Actinomycetes; order Micrococcales; family Microbacteriaceae; genus Plantibacter; species Plantibacter sp. MMLR14_011. The sequence goes on from NZ_MJGW01000039.1 coordinate 183,900, forward strand.
TGCTTCGTCACCGCTGCCATCGCCGACACGAGCAGGATCGGGTCGTTCACCGGCACCTGCGCGCCGTTGCGGATCGCGGCCTCGTTGCTGTCGCCGTAGACGTCGTAGGTGCCGAGGACGTCGGCGATGAAGATGCCGTCGAAGTTGCCGCGCTCAAGCAGCTGCGCCAGGTCCGTCCAGTAGGAGAGGTCCTTGTAGCTACTCGAGCGGTCGTCGGGATGACGCCACATCCCCGATGCCTGGTGGGCGACGCAGTTCATGTCGAAGGCGTTGAATCGGATCTGTCGGGTCATACGCACGATCCTGCATCACGAGTCCCGGACGTCGCCTGGCAATCGGCCTCTCCCGTAACAGGGCGTCATCTAGGCCCCGGACATCACCTCTGCGACGTGTCCTCCGCTGCGATCGCCTCGGCGTACTCCTCGTCGCTGAGGGCGCCGACCGTCGAGTGCCGGCGTCCGTACCCGAGGTAGAGCGCCGCGCCAACGAGCATCCAGATGAGGAACACGATCCAGGTCGTCCCGCCGAGCGACACCATGAGCCCGAGGCACATGACGATGCCGAGCGCGGGGACCACCGGGAACAGCGGGACGGAATAGCTGCGGTCGAGGTCGGGGCGTAGGCGACGCAGCAGGATGACCGAGAGGTTCACGAGGGCGAACGCGAACAGTGTGCCGATGCTCGTGGCGTCGGCGAGTTCGCCGAGGGGGATGAGGGCGGCGACCACCGCGACGACCGCACCGACGATGACGGTCCCGGCGACGGGCGTCCCGCTGCGGCGACCGACGCGCGAGAACACCCGCGGCACCATGCCGTCCTGCGCCATCCGGTACAGGATGCGCGTCTGCCCGTAGTAGACGGTGAGAACCACACTCGCGATCGCGATGACCGCGCCGATGGAGAAGAAGAGCGCGACGATCGGCTGCCCGGTGATCTCGGTGAGGATGCCGACGAACGCCGACTCGTCGTCCGCGAAGGCGGTCCACGGCCGGGCGCCGATCGCGGCGATGGCGACGAGGATGTAGACGGCGGTGACGATCACCATCGACAGGATGATCGCGCGCGGCAGGTCGCGTCGCGGGTTCGTCGCCTCATCGCCGGCGGTCGATGCCGCATCGAACCCGATGTAGGAGAAGAACAGCCTGCTGGAGGCTGCCGCGACACCGGCGACACCCATCGGTGCGAGCGGTTCGAAGTTGCCGAGGGAGAACGCCGAGAACGCGATGACGACGAAGACGAGCAGCACGGCGAGCTTCACGAACACCATAATCGTGTTCGCCCAGGCGCTGTCCTTCGCGCCGCGGACGAGCAGCAGCATCGCGAGCAGGACGAGGGCCGCGGCCGGCAGGTTGATCAGTCCGTCGGCGACGCCGATCGGGTTCGCGAGTGCCGGCGGCAGTCCCAGGCCGAAGACCGCGAGCGCTTCGTTCACGTACTGCCCGGCACCGACGGCGACCGCGGCGACGGAGACCCCGTACTCGAGCACGAGGCACCACCCGCACACCCAGGCGACGCCCTCACCCATGGTCGCGTAGGCGTAGGAGTAGCTGGATCCGGAGACCGGCACCGACCCGGCCATCTCGGCGTAGGACAGGGCCGACAGCAGTGCTGCGAGCCCGGCGACCGCGAACGCGATCCAGACGGCGGGTCCGGCGAGCGGGACGGCGGTGCCGAGGACGACGAAGATGCCGGTGCCGAGCGTCGCGCCGACGCTGATCATCGTGAGCTGCCAGACGCCGAGCGAACGGCGGAGCGACGTCCCGGATTCGGCGGGATCCGTCCCGAGTCGGACGAGCGGCATGCGCCGGCGCAGCTGCACGAGGAGCGGGAGTCGGCGATCAGTCACGGGTATCCATGGTAACCGCGGAGATCGGCGGAGCTTGCCGCGGTCACCGCACCGAGCTGCGCCGGACGACGAGTTCCGGCTTGAGCACGACCGTGCGGTGCTCGTGCGTCGCCGGCTCGTCGACCTCCTCGGCGAGCAGTCCGGCTGCGATCACGCCCATCTCCCGACCGGGCTGCGCGATCGTCGTCACCGGGACGGCACTCTCGGCGGCGTAGTGGTTGTCGTCGTACCCGGTGACGGCGATGTCGTCGGGGACGCTGATCCCGGCGGTGACGAGGTGCTCGATGCACCCGACGGCCAGTGAGTCCGCGGCGCAGACGATCGCGTCGGGCCGATCCGTGGCCGCGCGGTCGGCCAGCTGCTCACCGAGGATGCGGCCGACCCTGGTGGTGAGGCTGTGGGTTTCCGCGACCTCGAGCTCGACGCCGGCGTGCTCGGACACGGCGCGTCGCACGCCCGCGAGCCGGTCGGCGACGGCGTGCAGGTGGAGCGGTCCGCCGGCGTACAGCAGCCTGCTCCGTCCGAGTCCGATGAGGTGGCTCGCCGCGAGGTAGCCGCCGAACTCCTCGTCGACGATGACGCCGCAGGACTGCGCGGGATCGCCCGGCCAGTTCACGAACACCACCGGGCGGCCGTGACTGCGCACACGGGCCGCGCCCCGCTGTTCGCCGTCGAGTGGAGCGAGGATGATGCCGCGCACGCGGGTCTCGTCGAACAGGTCGAGGTAGTCGTTCTGGCGCTGGAGGTCGACGTCGCTGTTGGCGAGGAGGAGTTTCAGCCCGGCTTCCGCCGCTGCGGACTCGATCCCGCGCGCGATGTCGACGAAGAACGAGTTCCCGATGTCGACGAGCACGGCGCCGACGGTGTTGCCGGTCCCTTTCGCGAGTGTGCGGGCTGCGTCGTTGGGGACGAAGGCGAGGGCGTCGACCGCGGCGGCGACCTTCTCGCGCGTCGCGTCACTGAGCAGGTGGGGTCGGTTGAAGAAGTTCGACACGGTGCCGTGGGACACTCCCGCGCGCTCAGCGACGTCGCCCATGCGCGAGTCGCCCTGCTGCCCGCGCCGCGCTCTCGCTTCCGACATCTTCGCCCACCCTCGTCGTGATCCGCGTCGATCGGTGAATCGTTACCGATTCCACCTTGCGGATCGAGGCCAGTTTACCTAGTCTCATCACTTGACGCGCATCAATTGATGCGCGTCAACAACACACGGCACCGCTCGGGGCCTGCATTCAAGGAGGAATCGCAATGACACGACCCATGCGCCGGAAAGCCGTCCTGGCTCCGCTGGCCGCCAGCGCCGGAGCGCTCGCTCTCGTCCTCACCGGTTGCGGTGGCGGCGGTGGCTCGACCACGGCGACCTCGTTCACCTACCTCATCAACTCCGAGAACACGATGATCCCGGGGCAGATCACGGCCCTCAGCGAGAACCAGTGCAAGGCCGAGAACACGGCCCTGCCGCTCAAGGTGGAGACGGTCCCGCAGACGAACCTCGACCAGAAGCTCCAGTTGCTCGCCGGGCAGAACTCCCTCCCCGTCATGTACGCGGCGGGTAACGCGCCCGATCTCACCAAGACGCTCGACGGCTCCGGCAACGTGGTCGACTTCGAGCAGGCCCTCACCGACCTCGACGCGCTCGACGACATCGAGCCCGCGGCGATCAGCACCATCAAGGCGCTCTACGGCGGCAAGTTCAACGTGCTGCCCTACCAGTACAACATCGAGGGGATCTGGTACAACAAGCAGATCTTCGCCGACGCCGGCGTCGAGATCCCGCAGACGTGGGATGAGCTGGTCACCGCGGCCGACACCATCTCGAAGACGGGCGTCACCCCGTTCTCCGCGTCCGGGGAGCAGGGCTGGCCGCTCACCCGTCTCGTCGGCGACTACCTCTTCCGCGACCTCGGCGCCGACGCGCTCCAAAAGGTCGCCGACGGCGATGCGAAGCTCACCGACCCCGAGTACGTCGAGGCGGCAGCTGCCGTCGCCGACCTCGGCGCGAAGGGCTACTTCGGACAGGGCGTCGGATCGATCGACTACGACACGGCCGCGCAGCAGTTCCTCACTGGCAAGGCCGCGATGTTCTACATGGGCAGCTGGATCCTCGAGTCGATGAACGACGAGACGGCGAACCAGATCGGCATCGACAACGTCGGCTTCATGCCGTTCCCGGCCGTCGAGGGCGGCAAGGGGTCGATCGACGAGTACCCGGCGAACGTCGGCCTGCCGACGACCATGAACGCCAAGCTCTACGACGACAAGGTCGGCGACTGGCTCGGCTGCATCGCCGAGAACTACGGCAGTGCGGCGCTCCAGGATCAGGGGACCATCTCGGGCTTCAAGACGAACACTGAGGTGACCGGCGTCGCTCCGCTCACGCAGGAGATCCAGACGACGATCTCCGAGTCGACGTCGAGTGTGCTCTGGTTCGAGGCGCTGTTCTCAACGAAGGCGACGACCACCAGCCAGACGAACGCCGCACAGCTCGTGACCGGGGCCATCAGCCCCGAGGAGTTCATGCAGCTCGTCCAGGCGGACCTCGACAATTGACCCGCGGCGGGCGGCGACCTCGCGCCGTCGCCCGCCTCCAACCGCGGCTGCACACGGAAGTGACATGACATGAAACACGTACTCGGTGACAAGCGGGCGATCGCGATCCTGCTCGGTCCCGCCCTCCTCGTCTACACCCTGGTGATGCTCGTCCCCGTCATCTGGTCGCTCGGCTACACGGTCTTCGAAGGCAACGCCATCACCGGCTTCACGTTCGTGGGCGTGGACAACTTCGTGCGCGCGGCCGGCGATCCGAAGGTCTGGGACGCGGTCCTCTTCACGGTCAAGTACGCGCTGGTCGTCACGATCGGGCAGGTGTTCATCGGGTACCTGATGTCGCTCCTGTACGTGTTCGTCCTGAAGCGCTCGTCCGGAATCATCCGCACACTCGTGTTCTTCCCGGTCGTCCTGCCGACCGTCGCGGTCGCGCTCCTCTTCCAGAAGATGTTCGAGGTGGCACCCTCCACCGGGGTCGTCAACACGGTCATCACCAGCTTCGGTGGTGACTCCGTCGACTGGTTCGGCAGTGGCGCGAACGCCTTCCTCGTGATCGCGATCATGGACATCTGGCGCTCCATCGGCTTCTACGGGGTCCTGTTGTACGCGGGCATCGTCGAGATCCCCGAGGACACGCTGGAATCCGCCCGCCTCGACGGAGCGACCGGCTGGAGCCTCGTGCGCCACATCGTCATCCCGTTGTCGCTCCCCGTCCTGTTGTCGGCGATCATCTTCAGCATCAACGGCACCCTCAAGGTCTTCGACTCGATCATCGCGCTCACGAACGGCGGCCCGGGCAACGCGACGAGCCCCCTGACGCTGTACATGTTCCAGACGTCCTTCTCCTACGGCGAGTACGGCTACGGCAGCACCATCGCCCTGCTGCTGACGATCATCTGCCTCGTCGTGACCGTGTTCATCTTCCGTTCCTCGCGTCGCGACCTCACGAAAGCCTGAGCCGATGACCTCCAGCACCCTGCCCGCCACCGCGGTTCCCACGAAGACCCCCGAGCGCCGACCGCGCGTCTCACCCGGCGCCCGGCGCTTCCGCCGCGGACTGGTCAAACTGCCCCTGAACGTCCTCGTCGCGGTCATCCTCGTCATCACGATCTATCCGCTGTTCTGGCTGGTGATCAGCTCGTTCAAGACGAACGACGAGTTCATCAACGGTGACGCCTTCGCCCTGCCGTCCTCGATCGCCTGGGACAACTACATCGAAGCGTGGACCACCGGCAACATGGGCCAGTACCTCACGAACAGCGCGCTCGCGGTGTTCCCGGCGCTCGCGCTCATCATCGTCCTCGGGACCGCCGCCGGCTTCGCCCTCGAGGTCATGGTGTGGAAGGGCCGGAACGGCGTCCTGCTGGCGTTCCTCGTCGGCATCATGGTGCCGGGGCAGATGATCCTGCTGCCGCTGTTCACCGTCTACTTCCAGACCGGGCTCTCCGGCACGCTCTGGCCGCTCATCATCACCTACACCGCGATCGGCCTGCCGCTCACGGTGTTCATGATGGCGACCTTCTTCCGGGCGATTCCGCGCGAGGTCTTCGAAGCGTCGACCCTCGACGGCGCGAGCATCATCCGCTCGTTCTTCGTCATCGGGTTCCCGATGGTCCGGAACGGGATCTTCACGATCGCCCTCGTGCAGTTCTTCTTCATCTGGAACGACCTGCTCATCGCGCTGACCTTCACGAACAGCTCCGACCTCCGCACGATCCAGGTCGGGCTGCTCAACTTCACCGGCGAGTTCGGGGCCACGCAGTACGGTCCGCTGTTCGCAGCCATCTGCATCAACGTGTTCGGCACCCTCGTGCTCTACCTCGTGCTGAACCAGCGGGTGATGAAGGGGCTCACGGCGGGCTCCGTCAAGGGCTGATCCCTCAATCGCCGCCGTCCCCAGCGCCCTCGATCGCGCTTCCCACCACTCCGCTCACCCGGGTCCGTTCCGACCGGGAGAAAGGCTATGTCTCGCCATGACCACCTCCATCACCGCCACCACCGCCGACCAGGCCGGTCGGCCTCCTGCTGCCGCCGCCGAGCAGGTCACCGTGACCGCGCCACGTTTCGAGCACCTCCGTGAGCCGCTCGGCATCGGCGTCGCCTCGCCGCGGTTGTCCTGGAAGCTCACCGCTCCGTCCGGCTTCGAACCGTCCGCGTACCAGGTCGAGGCGGTGCGCGCCGGCAGCCGCAGGGAGGCGGAGCCGGTCGTGTCCTCCGAGCAGGTGCTCGTCGACTGGCCGTTCGAACCGCTCGCGTCGCGTGAGGCGGCCGTGGTGCGGATCCGGGTCCAGGATCGTGACGGTGCGTGGTCGGCGTGGAGCGAGTCGGCGACCGTTGAGGCCGGCCTGCTGGAGCCGTCCGACTGGTCGGCGGCGCCGGTGGGCGGCGCGTGGGAGGAGGACCCGGAGGCCGAACGGCGACCGTCACTCGTCCGTCGGGAGTTCTCGCTGCCGGACGACGTCGTCTCCGCCCGCCTCTATGTGACCGCCCACGGGCTCGCCGAGGTCGAGATCAACGGGAGCCGTATCGGGGCGGACGCCCTGGCGCCGGACTGGACCGTCTACGGCGAGCGCCTCACGTACCGCACCTACGACGTCCTCGACGCGCTGCGGGCGGGTGGGAACGCGATCGGGGCCTGGCTCGGTGACGGCTGGTACCGCGGCCGCATCGGCTTCCACGGCGGGTATCCCAACCTGTACGGGGCCGACCTGTCGCTCATCGCGCAGCTCGAGGTGACGCACGCCGACGGCACGTGCACGACGATCGCCACCGACGCCGACTGGACGGCCGGGTTCGGGCCGATCCTCCGCAGCAACCTCTACTTCGGCGAGCACTACGACGCGCGTGAGGAGGTGGCCGGGTGGTCGCTTCCGGGGTTCGACGGTGAGGGCTTCTCTCCCGTCGCCGTCGGGTCGCGCGACACCGGGACACTGGTGGCGCCGCAGGGGCCGCCGGTCCGGAACACGCAGATCGTCTTGCCGGTGGAGGTGACCACCTCGCCCTCGGGCGCCACGGTGCTCGACTTCGGGCAGAACCTCGTTGGTCGCCTCCGCATCCGGGTCTCCGGAGCGCGCGGGACGACCGTGCAGCTCCGCCATGCGGAGGTCATGCAGGACGGCGAGATCTACACCCGTCCGCTGCGTGGTGCCCTCGCGACCGACCGGTACACGCTGCGTGGTCCGGCATCCGACGCCGATGCCGCCGATGGCACCGATGGCCCGGATCACGTCGAGGTCTGGGAGCCGCGCTTCACGTTCCACGGATTCCGGTACGCCGAGATCACGGGATGGCCGGGCGCGTTCGATCCGTCGGACGTCGAGGCGCTCGTCTACCACAGCGACATGGAGCGCACGGGGTGGTTCGAATCGTCCGACCCGCTGCTCGACCGGTTGCACGAGAACGTGGTCTGGGGGATGCGTGGCAACTTCGTCGGCCTACCGACCGATTGCCCGCAGCGCGACGAGCGACTCGGCTGGACCGGAGACATCCAGGTGTTCGCCCCGACGGCGTCGTTCCTCTATGACTGCGCGGGGTTCCTGGGCGGGTGGCTGCGGGACGTGGAGGCGGAGCAGCTCGACGACGGGACCATCCCCTGGTACGTCCCGGTCATCCCCGGTGGCAGTGAGTGGACGCCGATCCGGCCGGGCGCGGTGTGGGGCGACGTCGCCGTCCTGACGCCGTGGACCCTGTTCGAACGGTTCGGAGACCGTGGGGTGCTCGCGACGCAGTACGAGAGCGCGAAGCGGTGGGTGGACCTCGTCGACCGTCTCGCAGGGCCCGGCCATCTGTGGAACACGGGCTTCCAGCTCGGCGACTGGCTCGACCCGGCTGCACCCCCGAACGATCCAGCCGATGCCGCGACCGACCGCTACCTCGTCGCGACCGCGTACTTCGCGTGGTCGGCGAAGCGACTGGGAGAGACGGCGGCCGAACTCGGACTGACGGCTGACGCCGAGCACTACGGGCGGCTCGCGGCAGCGGTCCGGGACGCCTTCGCCGCGGAGTACGTGCTCGACTCGGGCGAGCTGACGAGCGATGCGCAGACGGCGTACTCGTTGGCACTGGAGTTCGGACTGTTCCCGACTCCGGAGCAGCGGGGCTGGGCGGGTCGTCGGCTCGCCGAGCTCGTCGCCGCGGCCGGCAACCGCATCGCGACCGGCTTCGCGGGGACACCGCTCATCACGGACGCGTTGACCGACAGCGGCCACCTGTCGACCGCCTACGACCTGTTGTTCGAGGACGAGTGCCCGTCGTGGTTGTACACGGTGAAGCAGGGCGGCACGACGATCTGGGAGCGCTGGGACAGCCTCCGTCCGGACGGGACCGTGAACCCCGGCGGGATGACGTCGTTCAACCACTACGCCCTCGGGGCCGTCGCCGACTGGATGCACCGAACCATCGGTGGGCTCACGAGTGTCGCGCCGGGGTACCGTCGGGTGCGGATCGCGCCTCGACCCGATCCGCGGCTGACGTCGGCGGCGGTCGCGCATGAGTCGCCCTACGGTCGCATCAGTGTGTCCTGGCGGGTCGCCGGTGAGACGTTGGAGGTCGCCGTGGTCGTGCCCGTCGGCGTCACCGCTGAGATCGCCCTCCCCGGTGCGGAGGAGCAGGTGGTCGCGCACGGTGAGCACCGGTTCGTGGTGCCGGTCGTCACCGACTGAGCCCGGGGTCGCCCAGGCTCACCCGGTCTCGGCGAGCTCGGGTCTCGTCTCGTGTCGTCGGCCGTCGGGTGTGGTCCAGGTGAGGATGCCGCCGGGGTGGTGCTCGAGGTTCCAACCCGGCAGGTGTTTCAGCCGGTGATGATGTCGACAGAGACAGGCCAGATTGTCGACAGCTGTCGTGCCGCCGTCCTGCCAGGCGATCGAGTGGTCGAGGTCGCAGCTCCGGGCGGCCCGTCCGCAGCCCGGTGCCCGACACGTGGTGTCTCGCAGGCGGACGGCGCGCGCCAGGTCTGCCGGTACCCGGTACTGCTCGCGCCCGACGGACACGACGGCTCCCGTTTCCGGTTGGGTGAGGATGCGGGTCATGGAGGGGGCCGTGACGGCGAGTCGGGCGGCGGTGTCGGGGTCGATCGGGCCGTAGCCGTCGAGCACGCCGGGTTCGTCGGTGATGCCGAGGGTGGACAGGGCCGGGACGGTCATCTGGACGGTGGCCCGGATGCGGGCCTCGATGCCGACGGGCTCGGCGAGTAGGGGGTCGGCCCGGGCGGCGACCGCCTCTTCGACGATCCTGGCGGCGTCGTCGAGCGGCGCGGAACCGGGGAGCCACGTGAACGTCCCGGTCGTCTCCGGGTCGACCGGGATGGGACCGACGTCGTCGTGCACCGTTCCGGCGACGGCGAGCGACGCGAGGGCGTCGGCACGCAGCTGAGCGAGCGTGCGGGTGTCGCCGGCGATCCGCGCCGGGACCGCGACGGCGTCGAGGCGGTTCCTGATCGCGTGCGCCAGCGGGGCGGTGGTGAACAGGTGCAGCCAGGCCATGCCGTCGGCCGCAGCCTCGAGCTCGACACGGCGCTCGGTGATCGAGCGCGTGCGCCGGGCGGTGATCGATTCGGGGTGCAGTCGTTCCCGTACGACCCTCGCGCGCTGCCGGAGGCGTGCGGTCGTCGATCGGAGGGCGACGGGCAGCACCTGCTCCAGGAACACCGCGCGGCCCTCCGCCGGGACGTCGCGGAGTTGGTCGGTGATCGCGCGGGCGTGACCGCCGCTGATGGAACCCTGCGCGAGCGCCTCGAGCACGACGGGTGCGTGGTGGACGAGCGCCTCGGCGTCGCCGACCCGCGCCTGGAGCGTCGGCTCGGACATCCTCGTGGCGATCGCGAGCGACGCGCACATCGACCGCCTCGCGAGGTCGCGGGCGTCGGTCGAGGTGGTGCTCGCGGAGACGAGCGCTGACGCGGTCGCATCGGCGTAGGAGAAGGCCTCGGCCAGCAGCTGCGCCTCCTCGGCGTCGAGCGCCGCGCGGCGCCGGGCGAGGTCGACGAAGCGGTCGGTGAACGACGCCATCCGAGCGGCGAACACATCGCTCGGGTGTTCCGGGTGCTCCGGATACCCCGAGCGCTCGTGCACCTCGGGGCCCTCGAACGTGGCGGTCTCGGTCATGACTCCAGTCCAACATGGACCACTGACATTCGAGATGATCACGAGGATCCGGGCCGCTCTGACCCGCCCATCGCCTCGCACAGCCGACCGCCGAACGCCAGGGCGAGACCGCGGTCACCGGTGGCTCGTACGATGAGCGGGTGGGTATGCGTTCGCTGCTGAGTCAGCTGGCCGGGGGAGTCCGAGGAGCGGCGCCGGAGGGTGTCGACGAGCAGGCGGTCGTCCGCCTCAACGCCGAACGGCCCGTGCGCGAAGTGCTCGAATTGGCCGGCCGGATCGGTGAGTCGATGCTGGCGCTCGGAGCCGCAGCGGCCGAGGTCACCGACGCCATCCGCCGGGTCTGCCGCGCGTTCGACCTCGAATGCCAGGTCGACCTCACCTTCACCTCCATCCTCATCGCGCACGACGGGTCCGAGCGGTCACCGGGGGTCACGGTGCTGCGCGTCGTCCGTTCGCCCGCAGCCGACTTCGACCGGCTCGCGAAGGTCGTCGTGGTCGCCGAAGGGATCACCCGTCGCTCCGAGCCGATCATGACCGTCACCGACGTCGCCCGCGACGAGGAGGCGGACGTGCTCGACGAACTGCACGCCCGCCTCGGCACCGCCCATCGCGACCTCGACCGCATCCTCACCGCCCGTCGCACCTACCGTCGCGGCTTCATCACCGTGCTGCTGTCGACCATGGCCGCGGCCGTCGCCGTCCTCCTCGGCGGCGGCGTGGTCTCGATGCTGCTCGCCGCAGCCACCACGGCACTCATCGACAGCGCGTTCCGGGCCCTGAACGTCTGGAAGCTGCCCGTCTTCTTCCTCCAACTCACCGGAGCGGCCATCGCCACGACGGTCGCCGTCCTCATCTCCATCCTCAGCCCCTACGTCCCGGCGGACCTCTCCGCGCTGCCCCCAGCCCTCATCGTGGCGTCCGGCATCGTCGTCCTCCTCGCCGGCGCTTCACTCGTCGGGGCGGCCGACGACGCGATCAACGGGTTCCCGGTCACCGCAAGCGGACGCCTCGTCGAGGTGATGCTCCTCACCATCGGGATCGTCGTCGGCATCGGTGGGGTGCTCGACCTCGCCCGACGACTCGGCATCTCGCTCGTCCTCTTCGACCTCCCCGTGAGCCCCTGGCCGGTCGCCGTGCAGATCGTCGGAGCGGCCGTCGCCTCGGCAGCCTGGGCGATGGCCTCGTACGCGGCCCTCCGCGCGGCGTTCTTCGCGGGCGTGACCGGCGCCATCGCGTTCTCGGTGTTCGTGTTCGTGTCCGGCAGCGGCGTCGCCCCGGCGGCGGCCAGTGCGCTCGCCGCACTCGTGATCGGGTTCGCTGCGGAGGCGCTCGGCCCGCGGCTGCGGATCCCGGCGATCATCCTGACGATCTGCGGGATCGTCCCGCTGCTGCCCGGGCTCGCGATCTACCGCGGCATGCTCGCCCTCGTGAACGGTGAGCAGGGTTCGGAGGGCTTCGAGCAGCTCCTGCAGGCGGGGCTCACCGGCCTCGCGCTCGCCGCGGGCGTCACCTTCGGCGAGATCCTCGCGCGTCGCTCGGGTGTCTCCGGCCGGGTGCTGTTGCCCGGGTACATCCGGCGCTCCAAGCGCCATCCGCGCTGACCGGGGCGGTTGTTGCTCAGGGACCGGTTGACGCGGCTCAGGGACCGGGGTTCGGCTCAGGGACCGGTCGGCGCGGCCGTCCGCTGCCGGGCCTGGGGCTTCGCCGCGGACGTCAGGAACGACGCCAGGACGACGACGGCGAGCACGACGATCATCGCGCCGCGCAGACCGAAATGCTCCCCGAGGAACCCGAGCAGCGGCGGCCCGACGAGGAACGCGACATAGCCGGCCGAAGCGACGGCGCCGACGGTCGTCGTCGGATCGTCGCTCTCACCCGCCGCCGAGAGGGTCACCGGGAAGCCGAGCGCCGCTCCGAGCCCCCAGAGCAGGACCGCGAGCCCCGCGACGAGCACACTGTCGGAGAAGACGACGAGCGCGATCCCGACCGCCGACACCAGCGCGCTCACCCGCAGCACGTTGGCCTTGCCGAAGCGGGCGAGGAGCGGTTCACCGGCGAAGCGACCGATCGTCATGGCGAGCGCGAACCCGCCGAAGACGATCGAACCGACGGCCGCCGTGGTTCCGTGTCCGTCGACCATGATCAGCGGCAACCAGTCGCCGGCGGCGCCCTCCGCCAGCGCGAGGGCGAGCACGATGAGTCCGAGGAAGATCACACGCTGCTGTCGCCACACCGCGAGCTGCGCGCGGATGCCGGGGGAGCCGACCCCCGTGTCCGTCTGACGTCCCGTGTCGGCCGGGATCTTCGGGATCGCCCACAGCAGCGCCGCGAGGGCCACGGCCACGACGATCAACAAGTGGATGGTCACGGGGAAGGCGATCGCCGTGAGCGCGATGCCGGCGACGGATCCGATGACGGAGCCGAGGCTGTAGCAGCCGTGGAGCACGGGCAGGATGGACCGTCCGGACAGCTGCTCGATCGTCGCACCCTCGATGTTGATCGCGATCTCGGCAAGGCCGAAACCTAGGCCGATGCCGACCAGCCCGACGAACACGCCCACGCCTTGGCCGGCACCGGCCATGAGGGCGAGGAGGGCGAGCCCCGTGACGAAGGCGCTACCACCGATGAGGATCGGGCGTCGGGCGCCGAAGCGGCGGACGAACGCCGCCGAGGACAGGACGCCCGTCATCGAACCGATCGAGATGCCGAAGAGGATGAGCCCCATCTCGGCGGTGCTCGCGTGCACGAGGTCGCGGACCGCGGGCGTGCGGACGATGAAGGATGACAGGCCGACCCCGAGGGTCAGCATGAAGACGAAGATCGCCCCGCGCCGCCGCCGAAGAGGGGCGGACAGCGCGGGGCGGGGGTTCGCCTGACCGGCGCGAGCACTCATGCTCCGAGCCTAGAGGCGGTGGAACTGCCGGCTGGCAGGAATCAGAGGATCAGCCCGAGGGGTTCTCGACGGGATCGCCTTCGGGGTCGGTCCCCGTCTCGGGGCGGTGCTCCCCTCGGACGGGCCGACGAGGAAGGATCAGCCCGAGGGGTTCTCGACGGGATCGCCCTCGGCGTCGGTCCCCGTCTCGGGATCGACCTCCTCGGGCTTCGTCACGGCCTGCTCGATGTCGTCGTCGTGTGCGCGCTGCGCGTCCGACTCGGGTCCGTTATTCGACATCGCCACGCCATCCCTGCCCGGTCTGACCTTCGGTCTCGACGAGCTGCTTGAAGTTGCCGAGGTCCTTCTTCACCGCATGTCCGGCCACACCGACGGCGGAACCGAGGTGCTCGAGGAGGCCCTTGGGCTCCCAGTCCAGCTGCACGGTGACGCGCGTCTTGGCGTCCTCCAGGCGGTGGAAGGTGACGACGCCGGCGTGGTCCGCCTCGCCGCCCGTGCTGTTCCAGGCGACGCGCTCGTCCGGGTGCTGCTCGGTGATCTCCGCTTCGAAGGTGCGGGTCTGGCCGGCGACGCTCACCGTCCACTCGGTGAGGGTGTCGGTGACCTGCGTGATCGACTCGACCTCGTCGAGGAACTTCGGGAAGTCCTCGAAGCGGGTCCACTGGTTGTAGGCGACGGAGACGGGAACGTCCACGTCGATGGTTTCGATGATCTGCGTCATGGGCGCCATCCTCTCTGGTGCTGCGGTACCTGCACGGGTCTCGTCCGGAAAGCCCGGACGCGACTGCGACGGTACGCGTGCAAGCTGCGATTCCGGGGGCATGGCCACAGGCGCTGCAACCTGTTACCCTGGCCGTCGCGACGCGTGCCCTCGCTCAGAGTTGGAAGCGGTACCCCATACCGGCCTCGGTGAGCAGATGGCGGGGGGTTGCCGGCTCCGGCTCGAGCTTCTTCCGCAGCTGCGCGATGTAGAGGCGCAGGTAGCCGGTGTCGGTCACGTGCGTCGGACCCCAGATCTCCGTGAGCAGCATCTGTCGGGTCACGAGCTTGCCGGCGTTCCGGATGAGCAGCTCGAGCACCTGCCACTCCGTCGGCGTCAGGCGGACGGTGACCGGGGTCGCACCAGCGGTCTGCCTGGTGACCTGCTTCGCGGCGAGGTCGACCATGATGTCGCCGAACCGCACGGTGGGTTCCGCCTCGGCACCGGGGACCCGTCGGGTGAGCGCTCGGACCCTGGCGAGCAGTTCGTCGATCGCGAACGGCTTCGTCACGTAGTCGTCGGCTCCGGCGTCGAGCGCCTCGACCTTGTCCGTCGAGCCGGCACGACCGGACACCACGAGGATCGGCGCGTCGGTCCAGCCGCGGAGGCCCTCGATCACCTGCCGCCCGTCGAGCCCGGGCATGCCGAGGTCGAGCAGGTACAGGTCGGGCCGGTGCGTCGTCGCGGCGTTGAGCGCAGCGGTGCCGTCCTCGGCCGTGATGATCTCGTAGCCGCGGGCGGTGAGCGTGATGCGCAGGGCCCGGAGGATCTGCGGGTCGTCGTCGGCGATGAGGATCTTCATCGAGCGCTCCCCTCCTGGTCACGTGCCGCCGGCAGCGACACCACCATGGTGAGACCCCCACCCGGCGTGTCCTCCGGTTCGAGTGTGCCACCCATCCCCTCGACGAAGCCCTTCGACAGCGCGAGTCCCAGGCCGAGACCGGTGAGGTTGTCGGTGTCGCCGAGCCGCTGGAACGGGACGAACACGTCCTCCCGCCGGTCGGGTGCGATGCCAGGGCCGTGATCCACGATGCGGATCTCGACGGCGTCGCGGAACCCGCTCGTCGCGATCCGGACGGGGGTGTCGTCGGGACTGAAACGCTGCGCGTTCGTCAGGAGGTTCACGATGACGCGCTGGAGGAGGCCGGCGTCCGCGAGGACAGGTGGCAGGTCCGGTGCGAGATCGAGCTCGGCGTCGTGCGGGCCGATGCCGAGTTCGTCGAAGGCCGGCAGGATCGCGTCCTCGACGTCGATCGGTGCGACGGTCACGGCGAGGACACCGGCCTGGAGGCGACTGACGTCGAGCAGGTTGGTGACGAGGGACGCGAGCGTGCGCAGGCTGTCGTCCGCGGTCTCGAGGAGGTCGCGGCGGTCCGCCGTGGTGAGCTCGACGTCGGTCGCGCGCAGTCCGGTGACGGCGGCGGTCGCGGCGGCGAGGGGGCGCCGGAGGTCGTGACTGACCGCCGAGAGCAGCGCGCTCCGCACCCGGTCGGTCGCGGCCAGCGGGCCGACCTCCTGGGCGGTGGCGCGTAGATCGGTGTGCTCGAGCGAGGCGTCGAGCTGCGCTGCGATGACGGCGAGCAGGCGGCGGTCGGAGGCGGCGAGCACCCCGCCGTGCAGTTCGAGCACCGCACGGGTGCCGATCGGGATGCTCGTGAAGTCGCCTCCGCGGGTCGGTTCGCCGTCGACCGCGAGGACCTGCTCACCCGCGACGAGGCGCACCCCGGCGAGCGAGAAGGACTCACGGGTCCGGCTGACGAGTGCCTGCAGGGCACCCTCGCCGCGGAGCACGCTGCCCGCGACCGTCGCGAGCAGCTCGGACTCCGCGGCCGCGCGCCTGGCCGTGCGAGCCCGCCGGGCCGAGAGGTCGACGACCCCGCTCACGATCACCGCGATGACGACGTAGAGCACGAGCGCCACGAGGTGCGCCGGATCGTCGATGGTCACGGTGTAGAGCGGTTGGACGAAGACGAAGTCGAGCGTGACCCCGGACAGGACGGCCGCGAACACCGCCGGCCAGAACCCGCCCACGAGCGCGACGAGCACGACGAGCAGCTGGTACGACAGCACCTCGCTCGTGATCGACTCCTCGGTGCGGGCGAGGTGGAGGAGCCAGGTGACGAGCGGCCCGCCGATGAGCGCGAGCGCGAAGCCCGCGATGTGGCGCCGTGCGCTCAGGGCGCCGCCGAGCTTCGGCAGTCGGAACCGGCCGCCCGCCGCCTCGTGGTTGACGATGTGGACGTCGATGTTGCCCGACTCACGGATGACCGTGTTGCCGATGCCGGGCCCCGTGACCGCGGCGGACAGGCGACTGCGCCGGCTGACGCCGATGACGAGCTGCGTCGCGTTCGCCGCTTTCGCGAAGTCCACGAGCGCACGGGGGACGTCGTCGCCGACGACCTGGTGGAAGGTGCCGCCGAGGGTGTCGACGAGCGCTCGCTGCTGCGCGAGTGCGCCGGGGTTCGCGGTGCGGAGGCCGTCCTGCGTCGTCACATGCACGGCGATGAGCTCACCGCCGGAGGAGCGGGCTGCGATCCGGGCGCCGCGCCGGAGCAGGGTCTCGCCCTCCGGTCCGCCGGTGAGGGCCACGACGACCCGCTCACGCGCCTCCCAGGTGCTGTCGATGCCGTGTTCGGCGCGGTAGTCGCGGAGGGCGGAATCGACCTCGTCGGCCAGCCACAGCAGCGCCAGCTCGCGCAGTGCCGTGAGGTTGCCGAGACGGAAGTAGTTGGACAGGGCGGCGTCGATCCGCTCGGCCGGGTAGACCCGGCCGCCGGCGAGGCGGTCGCGGAGGGCCTGTGGAGCGAGGTCGATGAGTTCGATCTGGTCGGCCGCCCGGAGCACGGCGTCGGGGATCGTCTCCCGCTGCGGCACCCCGGTGATCTGCCGGACGACGTCGTTGAGCGACTCGATGTGCTGGATGTTCACCGTCGAGAGCACGGAGACACCGGCGGCGAGCAGGGCCTCGACGTCCTGCCAGCGCTTGTCGTTCGTGGAGCCGGGGGCGTTCGTGTGGGCCAGTTCGTCGACGAGCGCGAGTCCGGGGCGGCGCGCGAGGACGGCCTCGAGGTCCATCTCGTCGAGCGTCACGCCCCGGTGCTCGACGCCCCGACGCGGCAAGGTCTCGAGCCCCTCCGTCAGGGCGGCGGTCGCGGCCCGGCCGTGGGTCTCGACGACCGCGACGACCACGTCGACGCCCTCCGCGGCGAGACGGTGACCCTCCTCGAGCATCGCGTAGGTCTTACCGACGCCGGGGGCCGCGCCGAGGAGCACCCGGAGTCGTCCGCGCTGCATGGGTTATCCGTTCAGTCGGGCCACGGCGAGGTTGAGCTGCAGGACGTTGACCGTGGACTCCCCAAGGTAGCCGAGGTCGGGACCCTGCGTCAGGCGCTCGACGAGGGCACGGACCTCACCCTCGTCGAGGCCGCGCTCGGCGGCGACGCGGGGAACCTGCAGCAGCGCGTAGGCCGGGCTGATGTGCGGGTCGAGGCCGGACGCGGAGGCCGTCAGCGCGTCGGCGGGGATGCTCGACGGATCGACGTCCTCGAAGGCGGCGATGGCAGCGCGGCGCTCCTCGATCGATGCGACGAGGTCGGTGTTCTCCGGCCCGAGGTTGCTGCCGCTCGACGCGCCACCGTCGTAGCCGTCGCCGGCCGCCGACGGACGCGACTGGAACCACTGCGGCAGCGGTTCGCCGTCGGCGTCGGTGAACGACTGCCCGATGAGCGCCGAGCCGACCGTCTCGCCACCCTCGGTGACGGCGGATCCGTTCGCCTGCCAGGACATCGTCGCCTGCCCGATGCCGGTGACGATGAGGGGGTAGCCGACGCCGAGGACGACGGTGAGGGCGAGCATGGCCCTGATGGCGACCCAGTACTGGGCGATGCCGCTGCGGGAGGCACTCATGATGATCTGTCTGCTTTCGTGTGCTGGGTGGGGCTAGAAGCCGGGGATCAGGGTGACGACGAGGTCGATGAGCTTGATGCCGATGAACGGCGCGATCACGCCACCGAGCCCGTAGATCAACAGGTTCCGGCTGAGGACCTTCGAGGCGCTGAGCGGTCGGTACTTCACGCCGCGGAGGGCCAGCGGGATCAGGATCACGATGATGATCGCGTTGAAGATGATCGCCGAGAGGATCGCCGACGCGGGGGAGTGCAGCTGCATGATGTTGAGCAGAGCGAGCCCCGGGAACACCCCGGCGAACATGGCCGGGATGATCGCGAAGTACTTGGCGACGTCGTTCGCGATCGAGAACGTCGTGAGCGCACCTCGCGTGATGAGCAGCTGCTTGCCGATCCGGACGATGTCGATGAGCTTCGTCGGGTCGGAGTCGAGGTCGACCATGTTGCCGGCCTCCTTCGCAGCGGAGGTGCCCGTGTTCATCGCGACACCGACGTCGGCCTGCGCGAGCGCCGGAGCGTCGTTCGTCCCGTCACCGGTCATCGCGACGAGGTTGCCGCCCTCCTGCTCCTTGCGGATGAGCTCGAGCTTCTGCTCGGGCGTCGCCTCGGCCAGGAAGTCGTCGACTCCGGCCTCGGCGGCGATCGCCTTGGCGGTGAGCGGGTTGTCACCCGTGATCATGACCGTGCGGATGCCCATGGCGCGCAGCTCGGCGAACCGCTCCGCGATGCCGGCCTTCACGACGTCCTTCAGGCGGACGACGCCGAGCACCCGCGCGGTGCCGGTGGTGTCGGTCTGTGCGACGACGAGCGGGGTGCCGCCGCCGGCGGACACCGCCTCGACGTGCTCCTGGAGCTCGGCGCGGGTCGCCTCGGCGAGGGATCCGAACGACTCCACCCAGGCCAGTACGGCTGAGCCGGCACCCTTGCGGATCTGTGCGCCGTCCGGCTGGTCGAGGCCGCTCATGCGGGTCTGCGCGGTGAACGGGACGATCTCGCCAGCGCCGGACCCGTCCAGGTGGATGCCACGCTCGGCCGCGAGGTCGACGATCGACTTGCCCTCGGGCGTCGGGTCGCTGAGCGAGGACCGGGCTGCGGCCTGCGCGAGCTCTTCCGGCGTGACACCGCGGAGGGCGATGAACTCGACCGCCTGGCGGTTGCCGTAGGTGATGGTGCCGGTCTTGTCGAGCAGCAGGGTCGTGACGTCGCCGGCGGCCTCGACCGCCCGGCCGGACATCGCGAGCACGTTGCGCTGCACGAGTCGGTCCATACCGGCGATGCCGATGGCCGAGAGCAGGGCGCCGATGGTCGTCGGGATGAGGCAGACGAGCAGGGCGATGAGGACCGGGACGCTGACGGGAGCCGCCGCATAGGAGGCGATCGGGTTGAGCGTGAGCGCGACGACCACGAACACGATCGACAGGCTCGCGAGCAGGATGTTGAGCGCGATCTCGTTCGGCGTCTTCTGCCGCGCCGCGCCCTCGACGAGGCCGATCATGCGGTCGACGAAGGTCTCGCCGGGCTTCGAGGTGATGCGGACGACGATGCGGTCGGACAGCACGCGGGTGCCGCCCGTGACGGCGCTGCGGTCGCCGCCGGACTCGCGGACGACCGGGGCCGACTCGCCCGTGATCGCCGATTCGTCGACCGAGGCGATGCCCCAGACGATGTCGCCGTCGCCCGGGACGAGCTCGCCGGCGGTCACCACGACGACGTCGCCGAGGGTGAGATCCGCCGAGGAGACCTGGCCGATGGCGGCGTGCTCCGCGGACGGATCAGCCGAGGCGTCGTAGGCCGTGACCTGGTTCGCCATGGTCGAGGTGCGCGTCTTGCGGAGGCTGTCGGCCTGCGCCTTGCCGCGGCCTTCGGCCACGGACTCCGCGAGGTTGGCGAAGACGACCGTGAGCCACAGCCAGATCGCGATGCCCCAGGTGAACGACGCCGGCACGGCCGAGCCGCCGGACTCCTGCGCCCCACCGAGGAACGGTTCGGCGATCGCGAGGACGGTGGTCAGCGCCGCGCCGACCTCGACGATGAACATGACCGGGTTCTTGACCATGAGCCGCGGGTCGAGTTTGCGGAAGGCGCCCGGGGTCGCGGCGAGCAGCTGTGCCGGACCGAAGGCGGCCTTCGCGGGCTCGTGGTGGTGGTCCTGCTCCTGCTCGGGTTCCGCCGGGGCGGGAAGCGTGTGCGTGGTGGACATGGTTATGACAGCCCTTCCGCCAGGGGGCCTGGCGCGAGTACGGGGAAGGAGGTGGGTGCGGTGATGATCACGGCGTGTGCGTCGTGGACGTGGCTCATGAGAGCCCTTCCGCCAGGGGACCCAGCGCGAGTACGGGGAAGTACGTGAGTGCGGTGATGATCACGGCGACACCGGTGAGGAGGCCGACGAACTGCGGCCGGTTGGTCGGGAGCGTTCCGGCGGTCGACGGCACCCGGTCCTGTGCAGCCAGCGAACCGGCGAGCGCGAGGACGAGCACGATCGGGACGAAGCGGCCGAGCAGCATCGCGACGCCGAGCGCCGTGTTGAACCACGGGGTGTTCGCCGTGAGACCGGCGAACGCGGAACCGTTGTTGTTCGACGCGGAGGTGAAGGCGTAGAGGACCTCGGACAGGCCGTGGAGGCCCGGGTTCCAGATCGACGTCGTCTCCACATCCGAACGGACGCCGGGGATCGCGAAGCTCAGTGCGGTGCCGGCGAGCACGAGCGTCGGCGTCACGAGGATGTACAGGCTCGCGAGCTTGATCTCCCGTGGGCCGATCTTCTTGCCGAGGTACTCCGGGGTCCGGCCGACGAGCAGCCCACCGATGAACACGGCGATGACGGCGAGCACGAGCATGCCGTACAGGCCTGAGCCGACGCCGCCGGGGGCGATCTCGCCGAGCATCATGTTGATCATCGGCATCATGCCGCCGAGGGCCGTGTAGGAGTCGTGCATCGAGTTGACGGCACCCGTCGAGGTGAGCGTCGAGGTCGAGCCGAACAGCGTCGAGGCGAAGACGCCGAAACGCTGCTCCTTGCCCTCCATCGCGCCGCCGGCGGCCATCGGTGCCGCTCCGAGGCCGCGGGCTTCGAGCGCCGTGAGGATCGAGAACGAGGCGAGGAAGATGACGCCCATGACCGCGAGGATCGTGTAGCCCTGCTTGTGGTCGCCGACCATGCGGCCGAAGGTGCGCGGCAGGGAGAACGGGATCGCGAGCATGAGGATGTTCTGGACGAGGCTCGTCCACGCGGTCGGGTTCTCGAACGGGTGCGCGGAGTTCGCGTTGAAGAACCCGCCGCCGTTCGTGCCGAGGAGCTTGATGGCCTCCTGGGAGGCGACCGGTCCGCCGGGGATGGTCTGCGTCGCGCCCGTGATGGTCGTGACGTCGGTGAAGCCGTTGAGGTTCTGGATGGTCCCGCCCGCGATCAGCACGACCGCCATGACGACGGAGAGCGGCAGCAGCACGCGGAGGGTGCCACGGGTGAGGTCGACCCAGAAGTTGCCGATGGTGCCGCTGCGGCGACTCGCGAACCCGCGGACGAGGGCGATCGCGACGGCGATGCCGACGGCGGCGGAGACGAAGTTCTGCACCGCGAGGCCCGTGAGCTGCACGGTGTAGCCCATCGTGACCTCGGGGGAGTACGACTGCCAGTTGGTGTTCGTGACGAAGGACACGGCCGTGTTGAACGACAGGCCCTCGGGGACGGCCGGGAGGCCGAGCGCGAAGGGCAGGACGGCCTGGGCGCGCTGGAGGGCGTAGACGAGGAGGACGCCGACGAGCGAGAAGGCGAGCACCCCGCGGAGGTAGGCCTGCCAGGTCTGCTCGGAGCGGGCGTCGACACCGATCACGCGGTAGAAGCCGCGCTCGACGGCGAAGTCCTTGCCGGAGGTGTACACCCGGGCGAGGTACTCACCGAGTGGACGGTAGAGCAGCACGAGGACCAGGACGAGGGTCGAGACCTGCAGGATCGCGAAGAGGGTCTGCATCAGAACCTCTCGGGTTTCACGAGCGCGTACACGAGGTACACGACGGCGGCGACGGCCAGGACGGCGGCGAGGAGTTCGAAGACGATCACAGTCTCTCCACTCCCCGGGCGACGAGGCCGACCAGAGCGAACACGGCGATGACGCCGAGCACGTAGACGAGGTCGAGCAAGAGGACTCCAGTGGGTGCGTGGTGCGGGTGCGTGGTGCGGTGTCCCGTTCGGGACAGCTCAGAGCCAACACCCGTCAGTGACCTCCGACGGCGGTCCTCACGGTTTCCATACGCCTTCCGCGCGGATCCTCACGACCTCCCTACGGTGTGCTCCTCCTCCAGGCCGCCGTCCTGCCCTCCTGCTCAGCTCCCGAGGGTGTGGGCGTGATCCGGCACGTACCGGTACCGTTCGCGCGCGGGTCGGTCGTACCCGTCGGCGCCCGGCCGCGCGGGGATGTCGATCGGCTCGGGGGCGCGCTGCTCGTAGGGGATCTGAGAGAGCAGGTGCGAGATCGCGTTCAACCGGGACGCCCGCTTGTCGTCGCTCTCGATCGTCCACCAGGGTGCGTCCGCGTGGTCCGTGGCCTCGAACATCTCGTCCTTGGCGCGCGAGTAGTCCTCCCAGCGGGTGATCGACTGGAGGTCCGTGTCGGACAGCTTCCAGCGGCGCATCGGGTCGTCGAGGCGCGAGCGGAACCGTTGCTCCTGGACCTCGTCGGAGACCGAGAACCAGTACTTGACGAGGATGATGCCGTCCTCGACGAGCATCCGCTCGAACACGGGAGTCTGGCGGAGGAACCGCCGGTACTGCTCCGGAGTGCAGTAGTCCATCACCCGCTCGACGCCGGCACGGTTGTACCAGGAGCGGTCGAACAGCACGATCTCACCCGCGGTCGGCAGGTGCTGGATGTACCGCTGGAAATACCATTGGCCGCGCTCCTGCTCACCGGGGGTCGGCAGGGCGGCGACCCGCGCCGAACGCGGGTTCAGATACTGGACGATGCGCTTGATCGCGCCGCCCTTACCCGCGGCGTCGCGGCCCTCGAAGACCACGACGACTCGCGCGCCGGTCTCGATCACCCAGCGCTGCATCGCGACCAGTTCGATCTGCAGCCGTTCCAGCTCCGCTTCGTAGCGGTCCTTCCGGATGCGTTTGGGCGACTTGTTCCGGTTCGGAGCCTTCGACATGCTGTGTGTTCCCGCCCGTCCCCGCGAGGACTGGTTCGACGCCTGACCGGCGCGGTGGTGCAGTGCTCGGTGCCCGCCCCGGCGGGGCAGCACTCGCGCCCAGCCTGCGCCTGCCGACCGATTCCCGTGGGGTGTGTCATCCGGGTGCCGACAGGCGTATAGTCACGCGCGCGCTGTCCTAGGCTTGGACGTCGAGGGCGTCGAGGGGATCTGGATCAGTGGAACTGCGGTGGCTGACGGCGCCCGAACACGAGGTCGCCGCGGCGATGGCGGACGAGCGTCGCTCTGGCCGGTCCAAATGGGCGCCCACCGGGCGGAGAGTGCTCTTCCACCTCTACTTCAGCCTCGTCCTCTGGTACCTCGCGATCGCCCTCGTCTCGGTCGGGGTCAGCGTCGACGAGTACCACGACGGTCGCGTCGAGATCGATGACGTCGTCGGGTTGCTCGTCGCCGTGCTCGTCCTCGCGGGTCTCCTCGTCGGGGCCTGGTTCCTGTACCGCTGGTCGCGACGTCCGCCATCCCCGAAGGCACGCCTCGCCGAGTGGCGGACCCACCTGACCGCGGTGGCGAACGGCTTCGAGGAGGAGCCGAAAGGACGGGCGATGTTCTCCTCGCTCATCACCACGACGGGGAAGTACAACAACGCCTTCATCACCACGCCGGGGCCGCAGCTGTCGTCCCACCCGCGGTTCGTCGGCGACCGGGTCGAGTTCGGCAACCTCGTCGACGACGCGAAGCGGTCGCGGGACTGGCACTACCTGACCGTGAAGCTACCGGCCCCGCTCCCGCACCTCCTGCTCGACGCGACGACGAACGACACCGTCCGCAGCGACCTGCCGCCGGGCCTCGACCGGGGTCTGCGTATCTCCCTCGAGGGCGACTTCGACCGGTGGTTCCGCGTCTACGCACCGTCCGGCTACGGAACGGACGCGCGATACGTGCTGACCCCCGACGTGATGTCGTCGCTCGTCAGCACCGCGGCGTACTACAACGTGGAGATGGTCGATGATCGGGTCGTCTTCTTCAGTAAGCCGGCCGCCGACTTCTCGTACGCCGCCCCCTGGGTCGCCGTCGACGCGATCCTCAGCGACCTCGTCCCGCGTCTCATCACGAGGGCTGAGCGGTACCGCGACGAACGGGTGGCGGGACAGGACGCGGAGAGCGTCCTCGAGGCGGCACGGGACGCCATGGAGGCTGAGCAGGTCTGGACCCGGAAGGAGACGGTCGTCGGCGAGGAGGGCCGTCGTCTCACGGTGCGGGCGCGCTTCCATGCGATCTGGGTGGCCGTCGGCGCGGTCAGCTGGCTCGTCACCCGCACGCTGCTGTACTTCATCCCGGGCGCCTTCGCCTTCGCGGGGTTGATGTCCGTGATCGACGGGCGCTAGCCGCAACCGAGTCGCCCGAATCTGCTCGGATTCACTCCGAAACCGGACAGATCCGGGCGACTCAGCTTGCAGGTCGCGGAACATCCGGTGACGCATTCGCGTTCACGACGGTGTGACCACCACCCTGACCGCTCCCGCAGGGCCCGCGACCGACACCTTCGATCGCGCGCTCGCGAGCTTGGAGTGGACGATCCACGGCACCGACCGCGACCGCCTCGCCGCGAACGTTCCGCTGCGGCGGCCGCACGCGGCGTCCGGCTTCGTCTACCTCTCCAGCGGCCGCGTCCGCCTCACGGCCACCGACGGCACCCGCGACCTCGACGCCGGCGACCTCGTCTTCTTCCCCCGCGCCCACGCCACGACGGTGGTCGCGCTCGAGGACGCGGAGCTCCTCGACGTCGCGTTCACCCCGCCGGGTCAACGCCAGCAGGTGGCGGAGACGCTGCCCGAGCACCTGTACGTCGGAGATTTCGCCGGCCAGGAGCCCTCGATGGTGGCGCTCCTGGAAGGTATGGGCTGCCCGCAGGCGGCCGGTCGTCCGCGGCCGGGCGACAGCGTCATCTGCAGCCGCATCGCGACCACGATCGTGTCGGCCGCGCTGCGCACCTGGAACGAGGCCGGCTGCGCACCGGAGCGCTGGCTGCAGCGCATCGGCGACCCGCACATCGGTGCGGTCCTCGACGCCCTGCACGCCGAACCTGGGCGACCGTGGACCTTCGAGACGCTCGCCCGCATCGCCATGATGTCGCGGTCGGCGTTCGCAGAGCGGTTCCGCGAGGTCGTCGGGCACACACCGCGCGCCTACCTCACGACCGTGCGCATGGAGACGGCCAAGGGGCTCATCCTCACGGGCGACGCGTCCGTGGCCGAGCTCGCCGGTGCCCTCGGCTACGCGTCGGAAGACGGGTTCGCGCGCGCCTTCCAGCGGTACACGGGCCTGACGCCCGCCCGTTGGCGTGCCGAGGCGGCGCTCGCCGCGTAGGCGGTCGGCCGGGCGGCCTTCGGCGTCACCGCGCGGTGCGCGCCGACCCGAAGACGATGCCACCGATGATCGCGGAGATCGCCGCGACCGTGAGCGCCGGGACGATGCCGACCGCGTCGACGAGCAGTCCACCCGCTCCGGCACCGACGGTGATCGCGAGCTGGAACCCCGCGACGACGAGTCCGCCACCGGACTCCATGCGGTCCGGGACGAGGCGACCCATCCACGTGCTCAGGGTCGTGAGCCAGGCGCCGAAGCCCATGCCCCAGGTGGTGATCGCGATGGTCACGATCCAAGGCTGCCCCGGGAGCAGGGTCACGAGTGCGATCGAGACGCCGATGAAGGCCGGGACGACGAAGCGCAGAGCCGCGAGGTGGCGGTCGACGAGGAGTCCGATCACGAAGTTGCCGACCACGCCGCCGAGACCGAACGCCGCGAGGAGGACGGCCACACCGGCCGCGTCGAGGTCCGGCACCCGCTCGATCGCGAGCCGGATGTAGGTGAAGGCGATGAAGTGGCCGAGGACGGTCAGGATGTGCCCCGTGAGGCCGACGCGGATGCCGGGGACCCGGAGCGTGTCGACGAGCGACCGCAGACCGCCGCTGGACGGCGCCGGGGCGACGGGCGGCAGGACGAGTCGCAAGGCGACCGCCACCACCGCGGTGATGACCGCGACACCGGCGAAGATGAGGCGCCAGTCCATGACCGAACCGAGGTAGGTGCCCACCGGGACACCGGCGACCGTCGCGACGGTGGTGCCGGTGTTCACGAGCATGATCGCCCGACCGAGGTGGTGCGGAGCGGACAACCGGGCGGCGATCGCGATCGACATCGCCCAGAAGGCGCCGAGGGCTGCGCCGAGTAGGAGGCGGGCGATGAGCAGCATGACGAAGTCGCCGGAGATCGCGACGAGCGCGCTCGACACCGCGGCGGCCGCTGCGAGCAGGACGAGCAGGAGGCGGCGGTCGAGCCGCGGGACGAGGATGCCGATCGTCGGTGCGGTGAGGAAGCCGATGAACGCCGTCGCGGTGACGGCCTGGCCTGCCTGGCCCTCGGTGATCCCGAGCGAGGCTGCCATCGACGGCAGCAGGCTCGGCGGCAGGAACTCGGCGAGCACGAGCACGAAGCTCGTCGCCATCATCACGGCGACGGCGGCCCATGCGGTCCGCGTGCGAGGGGCGGCGGGCGCGGCTGTGTGCGTCGTGGGGACCGAGCCCGTTCGTGGAGCATCGAGCTTCTCGTCTGTCGTCATGCTCTCAGCTTGCCGGAGCCGTGACCTCCCCATCCGACGCCCAGTCCGCCCGACCCGACCATCTGTCCATCCCTGCACCCGTCCCGACGTCGCTGAGTCGCCCATTCCTGCACGAAAGTCGCGGATATTCGTGCAGGTTCGGGCAAATCAGCGCCTACGCCGGGCCGCGAGAGCCGACAGGGCGGCGGCGGCCACCATGGCCAGGATCCCTGCGGCGGCCCACGATCCGCTGACGGTCACTGCTTGCGTTCCGGTGGTGTCCAGGAACCCGTGGAAGGTTGCGATGAACGGGACGACGATCGTCGTCGTCTGACTGAAGGCCAGTGCCGCGAGCAACATGCCGATGATGGCAGTCACTCCAATCGAGATGCCGAGCGCGCACGCCACCATGAACGCCAGGTGAACCCAGCCCGTCGACCTCGTGGGGCGTGCATCCATGGTGGTTTTCACGGCGATCCTCCGCCCTCCTGAAATTCCAGATGTCCAGGCTAGCTCGCCTTCGGTGCATATGGCTCAGTCGCCACGATTCGTCTACGAATCGACGGTGATTCGAGCGCTTCCTGGCAGATCGGTGAACTCCGCCTCAACAAGTTGCACTCAGTGCATCGGTGCACGTAGTGTACCCACGTGTCCACCACCGCCCCCGCCGAGGATCGACGCGCCGCCCTCCGCGCGCGCCACCATCGCGCGATCCTCGACGCCGCCCGCGTCATGATCGCGGAGCAGGGCATCGCGGGGTTCAACGTCGACGTCATCGCCGAGCGCGCCGACGTCTCGCGCCGCACGGTGTTCAACCACTTCTCCTCGATCGACGACCTCGTCACCACCTCCTGCACGGAGGAGCTGGCCGTCGTGATCGAGAGCTTCCGGTCCGCCGTCAACGCACGACCGGCAGGCCCCGGGTCGCGCGTGTCGATGTTCGAGGACGTCGCCGCAGCGCTTCGCACGACCGACATCCCCCGCGTCATCGCCTTCCTCTGGAACGCGCTCGGCGGCTTCGCACACGACGACTCGCGCCCGCAGCAGCTCTTCCAGGCCACCTTCTCCCGCACCACCCAGGAGCTCGCCCACGAACTGGCCGAGCGCAACACCGACGTCGACGAACTCGAGGCCGGCTTCCTGGTGTCCTCCCTCATGCACGGTGTCGAAGTGCTCGCCCACCACTGGATCGCGAGTACCGGCGCCACCACGGACGATGAAGCCCGTGCCCTCTGGACCGACCTGCTGGAACGGCTCATCGCGAGCGTCCGCACCGGCTACGCGTCCACGCACTGACCCGCTTCCCGTTCCGTCCCCGCACACGACACCAGCACCACCTCCCGAAGAATCGAGACTCCCTTGGCTGAACTGCTGTATCGCCTCGGACGCTTCTCCGCGCGTCGCGCGTGGGCCGTCCTCATCTCCTGGATCGTGATCCTCGGCATCTCGGTCGGCGCGTTCCTCGCCTTCGGTGGCACCCTCTCGAGCGCCGTCACCATCCCGGGCACGCCGACCGCGAAGGTCACCGACCAGCTCGAGGAGTCGTTCCCGAGCGCGTCCGGCGGCACCGGGGCGATGGTGTTCCACACGAAGGACGGCGACGCCTTCACCGACAGCCAGAAGACCGCGATCGGCGAGCTGCTCGACGAGACGGCCGACCTGAAGGGCGTCGACACCACGGTCAACCCCTTCGAGACGCAGGAGACGATCGCCGACCAGGCGAAGCAGATCTCCGACGGCAAGACGCAGATCGACGACGGCCGCACCCAGCTGACCGACGGCCAGACGCAGCTCGACGCCGGACAGCAGCAGCTGACCGACGCGCAGACCCAGCTGAGCGCCGCGCTCGCGCAGGCGCAGCAGGCCGCCGGCGGCACGCTCCCGGCCGCCGCACAGGCCCAGTTCGACGCCCAGCAGACCGCCATCACGCAGCAGCAGACGGCGCTCGACGCCCAGCAGGCCACCATCACCGAGAACCTCGCGAAGCTCGACGAGCAGAGCACGAAGCTCGAGCTCTCCTCCCAGCTCCTCGACCTCTCCTCGGGCATCCGCACCGTCTCGACCGACGACACCACAGCGGTCGCGAACGTCGTCTTCGACAAGCGTCAGCAGGAGGTCACGCCGGAGACGAAGCAGTCGGTCATCGACCAGGTGAAGGAGGACGTCCCGTCGGGCGTCGAGGTCGAGTTCTCGAACGAGCTCGCGCAGAGCCTGCCGCAGCTGTTCGGCGTGGGTGAGGCGATCGGCCTCATCATCGCGGCGATCACGCTGCTCGTCATGCTCGGCACGGTCATCGCCGCATCGCTCCCGCTCGTCTCCGCGATCGTCGGCGTCGGTGTCGGCGTCACCGCGTCGCTCTCGCTCTCGGGCGTCGTCGACATGCTCTCGATCACGCCGGTGCTCGGCGTCATGCTCGGGCTCGCGGTCGGCATCGACTACTCGCTGTTCATCCTCAACCGACACCGCAAGCAGCTGCTCGCGGGCGTCGAGCTGCACGAGTCCATCGGACTCGCGAACGGCACCTCGGGCAACGCCGTCGTCTTCGCAGGATCGACCGTCCTCGTCGCGCTGCTGGCGCTCAACGTCACGGGCATCCCCTTCCTCGGCCTGATGGGCACCGTCGGCGCGATCTGCGTCGCCGTCGCGATCCTGCTCGCGGTCACCTTGACGCCCGCCCTGCTGTCGCTGCTCGGCCTCCGCATCCTCAGCCGGAAGGCACGCGGCACCATCGGCACGCCGCGTCCGGACGCCGTCCCGACCAAGCCCATGGGCACGCTGCGCGCCGTCGGCACGCTCGTCGCCGGACTCGTCGTGCTCGGCGTCGTCGCGATCCCCGCGCTCGACATGCGCCTCGGCCTGCCGGACGGCAGCTCGGAAGCCGTCGACTCGACGCAGTACCAGTCCTACACACTCATCGAGGACAAGTTCGGTGCCGGCGTCAACGGGCCGCTGCTCGTCGTCGCCACGCTGCCCGACGCCGCCACCGACGAGGAGGTCCTCGACGAGCAGGTGCGGATCGGCCAGGAGATCGCCGACCAGGACGACGTGAAGGCCGTCGCACCGGTGGGCGCATCGGACGACAACTCCGTGCTCGCCTTCCAGGTGATCCCGAAGGAGGGCCCGAACGCGGTCTCCACGGAGCAGCTCGTCCGCGACCTGCGCGACCTCTCGCCGCTGTCGGGTGACGTCGAGCTCGGCGTGGCCGGCAGTGCGAGCGGCAACATCGACGTCTCGAAGCAGCTGTCCGACGCCCTCCCGCTCTACCTGGCGCTCGTGGTCGGTCTGTCGCTGATCATCATGATCCTCGTGTTCCGCTCGATCCTCGTGCCGCTCACGGCGACGCTCGGCTTCATGCTGTCGCTCGCGGCGACCTTCGGTGGCATCACGGCGATCTTCCAGTGGGGCTGGCTCGGACCGGTGTTCGGCGTGCACGACCCGGGACCCATCCTGAGCTTCCTGCCGACGATCCTGATCGGCATCCTCTTCGGGCTCGCGATGGACTACCAGCTGTTCCTCGTGTCCGGCATGCGTGAGGCGTTCGCCCACGGTGCCCCGGCGCGCTTGGCGGTCCAGCGCGGGCTGCACGCCGGCCGCACGGTCGTCGTGGCGGCGGCGATCATCATGATCTCCGTCTTCGGCGGGTTCATCTTCTCCCACTCGGCGATGATCCGGTCGATCGGGTTCGGTCTCGCGTTCGGTGTGCTCGTCGACGCGTTCGTCGTCCGTATGCTCCTCATCCCGGCGGTCATGCATCTGCTCGGGAAGAGCGCCTGGTGGATCCCGAAGTGGCTCGACCGCATCCTCCCGAACGTCGACGTCGAGGGTGCCGCGCTCGAGCGCAGCCACCCGCATGACACGGGTTCGGTCGCGACCGCCCCGTCGAGCGGCGAGCCGCGGAACGCGGTCGACGGTGCGGAGACGGCGGCCCTCGGAGCCGGCGTGACCGCGGGGACGGCAGCGCACGTCGCCACGCCGTCGAGTGAGCTGACGCGCCGGGAGGCGGCAGCCGCCGCCGAGCGGACGCACCCGGCGCACGTGCTCACGACCGACCCCGACCCGGCCGACCGGCAGGTCTCCCGGGTGGAGCCCGGGCTCGACGTCATCGTGCACCCGGCGACCGCCGGTGTGCAGCGCGTGGCCGTCGGTGCCTACGTCATCGCGGTCGACGCCGACAACGGCACCGCGGTCGTCGAGCCGCCCGTCGGTGGCGTCGTGGTCGTCCGCGCGCCGAGGTAGTGCGGGCGGCCGGTGGTCGCCTCTCCGCTACGGCTGCAGGCGGTCCACGATCCAGCCGCCGTCGGCCGCGAGGTAGCGGAGGCGCCGGTGCATGCGGTCGCGGCTGGCGTGCCAGAACTCGACCATGTCGGGGACGAGCCGGAATCCGACCCAGGTGGCCGGGCGGGGGACGTCGTCGCCCTCGCGCTCGAGCAGCTCGTCGGCCCGCGCGATGAGGGCGTCGAGGGTCTCCTCCGGGCCGTCGCGGAACGGCGTCGACTGGTGGGCGACCGCCGTCGCCGCTCGTGACTTGGGCGAGCGGTCGGCGAACAGCGCGTCGGACTCCTCGTCGCTCAGCTGCTCGACGCGGCCCTCGAAGCGGAGCTGCTGCATCGTCTCGCGCCAGTACACCTGAAGGGCGGCGCTCGGGTTCTCGGCGAGCTGCCCGCCCTTCCGGCTCTCGGTCGAGGAGCCGAAGATCAGGCCGCGATCGTCGAGGGTCTTCACATCGACGGTGCGCGCGCTCACGACGCCCACCGAGGTGCCGGTCGCGAGGGTCATCGACCGGGGTTCGCTGACGTCCCGCTCGATCGCTGCGGCGAGCCACTGCTGAGCGAGCAGCATGGGCTCGGCGGGCGGGGTCTCGAACTCGGGCAGCTGCAGGGTGTCGTCTCCGGAGAGGGGTTCGGCGCTCATGTCGCGAGCCTACCCGCGTTGCCCTCGGTACCGACGACTGGGGCGTCGGCACAGTCTCCTCCGGAACCGTGGTGTCCGGGCACATGGTGCCCGGACAGGCCGCGGGCTAGCCTCGAACCGCCCGCCAGGGCGCACCTCCGAGAGAGTGAGTACCGCATGCCGTACACCGACACCGACGACGTCTCGATCTACTACGAGGTGGAGGGCGACCCCGCCCACCCGGTGATCGTGCTCATCGCCGGCGGTGGCGCGCAGCTGCTGACCTGGCGCGATCCGTTCCGGAGAATGCTCGTGGACGAGGGCTTCCGGGTCGTGCGGTTCGACAACCGCGACGTCGGCTTCTCGCAGCGGTTCGGCGGCGAGACCGACCTCGACGGCGGGTACTCGCTCGGCGACATGGGCGACGACGTCCTGCGGGTGCTCGACCATCTCGGGGTCGAGCAGGCGCACCTCGTCGGGCACTCGATGGGCGGCATGATGGCGCAGATGGTCGCGCTCGACCACCCGGAGCGCGTGCTGAGCCTCGGCCTGCTGTCCACGATCCCCGGCCAGGACCCGCGCTACATCCTGCACGGTGAGCGGCCCGAGCTGCTCGTCGAGCCGGTGCGGTACACCCGCGAGGAGTCCGTCGCCGCGATGGCGGAGCTCGCCGCACCCGTGCCCGGCGCGCGCTACCAGCCGGACACCGCCTGGGAGGTGTGGGCGACAGGTGAGGCCTACGATCGTGGCTACGCGCCAGAGGGCTTCAGCCGGCAGTGGGCGGCGCTCCTGCGTGCGCCGGAGCGGCTCGAACGACTGCGCGACGTGGCCGTGCCGACCCTCGTGCTCCACGGTCGCGAGGACAACGTCCTGCACTGGTCCTCCGCCGTGGACATCGCTCAGGCGATGCCGGCGGCCGAGCTCCACGTCCTCCCCGGCATGGGGCATCTCATCCCCGCCGAGCTCTGGCCGACGCTCGCCGCCGGCATCGTCCGGGTGGCGAGGAGCGCGGCGTCGCAGGGCTGAGATGAGGCGATTCGTCGCACTGGACGCCCGAGAACGACGATTCGCCTCACCTCACGGCATGCCGATGAGGCGCACCCGGCAGGCGAGTTCCGCGGCGAAGCGGACGTCGGGGTCGGCGAGGTCGAGTTCGAGCGACTGCTCGATGCGCCGGATGCGGTAGTTCACCGCGTTCGGATGCAGGTTCAGTTCCGCCCCGGCACGCGCCAGCGAGTTCCGATGGCTGAGGTACGCGAGGAGCGTCCGCACCGAGATCGTGGCCCGCTCCGGTCCGAGGGCGTCGAGTGGCGAGAGGATGTCGTCGAGGAGCGTCCGGCTGAGCGGTGAAGCGTAGAAGTCGAGGAGCACCCGCCGCAGCCCGGTGACGTCCGTCGCCTCCATGGTGCCGAAGCGACCACCCGCGATGGCGGCCTCCGCAGCGACCCGCGCCTCGGTCGCCGACTGCCGGAGCCCCGCCGCCCCGCTCTGCGGCGTCCCGAGCCCGACGGTGAACGTCCACTCCGGCCCTGCGATCGTCGCGGCGTGCGCGACGATCCGCTCCATCACGTCGCGCAGGCGCCGCTGGTGGTCGGGTGCGCCGAGCTCCTCCGATGCGATGACGACGATCTCGTCGCGCCGCATCGCGAGGTGCCACTGCTCCTCGCGCTGGTCGACGAGTTGCAGCGCGAAGAGCTCGACGGACGGTGCGAGGACGGTGGGCGCCCTGCGGTCGGGATCGCTCGCGTGCTTCGGGGTCAGCCACGCCACCGCGTGCGACAGCTGCAACGGCAGCCCGGCGCGGACCGCGTCCATCGCGAAGCCGTCGATGCGGGACGACTCGGCGAAGATCAGCTCGATGATGAGCTCCGCCCGCGAGCGCACCGAACCGAACCGGCCGTGCAGCTCCCGTTGCAGGGCGCGCGAGAGGACGGAGGCGATGACCGGGAGGGCGATCGCTGCCGCCGGGTCGTCGCGCTCGGCGTGGACCCGGCCGATCGGGATCTCACCGATGCACACCGCGTCGGGTTCGAGCCAGCTGGCACTCGCATCCTCGACGAGCGTGACCGGCACCCCGAGCGTCGTGCTGGCGACCTCGAGGATCGCCTCCCGCACGCCGACACCCGACGCCTGTTCGGCTTCGGCCGCGGACGCGCTGATCACCCGCTGGATCGCGAACTCGGCGCGCGACATCGCCTCCTCGGCCCCGCCGCGGATGGTGCGGTCCATGAGCACGGCGAGGTCGGAGGCGATGCCCTCGCTCATGATCACCGGCAGACCACCGCGGTCCGCGAGAGCCCGGGAGGTCTCGGCGACCGGGAACGCACCGACGAACACGAGGCCGGCGCAGCCCGCGGCGATGGCCCGGCGGATGGCGATGTCGACCTGGTACGGCCTCGGGACGGCACCGTCGGGGGTTGTCACGATGGCGATGGAGTGCTCGGTCGCGTCGTTCAACTCATCGAGCGCGAGGATCTCGACGCCGGTGACCGGCACGCCCGCGGGGGCACCGGCGACGCAACGGGCGCCGAGATGCTCGGCTTGGAGGATGACGTCCGCAACGGTGACTTGGGCCATGAGCACATTCTGCCCCGATTGTGTGGGCTACGGGAACATTGTCGTGATTCCCCACCCTGCCTACGCTCGGTACATGTCAACGAACCACCCCGCTGCACGCTCCGCAGCGTCGGCCACGCCGATCACCAGCATCACCTTGGCCGACGTGCCGGCGCTCGCCGCAGGATGCGCCATCTTCGGCACCGGAGGCGGCGGCGCGGTGCAGACCCCGCAGCTCGGCGTCGAGATCGCCCTGGAGCGGTTCGGTCCGGTCCCCGTCAAACAGGTCGCCGACCTCGACGCGGACGACGTGGTCGTCGCCATGTCCGGCATCGGTGCCCCTTCGGTGGGCTTCGAGATGCTCGGCGCGAGCGGCCAGGCCGAGATCATCGTCGAGGAGATCGAGCGACTCACGGGCAAGCGCATCACCACGATCATGGCGACGGAGATCGGCGGCAGCAACGGCGTCGGGCCCGTCGGCTGGGCCGCGAGCCTCGGCCTCAGCATCCTCGACGCCGACGGCATGGGGCGCGCATTCCCGGAGGCGCCGATGACCGCGATGAACGTCGCGAACCTCCCGCCCGGGTACGCGGTCCTCAGCGATGTGATCGGCAACGTCTCGATCCTGCGGCCGGTCAGCCTCGCCTGGCTCGAGCGCCACGCCCGCGCCCTCACCGTGGCCAGCGGAGCGATCTCGATCGGCGCCAACTACGTCATGGACCGCGACACCGTCCGCGGCGCGGTCATCGAGGGCAGCGTCAGTCGCGCCGTGCAGGTCGGGCGACGGCTCCTCACCGCCACCGACCCCGTCGGCGCACTCACGGACGAACTCGGCGCATCCCTCATCACCGGCGGCAAGGTCGTCGACATCGAGCGCCGCACCGAGGGCGGGTTCACCCGCGGCTCCGTCACGGTCGAGGGGATCGGCGAGCACCGCGGTCGCCTCACCCGCGTGGAGATCCAGAACGAGAACCTCGTCGTGATGGAGGACGGAGCGGTCATCGTCAGCGTCCCCGACCTCGTCACGATCGTCGACTCCGAGACGGGCGACGCGATCTCCACCGAGATGCTGCGCTTCGGACAACGGGTGAGCGTCCTCGCCTGGGCGTGCGACCCACTGTGGCGCACCGAGCGCGGCCTCGAACTCGCCGGCCCGCGCGCGTTCGGCTACGACCTCGACTACGAGCCGTTCGGCGTGAGCGCCGACGAGACCATTGGAGCGACCCGATGAGCGCCGGCACCAACACCGTCACCGACACCTCGGGTGAACTCGCGATCGGCATCGACGTCGGCGGGACCAACACCGACGCCGTCGCGCTCTCGGGCACGGGCGAGGTCGTCTCGTGGACGAAGCAGCCCACCACCCGCGACGTCACCGGCGGCATCCGGGCGGCGCTCGCCGAGGTCCTCGACCAGCTCGGTGACGAGCGCGGCCTCGTCACCCGCGTCATGCTCGGCACCACCCACGCGACGAACGCGATCGTCAACCGACGCGACCTCGGACGCGTCGTCGTCATCCGGCTCGGCTCGCCCGCCGCCACCTCGCTCCCGCCGCTCGCCGGCTGGCCGCGGGAGCTGCGCGACGTCGTCCTCGCGGGGAGCATCCTCGCCGGCGGCGGCCACCTCGTCGACGGCTACCCGATCGCCCCGCTCGACCGCGACCTCATCCGTCGGGAGCTCGACGCCCTGGCCGGCACCTTCGACGCCGTCGCCGTCTGCGGGATCTTCAGCCCCTCGTTCCCCGAACAGGAGCTCGAGGTCGAGGCGCTCGTCCAGGACCACGTCGGGGTCGACATCCCGGTGTCGCTGAGCCACGAGATCGGCGCGCTCGGCCTGTTGGAGCGCGAGAACGCGACCGTCCTGAACGCGTCCCTCTATGCCGTCGCCCGCGACGTCACGAACGCGCTCACGACCGTCGTCGCCGAGGAGCGACTCGACGCGACCACCTATTTCGCCCAGAACGACGGCACGCTCATGGCCGTCGAGTACGCGGCGCGCTACCCGGTGCTCACGATCGGCTCCGGGCCGGCGAACTCCATCCGCGGTGCCGCGTTCCTCTCCGGTGCCGACAACGCGATCATCATCGACGTCGGCGGCACGACGAGCGACCTCGGCGTACTCGTCGACCGGTTCCCCCGCGAGTCGACCCTGCCCCGCGAGGTCGGTGGCGTCCGGACGAACTTCCGCATGCCCGACATCCTGAGCGTCGGCCTCGGCGGCGGCACGATCGTCGACACCGCGACCGGTGTCCCGCGGCACGACTCGGTCGGCTACCGGCTCACCGAGGAGGCGCTGCTGTTCGGCGGCACCACCCCGACCCTCACCGACGCGGCCTCGCTCCAGTTCGGCATCGCCGACCGCGAGCTGCCGCCCCTCGACCGCGCGACCCGCCAAGCACTCGAGCACGCGCTCGGCGTCGCCCACGAACGCATCGAGTCCGCCGTCGAGCGCATGTCGCTCGGCCGCACCGGCCTCCCGCTCGTCGTCGTCGGCGGCGGAGGATTCCTCGTCCCGGACGCCGTCCTCGGCGCGAGCGAGGTCCTGCGCCCGGCGCGCGGCAACGTCGCCAACGCCGTGGGCGCGGCCATCGCGCTCGCCGGTGGGCGCTCAGATCAGCTCTGCGACTTCGCCGACCGCGCAGCCGCCATCGAGGAGGCAGGACGCTCCGCGATCGAGAAGGCGATCCAGGCCGGCGCAGACCCGCGCTCGGTCGAGATCGTCGACGTGCTCGAGACCCCCGTCTCGTACGCCACCCGTCCCACCCTGAAGGTCTCCGTGAAGGCGGCGGGTCCGCTCGCCCGCATCGGAACGGCGACCCGACAGCGCATCTGACCCACCCCAGCACCAGCACAGCTCTCCACCAGCACCAGCACGGCACCTCACCCCATCTGATCCGGCCACCCGCGCACCACGGCCACCCGAGTACGAAGGATCCAGCATGAACAGCAAGCGGAAAGCCGCGGCGGCCCTCGCCACCGCGGCCCTCACCGCGGTGGCCCTCACCGCGTGCACCTCCTCGCAATCCTCCGATCCCTCCGGCGAGTACGTCTCCGGCGGCACCTTCGTCACCGCGATGAGCGGCGACCCCGGCAGCCTCGTCCCCATGACGGGCATCAGCCTCGAGGCCCGCGAGATCATCAGCTTCCACTACGAGTCGCTCGTGTACGTCAACGCCGACGGCGAGCTCCTGCCCTGGCTGGCCGAGAGCTGGGAGGAGGACGCGAGCTCCACCTCCATCACCTACACGCTCAAGGACGGCATCACCTGCGCGGACGGCACCCCGTTCACCGCGGAGACCGCCGCGGCGAACATCACCTACAACGCCGACCCGGCCAACGCGACCTTCTACTACGGCGCGCAGGTCTCCGAGCGGATGACCGCGACCGCCGACGGCAACCAGCTCACCGTCACGAGCTCGACGCCCGACCCGTTCATCCTCGCCAACACCGGCACCGTCGAGATGGTCTGCCAGGCCGGCCTCGACGACCCCGACTCCCTCGTCGAGACGATGAACGGCACCGGCCTCTTCACCCTCGACAAGGCGACCCCGGGTTCCAGCTACACCTTCACGAAGCGCGACGACTACACCTGGGGTCCCGAGGACGTCACGAGCGACACCAAGGGCCTGCCGGACACCTTCGAGGTCCGCGTCGTCACCGACCCCGGGACCGCCGCGAACCTGCTGCTCTCCGGTGACGTGAACGCCGCGAGCATCGGCGGCGCCGACCAGGACCGCGTCGAGGCGGCCGGTCTCGGCAGCGAGGGCGTGCGAAACCCGATCGGCGAGATGCTCTTCAACGAGCGTCCCGAGCGTCCCACCTCCGACCCGCTCGTCCGTGAGGCCCTCGTCACCGCGATCGACCGCGAGCAGGTCGGCGAGGTCGTCACCGACGGCACCGCCGAGGAATCGAAGTCGCTCGTCGTGAAGAGCCCCTACCTCTGCGTCGCCGACGGCCCGCAGTGGACGCTCCCCGAGACGGACGTCGAGAAGTCCGGCGAGCTGCTCGATGAGGCGGGCTGGAAGCTCGGTTCGGATGGCAAGCGGTCGAAGGACGGTGAGCCGCTGACGATCAAGTTCATCTACGACGCGGCCACCCCGAGCCACGCGGCAGCGGCCGAGCTCGTGCAGCAGACCTGGGACGAGCTGGGCGTCACGACGGAGCTCTCGGGCAACGACGCGAACGCCTGGTCCGAGCAGCTGTTCTCGACCTTCGACTGGGACACCGGCTTCGTGCAGATCGCTCCGGGCGGACCGGTCATCGTGAACACCTTCTTCGGTGGCGAGACCCCGGACAAGGGCGGCAACAACTTCATGTTCGTCGACAACCCGGAGTACGACGCGCTCGCCGAGCAGGCCAAGACGGCCAGCCCCGAGGAGACCTGCGACCTCTGGCAGCAGGCCGAGGCGAAGCTCATCGAGCGGACGGACGTGTTCCCGATCGCCGACGCGCAGGACTTCATGTACCTGAACGGCGCCGAGGTCGAGCGGCCGAACTTCATCCGCCCGACGAGCATCCGGATGGTCGGCTGATCATGGCGATCCCCTCGACCGTGACCACCGGGCAGGCCACCGACCCGGCCACGGGCCCCGGCGGCCCGGCGGTCGCGCGTCGAGGGGGTCGTGGCGTCCTCGGCGGACTCTCCCCGCGGACGTCCTTCATCCTCCGACGACTCGGCCGGGTGCTCGTCTCCCTCGCCATCGTCATCGTCGCGACGTTCCTGATCGTGCAGCTCGTGCCGGGCGACCCGGTGCGGGCTGCGCTCGGGAACAGTGCGACGCCGGAACTCGTCGAGCGGACGCGCGCCGACCTCGGCTTGAACGTGCCGGTGCCGGAGCAGTTCGTCAACTACGTCAGCGGACTGTTCCGCGGCGACTTCGGCACGGCGATCGGGTCGC
This sequence comes from Plantibacter sp. MMLR14_011, assembly GCF_001865025.1. Lineage (NCBI taxonomy): Bacteria > Bacillati > Actinomycetota > Actinomycetes > Micrococcales > Microbacteriaceae > Plantibacter > Plantibacter sp. MMLR14_011. The sequence goes on from NZ_MJGW01000039.1 coordinate 223,035, forward strand.
AGCGGCCGGTCGCCGACACGATCGCGCAGCGCTTCCCGGTGACGCTCACCCTCGCGGTCGCGTCCTTCCTCCTCGCGGCGATCGGCGCCTTCCCCATCGGCGTCGCGACCGCGGTGTCCTCGCGCACCGGCCGCCGCCGACTCGCCGACCTCGGCGTCTCGGGTCTGCTCGGCGTGCTGATCGCCATCCCGAGCCTCCTGCTCGCCGTCGGTCTCATCGCCGTGTTCAGCATCGGGCTCAAGGTGCTCCCGGCCGCCGGCTGGGGAGGCTTCGACCAGGCGATCCTGCCGGTGGTGGCCCTCGCGGTCGGCCCGATGGCCTACCTGGCCCGCATCGTGCACGTGGAGATGCTGGCCGTCCTCGAGATGCCGTACATGACCACGGCACGGAGCAAGCGCCTCCCGACACACCTCGTCTACCTCCGGCACGCGCTGCCGAACATGGTGACGTCCACGCTCACGATCGGCGGCATCATCCTCACGGGTATGGTCGCCGGCACCGTGCTCATCGAGACGGTCTTCGCCATCCCCGGTCTCGGGACGAGCATCGTCTCGTCGATCACCTCGAAGGACTACCCGATGATCCAAGGCATCGTGCTCGTGTACGCGATCCTCGTCCTCGGTCTCAACCTCCTCATCGACATCGCGCTCGCGACGATCGATCCGCGCTCCTCGATCACGGAGGGCTGAGCTCATGAGCATCCGTCCGACCACCTCCAGTCCCACACCCTCACGCCGATCGCCGGTGCTCGACCGCCTCCGCACCCCGCGCGGCCTCACCGGCGCGATCGGCGCGCTCCTGATCATCGTGGTCGCGGTCGTCGGCCCGACCGTCTGGGGGTCCGCCGCCGACACGACGTCCGTGGCCGACCGCCTCGCCGGTGCGAGCCTGGCCCACCCCTTCGGCACCGACGAGCTCGGCCGGGACGTCTTCGCCCGGGTCATGGTCGCTACGCGGGTGTCCGTGCTCCTGACCCTCGGCGCCACGGCGATCTCGGTCGTCGGCGGCGTCGTGCTCGGGGCCGTCGCGACGGTCCTGCCTCGACCGCTCCGCCGACTCGTCACCGCCCTCATCGACATCCTGCTGTCGTTCCCGTGGCTCCTCATGGCGCTGTTCTTCTCGGTGATCTGGGGCGCGAGCGCCACCGGCGCGATGCTCGCCGTCGGGTTCGCCGGCGTGCCGACCTTCGCCCGCCTCACCTACACGCTCGCGTCGTCGCTCATCGGTCGCGACTACGTGAAGGCCGCGCGGATCGCGGGTGTCGGGCAGGCGGAGGTGCTCGTCCGGCACGTCATGCCGAACATGCTCCCGCCGATGCTCGTGAACGCAGCGGTCTCCGCCTCCGGCACGCTGCTCGCTTTCGCCGGCCTGTCCTTCCTCGGTCTCGGGGTCCAGGCGCCCGAGTACGACTGGGGGCGTCTCCTCGGCCTCGGGATCGCCCGCATCTACGGCAACCCGATGGCGGCGATCGGTCCCGGTATCGCGCTCGTCGTGTGCGGCGTCATCTTCACGCAGCTCGGCGAGCTCTGGAACGAGTCCTCGAAGCGGCTGCTCGGCCTGCCTGCGCCGGCGCGACGTCGCACCGCGGCTCCCGCGACCGCCTCGGCTGCGGCTGCGACCCCGGCCGACCAGGAGCCCGTCGTGCAGGTGCGCGACCTCCGCGTCGCCTTCCCGGACCGTGACGGCCGACTCGTCGAGCGCGTCCACGGCATCAGCCTCACGATCATGCCCGGAGAGGTCGTCGGTGTCGTCGGCGAGTCCGGATCGGGCAAGTCGGTGAGCGCGATGGCGATCGCCGCCCTCCTCGGGCCGGACTCCTCGGTACAGGCCTCGGAGCTGAGCTTCCGCGGGATCGACATGACCGCTCCGCTCACGAAGGCCGAGCGCAGCCGCCTCGGTCTCGAGCTGGCCATGGTCTTCCAGGACCCGCTCACCTCGCTCAACCCCTCGCTCACGATCGGGAAGCAGCTCCGCGAGACCGTCGAGGTCCACGAGGGGCTGTCGACGGCCGAGTCCACGAAGCGTGCCGAGGCCGCACTCGAGTCGGTGCGGATCCCGCTTCCGGCCAAGCGCCTGAAGCAGTTCCCGCACGAGCTGTCCGGCGGCATGCGCCAGCGGGCCATGATCGGCATGGGACTCATGGGCCGCCCGAAGCTGCTCATCGCCGACGAGCCCACGACGGCGCTCGACGTGACGGTGCAGCGTCAGGTCCTCCGGGTCCTCCACGAGGCGCAGGAGCAGACGGGCGCTGCGATCCTGCTCATCTCGCACGACATCGCCCTCGTCAGCGGGTTCTGCGACCGCATCCTCGTCATGAAGGACGGCCGCATCGTCGAATCGCTCGATGCCGACCGCCTCCACGAGGCGCGGCATCCGTACACCCGTGGGCTCATCGCCTGCGTCCCCGACATGACCTCCGACCGCACCATGCCGCTCCCGGTCATCGGTGCGATCGACGAGATCGACGAGGAGGACCCCCTGGTCCCTGCCCTTCGACAAGCTCAGGATCCGGTTGTCGAAGGGCCCATCACCATCGAAGGACAGCGCGCATGACCGGTCTCGAGTTCTCCGGCCTCACGGTCCGCTACGGCCACGGCGTGTCCGCGCACACCGCGGTCGACGGCTTCGACCTCACGGTCCGACCGGGCACGTCCCACGGGCTCGTGGGGGAGTCGGGCTCGGGCAAGTCGACGGTCGCCGCGGCCGCCGTCGGCCTCGTCATCCCGAGCGCCGGCGGCATCCGACTGAACGGCGCCGACATCGTGGGGCGCTCGTCCGCTGCCCGTCGTGCGCGTCGACGCGTGCAGCTCGTCTTCCAGGACCCGTACTCCGCGCTCGACCCGCGCATGCCGATCGGACTGTCGATCGCCGAGGGGTCCCGGGCGACGGGGCGCTCCTGGAGTCGCTCGGAGCAGCGGTCCCGGGTGGGTGAGCTGCTCGAGCGCGTGCACATCGACCCGGACCGGGCGAATGACCTGCCGTCGGCGTTCTCGGGTGGTCAGCGGCAGCGCATCACGATCGCCCGGGCGCTCGCGGCCGAACCGGAGGTCCTCATCGCCGACGAGATCACCTCGGCGCTCGACGTGTCGGTGCAGGGCGTCGTCCTCAACCTGCTGCGCGAGCTGCAGCGCGAGCTCGAACTCACGGTGCTGTTCATCTCCCACAACCTCGCCGTCGTGAACTACATGTGCGACGCGGTGAGCGTCATGCAGGCCGGCCGGGTCGTCGAGGCGGGCCCCACGGCCACCGTCCTCGCTGCTCCCGAGGACGCCTACACCCGAGAACTCCTGGCCTCCGTGCCCGTGATGGGCCGTCGCATGACCTGGGACGAGGAGTAGCGGAGGGATTCCTGCTCCCGGTCACTGAGTGCACGTCTCCCGGTCACTGAGTGCACCTCTCCCGGTCACTGAGCTTGTCGAAGTGCACCCGGGTGACGTCGCCCTTCGACGGGCGGTTCCTGAGCGTGTCGAAGGGCGGGGCCGGGGCTCGCGTCAGTCCCGCTGCTTGCGCGGCAGGGTCTCCGGAAGGAACGCGATCCCGACGATGCCGATCGCGCTGAGCACCAGCAGGTACGCCGCCACCAACCACGGTGCCCCACCGCTCGCGGCGACGAGCGCGGTCGCGACGAGCGGGACCGTCCCGCCGACGAGGGCGGCCGGGATCTCGCGGGAGAGCGCGATGCCGCTCCAGCGCATCGAGGTCGGGAAGATCTCGGCGAGCAGCGCCCCCGAGGTGCCGATGGTGGCACCCTGGATGACGGCGAGGCCGAGGATCAGGCCCAGCGCGACGAGGGTCGACTGCTCCGTGTTGTAGAGCAGGAACATCGGGAACGCGTAGACCACACCGAAGATCGCGGCGCCCATGAGGACGGGCTTGCGACCGATGCGGTCGGCGAGGCGACCGAACAGCAGCGCCGTCGGGATGGTCAGGACCTCGGCGACGATGAGGCCGATGAGCGCCTCCGTCGGGTGCACACTCAGCGTGCCCGTGACGTACGACAGCGAGAACACCTGCACGACGTAGACCCATGGCAGGGCGAACGTGAACAGCGCCATGCCGCAGATGATCACGCGCCAGTGCGAGCGGATCGCGCCGGCCAGCGGAGCGGAGGTGACGGCACCGCGCTCCTCGGCGCTCTCGAACGCCTTCGTCTCCTTCACGCGCAGGCGGAAGTACAGGGCGAAGGCCACGATGACGACGCTCGCGAGGAACGGGATCCGCCAACCCCAGCTCTGGAACTGTTCGATCGGCAGCGTGCTCACCACGGCGAAGACGGTGGTCGCGAGCGCCATGCCCACGTACACGGAGGCACCGGGGAACGAGGCGGCGAACGCGCGGTGCTTCACGTCGGCGGACTCGCTCGCCATCGTGATCGCGCCCGCGAACTCGGCGCCCGAGCCCATGCCCTGGAAGATCCGCAGCACGATGAGCAGGATCGGTGCCCAGATGCCGATGGTCTCGGCGGTGGGGAGCAACCCGATGATCGTGGTCGCGACGCCCATGAAGAGGAGCGTGATGAGCAGCGTCGGTTTGCGCCCGAGCTTGTCGCCATAATGGGCGAAGATCAGGCCGCCGATCGGGCGGGCACCGAAGCCGACCGCGAAGCCGGCGAACGCGCCGAGCAGGCCGGCGAGGTCACCGGCGCCGGGGAAGAACAGCGGCGCGAACACGAGTGCGGAGGCCAGCCCGTAGAGGGTGAAGTCGTACCACTCGATGACGGTGCCGACCGAGCTGGCGAGGATGGCGCGGCGACGCTGCACCCGGGAGTCGAGGCCGTCGCGATCGATGTCGCTCTGGCCGACGGTGGTGGTGTCGGATCCGCGTGGGTCGCTCTCGCGCGCGCTCTGGATGGCCATGGCACTCCTTCGTGTTGGGCGCACCCGGACGGCCGGGACGCCTGACGAGGCTACCGGCCGTCTGGAGGCCCGGCCCATGTGCGGTCGGCACACTCCGGAGCCGATCCGGTGCGTCGGGAGCACACGGGTGGGGCGCCCGAGGGCCGCCCCACCCCGTGCTCGCTACAGCGCCTTCGACTCGCGGAGGATCCCGGCGAGCGTCTCCATCTGCTTCGCCTGAGACGTGTAGTCGAGGGCGGCGGTGTTCCAGGAGTGGATCTGGCCGGCGACGAGCGCCGGGTGCGAGGCGAAGGTCGCCTGCGCCTCGAGGTCGCTCTGCTGGAAGCCCTCGACGTTGACGAGCAGGACGTCACCGGTCATCGCCTGGCCGGCGTTCTCCCAGCTGTAGATGTCCCAGTAGTAGTAGCCGTCCGGGTTCGCGTTCGTGTACTTCACGCCGAGTTCGCTGTACAGCTCCGTCTCCGGCTCGTCCTGCGGCTTGACGACGTAGATGCCGCTCGCGTCCGCGTACATCTGCGTGACCTCGAGGTCGGTCTCCTTCGCTGCGGCGGTCAGGTCCGCTGCTGCGGCGTCGTACTTCTCCTTCGCCGCGGCGATGGTGTCCTCGTCGGCTCCGAGCGCCTCGGACAGCTTGTTGAGCGAGGCGATGACGTCGGCACCCTTGCCGCCGACCTTGATGGCGACGACCGGAGCGATCTTCTCCAGCTGCTCCTGCTGCTCGACGTCGGCGACACCGTAGTACGGGCCCTTGAGGTCGAGCGTGCCGTCGCGATCGGTCGGGTAGATCCCGGTCACGATGAGGTCGGGTGCCGCCTCGGCGAGTGCCTCGAGGTCGATCTCGCCGTAGCTGTTGCCGACGATGGTCGTGTCGCCGAGGTCGTAGTCCGTGAAGCGCTTGTCGGTGGCGACGTCGACGCGACCGAAGACCGCGACGGGGTCGATGCCGTTGCCGTGCAGGCCGAGCGCGTAGTCGGCGAAGCTCGCGATGCGCTTGGGCTGCTCGTCGAGCTTGACCGTGGTGCCGGTGTCGTCGGTGTAGCTCCAGGCGCCGCTGCTGTCGGCGTCGGAGGCGGCGGTGGGGGAGCAGCCGGCGAGGCCGACCAGGGCGAGCGCGGGCACGAGCACGAGTGCGGCGCGGCGGAGGCGTGAAGAGATCGTCATGATACTTAGGGTAGCCGAACCTAAGTCACGAAACGATATCGGAATGCCCGATCGCCCGGATCACTCCGCGTCGAGGGCGATCGCGTCGTCGGGGTCGACCGGCACGATGAGTGGCGAACCGCTGCTCGGGTCGGGGATGACGATCGCGTCGAGGTCGAACGCCTCCCGGAGCACGGCCGGGGTGAGGACCTCCCAGGGGGTGCCGTCGGCGATGACCCGGCCGCCGCCGACGACGACGAGGCGGTCGGAGTAGCGACCGGCGAGCGTGAGGTCGTGCAGGACCATGACGACCGTCGCGCCACGTTCGCGGTTGATCGACCGCACGAGTCGGAGGACGTCGAGTTGGTGGCTGAGGTCGAGGAAGGTCGTCGGCTCGTCGAGCAGGATCGTGGGGGCCCGCTGCGCGAGGACCAGGGCGATCCAGGCGCGCTGCAGCTGCCCGCCCGACAGGGAGGCCGTGTCGCGGTCGGCGAGGGTCTCGAGACCGGTGGCGGCGAGCGCCTCGTCGACGGCGATCGTGTCGGCGGGCGTCCACGGCTTGAGGAGGCTCTGGTGCGGGTGGCGCCCTCGCGAGACGAGGTCGCGGACGCTCGTCGCCGACGGCGTCAGGGGCTTCTGCGGCAGGATCGCCAGGCGGCGCGCGACCTCGCGGGTCGGGATCGACCGCACGCCGCGACCGTCGAGCTCGACCGTGCCGGCGGTCGGGGTGAGCAGGCGACCGAACGCCTTGAGCAGTGTCGACTTGCCGCAGCCGTTGGCGCCGATGAGGGTCGTGACCTCGCCCGTCTCGATGCGGAGGTCGAGCCCCTCGAACACCACCGTCTGGTCGTAGGCCAGGGAGACGCCCCGAGCCTCGAGGGCGGGCGTCGGGCGCCCTTGCACGGGCGATGCGGTCGTGGCGGGGTCGGTCATGCGGAGGTCTCCCGTTCCTTGCGGCGCGTCAGCAACCAGATGAGATAGGGCGCGCCGACGATCGCGGTGATGATGCCCACCGGGATCTCGCCCGGCAGGACACCACGGACGAGTGCGTCGCCGCCCGTGACGATGACGGCGCCGAGCAGCGCGGAGGCGAGCAGCGGCGGGCGACCGGTGCGGGCCAGGCGGCGGGCGATCTGCGGCGCGACGAAGGCGACGAACTCGATCGGCCCCGCCGCGGACACGGCCGCTGCGACGAGCAGGACCGCGCACGCGATGACGACGATCCGATGCCGCTGGACCGCGACGCCGAGGCCGGTCGACAACTCGTCGCCGAGCTGGCTGATGTCGAGGCTGCTCGTCTGCAGGACCGCGATCGGCGTCAGGATCACCAGCGCGACGAGCACCGGCCACACGCTCGACCAGGAGATGCCCGAGAGGCTGCCGACGAGCCACTGTGCCGCCGCTGCCGCCTCGGTGATCTGCGCCCGGGCGATGAGGTAGCTCGTGATGCCACCGAGGGTCGCGGTGGCACCGATGCCGATGAGGATGAGTCGGAAGCTGTCGACGCCGCCGCGCCAGGACAGCGCGTAGACGGCGGCGGAGGTGACGAGGGCGCCGATCGCGGCCATGGCGGGCAAGCCCAGGCTGAGGGCGCCGGCCCCGACCGAGTAGCTGCCGCCGACCAGGACGATCGCGGCCACGGCCCCGAGCGCGGCACCCGAGGTGACACCGAGGATGTCCGGAGTGGCGAGCGGGTTGCGTGCGAAGGTCTGGGTCAGTGCCCCGGCGAGTCCGAGGGATGCACCGACGAGGAGGCCGCCGACGACCCGGGGGAGGCGGAGCTCGAACACGATGAGTTCCTGGCCGCCGGTCCCACCACCGAGCAGGGTGGTGATCACGTCGGGGATCGTCAGGGACGACGAACCGGCGATGATCCCGAGCAGGGCGAACGCCAGCGCGACGACGAGACAGGCGATCGTGACGCCGACGACCCGCCCTCGCCACAGGCGGCCGAAGAGGCGGCTGCCCTCCCGCACGGCGCTCACAGCTCCGCCATCCGTCCGCGGCGCACGATGGCGATGAACGCGACGCCGCCCACGACGGTGAGGACGACGCCCACGGGCACCTCGGCGGTGCCACCGATGAGTCGACCGATCACGTCGCACGCGAGCAGCACGCTCCCACCGACGAGTCCCGAGGCGGGGAGGAGCCAGCCGTGATGCCCGCCCACGAGGGTGCGCGCGATGTGCGGGGCGGTGAGTCCGACGAAGGCGATCGGGCCGGTCAGGGCCACGGCGGCGGCCGTGAGCAGGGTGATCGCGGCGAGCCCCACGAGTCGTGCGCGGATGAGGTTCTCGCCGAGGCCGTTCGCCAGCTCGGTCCCGAGCGCCAGGGCGTTCAGCGAGCGGATGTTGGCGACCGCGAACACGAGGCCGAGCCCGGCGAAGACCAGGGCCGCGTCGACGCCCGTGAGCGATCGGCCGGACAGTGAACCGACCACCCAGATGCGATAGGCGGCGAGCGTCGTCTCGTCGGACAGGACGAGGTACGAGGTCAGGGCGACGAGCAGGGCCGAGACGGCGGTGCCGGCGATCGCGAGCGGGACAGGACTCGACAGTCCGCGGCCGAGCGCGGCGACGGAGAACACGATGACGCTGGCGACGGTGGCGCCGAGCAGGGCGAGCCAGAGGGTCGTGATCACCGAGCTCGTGCCGAGCACGTAGACCCCGACGACGACCGCGAGGCTCGCGCCGGCGGAGACACCGAACAGGCCGGGGTCGGCGAGCGGGTTGCGGGTCTGCCCCTGCATGACGGCACCGGCGATGCCGAGACAGACGCCGACGAGGACGCCGAGCACCGTGCGCGGCACCCGCGACCCCCAGACGACGGCGCCGGTGTCCTGGGCGGGGTCGAACAGGGCGGTGAGGACGGCCACGGGACTGATGAGGTTGCTGCCGAGCATCAGGCTCGCGAGGGCGATGACGAGGAGCGCCACGGCCAGCGTGCCGACGGCGAGCGCGCGTCTCGATCGGAGGAGGGTCGCGCTGCGCATGGAGTTAGCCTAGCCTCACCTATCCCGGTCGCGATGCACGTCCGTCATCCGGGGCGAAGGAGGGGTGATCCATGGAACGGCGCGGGAGGTGTGCGGTTCACCCATGGGTGAGGCCTCCACCGCCCGATACCGTTGACCGGTACGGAGTACAGCGATCAGGAGGACACGAATGACCGAGCAGCCGTCGACCGGAGCCGACACCGAAGCGGTCCTCGCCGCCACGGAACGACTCGCCGTCCCGCCCGGCTCGCTCGAGGGCGTCGTGGTCCTCGACCTCTCCCGTGTCCTCGCCGGCCCCTACGCGGCGTCGATGCTCGCCGACCTCGGCGCGACCGTCATCAAGATCGAGAACCCGAACGACCCCGACGTCTCCCGGGGCTTCCCGCCCTACCTGCGCGATGGCGACGAGGAGTTCAGCGGCTACTACGGCCAGTACAACCGCGGCAAGTTCGGTCTGGCGCTCGACCTCGCGAGCGACGCCGGCAAGGAGGTGCTGCGCGACCTCGTCGCGAGCGCCGACATCCTCGTCGAGAACTTCCGCCCAGGGACCATGGCCAAGCTCGGCCTGCCCTACGAGGCGCTCGCCGCCATCAACCCGAAGCTCGTGTACACCGCGATCTCCGGCTACGGACAGACGGGTTCGCGCAGCCGCCGCCCGGCGTTCGACAACACGGCGCAGGCCGCCGGCGGACTCTGGTCCATGAACGGCTACGCGGACCAGCCGCCCGTGCGCGTCGGCGTCACCATCGGCGACCTCTCCGCGACGATGTTCGGCGTCATCGGCACCCTCGCCGCGCTGCGGCACGCCGAGCGCACCGGCGTGGGCCAGCTCGTCGACGTCGCCCAGGTCGACAGCATCATCGCGATGACCGAGACCGCCGTCGTCGACTACACCGTCGACGGGACCGTCGCCTCGCCGTCCGGCAACGAACACGCCTGGGTGCGGCCCTACGAGCTGTTCCCCTGCGCCGACGGTCAGGTGTTCTTCGGCGCGTACACCGACAAGCTCTGGAAGGCGAGCTGCGAGCTGTTCGGCACGCCCGAGGCGATCGCCGACCCCGAGATCGACACCATGCGCAAACGCTTCGACGAGGAGGTCTACGCCCGTCGCGTCAAGCCGCTCGTCGTCTCCTGGTTCGCGGACCGCACCCGCGCCGAGCTCGAGGAACTGGCCGGCGACGTCGTCCCGCTCACCGCCGTGAAGACCATCGGCGAGGTCGTCGACGACCCCGGGACGGCCGAACGCGACATGGTCGTCGAGACCGACTACGGCTCCTTCGGCACCCTCCGCTCCTTCGGCCAGCCGATCAAACTGAGCGCGACGCCCGCGACCACCGACCGCCCCGCGAACCACATGGGCGAGCACGCGGACGACGTGCTGACGGCGCTCGCCGGGTACGACGCCGACCGTATCGCCGCGCTGCGGTCCGACGGGGTGATCTGAGTGGGACTCGTGGACCGGACGGAGCAGCCTGCCGAGCGCTTCGCCGCGCTGCGCTCCGACGGGGTGATCTGAGTGGGAGTCGTGGACCGGACGGAGCACCTCGATCTCCGTCCCGCCTCCTGGTACCGCAGCACCTTCGCGACCGCGGCACCGGAACCGGTCCTCGGCGAGGAGCTCCCCGCCGGCTGGGAGGGCGTCCACTTCCCGTTCGAGACGCCGTTCGCGCAGCTCCGCGAGGACGGCTCACCCGCGGAGGACGGTGTGCTGCCGGTCATCGACCTGCCGCGTCGCATGTACGCGGGGGAGGACACCGAGTTCTTGGCGCCGCTCCGCTACGGCGACGTGGTGACGCAGCGCACGAGCCTCGGCTCGCTCGTCGAGAAGCAGGGGCGGGCCGGCCGCCTGGTCTTCGCCGACCTCGTGCGGGAGTACCTCGTCGACGGCGAGGTCGCCGTCCGCAGCACCTGGCACGACGTGTTCCTCGAGGCGCAGCCCGCGGTGCCCTCCCCGCGGACGGCGGCGCCCGAGGTGGCCGCCGAGGACGTCGATCCCGATGTCGGAGCCGACTGGACCGTGACCCGGTCGCTCGACTCCCGCCAGCTGTTCCGTTTCTCGGCCGTGACGGGCAACACGCACCGCATCCATTACGACCGACAGTGGGCGCGTGAGGTCGAGGGGCTCGACGACCTCCTCGTGCACGGTCCGCTCACCCGCATCCTGGTGCTCGACGCCCTCACGGCGAACGCCGGTGGTCGTCGGCTCGCGTCGGTCCGCTTCCGCGCGGAGGCACCGGTGCTCGTCGACACGGCGTTCCGCATCGCGGGGACGGACGGCCCGGAGGGCACCTCGGTCGTCGTGCGTGCCGCCGACGGCACGGTCCTGGCCTCCACCGACGCCGCCTGGCGCCCCTGAGTCGCCCGGCACCGAGCCTGTCGCAGTGTCGCCCCGGCTACGCGTCGATCACGAGCGTCGGCGTCAGCGACCTCGACACACACGGGTACATGATCATCGACGCGTCGTCGGTCGTCAGGGAGTCGCGATGCTCCGGCGTCCCGTCCACCACCTGCACGGCGCAGGAGCCGCAGACGCCCCGCATGCACGACCCGGCGACACCGACCCGCGCGGCCTGCATCGCCTGCAGCATCGTCTGCCCGGCGGGAACCTCGACGGTCCGCTCCGACCTCGCGCACTCGACGGTGAACGCCGTGTTCGGCAGGTAGGAGCGGGGCTTGGGCTCGAACCGCTCGAGGTGCAACCGGCAGTCCGCGGGCAACGTCTCGGCCAGGTTCGTGAGGGTGTCCGTGAACCCGCGCGGCCCGCAGGCGGACACGTCGGTGCCCGGCTCGAGGCCCGCGAGGAGGCCGGCCAGGTCGAGTCGACCGCTCTGTGCGCTGACATGGATCCGCACGTGGTCGCCCAGGGCTTCGAGCTCCGGCGCGAACGCGACGTCCTCCCGGGTGCGCACCGCGTAGACGAGGGTCCAGTCGGCGTCGCCCGCGGCCAACCGCCGCGCCATCGAGAGCAGCGGTGTGATCCCGATGCCGGCTGCGAGCAGCAGGTGCCGCTTCGCGTCCGAGAGCGGGAACAGGTTCCGTGGCGGCCGGATGAACACCTTCCGACCGACCTTCAGGAAGTTGTGGATGTAGTGCGACGCACCCCGCGAGTGCTCCTCTCGCAGGACGGCTATCCGATACCGGAACTCGTCCGCCGGATCACCGCAGAGGGAGTACTGCCGTTCGTGGCGGGTGATGAGCTGCAGGTCGATGTGCGCTCCGGGGTCCCAGGGCGGGAGGCGGCGGCCCTCCGGATCGGCGAGCACGACGCTCACGATCGTCGGCGTCTCGCGCACGATCTCCTGGACGATGAGTGGGGTCATGCCCGCGCGGTTGCGCATCAGAAATCCCTCGTGTCGATGGCATCGCCGATCTGGAGAGCCGGACCGGTCATGCCCGCGCGATTGCGCATCAGGAAACCCTGCTGCTTCCAGCCATCAGTGCAGGCCCGTTGCTTCCGGCCATCAGTACAGGCTCTGGTTCCCGACGGCGACCGCCTCGTCGATGGCGTCGCCGACCTCGGTGCTCAGCCCGGACATGCTCGCCCAGATCCGGCCCGCGCTCGGCACCTCGGCCGCGAGCTCCTGCATCTCGGCGTCCCACAGCCCGCCGCGGAGGAGTGCCCGCCCGCAGTGCAGGTAGACCTCCTCGGTACGCACGACGATCGCGAGCTGTGGCGTCACGTGGTCCTGCTCGAGCATCGCCATGAGCGCCGGGTCGTCGGTGACGGTGGCCGTGCCGTTGATCCGGAGGGTCTCGCTCATGCCGGGGACGAAGCACAGCATGCCGATGTGGCCGTTCTGGACGATGTTCTGCAGTGAGTCGGCCAGGCGGTTGCCGAGGCGCTCCGGGATCACCAGGGTGCGGGTGTCGAGCGCCCGGACGAACCCCGGGTAGTCCCCGCGCGGCGAATTGTCGCACCGGCCGTCGGCGTCGGACGTCGCGATGGTGCAGAACGGCGAGTGGGCGAGGAAGGCGAGGCAGTTCTCGTCGAGCTCGTCCATGATCTTGGCCGTCGCCGCGGGATCCGGTTCGCCGAGGGAGCGACGGATGGTGTCGACGTCGATCGACGCGAACGCGCTGGCCTGCATGGCGGACCCCTTCTCTGTCCCTCTGACCCTACGGTCGTCCCATGCACGCCTCAATGGGCTGTCGGCACACGGTTCGCGGGTGTCCTGTGCCACCGACCCAGCCGCAGCCATCATCCCGCCCCGGCTCATCGGCCGAAGGAGCGGCGGAACATCGCCTTCGCGCGCGCCGCGGTGTCGGCTCGATGTGAATCGGGGATGCGGGTGAGGGTCGCTCCCACCATCGAGATCGCCATGAGGATGTCGTCGGGCTCGACGTGGTCGGCGATGCGGTGTGCAGCCAGTTCCTTCGCATGCAGGGCGTGCGCGAGGCGGTCGAGGCGCGTGCCGAGCGCGATCACGCGGGGGTCGTCGCCCTCGCCGAGGATCGCCTCGACGAAGGGCGAGGTGACGAGGGCCTGGTCGATCACGACGTCGAGCAGGCTGTCGAGGGTCGCATCGGATCGCCCGGTGTGCTCCTCCAGCTCGCCGACGTTCTCGTCGAGCACCGCGAGGGCGAGGGAGAGTCGGTCGGGGAAGTGCCGGTACAGGCTGCCCTGTCCGACACCCGCCCGCTTCGCGACCGCGCTGAGGGGAGCGCTGAAGCCGTCAGCGGCGAACACCTGACGCGCCGCGGCGACGAGCGCTCGGCGGTTCTCGGGTCCCGCGCTCGGGCCTCGGTTCGGCTTCGGGGGCGTGGACGACATCCCGGTAGCGTAACGCCGCACGGTCGCTCCGGAGCACCCGACTGGGAGCCCGCCGTGAGGGCTGGTGGCCATGACCTGGACGGCGTAACGTATACCGGACAATGATGTCCGGTATGGATCGAGGCCCATACGGTCCCGCCGCTCATCGCCCTCCCGAGAACGAAGGAACCCCCATGAGCGCCCTCACCGCCAACACCCCGATCGCCGCGTGGCTCGCCGACCCCACCGGTGGACCGCTCATCCGCGGCCTCCTCACGCAGCTGGGCACCGAGGAATCGCAGCTCGCCCCGATCTCAGGCCTCCCGCTCCAGCAGCTCGTCGCCCTGAGTCAGGGCAAGCTGCCCCAGTCGCTCATCGACGACCTCGTGCTCGCCGCGAACGACGGCGTCGCACCCGTCGACGACATGCCCCAGGGGTGGCAGGAGCGCATCACCGTCGGTCGGTTCGCCGGGAAGACCGTGATCGTCACCGGGGCCGCCTCCGGCATCGGCCGTGCCACGGCATCCCGCGTCGCGCGTGAGGGCGGTCGGGTCGTGGCCGTGGACCTCTTCGAGGACAAGCTCGCCGACCTCGCCTCGAGCCTGCCGGACGCCGACCTCGTCACGGTCGCCGGCGACATCACGAAGCAGGACGACATCGACGCGATCGTGGCTGCAGCGGGGGAGCGGATCGACGCGCTCGCCAACGTCGCCGGTATCAACGACGACTTCTCCCCGCTCCACGAGACCTCCGACGCGACCTGGGAGCGGGTGATGGGCGTGAACGTCACCGGTGCTTTCAAGCTGACCCGCGCCGTCCTGCCGTCGATGGTCGCGGCCGGATCCGGCTCGGTCGTCAACATCGCGTCCGAGGCCGGGCTGCGCGGCAACGCCTCGGGGAACGCCTACACGACCTCGAAGCACGCGGTCGTCGGCATGACTAAGAGCGCCGCCTTCATGTACGGACCGCACGGCGTCCGGGTCAACGCCGTCGCTCCGGGCGGTGTCGCCACGGGGATCCCCTTCCCGCCGAACGTCTCCGAAGCGGGTTCGGCGCGGCTCGGACCGTTCCAGGCGGCGATCCCGACGATCGCGACCGCGGAGCAGCTCGCCGCGTCCATCACCTTCCTGCTGAGCGACGACGGTGTGAACGTCAACGGCGTCATCCTGCCGTCCGACGGCGGATGGTCGGTGCAGTAGTAGCCGTTGCACAGAAGTTCAGCAATCGGTAAGAACCGCGATTCTTAACGGTCGTTCAGGGCGGGATGAACGCATTTCTGCTGCGAATCTTGAATCACACGGGCCCGCTCTGCGTCGCCCGTCCCCTGCGAACGCTCTGAACGAGTACGGCCGGAACGATCGTTCGCACTGCGGTGACACCGCTCACAGGGCCCCACCGATCTTGGCGGAAGGTGGGGCCCTGCGCCGTGTCCGGCCTGCGATGGGCGGCGCGCGGACTCAGCGCGGGATCGGAGCGGCGAAGCGCCACGGCTGGGAGCGGATCGTCGCGACCGCCCGGGTGATCGCGCCCAGGGCGACGACGTCCGCGCCGAGTCGCGAGGCCCGCACGATCGGCGTCGGCGCGTAGGTCCCCTCGTCGAGCCAGGTCTGAGCCGCGGCGATGACGGGGGAGGCGACGCGGGCCACGCCGCCGGCGACGACGACCTCGTCCACGTCGAGCAGGCTGCCGAACAGGACGCACACCCGCCCGAGGCGTTCCCCGAGACGTTCGACGAGTCTGCCGGCGTAGGCGTCGCCCGAGGCGGCGGCGTCGATGACGCGGCCGACGTCGAGGGCGTCGATCGGTGTCCGTGCGAGGGGAGACGACGCCGGCACCGCACCGGATCGCTGATCCTCCTCCAGCCACGACCGTGCCGCACCGTCCAGGCCCTCCGGTGAACCGACGCCCTCGACCATGCCGAGCACGCGGAGTTCGCCCGCGCCGCCCGCCCCGCCGTGCAGCAGCACACCGTCGACGATGAGTCCCGCCCCGAAACTCGCCTCGGCCAGGAGGACGGCGATGGACTCGCGTGCCACCTCCCCGAGGGCGCGCTCCGCCGTGGCCGCGAGGTTGGCGTCGTTCTCGAGCACGACCTCGCCCCAGGGGCCGAGGCGGCTCGCGAAGTCGGGGTTCATCCGGGCCCAGTAGTCGTGATCGCCGCGCGGGGAGCGGCCGTGCGCGTCCACCGGTGCCGGGACACCGACGGCGGTCACGAGCACCTGCCCCGGCGTCGCGCCGGCCTGCGCGGTCGCCTCCTCGACGACGGTCCGTGCGGTCGCGAGGCGGAGGTCTGGGTCCTCGTCCCCACCCGCGATGGGGCGTTCGGCCCGGCCGACGACCTCACCACGGAGTGTCGCGACGAGTGCTGCGACCCGATGCTGCCCCACGTCGAGTCCGACCACGAACGCGGTGTCCGCGGCGAGTTCGTAGCGCCTGGCGGGTCGTCCCCGCCGGTAGTCCCCGGCGGCCCGGGCGTCGTCGAGCTCCCGGATCCAGCCGCGGTCGGCGAGTGCGTCGCAGGCGTTCAGCACGGTCGCGCGGGTCAGGCCGGTCCCGTCCATGACGTCACTCGCCGTGAATGCACCGTGGTCGAAGGCGTAAGCGGCGACGAGTTCGACGCTCGCCCTGCCCGTCTCGGTCCCCGGTTCCGCCATGGGGTGACTGTAGCAGGGTTGCATTACTAGATATGGCCGCTATATTTAGTGGCGAAGGTCGACCACCGCCGGTCACGACAGTGCTCGGCTCCGCACCCCGAAAGGAACCGTCCGAGCATGAGCACCAGTACCGCCCCGACCACAACAGACGCTTCGGACCTCCGGGTCGGCGTCATCGGCCTCGGCTTCGCCGGGACCACGCACCTGGACGCCTTCACCGCGCTCCCCGGTGCCACCGTCGTCGCCCTGTCAGGCCAGGAACCGGCGCGACTCGCCGAGCTGGCCGAGAGCCGCGGAGTCCCCGAGACCTACGCCGACTGGGAGGACCTCGTCGCCCGCGACGACCTCGACATCGTGTCGATCGGTGTGCCGAACGCCCTGCACCACCCGATCGCCGTGGCCGCGCTCCGCAGCGGCAAGCACGTCTTCTGCGAGAAGCCGCTCGCCACGACCGCCGACCTCGCCGCCGAGATGGTGGAGGCCGCGACCGCCGCCGACCGCGTCCTCGAGGTCGCCTACAACCACCGCCGCCGTGCCGACGTCGCCTACCTCGCGCGGTACCTCGCCGAGGAGCCGATCGGCCGCGTCTACCACTCGCGTGCCTCCTGGCTGCGTCGCCAGGGTGTGCCCGGTATCGACTCCTGGTTCACGAACAAGGCCGCGGCCGGCGGCGGGCCGCTCATCGACCTCGGGTCCCACGTCCTCGACATCGCGCTCTCGCTCCTCGGTGAGCCGCGCGTGACGCACGTGTCGGCCGTCGCGTACAACGAGCTGGGCCGCGCCGGCCGCGGTGGCTCCTCCGGCGGTGGTCCGGTGTCGAGCCGGTCCTCCCACGCCTTCGACGTCGAGGACTTCGCGTCCGCCCTCCTGCGGTTCGAAGACGGCGGCAGCCTGCACCTCGAGGCGTCGTGGGCCTCCTACTCGAAGGCGCACGAGGACATCTCGGTCGAACTGCTCGGCTCGGAGGGTGGCGTCCGTCTCCACGTCGACAACTACAACACCGAAGGAACGGTCACGATCTACCGTGACGTCGCCGGTGCGCCGACGATCGAACGACCCGCCGTGCAGGTCCCGGCCGGTCACCACCAGTCGGTCATCGCGGAGTTCCTCGACACCATCCGCGCGGGCGAGACCGCCGGCGGCGAACTCCGCTTCGCCGGTCACCACGGCGAGTACGCACTGCACCGCAGCCGCGTCATCGACGCCGCCTACGCCTCGGCCGCCGCCGGGCACGAACTGGAGGTCCCCGCATGAGCACCACGACACCGATCCGCATCCGGGTCTGGAACGAGTTCGTCCACGAGTCCCGCGGTGACGCCGTGGTGCTGGGGCACTACCCCGACGGCATCCATGCCGTGATCGCGGCGGGCCTCGAGGAGTCGCTCGGGGACGCCGTGTCCGTCTCGACCGCGACCCTCCAGGATCCCGAGCACGGTCTCACCGAGGAGATCCTCGCGAACACCGACGTCCTCTTCTGGTGGGGGCACATCGCCCACGACCAGGTCTCCGACGAGGTCGTCGAGCGGGTCGTCCGACACGTCCACGCCGGCATGGGCATCGTCGTGCTGCACTCCGGTCACTACTCGCGGGTCTTCCAACGCCTCATGGGGACGAGCTGCGCGCTCAAGTGGCGCAACGACGGCGAGCGCGAACTCGTCTGGACGGTGCTCCCGGACCACCCGATCGCACAGGGTGTCCCGCACCCGATCATCATCGACCGCCAGGAGATGTACGGGGAGCACTTCGACATCCCGCGTCCCGACGAGGAGGTGTTCCTCTCCACCTTCGCCGGCGGCGAGGTCTTCCGGTCCGGTGTCGCCTACCACCGCGGGCGCGGGCGGGTGTTCTACTTCTCACCCGGTGACCAGGAGTACCCGGTCTACCACCACCCCGACATCCGCCGCGTACTGGCCAACGCTGCCGAGTGGGCCCGCCCGACGATCGAGCGCACGCCGCCGACCGCGGACCAGCACCCACGGGACTGGTTCCTGCGCTAGGGCTGGATGGGTGGGCGCGGCCGGAGGAGAATGGCCGCCACACGCAAGGGAGGGCGACATGCCTGACACGGAGAATCCGTCACTGAAGGACCCCGAGCTCTACGAGAAGCTCCGCGACGAGGGCGCCTCGAAAGGGAAAGCCGCACGCATCTCGAACGCGGCGGCCAAGCAGGGACGCTCGACGATCGGCGAGAAGGGCGGCGAGTCCGGGTCGTACGACGACTGGACCGTCGCGCGGCTCCGCGAGCGTGCGAAGGAGATCGGCCTCTCCGGCTACTCGGACAAGCGGAAGAGCGAACTGATCGCGATGCTCCGCGACAGCTGAACAGGCGGCTCGGCCGCCGGAGTCACTACTTCGCTGACCCGGCGGTCGCGTCGTCGCCGGTCGTCGCGTGGACGACGACCTCGCCGGTGTTCGCCTCGTGCATGAACCCTTCGAGCAATGCGCGGTCCATCTCGCCGACCTCGTCGGAGTCGAAGGAGAACTGCAGGGCGATCGCCGGGTGCAGCCAGAGCGTCGTGCGTCCGTCGGTGGTGGAGTCCTGTCGCACGGTGAGCGCGAACGACTCGTTCCGTCGCAGCTTCATGAGTGCGATCGTCTTGACGTGGGCGAGCGTGCGGTCGTCGAGCCGCACGCGTGCATCCCCGGTGCCGTAGACCAGTTGTCCCATTGGGAACCTCGACTTCCAACCCCTGAGATGGTCGTCGACGTGGACAGCCGACACGGCGCGCATCTCGACGGGGTCCGGGTCGGTGAAGCGCTCTCTCAGGATACGAGACATTCTTGGCGCGCGCCCGATTATCCACGATGCGGTGCTCGATCGACGATGCGCACGCGCATTGTCCGCTGCCCGGGCCATCCGCGCAATGGCCCGGGCGCCCTCATCTCTGCGCGCTAGCGTGGCACACCTGAGAAAGGGGCTGACGATGGGATTCCTCCGCCTCGGTGCGCTCCGATCACAGGTCGACGATCAGACGCTCGCCCAATTGGAACGCGTGATCCTCACTCGGATGCTCGGCGAGCGCTCGTTCCGGCTGCAACTCCATCGCGGGCGCTTCCAATCATCGGAACCGGTCACGGTCTCGCCCGAGCAGCCGATCGTCTTCGCGTTCGACGCCGAGTTCGAGCCGCCGATCGACGAACGCATGGCCGCCGAGATGCTCGAGGAGATCGAGATCACCGGCGGACTGCACGTCGTGGTCGCCTGACCAGCGCCACCACCCGATACCAGCATCACCCAGACCACCACCACAGGAAGCAGGAGCGACATGAGCGACTTCACCGGAGCAGACGCATTGGGTACCGACCCGGACATGGTGGTCGGCACGCCGCCCACCGAGATCCCGGACGAGCCGACGGACGAGGACACGGCGGACGAGCCGGACGTGCTCGAGCAGCCGGATGCGGCACCCCTGCACGACGCCGACGGCCGCTGAGCCCGTCAGACACGGAAGCGCCGCCGACCCTCGGGTCGGCGGCGCTTCGTCGTGCAGCAGGCGGGGTTCAGGCTCGGTCCGTCTGCTCGGTGTCCTCGGGGTCTGCGCCCGGGCGCACCGCAGCGTCGTCGCGGATGTCGATGCGGGTGACGCCGTCGCCCTGATCGGTGACGTCGATGCGGGGCGCGGCGTCCTCCTCGGTGGCGTTCGGGGCCGTCGTCAGCTGGTCGTGTCGGTTCTCGTCGTGCGTGTGCGGAGTCTGGGCGCTGTCGGTCATGCCGAGACGATAGCGCACGGACCCGGCGTCCGGGCGCGGCCTCAGGGCTTGTGGAGCCTCAGACGCGCGGACCCGGTTCCGGGACGAGCACCAGGCCGTGGTTCGAGTCGGCGCTGACGGCGAGTGCGTCGAGCCATGCGCGGTTGAGTTCGACGGGGACGCTGCCCGCGTACTTGAATCGCAGCGACATCGCGGGGTGCAGCCAGATCGTCGTCCGGCCGTCGCCGGCCCGCGGGTCGTCCTTCCACCCGAAGTAGAACCCCTCACCGCGACGCAGTTTGGCGCCGATGACCTGCTGCAGGTGTGCGAGCACCCGGTCGTCGAACGTCACCGACACCTCGGCGTCGTAGATCATCTTGCCCATGGGTCCTCCTGCTCCGCTCTCGGCTTCCTACGGTAGGCCCGGCCCCGACGAACCGCCACGATGCCCGAGGGGGTTGCGAACCGCCGCATGATCTCCGACCTGTCCGGCCGGTGGAGTCGGTCGGTGGACCTGACACGACGGAGCGGCACCGGCGCGATGCCGGTGCCGCTCAGCCGTGGTGCGCGATCGCTCAGACGCCGATCGGCAGCGCCTCCGCGATCGAGGTGCGGTGCAGGACGTCCCAGCGGCTGGTGTAGCTGCGGTCGGGGAGCGAGCGGAGCGCCTCCACGAGGTGGGTCGGGAGCAGGTCGCGGCGGGCCTCACGCGTCAGGTCGCTGGGGCGGCAGGGGTACTCCATGCCGCGTAGGAATTCGTCGAGCTCGGTGAACACGAGCATCTCCTCTCTGGGCGCGTCGTGGCACCCGATGTCAGGCGGGACGGCTGCGTCGACCGGTCGTCGGACCGCCGTGCCCTCCTTCGAGTGTCGTCGCCGTTCGACCGTTCGGCGCGCTCTTGCCTTTCCGCCGTCGAGCTGCTACCCGTTCGGGTACGCTGCATCCTCAGAGCTCGAGGCGACGCTCCACGATGTCGCGGGCGACGTCCGCCAACGGACGACGGCGACTCCGCGCGTACTTGCGGATCATCTCGAAGGCCGCTTCCACCGAGATCGCAGCGGTGTAGGCGACGACGCCCTTCGCCTGCTCGATGACGACCCTCGACTGCAGCGCGGACTCCAACTGACCGCGGGTCACGTCGCTCTCACGAAGGGTGCGCTCGTGCAGGATGCCGATGGTCGCCACGTCGGCCATCGCCTGCGCGGCCCGTGACTCGAACCGGTCGAAGGCCTCCGAAGCCGTGCGGAACAGGTTCAGGGTGCCGATGGTGGTCCGGCGGAGTCGCAGCGGGAAGGCATGAGCCGACCGGAACCCCGCGGTCGCCGCGACCTCGGCGAACCTCGGCCAGTCGCTCGCGACCGCGGCGATCTCGGGGATCGACACCGGCGTCGCCGCACGGAAGCTGTCGATGCACGGGCCTTCGTCGGCACTCAGCTGGATGAGTTCCACGAGCCTCCCGGACTCGCTGGTCGACGCGATCAGCTCGAGGTCGCCGTGCGGATCCGCCAAGAGGATGCCCGAGGCCTGGACGTCGAGGAGGTCGACGCTGGCATCGACCAGGATCTGCAGCAGGTCGACCACGTCGTAGTCGTCCACCAGCGTGTCGGCGAGCGTCGCGAACACGTCGAGCAGGGCGGTCGAGTGACGGAGCTCGGAACCGGTCCCGTCGTCGCCGCGCGCGTTCATCGCTCGTCTTCGATCGTCTCGTCGCGCAGCACGTAGCCGGTGCGACGTTCGAGGATGTCCTCCGCGACCTCCGACATCGAGCGGTTCTGGGCGAAGGCCTGAGCCTGGATCAGCAGGTGGGCGTCGTCGGGGGAGAGCCCGAGCTGCGCGATCACGAATCCGGTCGCCTGGTGGATCCGGCGTCGGGCGTGGGGTTTGAGCTGCGCCGTGTCGGGGAGACTCGCGAGTTCGAGGGTGCGGCGGAGGACGTACCGGCTGAGCGGGCGGGTGAGGGACATCATGGCCCCGACCGCCTGCGTGTCCAGCGTGCGCTCCTCGGTGTCGTACAGCTCGACCGCGCCCACCTGGAGCGGCCCGACGCGGAGCGGGAAGGCGAAGATGGAGCCGACCGCGTGGTCGCGGATCGCGTCGGTGAACGACGGCCAGGAGTCGTAGCCGTTCCGCTTGACGGCCTCCTCGAGCACCGGGCGACCGCTGCCGACGGCGTCCCAGCAGGGGCCCTCCGAGAGGTCGAACTGGAGTTCGTCGATCAGCGCGATCTGCTCGTCACTCGCGGCGATCGTCTCGGGGCTCAGGGTGTCGCCGAGCGTCGCGATCGAGACACCGCTGAGCGGCATGAGCCGCAGGATCGGCTCCACCAGCTGGTCGTCCTCGTCGACCCGGTCGAGTGCGCTGTACACGATGGCGAAGGTGTCGCTCATGTCCGCATTCCTTCCGGGGTCGAGGGAGGTCTCCGCTCATCGTACGGCCATCCCGCCGCAATCGCCGGGTGGTGATCCGTCCTGCCTGGGAAAGCAAGGGGCCGCCCCGGCGGCGTGGATTCGCCTAACGTGGCGTCATGCCTCTGACGACGACAACCCCACCGCGCCCCTCCGCCCAGCGGTCCGCAACAGCCGATCGGTCGGCGCGATGAGCCGCGGGGTCGCCGTCGTCACCGGCGGAACCGCAGGGCTCGGTCGTGCGACCGTCCGCGAACTCGCCGCCCGTGGCTGGGACGTCGCGATCCTGGCGCGTGGCGAGGACGGACTCGAGGCGACCATCGCCGAGGTCGAGCAGGCCGGACGTCGCGGGCTAGCCGTGCCGACGGACGTGGCCGACCGGGAGGCCGTCGAGCAGGCGGCGGACCGGGTCGAGGCGGAACTCGGACCGATCGAGCTGTGGGTGAACTGCGCCATGGTCGGTGTGTTCGGAGACTTCCTCACGACCGAACCGGCGGACTTCGAGCGCGCCGTCGCCGTCAACTTCTTCGGCTTCGTCAACGGCACCAGGGCCGCCCTCTCGCGCATGGTCCCGCGCGACCGTGGGCACGTGATCCAGGTCGGTTCCGCCCTCGCCCACCGCGGCATCCCGCTGCAGGCCGCCTACTGCGGGTCGAAGTTCGGTGCCCGCGGGTTCACGGAGTCGGTCACCGCCGAGCTCCTCCACGACGGCAGCAACGTCAAACTCTCGACGGTGGACATGCCGGCGCTCAACACCATCCAGTTCAGCTGGGTGAAGTCGCAGCTGCCCGAGCACCCGCAGCCGGTGCCCCCGATCTACCAGCCCGAGGTGGGCGCGACCGCCATCGCGGACGTCGCCGACCGCCCGCGGCGACGCACCTGGGTGGGCGAGTCCACCGTCGGCACGATCCTCGGCGACCGCTTCGCCGGCGGCTTCCTCGACTGGTTCCTCGCCAGGACCGGATACTCCGGGCAGCTTGCGCCGGACAAGCACGACCCGCGCCTGCCGGACAACGTCTACACGCCGGCCCCCGGTGACCACGGCGCCCGCGGCGTGTTCAGCGACAAGGCCCACTCGTGGAGCCCGCAGACCTGGGCGATCCGCCACCGTCGCGGGGTGTACGCGGCGGCCGCCGGCACCCTCGCAGCGGGCGTCGCCCTCGTGGCCGGCGCGGCGAAGCGGCGCTGAGCGCGATGGTGCGGCGCGAGCAGTTCGACGCGGTGGTCGTCGGCGCGGGGCCCAATGGGCTCGCCGCCGCGGTGACCCTCGCACGAGCCGGCCTGCACGTGCAGGTGGTGGAGCGAGGCGACACGATCGGCGGTGGTGCCAGGACCGCCGAGCTGACGCTGCCCGGCTTCCACCACGACATCTGCTCCGCCGTCCACCCGATGGCGCTCGCCTCGGGCTTCTTCCGGTCCTTCGGCCTCGAGCGCCGCATCGACCTGGTCGTGCCGGAGATCTCCTACGCCCACCCACTCGACGGTGGCCGGGCCGGGATCGCCTACCGCGACATCGACCGCACCGCCGACGCCCTCGGACGGGACGGCGGGGCCTGGCGCTCGCTCATGGGACCGCTCGCCGCCGACGCCGACCGCGTCTCGCAGTTCACCGGCGGCAAGCTCCTGCAGGTGCCGCGCCACCCGGTCACGGTCGCGCGCTTCGGCCTCCGCGCGCTCGAGCAGGGCAGCCCGGCCTGGAACCTCCGGTTTCGTGAGGAGACCGCTCCGGCGATGCTCAGCGGTGTCGCCGCCCACTCCATCCGGCCGATGCCGAGCCTGTCCACCTCGGCCGCCGCCCTGTCGCTCGGCGCGTATGCGCACGCCCGCGGTTGGCCCATCCCCGTCGGCGGCAGCCAGGCGATCGTCGACGCGCTCGCGGACGACCTGCTGGCCCACGGCGGTGAGATCGTCACCGGAACCGAGGTGCGCTCCATCGACGAACTGCCGTCCGCGCGTGCCGTCCTGTTCGACACGACCCCGAAGGCGCTCGCCGAGATCGCGGGCAGTCGTCTGCCCGACGCGTACCTCCGTCGTCTCTCCCGATTCCGGTACGGCGACGGCGTGGCCAAGGTCGACTTCGCACTCTCAGGTCCCGTCCCGTGGACGAACCCGGAACTGGCGCGGGCCGGCACGCTCCACCTCGGCGGCACCCGCCCGGAGATCGCCGCCGCCGAGCGCGACGTCGCCCGCGGGCGGCACAGCGAGTCGCCCTACGTCCTCGTCTCGCAGCCCGACGTCGGCGATCCTGGTCGCGCTCCCGGTGGCGCCCAGGTCCTCTGGGCCTACACGCATGTGCCGAGCGGGTCCGGTCTCGACCAGACCGAGGCGATCACCCGGCAGATCGAGCGCTTCGCCCCCGGGTTCCGCGACGTGATCCTGACGTCGGCGTCGATGACCGCCCGCGACATGGCGCGGTACAACCCGAACTACGTCCTCGGCGACATCGCCGCCGGCGCTGCGACCTTCGCCCAGCTCGTCGCGCGTCCCGTGCTCTCGAACGACCCGTGGCGGACGCCGACGCCGGGGATCTTCCTGTGCTCCTCGTCGACCCCACCCGGCCCGGGCGTCCACGGTCTCGCCGGCTGGCACGCCGCCCGCAGCGCCCTCCGCTCGGTGTTCGGTCGCGACCGCATGCCGTCGCTCGCGCCAGACCGAACCGCGCGCCCCTCCTGACCTCCGTCCCCGCTTCCAGCGAAAGGAACACCACCGTGTCCCACACCACCAAGGTCTTCGACTGCCCGCCCGACCGCGTCTTCGCCGTCCTCGCCGACGGTTGGCTCTTTCCGGCGTGGGTGGTCGGTGCGTCCCGCATGCGTGACGTCGGTGACCGGTGGCCGCATGTGGGCGGGAAGCTGCACCACTCCTTCGGTGTCTGGCCGGCGGTGCTGGACGACGAGACCACCGTGCTCCAGTGGGATGCTCCGCACCGGTTCGTCATCCAGCCGAAGGGGTGGCCGCTCGGTGAGGCCCGTGTCGCCATCGAGGTGGAACCGCACGAGCGCGGGTGCGTCGTCCACCTGCACGAGCACGCCGTGACGGGCCCTGGTGCGCTGATCCCGGTCTGGCTCCTCGACATCGGGCTGCACATCCGCAACATCGAGACGCTGCGCCGACTCGCCCACCTCGCCGAGGGCGGTGCCGGCGGCACCCACCTCGTGGAGGCGGCCGAACCGACGGCAGAAGACCGCGAGGACGCCGAGTTCCCGAAGCGGTCGTTGTTCGCGCGGGTGGCGTCGGTCCTCGTCGTCGCCGTGCCGGTGGTCGCGGTGGCGCGCAAGCTCGCCCGTCACTGACGTCGATCCGACGCCGACGCACAACCGCGCCGGGATAGCAAGCACGGGGCGGGGTTTCACCGCTGCCGTACCGTTGCGCGGATGACCTCGACCGACACCACCAGGGCTGATCCTCCGTCCACGCTCAAACGCGACATCTCCGGCAAGATGCTCTACCTGTTCATCCTCGGAGACGTCCTGGGTGCGGGTATCTACGCCCTCATCGGCCAGATCGCCGGGGAGGTCGGCGGGGTCACCTGGGTCCCGATGATCGTCGCGTTGCTGCTGGCGTTGCTCACCGCGGCCTCCTACGCGGAGCTCGTCACGAAGTACCCGAAGGCGGGTGGTTCGGCCGTGTTCGCCGAGCGCGCCTACAAGCGGCCGATCGTCTCCTTCCTCGTCGGATACTGCATGCTCGCCGCGGGTGTCGTGAGTGCGTCCGGGTTGGCGCTGGCCTTCGCCGGTGACTACCTCGCGACCTTCGTCGACCTGCCGCCGGTCCTCGGCGCCGTGCTGTTCCTCCTGGTGATCGCGCTCATCAACGCCCGCGGCATCAAGGAGTCCGTCCGGGCGAACCTGGTCATGACGATGATCGAGACCACCGGCCTCGTCCTCGTCGTGGTGGCGGTCGCGATGATGCTCGGCGGAGGCCGGGGCGACCTCGGTCGTGCCACGCAGTTCGCTGAGGGTGGCAGCCCCGTCATCGCCGTCTTCGGTGCGGCACTGCTCGCCTACTACTCCTTCGTCGGGTTCGAGACGAGTGCGAACGTCATCGAAGAGGTCAAGGACCCGTCGCGGGTCTATCCGAAGGCGCTGTTCGGCGCCCTTGCGACCGCCGGCGTGCTGTACGTCCTCGTCGGCACCGCGGCCTCGATCGCCGTGCCCTCCGACGAACTCGGCGAATCGACCGGTCCGCTCCTGACCGTGATCCAGGCGACCGGCGTCGGCATCCCCGCGTGGTTGTTCAGCATCATCGCGCTCGTGGCGGTCGCGAACGGTGCGCTGCTCACGATGATCATGTCGAGCCGGCTCGCCTACGGCATGGGCTCGCAGGGTCTGCTGCCGAGCGTCTTCACGAAGGTGCTCCCGAAGCGCGGTACGCCGTGGGTCGCGATCATCGTGACCACGGGTGTCGCGATGGTCCTCACAGCCACCGGCAGTATCGCGACGCTCGCCGAGACGGTCGTCCTGCTCCTGCTCATCGTCTTCCTCAGCACGAACATCGCGGTGCTCGTCCTGCGGCGCGAGCGCGTCGAGCACGCCCACTTCCGTGCGTGGACGGTCCTGCCGGTCCTCGCGGTCCTGTCATGCCTCGTCCTCCTCACGCAGCAGAGCGCCGAGGTCTGGTTGTGTGGCGGCATCATCGTCGCGGTCGGCGTCGTGCTCTACGCGATCACGCGTGTGGTCCGACGGCGGAAGGCGCCGGAAGCGGTGTGAGGAGCAGCTGACGGCGGTACCATCCCTCCATGCGGTCTGGACGAGGTGTGTCGGGTGACGGGGTCAGCTGATGCCTGACGGGAGGGGCTCAGCCGACGCATCGCCCGGGGACGGTCGCGACGAGACGCTGAACGAACGATCGGACCGCAACTGGTCGGAGCTGCTGCAGGAGTTCCGTGTCCTGCAGACGGGCACGCAGATCCTCGCGGGATTCCTGCTGACGCTGCCGTTCCAGCCGCGGTTCACCGAGCTCAGTGGATTCGACCACGTGCTGTACCTCGTCCTCGTGGTCCTGGCCGTGACGGTGACGCTCCTCGCGCTCGCACCGGTCATCATGCACCGGCTCGTCTTCGGACGACTCGAGAAACCACAGCTGGTGCGGCTGTCCAGCAGGATCCTCATGGTGTGTCTCGGGGCGGCGTCGCTGCTGTTCGCGGGGATCGTCCTGTTCGTCTTCGACTTCGTCGCATCACCTGCGGTCGGGCTGTGGGCGGGCGGTGCCGTGGTCGTCGTCATCGGGCTGGTGTGGATCGTCGGCCCGCGCCTGATCCGGGGTGCGCGCGACCGCGTGTCCTGAGGTGATCGACGTGCCCGCGGTGAGCCCCGAGAATGGGACGATGCCCGACACCTGCACCTTCTGCCGCATCCTGCGTGACGAGCCCGACGACATCACCTGGGTGGAGCGCGAGGACGAGGCGGTCGCCTTCCGGCCGTTGCCCGAGTCGGAGCTCGCCCCCGGCCACACCCTTGTGGTGCCGCGAGCGCACAGCGTCGGGCTGCTGGACGCCGACCCGCGGGCCCTGCAGGCGACGACGGCCCTCGCCCAGCGGGTGGGACGCGCGATGCGGGCGGCGCTCGGGGCGACCGGCGTCGTCGTGCTGAGCGCGTCCGGTGTCGACGCCGGGCAGAGCGTTCCCCACCTCCATCTCCACGTCGTCCCGTGCTGGGATGACGACGGGGTCACGTTCTGGCCCGAGGGCCGCTCGGAGCACCGGGTCGACGGCGACCCACATGCGCTCCTGGCGGAGATGTTCGAGTAGCCGGAGATCGCCGCGCCTTGAGTTGACCTCAAGACCGATTGAGGTTCTACGGTTGAAGCATGACCATTCCCACCACGCCGTCCGCTGATCCCGATGCCCTCGCCCGCGCCGCGACCGTCGACGGGTTCAAGACGGCGTTCCGTGACCACCCGGCCGGCGTCGCACTGATCAGTGCCTCGACCGATCAGGGAGACGTCGGGCTGACGGCGTCATCGGTCGCATCGGTGGCCGTCGACCCGCCGATGCTGTCCTTCTCGGTCACGCGAGCGACGGGGTCCGCGGGCGGACTGCTCAGTGCGGGAACGGTCGTCGTCCACCTCCTGGCGGACCACCACCTGGAGGTCGCGAAGGCGTTCGCCAAGACGGGGGAGCCGCGCTTCACGCCGGAACAGCACTGGGAGCGACTCGCGACCGGCGAGCCCTACCTGCCGAGCGCCCGGGCGGCACTGCGCTGCCGGATCGTGCAGACGGTCCCGGCCGGCAGCTCGATGCTCGTCATCGCCGAGGTGCTGGAGGTCATCCCGCCCGGCACGGACGCGCCGGCGCTCGTCTACCAGAACCGCAACTTCCACCGCCTGGAGTCCGACCCGCTCGGCTGATCAGGCGAGGAGCGCGATCGGGCCGATGTCGGCGATCGCCTCGATGACCCGCTCGGGGTGCTCGGCGATCCGGTTGAGGACGTAGAGCCACCACTCGGGTCCGTAGACGAGGTACTCGCGCGTCGTGAACCCGCGGCGGCGGAGGTCGTCGAGGAGTTCGGTGCCGAGTCCCTGGAGCATCTCGAACTCCACGTGCGGCTGACGGAGATCGTCGCCGAGCGCACCCTCGAGTGCGGCGACGAGGTTCGCGTCATGGGTGGCGACGTTGACACGGTGACCCGACCCCACGAGTCGCGTGACCATGCTGATGTAGGCGGCGGTCATCGGTGCGGAGTCACGGGGGTGAGCGACCTCGGTCGATTCGAGGAAGGCACCCTTGACGACGCGGATCGGCCCGGACCGATCCAGCACGCGGTCGAGGTCCGCGGGGGTGCGGTGCAGTCTCGCCTGCAGGGTGACGCCGGTCTCCGGGAAGGCGTCGGCGATCTGCTCGTAGATCGACAACACGAGGTCCGTGCGGTCGGAACCCTCGGCGGAGATCATGAGCGAGGTGTCGGCATCCCGTGCCGCCTGCGCGAGCGCCAGGCCGTTGCGCAGGCCGAGCTCGGGGGAGACGACTGAACCGATGTGGGAGAGGTCGAGCGAGATCGTCGCGGTCTGGTCGGACTCCCTGATCCGACGGGCGAGGTCGATGAACTCCGCGGTCTGTTCGTCTGCGACACGTGCGTCGCGGACGGACTCGCCGACGAGCTCGGTGCTCCAGCGGTGCCCACGGTCGGTGTTCGCTTCGAGGAGCCGCAATGCGGAAGCCGCGTCCTCGCCGGCGATGTATCGCAGGGCGGCCCGCTTGGCGACGGCGGCAGCCTCAGGGTGGGCGAGGACTCGCGCTTTGAGGTCCTCGTCGAGAGCCCAGGCCCGCAGGGTGTCGGCGGCGCGCGACAGCGTCTCGTCGTTCATCAGCATGCTTCGACCCTATCCAGTCCTGGGTGACGGTCCGGACGGCACCGAGGTCTGGGCTGCGTCGCCCGTGCGCGCTACGCTCGCTCCCGTGGCGAGCTTCGAGGAGAAACCGATCCTGGACCTCACGCTCGATGAGTGGGAGGCCTACCTCGCCGGTGCGCCGAGCGACGCGGGCGTGCGGTTGAAGCTGCGGAAGAAGACCTCGAAGGCGTCGGGGATCACCTGGTCGGAGGCACTGGACGTCGCCCTCTGCTACGGATGGATCGACGGACAGAGCAAACGGTTCGACGACGACTACACGCTGCAGGCGTTCACGCCGCGGCGGAAGAACAGCCCGTGGTCGCAGATCAACCGGGAGCACGTCGCCCGCCTCATCGAGGAGGGGCGGATGCGTCCCGGCGGGCTCGCGGAGATCGAACGCGCCAAGGCCGACGGGCGGTGGGACGTGGCGTACCGGCAGAAGGACGCCGTCGCACCGGATGATCTGCAGGCGGCGCTCGATGCGAACCCCGAGGCGGCGGCGTACTTCGCGACGCTCGGCCGCACCGACCGATTCCGCGTCTTCTTCCGCCTGAGCAACATCAAGACGCCCGCGATCAGGGCCGCGCGCATCGCCGACGTGGTCGAGAAGGCCGCCCGGGGCGAGCAGCACTACCGCTGATCGTGAGTGGATCGACGCGGATGCGGGTTTCACCGGGGACCGTCTGGCCGGTCGTCCACGAAGAACGTCGGCGGCTCGTCGCGGACCTGTCGGTGCTGGACGACGAGCAGTGGGCGACGCCGTCGCTGTGCACCGGATGGGATGTGCATGACGTCGTGGCCCATCTCGTCGACTCGGCGAAGACGACGCGGCTGGGATTCGTCCGACGACTCATCGCCGCGCGATTCGACTTCGACCTCGACAACGCACGCGGGGTCGAGCGGGAGCGGCGGAACGATCCGCAGGAGACGCTCCGCGCCCTGGCGGACGCCACCGAGCTGACATGCACCCCGCCGGCGAACCTCGCGACCAGGCTCGTCGAGGCCATCGTGCACGGCGAGGACGTCCGTCGACCGCTCGGCATCAGCGCGGACTACCCGACCGCGGCGGTCCTGGAGGCGTTGGAGTACCAGCTCCGGACCGGTGTCTCGATGGGCGGCGGCAAGGAACGCGCCCAGGGCGTCCGGCTCGTCGCCGAGGACGCCGGCACGAGCTGGGGTGAAGGCGACGAGGTCCAGGGATCGGCGCTCGACCTGCTGCTCGCGGTGTCAGGGCGACCGACCGGGCTGGCGTTGCCCGGGAGGTGAGGAAGAAGCTGGAAGTCTCCCGCATGCACCTTCCCCGTTGACCGACGTGCCTGGGCTCGGCTGCCCTTCGACAGGCTCAAGGACCGGGTTCATCCGGGTGAGCCTCTTCCGCTGACCGAGGTTGCGCGCCACGGCTGCCCCTCGACAGGCTCAGGGACCGAAATGGTTCAGGCGCACCTCTCCCGGTCACTGAGCTTGTCGAAGTGCCCACGAGGAACCCTCCGACGCGTCGACAGGCTCAGAACGGTGCAGGATCGGGTTCGGTCCGATACTGCTTCCCGTCGGGTGTCGTCCACTCAAGCACGCCGCCGGGTCCGTGGTCGAGGTTCCATCCGGGCAGATGCTTCATCCGGTGATGATGTCGACACAGGCAGGCGAGATTGCCGACATCCGTTGCTCCGCCGTCCTCCCAGGCGACCGAGTGGTCGAGGTCGCAGGCCCGTGCTCGCCTGCCGCAGCCCGGTGCCCGGCAGGTGCCGTCTCGCAGGCGTACCGCGCGTTGGAGGTCGGCGGGAACGCGGTACTGGTTGCGTCCGACGGAGAGCATCGCACCCGTCTCTGGCTGGACGAGGATCCGGGTGAAGCTTGGGGCGTTCACCGCGATGCGTGCTGCGGTCTCCGGATCGATCGGACCGTAGCCGTCGAGCGTCGCCGGGGCATCGCTGACGCCGGCCATGCTCAAGGCCGGGACCGTGATCTGCACGGTCGGCTTGATGTGCTCCTGGACCTCGATCGGGTGCGGGAGCACCGGGCTCGACATGACGTCGTCCGGGGTCACGCCGGTGAGCGCGAGTGCCGCCAGGGCGTCCGCTTGCAGCTGCGCGCACGTGCGGGTGTCGCCGGCAGCGCGCGACTCGGCCGCGGCGGCTTCGACCCGCTCGGCGATGCCCTGGGCGATCGGCGCCGTGGTGAAGAGGTGCACCCACGCCGTGCCGTCCGCGGCCGGTTCGAACTCGACCCGGCGGTCCGCTTCCGAGCGGACCGCTCGGGCGGTGATCGATTCTGGGTGGAGACGCTCGCGCAGGACGCGGGCGCTCGTGCGGAGCCCAGCGGCCGTGGTGCGCTCGGCGACGACGAGGACCTTGTCGAGGAACACCGCCCGCCCGGCAGCCGGGACGTCGGAGAGCTGGTCGGTGATCACCTGCGCATGCCGCGCCGAGATCCGGCCGGCCTCCAGCGACGCCAGCACAGCCGGTGCGTCATTCACCAGACGTTCGGCGTCGTTTGTCGCAAGCTGGACCGTCCGCTCCGGCATCCGGGTCGCCATCGCGAGGGCCGCACACGTTGACCGGCGTGAGAGCGCCTGACGTTCAGCCGGCGGGAAGATCGCCGGGACCGTGGCGTCCGCGAACGCGTCGGCGTAGGCGGCGGAGCGGGCCAGGAGGCGCGCCTTCCGCGCGTCCAGGAAGGCCTGTTGCCGGTGGAGCTCGGCCCACTGGTCCGAGAACTCCTCGAGCTGCGCGGCATACTCGTCGCTCGCGCGGGTCGCGGTGCGGGTGGTCTCGGTCATGACTCCAGTCCACCATGGACCACTGACATTCCAGATGCTGAGTCGGGGGACTGTGGAAGTTGCTCGTGTGCCCTTCGACAGGCTCAGGGACCGGGAGAAGATCACCGGAGCAGAAGGTCCATCGTGCTCCCTTCGACAGGCTCAAGGACCGGAAGGGGCCGCCGGATTGGCGAGGTTTCCTCATGGGTCCTTCGACAGGCTCCGGGACCAGGGGAAGGGTGCCCGATTCGCGGGTCTGTGTGCCCTTCGACAGGCTCAAGGACCGGTGGAAGGGCGCCGGATTCGTGAGGCTGTCCGTGGGCCCTTCGGCGGGCTCCGGGACCGGGGGAAGGGTGCCCGATTGGCGGGTCCGTGTGCCCTTCGACAAGCTCAGGGACCAGACGAGGGCACTCGACGAGCGGCCGGACGGGGTCAGACGGCCCGGGCGAGGAGGTCCGCGACACGCTTCGCGACGGCGTCGTTCCACGCGGTGACGCCGAACGCGGTCGGCCACAGGTCGCCGTCGTCGAGCTTCGCGGAGTCGTTGAACCCGATGGTCGCGTAGCGCGCCTTGAACTTCGCCGCCGCCTGGAAGAACACGACCGCCTTGCCGTCGGCACCGACGTAGGCGGGCATGCCGTACCAGGTCTTGGCCGCGAGGCCGGAGTCGCCGCCCATGATCAGCTCGTGCAACGGCTCGGCGATCGCACGATCGGCGTCCTCCATGTCCGCGATCGCGTCGACGACGGCCTGCAGGGCCTCCTCGCGACTCGCAGCCGCCTTCAGCTCCTTGGCGCGCTCCTTCATCGCCGCGCGTTCCTCGGCGCTGAATCCGCTCTTCGTGCTCGATTGTTTCTCGGCCATGTCGACGTCCTTCCGATCACCGTCTCCGAGTCCTGCCCGGCTCCGCCTCTCACGGTAGCGCTCGCGGTGGGGACGTGGGGTGCGGATTCGGCTCAGTCGTCCAGCGCGCCGGGACCGAGTACGGACTCGACGATGACCCGGATCGCGTACTCGCTCGTCTCGGCGAGATCGACGTCCGCCGGGTCGATGAGCCACTGCACCTGCAGGCCGTCCATGACCGCGAGGATGGACGCCGCCGCACGGTGGATCGTCTCGGGCGCATCGACGCCCCGCTCGGCGCACACCACCTCGAACGCCTCCGCGATCTCCCGACGCAGCGTCCGGTAGCGGTCGTCGAAGTAGTGCCTGGCCGGGTGGTCCTCGGTCACCGACTCCGCCGACAGGACGACGAACGCCTGCACGATCCCGGCGCGCTGCGCGTTCGCGGCGGCAGTGCGGATCAGGTGCTTGAACAGGTCGATGCCGCCCGGGATGTGCTGGTCGTCGAGGTCCTGCACGTCCGTCGCGTCGCGGTAGCTGAGCACCTCGAGGAGGAGCTGGTCCTTCGACCCGAAGTGGTGCAGGATGCCCGCCGGCGTCATGTCGACGAGCTCGGCGATGTCGATGAGCGTGCCGTTCGCGTACCCCTTGGCGCCGAAGACGTCCAACGCGGAGCGGACGACCTCGGCTCGCCTCGCCACGGTCGCCGGGCGTGGCTGGGCCGGTCGTTTCACCGTGTTCTGTCGTTTCACCGTGCTCATGGTGTCCGTTCCGCGGGGGCCTCGATGCGCCCGACACTACCGCGCTTGCCAACTTACTGAATGGTCAGTAAGTTATCACCGAATCCCGACTTGCGCCGCACTGCCGCAGCGCACACCCAAGAGGAGAAAGCGATGAAGCTGAGAACCCCACTGCTGGCCGCGTTCGCGGCCACAGCCCTGCTGCTCACCGGATGCACCGGTGGCGGCGGGTCGAGCGACGGCCCCGAGAGCGGCGCCGCCCTGACGATCGCGAAGCCGGACGGCTCGATCGCCACCGAGTCCAACAACCCCTACGTCGGCGACTCGTCCGCGATGAAGCTCGGCTACATCAACGCGATCCTGGAACCGCTCGCGATCGTCAACCTCGTCGACCCGAGCGCCGAGGTGAAGCCCTGGCTCGCATCCGAGATCGCCTGGTCCGACGACTACACCTCCGTCGCGCTGACCGCCCGCGAGGGCGTCACCTGGAACGACGGCGAGGCGTTCAGCGCCGATGACATCGCGTTCACCTTCCAGCAGTTCATCGACCACCCCGAACTCGACAACTCGGCCCTCGGCCTCACCACGGTCGCGACCGAGGGCGACACCGTCACCCTCTCGTTCACGAACCCCATGTTCGTGAAGCAGGACAAGGTGCTCCTCAAGCAGATCGTCCCGAAGCACGTCTGGGAGTCCGTCGACGACCCCGCCACCTTCGAGAACCCGGAGCCCGTCGGCACCGGCCCGTACACGCTCACGAGCTTCAGCACCGAGAGCGTCGAGCTCTCCGCCCGCGACGACTACTGGGGTGAGCAGCCGGCCGTACCGACGCTCTACTACGTGTCGTACAACGACAACACGGCCCTCACCACCGCCCTCGCGAACGGTGACGCCGACTGGGCGCAGGCCTTCATCCCGAACGTGCAGTCCGCATACCTCGACAAGGACAAGGAGCACAACGTCTACTGGGCGGCCGCCGGTCTCGCCGTCGACGCGATGTTCGTGAACACGCAGACGAAGCCGTTCAACGACCCCGCGTTCCGCCAGGCGGTGAACCTCGTCATCGACCGCGAGCAGCACCAGCAGATCGCCCGTGAGGGCGGCGTCCCCGAGCTCAGCTCCGTGACCGGCCTCCCGACCCCGGCGGGTGACGCGTTCATCGCCTCCGAGTTCGAGGGCGAGGACTACACGGTCGACGCGAAGGCCGCGAAGCAGGTCCTGACCGACGCCGGCTACACCTGGCAGGACGACGTCCTCACCGACCCGTCCGGCGAGGCCGTCACCTTCACGCTGTCGGTACCGCAGGGCTGGAACGACTACGTGACCGGCATCAGCCTGATCGCCGACTCGGTCAAGACGCTGGGCGTCACCGCCACGGTCGACACCCCCGACCAGGACACCTGGTGGGCGGCGAAGTCGGACGGCGACTTCCAGGCCATCCTGCACTGGACCGACACCGGCGCGACGCCGTACGACCTGTACTCCGACATCATGGACGGCCGCTGGCTCGTCGCCGAGGGCCAGGCGGCCGACTTCAACTTCGGTCGGTACGACAGCCCGGAGGCCACCGCGGCGCTCGCGGCCTACGCCAACGCGACGGACGACGCGACGCGCGCAGCCGCCCTCGAGACCGTGCAGCAGCTCTTCGTCTCCGACGTCCCGGCCATGCCCATCGGCACGCGCCCGTTCATCGGCTCGTACAACACGCGGAACTACACCGGATGGCCGAGCGAGGACGACCCGTACGCGCCCGCCGACCCGACGCAGCCGACCGCGGTCTACATCCTCACGCAGCTCAAGGCCGCGAAGTAGGCACGGCATCACCCAGCGGGGCGGGCTTCGGCTCGCCCCGCACCCTCCTCATCAGCACAGAACGGACTCATGCAGTGACCAACGACGACCTGCTGACGGTGTCCTCCTTCAGCGTCACCTACGACGTGGAACCACCCGTCGAAGCCGTGCGCGACGTCTCGCTCACCCTCCGCCGCGGCGAGATCCTCGGCCTCGCCGGCGAGTCCGGCTGCGGCAAGACCACCCTCGCCTACGGCCTGCAACGGCTCCTCAAACCACCGGCGGTCATCACCGGCGGCACCGCCGTCTTCCACGACGAGTCCGGCGAGGACATCGACCTCGGCCGGCTGGGCGAGGAGGAGATGCGTGCGTTCCGCTGGGACAAGGCCTCCATGGTGTTCCAGGGCGCGATGAACGCCCTCAACCCGGTCACCTCGATCGGGCGGCAGCTCGACGACGTCTTCACCACGCACCGCCGGGGGATGTCGCGAGCCGAACGCCGCGAGGAGGCGGGCAAGCTGCTCGACATCGTCGGGGTCGGCCGCGACCGCCTGAAGTCCTACCCGCACGAGCTCTCCGGCGGCATGCGCCAGCGCGTCATGATCGCGATGGCGCTCGCCCTGAAGCCGCAGCTGATGATCATGGACGAACCGACCACCGCGCTCGACGTGCTCGTGCAGCGCGAGATCCTCCAGCAGATCTCCGAGCTTCGCACCGAGTTCGGGTTCTCGGTCATCTTCATCACCCACGACCTCCCGCTGCTCCTCGAGATCTCCGACCGCATCGCCGTCATGCGTGCCGGTCGGCTCGTCGAGATCGACACGGCGGAACGCATCTACCGACAGGCGAAGGACCCGTACACGCGGAAGCTGCTCGCGTCCTTCCCGAGCCTCACCGGCGAGCGCGGCGACTTCGTCCGCGGGACGGGTGCCGCCACGTCGGCCACCCAGGCAGGAGCGACCGCATGACCACCCTCGAGTTCTCCCACGTGTCGAAGCGGTACCGGGTCCGTGGCTCCGGTCACATGCTCGCGCTCGACGACGTCAGCTTCACCCTGCGGTCCGGCCAGACACTCGCCCTCGTCGGACAGTCCGGCAGCGGCAAGTCGACCATCGCGAAGATCCTCACCCAGTTGGAACGGGCGACGAGCGGCGACATCCTGCTCGACGGGAAGGCGATCCCGCGTCGTGGTCGTGCACTGCGCCGCTACCGCCAGCAGGTCCGCATGGTCTTCCAGGATCCGTTCGCCTCGCTGAACCCGTCGCACACGATCCGCCACCACCTGGAGCGGCCGTTGCGCCTCGACCACGTCGTCCCCGAGGCCGAGGTCGAGGACGAGGTGCACCGCCTCCTCGAGCGCGTGCAGCTCGACCCCGCCGGCACCATCGACCGTCGGCCTCACGAACTGTCCGGCGGTCAGCGCCAGCGGGTCGCCATCGCCCGTGCGCTCGCGTCGCGTCCGTCCCTCCTCATCGCCGACGAGCCCGTCTCGATGCTCGACGTCTCCATCCGGCTGGGCGTCCTCAACCTCCTGGCCGAGCTGCAGCGCGAGTCGCGACTCGGCGTGCTCTACATCACGCACGACCTCGCGACCGCGCGGCACTTCAGCGACGAGATCATGGTCCTGCACCACGGCGAGGTGGTCGAGCGAGGCCCGGCCGACGACGTGATCCTCCGCCCGCAGCACCCCTACACGCTCGCCCTCCGCAACGCGTCACCCGACCCCGACCGCCACTTCGCGGGCGACGCGCTCTCCGAATCGGCAGGGAGCCGACCATGACCTTCTTCCTCCGTCGCGCCGCCTTCTACGCGTTCACCGCGTGGGCTGCGATCACGATCAACTTCTTCCTGCCACGCATGCTCAAGGGCGACCCCGTCTCGGCGTACATCGCGAAGAACCAGGGCCGCATCAGCCCCGAGGCCGCGGACTCGCTGCGCACCCTGTTCGGACTCGACGCCGACAAGTCGATGCTCGAGCAGTACCTGGACTACTGGCGGTTGCTGTTCTCGGGCGACCTCGGACGGTCCTTCTCGAAGGGCCTCGCACCCGTCACCGACGTGATCGCCGCCGCCCTGCCGTGGACCGTGGGCCTCGTCGGGATCGCGACGATCCTGTCGTTCGTCCTCGGCACCTCCATCGGCGCCCTCATCGGCTGGCGACGCGGCAGCAAGGCGGACTTCATCGTCCCGCTGTCCACCTTCTTCTCGACGGTGCCGTACTTCTGGATGGGCCTCATCGCGATCGCCGTGTTCTCCACCCTCCTCGGCTGGTTCCCCGCCTCCCACGCCTACGGCAAGGGATCGAGGCCCGAGTTCTCGCTCGACTTCATCGGGCAGGTGATCGCGCACGGCTTCCTCCCGGCGGCGACGATCGTGCTCGCCTCGCTCGGCGGCTGGATCCTCGGCATGCGCAACATGATGGTCACCGTCCTCGACGAGGACTACGTGACCGTCGCCCAGGCGAAGGGCCTGCCGACCCGCCGGGTGCTCGTCGACTACGCCGCACGCAACGCCATGCTGCCGCAGCTGTCGAGCTTCGCCCTGTCGCTCGGCTTCATCGTCGGCGGCACGATCGTCATGGAGATGGTCTTCTCCTACCCGGGCGTCGGCAAGCTCCTGCTCGACGCCACGACGGCGAAGGACTACCCGCTCATGCAGGGGCTCTTCCTCGTCATCACCCTCACCGTCCTCGTCGCGAACATCCTGGCCGACGTCGCCTACGCGGTGCTCGACCCCCGCACCCGCCAGATGGAGTCCTGACATGACCATCCCCACCACCGAGGCCCTCGCCACCGCTGAGGCGCCCAAACCGACGCCGGCCGGCCGCTCGGTCGCCGCACGGTTCGCGTCGTCGTTCGCGATGTTCCGGAACGGCAAGTCGATCGCGGGCCTCTGCATCCTCGGCTTCTTCGTCCTCGTCGCGGTCTTCGGCGACCTCATCGCGCCGTACGGCCCACTGGAGAAGGACTTCACCGCGCTGCGCCAGGCTCCGTCCGCCGCGCACCTGCTCGGCACCACGCACATGGGCGAGGACGTCCTGAGCCAGCTGATCTACGGCACCCGCGGCGTGCTCCTCGTCGGCTTCCTCGCGGGCATCTTCGCGACGATCATCGCCGTCGCCATCGGCGTCACCGCCGGGTACGTCTCGGGGTTCACGAGCGAGTCGCTGTCCGCGCTGACGAACGTCTTCCTCGTCATCCCGGGTCTCCCGCTCATGATCATCGTGGCATCCCAGTACGACAACCCGAGCCTGTTCCTCATCGCCGGTGTCCTGGCGCTCACCGGGTGGGCGTGGGGCGGCCGGGTGCTGCGCGCGCAGACGATGTCGCTCCGCAACCGGGACTTCATCCAGGCGGCGAAGGCGAACGGGGAGTCCCTCTTCCGGATCATCACCGTCGAGATGCTGCCGAACCTGACCGCCATCATCGCCTCGAGCTTCGTCGGCACGGTCACCGCGGCAGTGCTCGGGCTCACCACGCTCGCGTTCATCGGTGTCATCCCCATCACGAACCTCAACTGGGGCACCATCCTGTTCTGGGCGCAGCAGAACGGTGCGTTCCCCGACTTCTGGTGGTGGTACGTGCCCGCCGGTGTGTGCATCGCCCTGCTCGGTGTCGCATTGTCGCTCATCAACTTCGGGATCGACGAGTACGTGAACCCGAGGCTCCGCTCGGCTGGCGAGCGCGCCAGGGCCCTCCGCAAGCGCGGCATCAAGCCCGGGGCGAGCGTCACCGCCGTCCGCACCGAGCCGGCCGGCCCGTCCACGATCACCGACACGACCCACACCGAACGCGCTGGAGCGACCGAACGATGAAGACCGACACCACCCGTCACCTCGACGCGGCCCGCTACCTCGACGCCACGCTGCCCATCGCGGCCCGTGTCGACGACCTCGTCGAGCGGATGACCGTCCGGGAGAAGGTCGGCCAGATGATGCAGCTCGACGCCCGCGACGACATCGAGGCGCACGTGCTCGAGACCCACGTCGGCTCGATCCTGCACGCGTCACCGGAGCGTCTCGCGGTCGCCCATGAACTCGTCGGGCGGACGCGACTGCGGATCCCGCTGATCGTGGGGGAGGACTGCATCCACGGTCACTCCTTCCACCTCGGCGCGACGATCTTCCCGACGCAACTGGCCATGGCCGCGAGCTGGGACGCGGGTCTGCTCGAACGGGTCGCCAGGGCCACGGCTGTCGAGGTCGCCGCGACGGGTGTCCACTGGACGTTCTCGCCGGTGCTCTGCATCGCGCGCGACCTCCGCTGGGGCCGCGTCGGCGAGACCTTCGGTGAGGACCCGTTCCTCATCGGTGAGCTGGCCTCCGCGATGGTGCGCGGCTACCAGGGCGACGGACTGTCCGACCCGACCGCCATCCTCGCGACGGCCAAGCACTTCGCCGGCTACTCCGAGACGCAGGGTGGCCGCGACGCGAGCGAGGCCGACATCTCCCCACGCAAACTGCGGTCATGGTTCCTCCCGCCGTTCGAGCGGGTCGCCCGCGAGGGCTGCGCCAGCTTCATGCTCGGCTACCAGTCGATCGACGGGGTGCCGATCACGGTCAACGAGTGGCTGCTGGGCGACGTCCTGCGCGGTGAATGGGGGTACGAGGGGACGCTCATCACCGACTGGGACAACGTGGGCCGCATGGTGTGGGAGCAGCACGTCAGCCCCGACTACGTGCACGCCTCGGCTGCCGCGATCCGCGCCGGCAACGACATGGTGATGACCACCCCTGGCTTCTTCGAGGGCGCCCTGGAAGCGCTCGAGCGCGGCCTGCTCGAGGAGGCCGACCTCGACCGGGCGGTCCGTCGCATCCTCACCCTGAAGTTCGCGCTCGGTCTGTTCGAGCGCCCGCGGCACCCGGACGCCGCGGAGCAGCTCGCGGTGATCGGCTCGCCGGAGCACACCGAGCTCAACCTCGAGACCGCGCGGCGTTCGCTCGTCCTGCTCCGCAACGAGGGCGTGCTGCCGCTCGCCGGCGGCTACCGGGCGGACGAGGCAGGCAGGGCGATCGCGACGTCCGAGGCCGGGCCGCAGCGCATCGCCGTCGTGGGTCCGCTCGCGGACGACGCGCAGATGCAGCTCGGCGACTGGGCGGGCAACTCCGGCCAGGCCGGTTGGCTACCCGACGGCCAGCCGCGCGAGATGATCACCACCGTGGTCGACGGCCTGCGTGCGGTCGCACCCGCCGGGAGCACGGTCACGACGGCGTTCGGAGCGGACATCCTCACGCTCTCGCCCGATCCCGCGGGGGCGACCTTCCCCGACGGCCAGCCGCGTCCACCGCTCGTCACGCCCGCGCGACCGGACGAGGCGCTCATCGCGGAAGCCGTCGCACTGGCCGAGGACGCCGACGTGGTCGTCGCCGTGGTGGGCGACCGCATCGAGCTCGTGGGGGAGGGCCGCTCCACCGCGACACTCGAGCTCATCGGCGCACAGGTGGCCCTGCTCGACGCCCTCGCCGCCACCGGCAAGCCGCTCGTCGTGGTCCTGCTCGCTTCGAAGCCGCTCGTGCTGCCGCCGTCCGCGCTGCACGCCGACGCGATCGTGTGGGCGGCGAGCCCCGGCATGCAGGGTGGCCGCGCGATCGCGGAACTCCTGCTCGGTCTCATCGAGCCGACCGGTCGCCTGCCGATCTCCTTCGCGCGGCACGCCGGCCAGCAGCCGACGTACTACAACCAGATCCGCGGACAGCACGGCGACCGCTACGCCGACCTCACCCAGGAGCCTGCGTTCGCGTTCGGCGACGGGCTGTCCTACTCGAGCGTCGAGTACGGGCAGCCGCGCCTCGACCAGGCCGTCTACGGACGTGACGACACCGTGCGCGCCGTGGTCGAGGTCCACAACAGCGGTTCGCGCTCCGTCCTCGAGACGGTGCAGGTGTACGTCAGCGACCTCGTCACGTCAGTGAGCTGGGCCGACCAGGAGCTGAAGACGTTCCGTCAGGTCGCGATCGAACCGGGCGACACGACGACGGTCGCGATCGAACTGCCCGTCGCCGACTGCTCCATCGTCGACGCGCGGGGACGGCGGGTCGTCGAAGCGGGCGAGTTCGAGCTGCGGGTGGGCGGTTCGTCACGGGCCGATGCGCTGCACGCGGTCCGCTTCACGATCTCCGACTGAGCCGTCGAGCACCGGGACCCTCAGGGGCCGCACGAAGTCCCTCCTGTTTCGTGCGGCACCCGCGGGGCCGATCAGGCCAGTTCTTCGGCGTCCGCTCGAACGGTGACCTCGCCACCGTTGGCGCCGTGCATGAGGTCCTCCAGCAGCGGGCGGTCCATCTCGAACGTCTCATCCGACTCGAAGCTGAACTGCAGCGGGATCGAGGGGTGCAGCCAGAGCGTGACGCGGCCGCGTTCCGTCGAGGTGTCGCGGAGCGTCACCGAGAACGACTCGTTCCGGCGGAGCTTCATGAGGGTGATGGTCTTGACGTGAGCCAGCATCCGGTCCTCGAGGTGGAACCGGTTCTCGCCCGTCCCGTAAACGATCGCGCCCATGTGCTGTACCCTTCTCCGGACCTCCGACGATCGACACGGCGAGATGCGCCGGTGTCGAGCGGCCAGCCTGGAGACCCACTTCAACGTCCGCCGAATAAGTCTAGAAAACGAGAAATCGTCACGCTGAACTGTTGATTTCCGAGTGCCTGCTGCGCTATGCGTGTCCGCTCGGCGAGACGGTCAGGACAGCAGGTCCGGGTCCTGTCCCTGAGGGAGGGCCGAGGACGGGGTGTCCTGGGAATCGCCGTCAGGCGTGCCCATCGCGATACCGATACCGGGACCGATCAGGAGGTTGATGGGCTCCAGCTGTCCTTCGCCGCGGTCGACCTGCAGCCATCGGAACTGCCCGGACGAGATGCTCTCGAGCACCTCGGCGCGGAACTCGTCCGGGTCGGAGACGGCGATCGAGTACGGAAGTCCCTGGTAGACGATCTCCATGCGGCTCATGCGACTTGTCCTGTCCGGCTCGGAGCGGGCTCCGCGATGACCGAGAGGCCGTGGGCGGAGTTCGCCGTGACGTTCAGCGCGTCGATCCACGCGCGGTTGAGGTCGATCGGAACGCTGCCCGAGTACTTGAAGCGCAACGGCACCGAGGGGTGGATCCAGATGACGCTGCGCCCGTCGCCCGCCCGCGGGTCGTCCTTCCACCCGAAGTAGAAGGCCTCGTTCCGGCGGAGCTTCGCGCCGATCACGAACTGCAGGTGCGCGAGCAGCCGGTCCTCGAAGGTGATCGAGACCTCAGAACCGTAGATCAGTTTTCCCATGGCGGGCCGTGCTCTCCTCGTCGTGCTTCACGCGGTGTCGCGTCACGCTGTGTCGCTTCACCATAAGTCTCCCGGCTCGGAATTCCCAGCTGACGACCGCGCGGGCGCGAATGGGAGATGTCATCGATGATGTCAAGGGCCCCCGGATCGACAGCTTCGGTGCGTAACCTGCGGTGCAGGAGGTGCCACCAATGGCAACAGCAGAGAAGACCAGCAAGACCGAGAGCACGACCCGATCGGCTCCCGGAGGATCCGGGCCGAAGCCCACCCGTCGGCAGAACGCCGAGAAGGGTTTCGTCGCGTCGAAGGAACTGGACGCCAACATGCAGGCCGTCCTCGTCGACCTCATCGAGCTGTCGATCCAGGGCAAGCAGGCGCACTGGAACGTCGTCGGACGCAACTTCCGCGACACGCACCTGCAGCTGGACGAGATCATCGACGCTGCCCGTGAGTTCAGCGACACCGTCGCCGAGCGCATGCGTGCCCTGCACGCCGTGCCGGACGGACGCAGCGACATCGTGGCCGAGACCACGACGTTGCCCGAGTACCCGCAGGGCGAGATCGACACCTCGGAGACGATCGATCTGATCACCGTCCGACTCGAGGCCGTCGTCGGCACCATGCGCCGCGTCCACGACGAGGTCGACGACGAGGACCCGACGAGCGCGGACATCCTCCATGCG
This sequence comes from Plantibacter sp. MMLR14_011, assembly GCF_001865025.1. Lineage (NCBI taxonomy): Bacteria > Bacillati > Actinomycetota > Actinomycetes > Micrococcales > Microbacteriaceae > Plantibacter > Plantibacter sp. MMLR14_011. Next base: position 266,924 of record NZ_MJGW01000039.1, read on the forward strand.
ATCATCCAGCAGCTGGAGCAGTTCGCCTGGATGATCAGCGCGGAGAACCGAACGGCGACCCGCAGTCGTTGACCTGGGGCGGCGTCCGACGGCGAATCGTCGTCGGCGCCGCCGCCCATCGGGGTCGGATGTCGGTTCGGCGACTACTCGTCGTCGGCGCCGCCACCCGACGCCGTGTCCTCACCGTCAGTGGACTCGGAACCGTCGGAGCCCGAACCGTCGGGGATCTCCTCCGCGTCGGGACGTGAGGATGATGCAGATGCGTTCGTCATGTTCGCTTCCTTCCTGGTTGTCGCCATCGGAGATGACCAGACCAACGCTAGGCCGCCGAGCTGATCGGCGCGTGGGGGTTGACGCTTCGACAGGGCCAGACCACCATGGCGGCTGTGATGAGCGGCGATGAGGTGACCGGACGCGAGACCCCGACGGGGAGCATCCGCACACCGAAGCAACGGGTCGGTGCGTGGATCATGCCCGCGCTGCGTCCGTGGCGCCTCATGCTCGCGCTCAAGGTCGCCATCGCGGCCACCGCGGCCTGGTTCCTCGGCAGCCTGCTCCCGGGCGAGCTCGGCGACTTCTCCTACTACGCCCCGCTCGGCGCCCTCGTGAGCCTCACACCGACGCTCATGGACTCGGTGCGCTCGAGCCTGCAGACCCTCGTCGGTCTGGGCCTCGGCATCGGACTCGCGTGGCTGCTCATCATCTCGCCCGCGCCCGGCTGGGTGTCCGTCTCGCTGTCGGTGGGGCTCGGAACACTCCTCGCCGGCTTGCCGGGGCTCGGGCAGGGCCGCGACTACGTCCCCATCGCGGCGCTCTTCGTCATCATCATCGGCGGAGCGAACGCCAACGACTTCTCGGTCGGCTACCTCGTGCAGATGGCCCTCGGCGTGCTCGTCGGGCTCCTCGTGAACCTGCTCATCATGCCGCCGCTGTTCGTCCGCGAGTCGGCAGCCGGGATCTCGGCCGCGAGGTCGCGGATGGTCGGTGCGCTCCGGAGCATGTCGGACACCCTCCGATCCGAGTCGGCACCGACCCCGGACGACCCGCCGTCCTGGGACAGCTCGCTGCTCGCCATCCGGCACGACGTCGACGCCGCGCGCGGGCTGATGAAGGACGCCGCGGAGAGCCGCCGGGCCAATCCGCGCACGCGGTGGAATCGGCACGACTTCCGCGGGGATGAGGGGGCGCTCGCCGCCCTCGAACGGATCGCGCCGGTGGTCGTGGAGATCGGTGACGCCCTGCGTGCGGCGCTCTGGGGGATCCCGGTGCCGGTCGACCTCGACGAGGGCGTCCGGAGTGCACTCGCCGATGCGATCGACGCCTCGGCCGACCTCGTCGAGGCCGCGATCGACGACGACCGTCTCTCCGAGGCGCTGCGTGCCTCCGACCGGGCGCTGACGATGCTGCGTCGGGCGGTGCGATCGGCCCACGCGGGCGCGAAGGGGGCGGCGGGCCGGGAGCCGGACGACGACGACCCGGCGGAGGATGCGGGCGGCGAGAACCTGCTGTTCGCGCTGCGCCGCATCCATGCCGAGATCGAGCGCTCGGAGCGGTCGCCCGAAGCCTGACCGATGCGCTCGGCGCTCAGAGGATCGGCTTGCCGCCCGTCACCGCGATGACGGCGCCCGAGATGTAGCTGCCCTCGTCCGAGGCGAGCAGCACGTAGGGCGGTGCGACCTCTGCGGGCTGGCCCGGACGCCCCAGCGGGGTGTCCGTCCCGAACGACTCGACCGTCTCGGGCGGCATCGTCGACGGGATCAGGGGTGTCCAGATCGGGCCGGGGGCGACCGCGTTCACGCGGATCCCGTCGCCGCCGAGCAGCTGGGCGAGCGAAGCGGTCATGCTCGCGAGCCCAGCCTTGGTCATGGCGTAGGGCATGAGCTGCGGCGACGGCGAGTCGGCCTGCACCGAGCTCGTCGCGATGATCGAGGATCCCGGAGCCATGTGCGGGACCGCCGCCTTGCTCAGGTGGAAGAACGCACTGAGGTTCGTCGCGAGCGTGTGGTCCCACTCCTCGTCCGGGATCTCGGCCAGGCTCTCCCGGGTCATCTGGTACGCGGCGTTGCTCACGAGGATGTCGACTTTGCCGAAGCGCTCCACCGTCGCGCGGACGATCTCGCGGCAGTGCTCCGGGCTCGTCAGGTCGCCGCCGATGCTGAGCGCGCTCCGGCCGGCCTCCTCGACCCAGCGCACCGTGTCCGCGGCGTCCTCGTCCTCGTCGAGGTAGCTGACGACGACGTCCGCCCCTTCGCGGGCGTAGGCGATCGCGACGGCCTTCCCGATGCCGCTGTCGCCGCCGGTGATGATGGCGACCTTGCCCTCGAGCTTGCCGGAACCCCGGTAGCCGGTCTCGCCGTGATCGGCCTGCGGGGTGAGTTCACCTTCGGTGCCGGGCGGCTGCTGCTGCTGAGCGGGCTGGTTCATGGTGTTCCTCCCTGTGCTGCTGTGCGTGCCAGCATGCTGTGGTTGCGGTCCGACCAGCCAAGCCGATCCGAGCGATCCGCCTCCAGGGGTTGACGCCCGCCCAGAGGCGGGAGGCGCGTGCTAGCAGCCGCGTGGCGGGGCCGCCAGCCCCGCCGATTCGGAGGCGTGGCTCGTAGGGTGAATCGCATGACCGCAGCTGGCGAGGATCTCCGTTCGTACGCACCGATCGGGGACGGCCGCACCGTCGCCCTCATCGGACTCCGTGGCCAGGTCGACTGGCTGCCGATCCCGGACCTCGGGTCCATGCCGGTGTTCGCCCGGCTGCTCGACGACGACTCCGGCGGATGCATCGAGCTCGAGCCGGTCGGCGAGTACACCGTCACGAGGCGCTACGTGTCCGGCACCAATGTGCTGCGCACGACCTTCACGACCGAGCACGGGCGCGCGACGATCACGGACGCACTCGTCACGGGTATCGCGGGCCGCCTGCCCTGGGCCGAACTCGCGCGCCGGATCGACGGGGTCTCAGGCAGCGTCGAGTTCACCTGGCGCGTCCGTCCCGGGACGGCGCTCGGGACGGCCTCGCCGTGGATCGAGGACAGCACACGGGGCCCCATCATCCGGTCGGGCGCGACGACGATCGCGGTGGTCGGCGACGAGTACGGGCCGGACGAGGTCGAGGTCGATGGATCGATGCCGACGGAGCTCTCGGGCCGGTTCACGACCAGCGAGGACTCCCGACATCTCCTGATCGTCGTCGCCACCCACGGCGAGCCGATCCATCTGCCCGTGCCTGCCAACGTCGACGTGGGCATCGACCGCACGATCGACAATTGGCGGGCCTGGTCCCGGGCATTCTCCTACGAGGGACCGTGGGCGAATCAGGTGCAGCGCAGCGCGCTCGCCCTGAAACTGCTCATCTTCAGCCCCACCGGGGCCATCGCCGCCGCCGCCACGACGTCACTGCCGGAGAACCCGCGCGGGGCCAAGAACTGGGACTACCGCTTCGCCTGGGTGCGCGACCTCGCGTACACCGCGCATGCGCTCGTCCGCTTCGGTCTCCGCGAGGAGACGCACGCCGCCGTGTCGTGGCTGCTGCGCACCATCCGCGAGAACGGGCCGGAGCTGCACATCTTCTACGGACTCGAGGGCGGTGTGCCCGACGGGGTCGTCGAGCACGACGTCGCCGGCTGGCGCGGCATCGGACCGGTGGTGAGTGGGAACCCGGCCCAGGGGCAATTGCAGCTCGGCGTCTACGGCGACCTCTTCGCGATCTGCCGCACCTACGTCGACGCCGGCAACGTCCTCGACGTGGAGACCGGTCGTCTCCTCGCCGAGGTCGCCGACCGCACCTGCGACCTGTGGCGGAATCGCGACGCAGGCATGTGGGAGCTGCCCCAGGAGGAGCACTACGTCTCGTCCAAGATGGGCTGCTGGCAGGCCCTCGGCGATGCGGTGCACCTGGCGGAGCTCGGGCAGGTCGCCGGCAGTGCCGATCGCTGGCGCGCCGAGCAGACCCGGATCCGGGAATGGATCGACGAGCACGGATGGAACGAGGAGCGCGGCGCGTACGTGATGTTCCCCGGGAGCGACGATCTCGACGCCTCGGTGCTGCTGCATGCGATGAGCGGGTTCGACCGCGGTGACCGGATGTCCTCGACCATCGACGCGCTGACGGCCGAACTCGGTGAGGGGCCGCTGCTGTACCGGTACTCGGGCGTGCAGCAGGAGGAGTACACCTTCGTCGCCTGCGCGTTCTGGCGGGCGTCCGCGCTCGCCTGCGTCGGCCGTCATGACGAGGCGATCGCGGCCATGGACGAACTCGTCGGCATGACCAACGACGTCGGAATCCTCGCCGAGATGATCGATCCCGCCGACGGTGCGCACTGGGGCAACCTGCCGCAGGCCCTGAGCCACCTCGCGCTCATCAACGCGGCCCTCACGATCAAGGAGCTCACCGAGCAGGAGTGAAGTCCTCGGTCCCCTGAGTCTGCACCCCGGTCCCTGAGCTTGTCGAAGGGCGGACCTTGCGCGGATACCCGGCAGCCTCCGAGAACGCAAGCCCCGGGGTCACACCGGTCGCGGTCCGTAGCGTTGCAACCACTCGGCCACGATCCGATCCACGCCGAACACCCACTGAACGAGAGGACCATCACCATGGCCGACGACCAGTACACCTTCACCGACCCGGCGAAGCTCTACGCCCACATCTCCGCGGAGAAGCAGCACCAGCCCGAGCCCGGCCTCGACGCGAAGCTCGACCCGAAGGCCGACCTCGGCGAGGAGAGCTACCGCGGCACCGGCCGGCTCACCGGCCGCAAGGCGCTCATCACCGGTGGCGATTCCGGCATCGGGGCCGCCACCGCGATCGCCTTCGCCCGCGAAGGTGCCTCCGTGGCCCTGTCCTACCTCCCGGAGGAGGAAGAGGACGCGCAGCGCATCGCCGGCATCGTCCGCGACGCCGGCGTCACCGTCCTCACCCTGCCGGGCGACCTGCGCGACCCGTCCTACTGCCGCGACCTCGTCGCGCAGACGGTCGAGGGCCTCGGAGGACTCGACATCCTCGTGAACAACGGCGGCAAGCAGATGTTCAACGAGGACCTCACCACCCTCACGGACGAGCAGTTCGACGACACCTTCAAGACCAACGTCTACGCGATGTTCTGGCTCTCGAAGGCCGCCCTCCCGCACCTGCCGGCCGGCTCGTCGATCATCAACACGACCTCGATCCAGGCGTACTCGCCTTCCGACATCCTCGTGGACTACGCGTCGACCAAGGCGACCATCAACGCCTTCACGAAGGCGCTGGCGCAGCAGCTCGCGCCCAAGGGCATCCGCGTCAACGCGGTCGCGCCCGGCCCGATCTGGACGCCGCTCCAGGTGTCGGACGGTCAGCCGCAGGACAAGATCGCCGAGTTCGGCGAGGACACCCCGCTCGGCCGCATGGGCCAGCCTGCCGAGCTCGCGCCCGCCTACGTGTTCCTCGCGTCGGCTGAGTCGTCCTACGTCCTCGGTGAGACCCTGAACGTCAACGGCGGTATGCCCACGCCGTAACCCCGTCCCACCCCACAGCAGCCCGCGAACTGTCAGTTCCGGCTAGTCCGACGCCGTTCGACTAGCTTGTTCTGACAGTTCGCGGGCTGTTTGGGTCAGTCCTTGCGGTCCGCCGCGCGTCGGACACGACGGCCCTCGAGGGCGTCCTTCGCGTCGCGGTCAGCGAGCGCCTTGATGGCGGCGTCCGAGCGCAGTGGCAGCTGCAGCTCCTGCTCCGCGGCGACACCCGAGGCCAGCTGACGGCCCCGCTGGATCTCGATGTCGAGCTGGGCGCCGAACAGCAGTGCGAGGTTCGCGATCCAGATCCACAGCAGGAAGATGATGATGCCGGCGAGCGAGCCGTAGGTGGCGTCGTAGTTGCTGAAGTTGGCGATGTAGAAGCCGAACCCGACGGAGGCGATGAGCAGGATCAGGAGAGCGGTGAGCGCCCCGATGCTGATCCAACGGAACTTCTCCGGCTTGATGTTCGGCGTCGCGGAGTACAGCACGGCGATGACGAAGACGAGCGCTGCGGCCATGACCGGCCACTTCGCGATCGACCAGACCGTGAGGCCCGTCTCACCGAGACCGACCGCCTGTCCGATGGCCTGCGCGACCGGGCCGGACACGATGAGTGCGAGGGCGATCACCGAGATGACGAGGAGGACGACGAGGGTCACGCCGAGCTGCGTCGGACGCAGGGACCAGATCTTGCGTCCCTCCTCGACCCCGTACATGCGGTTGAGCGCGCGACCGAAGCCGCCCACGTAGCCGGATGCCGACCACACGGCACCGGCGATACCGGCGAAGAGGGCGAAGCCGATCGCCGGTGACTCGACGAACTGGTTCACCGCGTCGGTCAGGAAGCCGAGGCTGTCGCCCGGTGCGAGGTTGCCGACGATCTCGAGCAGGGCGTCGGTGCCGTTGCGGCTCTGTCCGAAGAGGCCGAGGATCGAGACGAGCGCGAGGACGGCCGGGAAGAGCGACAGGATCGCGAAGTAGGTGAGCCCTGCCGCGAGGTCGGTGCACTGGTTCGAGGTGAAGGAGTGCAGCGTCCGCTTCAGGACGTAGCCCCAGGGCACGGGGACGCGCTGCGGCTGCATCGTCTCCTCGGCGTCATCCGCGTGACGGTCCTTCGGATCGTCGGGCTGGCTCGCCTCGACGCGGTCCTGGCGCTGCTTGGTGGGCTCAGACACGGTGCCCTCGGTTCGCACGCCAGAGCAGGACGCCGGCGCCGACGACCGCCACCGAGGCGACGACGATGGCGGTGGTGCGCAGGTGGTAGGCCACGGCGGTGCGGACGTCGAACTTCTGGAAGAGGAGGTCGAGCGTCTGTGCGAGGTGCTCACGCGTCTGCTCGACGTCGAGCTGCAGGGTGTTCAGCCCGGCGCCCTCGGGGGGAGTGGGGCGGGCGAGATCCTGGTCGCTCATGCTGCGGCCTCCTTGGTGTCGTGCTTCGAGTCGTGCTGCTGGTGCTCTGCGAGGTGGTCGCCGGTGAGGGCTTCGACACTGCGCTCGGGAACGGGCTTCGCGCCGGCCTTGAGCTTCTTGACGCCGACGAGCGCCAGGATCCCGGCGACGAGGATGAGGACGACGCCGACGATGAGGGCGGCGAGCCAGGCGGGGAGTACGGTGGCGAGTCCGAGGACGGCGGCCGCGATGAGCGTCCCGAAGCCGAAGAGCACGAGCACCAGGGCGACGACGAGCATCCCCGCCCCGATCCCGAGGTCCTTGGCCTTCTTCGTCATCTCCGCCTTGAACAGGGCGATCTCGCCGGTGACCAGGCGGACGACGTCCTCGCGGAGGTCGGTGAGGAGGGTCTTCATGGGAGGAAGTCCGCGGCGACTCCGTCTGCGGTCGGCCGCGCTGCTGGCATCGGTCATGTGAGCACTCTTCTCGTTGTGGTCCTCCAGCCCACACCCCTCGCGCGCGCGAGACAAGGGCTTGACAGGCGTGTCGGCTGATCGCGGAATACGACGACTCGCAATTGGTTACATCTACAAGTAAACGGGGTAGCCTGTACCGACCCCATCACCCGATCGGAGACCGAATGTCCGCTGTGCTCGACGAGCGTCTGCTCGCCCCGGAGACGTCGATGGGCGCGGTCACGCTCCGCGTCGGCGACCTCGACCTCATGTCCGGCTACTACGCCAACGCCTTCGCGATGGAGCCGCTCGAGGAGCGCAGCCGTGCCCTCGAGGTGCACCGGGTGCTCGGTCGTGGCGACACGCCGCTCGTGCGACTCGTGCACACGCCGGACCTGCCGGCCGTCGACCGGCGGCAGGCCGGCCTGTTCCACACGGCGTTCCTGTTCGAGGACGAGTCGAGTCTCTCGGCGACGGTCTATCGGGCCGCGCAGGATCCCCGCGGACAGTTCGTCGGGTCGAGCGACCACTTCGTGAGCGAGGCGTTCTACTTCACCGACCCGGAGGGGAACGGCGTGGAGCTGTACACGGACCGCCCGCGCAGCAGCTGGGTGCGCTCGGGCGACCAGATCGCCATGACCACCACGTACCTCGACCCGAACGCCTACCTGCAGCGGCACCTCACGGAGGACGCCCTCGGCGCCGGGCCGTCGTTGGCCGGTGCCGTCGGGCACGTGCACCTGCAGGTCGGCGACCTCCAGACCGCCAGAGCCTTCTACGTCGACGCGCTCGGATTCGAGACGACGCAGACCGAGTATCCCGGCGCGATCTTCGCCTCCGCCGGCGGGTACCACCACCACATCGCGATGAACGTCTGGAACAGCCAGGGCGCCGGTCCCCGCGCGGCCGCCCTCGGCCTCGGCGACGTGTCGATCACCGTCCCCGACCTCGCGAACCTCGATACGCTGGCCGCGAGGCTGCGCGCCCGCACGATCCCCTTCGACGCGGACGGTCGTTCCGTGACCGTCTCCGACCCGTGGGGGACCCGCGTGTCCGTGGCCCTACCCGACCTGTCGACCGAGGAGCTGCTGTCCCGATGACCACCGCACTGCGCGACGTCCGTTCCGCCGACTGGGCCGACGCCGCGTCGTCCGCTCCGGTTGTCGCGGTGCTCCTCCACGGCTACGGCTCGAACGAGCACGACCTCACCGGCCTCGTCGGGCCCCTCGCGCTCGGCACGCCCTGGGTGTCACTGCGCGCGCCGCTCGAGATGGGACACGGCGGGGCGGCCTGGTTCGAGATCACGACGCCGGGCAACCCGGACCCGGAGCCGATCGCCCGCGCAACGGACGCCGTCTGGGGCTGGATCGACGAACACGTGTCGGCTGAGGCGCGCATCGTGCCCATCGGTTTCTCGCAGGGCGGCTTCATGGCTTCGCAGCTGCTGCGCACCCGACCCGAGCGGGTCGTGGCGCCGGTGATCCTCGCCGGCTTCGTCCTGAGTGCACCACAGCCCGGCGACGAGGTGCTGGCGGCGACGAAGCCCGCGGTGTTCTGGGGACGGGGTCTCGAGGACCGGGTCATCGCCGCGCCGGCCGTCGCGCGGACCGCCGCCTGGTTGCCGCTGCACACGACGCTCACCGAGCGCACCTATCCGGGGCTCGCCCACGGGATCCACCAGGCCGAGATCGACGACGTGCGCACGTTCCTCGAGGCGCACACCGGCTGATCGTTCAGGTCTCGGGTTCCGCAGGCATCACCACCTGCGGTCGCACGTGCTCGTAGACGACGCTCGTCCGGACGTCCGCGACCTCCTCGCGCTCCGTGAGCTTGTCGATGACGAAGGCGTAGAGCGCGTCGTTGTCGGTGACGGCGACCTGGAGCAGGAAGTCCTCGTTCCCGGAGACGACGAAGACGCCGATGGTCTCCGGGAGGGTGATCGCCCAGCTGCGGAACGCGTCGATGTTGACGCGCGACGGCGGCCGGATCCGGATCGCGATGAGCGCTTGGACGGAGCGACCGAGCGACGGCAGATCGACGTCGAGTCGCGCGCCGCGGATGACGCCGCGGCGGTACAGGCCGCGTGTCCGGTCGAGTGCGGTGGTGGGGGAGACGCCGACCGCGGCCGCGATGTCGCGGTTGGTGCGCCGGGCATCACGTTGCAGTTCGCGCAGGATCGCCGTATCAAGTCCGTCCATGGCGGTGATTCTGCCAGATGCACCGAACGATGTACGGCTGCGATCCGCGCTCCCTTCTGATCGACGTAGCCTGAGGATCGATTCGCGTACGACATCAGGGAGAGACATGACGGAAGAACAACTCGTCGGCTTCGCGCCGGCGGAGATCGACACGGCGGCGCCCACGCGGTCCGCCCGGCTGAAGTGGGTCGTCGTCGTGCAACAGGATCTTCCGGCCGGTCGTGCCGTGAACGCGGCGGCCTGCGTCGCCGCGGCGATCGGAGCCGGGGTGCAGGGACTCCTCGGACCGGACGCCGTCGACGCCGACGGCTCGGCTCATCCCGGACTGCCGTGGGCGGGGTGCAGTGTGTTGTCCGCTCCGGCTGCGCAACTGGCGGCGATCCGGGCCAAGGCGGCGGGGTCGGACGGCTTGCTCGTCGTCGACATGCCGGAGGCGGCCCAGCTCACCCGGGTCTACGACGAGTACCTCGAGGTGGTGGGGGACACCGTGTCGGATGCACTCAACCCGCTGGCCGTCGCCCTGGTCGGGCCGCGCAACCGGGTGGACCGGATCGTCGGGCGACTGCCGCTGTTGGCCTGAAAGCGCACGTGTCGGGGCTTGAGGGAGATGGGGCGCGGCGGGCTGGCTAGGGTTGGCGGGTGAGCACCACCGTCCATCCCACGCAGGTCGCGCCGTCCGCGGCCGTCGTCACCGCCAGCCGTGTGGTCTACCTCCTGATCGCCGTGATCATCGCGATCTCGCTCGTCATCCAGATCGTCCTCGTCATCACCGGCGGCGCCGACGCCCGCTCGGGTGGTGTGGACATGTCCGTCGACCTCGCGACCCGGTTCGCACGCATCTTCAGCGCGTTCACCATCCTCAGCAACCTCATCGTGCTCACCGTGTCCGTCCTGCTGGTGATCGACCCCCTGCGTGACGGCCGGCTGTGGCGGGTGGCGCGGCTCGACGCCCTGCTCAGCATCGTCATCACCGGCATCGTCTACGCGGTGGTCCTCGCGCCGCAGGTGAACCTCACGGGGTGGGCGCTCGTCATCACGATCGGGTTCCACTACCTCTCGCCGTGGCTCACGCTCGGCGCGTGGCTCGTGTTCGGCCCGCGTCCGCGCTTCACCTGGAGCACCGTCGCCTGGGCGTTCCTCTGGCCGCTCGCCTGGGTGGTCTTCACCTTCATCCGTGGCGGCATCACCGGCTGGTACCCCTACCCCTTCCTCGATGCGACGCAGCTCGGCTTCGACGGTGCCGTCCGGAACGCGCTCATGGTGCTCGTCGTCGCGATCGTGTTCGCCGTGCTGCTCAAGCTCGTCGACCGGGTGCTGCCCGCCACGCTCCGCCGCTGAGGTGCGGGAACTGGTCGCCCGGCAGCGTTCCGGGTGACCATCTGCCTCACTTCGGGGCCGTGTCAGGATGGGGCATGCCCGTCGTGGAATCCCGCTGCACCGTGCCCGTCCCGCCCGACGTCGCGTTCGCGATCTCCCAGACCACGGGCGACACCCGGATGCGCTGGGACCCGTTCATCCGGCGGCAGCACTTCCTCGACGGCGCGAAGGAGCCCGCCAAGGGCGTCCGCACCTTCACGGTCCAGCGGTTCGGGTTCCGGATGGTCAGCGAATACGTCTCGTACCACCCGCCGACCAACGTCGGCATGAGGATGACGAAGGGCTCATGGTTCTTCGAACGGCTCGCCGGCGGCTGGCGTTTCAGCCCGGTGGACGGCGACGACCAGCGCACACTCGCCGTCTGGCGCTACAACTTCACCTGCAAACCGCGGTGGCTGGCGCCGATCGCCGAGCGCATCGGTGCGATCGTCCTGCAGCACGACATCGACCGCCGCATCCGAGGCTTCGCGCGCGGCTGCGAGGACCCCGTGGTGCTCGCCGCGGTCGCTGCAGCGGACTGATCCGGCACTAGCGGGCGAGGAACGAGCCGATCCCGAACCGGGCCGTCACGCCGGGGCTGAAGAGGACCGAGTCGGGCTCGTGCTCGACGACACCCGGGAGGCCCGCCGCCGCGCAGAGCTCGTCGCGCAACGAGGTGACGCGAGCCGGGTGCAGGACCCAGGGTTCATGCTCGTTCGGCAACCACTGCGTCCGACCGAAGCGGCTCTGGAAGAGCCCCCACCGCGCCGTCAGGAACTGGGACAGCTCGTCGTCGACGGTCGTCGTCCGGTCGATGTCGACACCGAGCTGGAAGCCCGGACCCCGTGTCGTCGGCGACCTGGTGATCCGCCGCGACGCGTACTCCCAGCCGTCGTCCGTCGGCCGTTGCGCGGTCCGCGCCCACCGGTAGGGCAGACCGAACATCGCGCGAGCCGCGAGGACCGCCGGCAGGCTCGACGCCTCGAGTGACCGGAACACGACGCCGCGACGCCCCTCGGTGTCGACCCCGTACAGCCGGACGTTCACCTCGGTGAAGGATCCGCCGACCGGCGACGGCGGTAGCGGACCGATGCGGGCGTCGCCCAACTGGAAGGCGATGAGTCCGACCCAGGTGGAACCGTCGAAGACGTCGGGGACCACCCCTCGTGGGAGCAGTGGTGCGACGGTGTTCGCCGGGACGCGCCAGTGCACGAACGCCAGGTCCCTCCATTCCTGCGCGGCGACGACCGGGCCGGACAGTGCCGGTGCGTCCGAGGCGATCGGCCTGGGCTCGCCGGTCATGCCAGGTGTTCGTACTCGGGCAGGTCGATCTTGTCGGCCGGCGGGGAGAACAACTGCGCACCGACGAGCTTCGCCGGCTTCGACCCGGCCACGCGGAGTGCGGTGCGGAAGGCGGCGACGCCGGCCTTCGAGGTCGGATTGGCGAGCTGCGGCGTGCCCGGCGGCAGCGACTGGGCCTGCTCGACGTAGGGGCGCATGATGCGTTCGTACCCGCGGAAGGCGTCCCGGTGGTGCACGTGCGCGGCCAGCTCTCCGGCCAGCACGTAGGCGCCGACGATCGACAGGCTCGTCCCCATGCCGCTGACGGGCGACGCGCACCAGGCCGCGTCGCCGAGCAGCGCGACCCGTCCGGATGCCCAGCGGGGCGTCCTGACCTGGCCGATGGACTCGTAGTAGACGTCGTCGCTGTCGTCGAGGTGCTCGAGGATCCGGTTCGCCTGCCAGGGGAGTCCGACGAAGCGGTTCCGGAGATGCCGTCGCTGCGCGTCGAGGTCGCGGCGCGCGGGGACGACGCCGTCACCACGGTCGGACGTGACCTCCGTCAACACCGCGCGAGTGGTGCCGTGCCGGTCGGGTCGGAGCGTGACGCTACGGCCGCCGACGCCCGAGTACCACTGCCACCACGGCACGTCGGCGTCGTCGCGCGGAATCGTGAGGTACGTCATCTCGAGCCCGAGGGACCGGGTCACCGCCTCGCCGGGGAAGGCCAGCTCGCGGGTCGACGATCGGATGCCGTCCGCCGCGATCACGAGGTCGAACGCCTCGTCCGCTCCATGCGCGAAGGACACGAGGACCCGTTCGCCGTCGTCGTCGAGGGCCGTGATGTGGTCGCCGTAGCGGTAGGTGGTGGTGCCGTCCGTCGCATCGATGAAGATGCGGGCCAGGTCACCGCGCAGGATCTCGACCTCGGCGGTCGCGCCGTCGGTCTCGGAGTCCGACACCGGGAATTCGGCGATCGTCTCACCGGCGTCGCCGACGAAGCGTGTGCCGCGTTCGCCCGTGGTCGCCTCGCGCGCCGCGTCCTCGAGGCCAGCGCGTCGCAGGACCTCGCGAGCGGCGCCGCGCACGTCGATGTTCTGGCCGCCGTCGCGGAACGCCGGCGCGCGCTCGATCACCGTCGTCTCCCAGCCGTAGCGGTTCAGCCAGAAGGCCAGGCCGGGGCCGGCGATGCTGGCTCCGGAGATCAGGACGCGGGGAACGGTCATGGTGGTGCCACCTCTCGAGGAGCGTGGGACTGCCGCTCCGGTTGCCTCCATCATCGCAATCGCCGATCCGAATCCCGCATGGTTGACAGCTCCGGCGGTGCAGGCGTCACCCGCTTGTACGCTGGGGGCATGTCGAGGATCGAACGCAAGCGTCGCAGGCGGAGTGTGCGGGTCGATCGCGTGTACGACGGCGACGTCTACGTCCGGGTCAACTCCGTGGGATCCAGCGGCGACCGCTCCTTCATCCTCATCCCGGGCATCGGTGTCTCCTCCACCTACTTCGAACGCCTGGCGCCGCACCTCAACGAGTTCGGCCCCGTGCACGCGCTCGACCTCCCCGGCTTCGGCGGCGTGCCGCACCCCTCGTCGACGCTCACGATCCGCGAGTACGCGGACCTCGTCGGTCGGGTCATCGACGAGCTCGATCTCAAGGACCCGATCATCGTCGGCCATTCGATGGGCAGCCAGGTGGTCAGCGACCTCGTCTCCCGTCGTCCGGAGCTGTCCACCCTCGTCCTCATCGGCCCGGTCGTCGTGCCCGGTCAGCGCCGGGTGCTCACCCAGGCCGTCCGCTTCCTGCAGTCGAGCTGGCACGAACCGCTCACGGTGAAGGTGCTCGCCGTCAGCGCCTACGTCTTCTGCGGCTTCAAGTGGTTCTCTCGGGTTCTGCCCCAGATGCTCAGGTATCCGATCGAGGAGGCCTTGCCGAAGGTGCAGGCGCACACGCTCGTGATCCGCGGCGAGTACGACGCCGTCGCACCGCGCGAGTGGGTGGAGCGGGTCGGAGAACTCCTGCCCTCCTCGCGCCTCTGGGAGATCCCCGGCGCAGCGCACTCCGTCATGTACGCGCACGCGGAGGAGGTCGCCAAACTCTGCGTCGACCACGCCAGACGCACGGTGGCGGACGGTGACGACGACCGGCTCCGGGTCTACTCCGAGGACTCGGACGGGAGCGACGACTCCGAGCCGGAGGCACCGCAGCCGAAGGCGGTCATCCAGGCTGTGCAGGGGCGCATCGAGGAGACGATCGGGATCGTCACCGACGACGACGACCGTGTGGCCGAGGGGAAGTCGCAGGTGGCCGACGCGGTCGCCTCCATCGACCACGACTGAGCGCTCGCTGAGATGCGGCGGTTCGTCGCTCAGCCGCGGGCCGGGCGACGAACCGCCTCACCTCACCGCGTCGGCTCGCCGGGCCAGGATCGCTCCGTGCGGTCGTTGATCGAGGCTCGTCCTGGTGTGCGTCTCGATGACCTCGAAGCCCGCTCGGCGCACGCGCTCGGCCAGCTCCGCGATCGGCCAGCGATAGGCCGTCGCCACGGCATGGTCGAACGCCTCGACCGATGGCCCCTCGAAGCAGCCGATGAGGAGCCCACCTCCCGGCCGGAGCACGCGAGCGAATTCCGCGAGCGGTGTCTCGATCGTGTCGGGGCGGTGGTGGATCAGCGAGTACCAGGCGAGGACGCCGCCCACCGAGCCGGTCTCAGCGTCGAGGGTGTCGAGGCTGCCGAGGTCGAACCGGGTCTCCGGGTGCTCGGCGCGGGCGTGCGCGATGAACTCGGGGACCAGGTCGATGCCGCGGATGTCGAGGCCGCGCGAGGTGAGGTACGCCGTCCAATGCCCCGGCCCGCAGCCGGCGTCCAGCGCGGGACCGATGATCCGGTCGGCCCAGGAGGTCACGAGCTGCCGGTCCGACGGATGCACCGAGGCCATCGTGCCCAGCAGCTTCACGTACTCGGCGGACCGTCGGGCGTAGGCGTCTCGGACGGTGCTCATGGCTCCACCGTAGCGAGCACGCGGCGCGGTTCGCCGTCGCGATGGAGGGGCGGCCCTCGCGGTTCCGCAGGCCAACTGTTATGGTGTTTATAAACAGATGGAGGTGCCATGGGCGTCGTGATCTCGAACAGTTCGGGAACACCGATCTACGAACAGATCGAGACCCAGTTGCGTGCGTCGATCCTCGCCGGGGAGATCCCCGTCGGGCAGACGCTCCCGTCCCTGCGGCAGTTCGCGGCGGATCTCCGGGTGAGCGTCATCACCGTCACCCGGGCCTACAACGATCTCGTCGCCGAGGGCTTGGTGCGGAGTGAGCACGGACGCGGGTTCGTCGTCCTCGACGTCGACCCCGAGACGGCGAGCACCCTCCTGCAGTCGCGGGTCGACGAGGTCATCAGCGAGCTCGTCATCGCGGCTCGGCATGCGCGCCTCAGCAGGACCGACATCCAGACACGACTCGAACAGAGGTGGAGTACCGATGACTGACAACATCCTTCGCATCGAGGGACTGCGCGTCCAGCGGCGATCATTCGCCGTCGACGACGTCTCCTTCGCGGTCGAACGCGGCACCGTGACCGGCCTCGTCGGACCCAACGGGGCCGGCAAGACGACCACCATCCGTGCCCTACTGGGCCTGCTGACCCCCGACGCCGGCGACATCGAGGTGCTGGGGCGGCCGGCCGGTTCCCCGAGTGCGCTCGCACGCATCGGCGTCGTCCTCGACCAGCCGACCGCGGCTCCGGAGTGGCGGGTCGCATCGATCGGCCGACGGCTCAGCCCGTTCTACCCGGCGTGGGATCAGCAACGCTTCGAGGGGCTGCTCGACCGCCTCGGGGTGCCCCGCGAGCAGCGGGTCAGCGAGCTGTCCCGGGGGCAGGGCGTCAAGCTGTCGCTGTCGACCGCGCTCGCGCAGCAGCCGGAACTCCTCATCCTCGACGAGCCGTCCAGCGGCCTCGACCCGGCTTCCCGCCGCGAGATCGGGGACCTGATCCGCGAGTTCATGGTCGACCCCGAGCACGCGGTGCTCTTCTCGACGCACATCACGACGGATCTCGACGAGCTCGCCGACGACCTGCTCGTGCTCGTGAACGGCCGGGTCGCCTACGACGGACGGTTCGCCGACACCGTCGACGAGTTCGCGATGGTGCGGGGCGCGGGAGCGCCGCCGACCGGCGAGGTGCTCGGGCTCGAGCGGCGCGGGGAGCAGTGGTCCGCGCTCATCCGGACGACGCAGATGGCGGACTTCGGACCGGAGACCGTGATCGATGCGGCGAGCGTCGACGACATCGTGATCCACCTGGCAGCAGCACACGGAAAGGCTTCCGCATGATCGGCTCATTCATCCGCTTCGACCTGACCTCCTGGCTGCCCCGGCGGCAGACGCTCCTCCTGCTCGGCTTCGTCGCCGTCGTCGGGATCCTGCTCCCCGTGCCCGGCATGGCGATCATGGGCGCGGCGATCGTCACCTCGCTCATGATCGCCGCGCCGTTCCTCGGCGACGAGCGCGGACGCCTCGACACGCTCTACGGCATCCTCCCCGTCTCGCGGTCCACCGTCGTGGTGGGGCGGGCCGGCTCCATCGTCGTCTTCGCCCTGCTCGCTTCGGCGATCGCCTTCGCCGTGACCGTGCTCATGGCCGGCGTTCGCGGCGCCTCACTCGACTGGGGCCTCCTGCTCGTGATCCAGGCCGTCGCGGTCGCCTTCGTCGGGCTGTCGGCCAGCATCCAGTTGCCGGTCCTGTTCCGGATCGGGTACACGCGCGGCCGACTGATCAGCTACGCCCCTGCGCTGGCGATCGCAGGCCTCGCCTGGCTCGCGCAGGCGATCGGCGTGCTGGACGGCGCGCAAGAGGCCGCCACCGGTGTTCCCCTCCCGCTCGTGGTCGGCCTCGGACTCGCGCTCGGCGCCGTCGGGATCGTCGTCGGCGTCCTCGTCGCCGTGCCGCAGTACCGCAAGCGCGAACTCTGAGCAGTCACGGCATCCGTCCCGGGCGTTCCCGGCGTCACAGCGTCGTCAGGAACGCCCGGATGTCGTCCGCGAGGAGCTCGGGCTCCTCGTGCGGCGCGAAATGGCCGCCTCGGGGCATCGTCGTGAACCGTCGCACGTCGTAGCTCCGCTCGGCCCAGCTGCGCGGCGGGCTCGCCAGGTCGTGCGGGAAGAGCGCGACCGCGGTCGGCACCTCGACCCGGTCGACACGCGTCGTGATCCCGGTCGCGGACTCGTAGTACGGGCGGAGCGACGTGCCGATCGCGTTCGTGAACCAGTAGACGGAGGCGAGCGTCGCGAGGTACTCGTCGCTGAACCGGGACGAGACGTCGCCGCCGCAATCGCTCCAGGCCCGATGCTTCTCGAGGATCCATGAGAGCAGGCCGACGGGGGAGTCGGACAGCGCGGGAGCGAGCGTGAGCGGACGGGTGTGGTGCTGATGCTCATACGCACCCTCCTCGGCGTCCCAGGCATCGACCCGGGCGAGATGCGCCCGCTCCTCCTCGGTGAGCGTCTCGGCGTCGACCTCGCGCGGTGCAGCGACCGCGAGGAGGTGGATGCCGGCGACCGCCTCGGGATGCGCCTGCGCGAGCCGAGAGGTGATCCCGGCCCCGAGGTCGCCTCCATGGGCGGCGTACCGGGCGAAGCCGAGGTGGTCGTGCATGAGCGTGTGCCACAGCTCGTGCGTCTGGTCGCCGAAGCTCGGCCGTTGCGGTGAGAACGGCAGTCCGGGCAGTGCGGGCACGATGACGGTGAAGGCGCTCGCCGGGTCTCCGCCGTACCGGGACGGTGTCGCGAGGCGCCTGGCGAGTCCGACCAGTTCGAGGGCGGTGCTCGGCCATCCGTTCGTGAGGACGACGGGGATGCCGCCCGGGGCCTCGGCGTCGAACCGGAGGTAGGTGATCGCGGCCCCGCCGATCTCGGCGCGGTGCCACGGCAGGGCGTTGATGTCCCGCTGCTGTGCCGCCCAGTCGAAGTCGTCCGCCCAGTAGGTGACGAGCCGCCGCAGTTCGTCCTGGTCGGTGCCGGCCTCCCAACCCGCGGTCGGCCACCGGTCGGGCCAGCGGGTGTCGTGGAGTCTGCGGCGGAGGTCGGCGAGGTCGTCGTCGCCGACGTCCAAAACGGCCTGGCCTGCTGGCGACCGGGTCACCTGGTAGCGGCGTTCGATGCCCGCGGTCGCACGCCCCCACTCGCTGGACGCGACGCGGGCCTGGTGTGCTGCGAACGACTCGTCGTCTTCGAAGACCTCGGCGACGTCCCAGACGAGCGGGTCGTCCGTCGGCGTCACCTCGAACGACACGCATCCCGGTTCGGCGCGGGTGAGCGCGACATGCTCCGGCAGATGGGTCTCGACGACCGCCACGTCGGTCGGTGTCGCGCAGATCAACTGGCCGGTCAGGTGCACGGTGGTCATGGTCTCACCGTAGCGAGGGTCGGCCCTCCGGCCGCTTCGACCCGAGCTCCGCGCCGCGTTTCCAGAGCCATTCAACGGGGCCGAGTGCGAACCGTCGGAGCCAGAGGTGGGCGAAGCCGGTCACGAGCGCGGCGATGACGACGAACGCAGCCACGGTGATCGGGACACGCCAGGCGGTCGTGTGTTCGGCGAGGCCCAACCCCCAGCCGTAGAAGAGCGCGCCGCCGAGGAGGTTCTGCAGGAGGTAGGCGCTGAGCGCGACCTTCCCGAGTTCGCGCAGACGTGAGGCGATCCAGCCCTCGGTACCGAAGCGACGACAGAGCTCGACGGTGGCGCCGAGGATGCCGAGCGCCACGAGGGGCGCGGCCAGGTAGCGTTCCGCGAGGAGTCCTGCGGTGCCGCCCCAGATACCGAGGGCGAGGTCGACCGGCAGCGCGCAGGCACCGACGATCATCAGGCGGCGTCGGAGTCGACCGCCGGTCTCCCCGAAGACGCCGGCTTGGAAGAGGTGTGCGCCGGCGAGGAACATCGCGAGCGTGAGGAACCCGATCAGCACGGGCTCCGCGCGGAAGACCCCCACGTTCTCGAGTCGAAAGGCCGCCAGGCCGAGGAACGAGTCAGTGGCGTACGGGCTCGGTCCGGCGGGGAGCGGGAGGTCGCCCGACATCGTCGGCGTCGTGGCGATGAACGCGACGATCGCGGTGATGAGGAGCACGTGCAGCGCCCCGAAGACGGCGATCATGGCGCGCTGCGCGCGGGGCCTCGTGAGCAGGAGCCAGGCGACGATGGCGCCCGTGACCGCGTAGCCCATGAGGACGTCGAACTCCGCGATGAGGACGTAGTTCACGGCACCGTCGATGAGGAGCAGGGTGGCGCGCCACAGGTACCGGCCTGGCCAGCGCTGCTCGCGTCGGCGTGCCGCGGCGTGTTGGATCGCGAGTCCGGCGCCGAACATCAGGGTCAGCAGAGCGAGGAACTTGCCCTGCGTGAGTGCCATGAGGGCGAGCTGGATCGTGCCCGCCGCGGGGCCGGTCTCCGGCGTCACCGGGGCCGAGAGCATGCCGACCATGCCCCAAGGGTGCGAGAACAGCCAGATGTTGGTGCCGAGCGTGCCGAGGATGGCGAGTCCGCGGACGACGTCGAGTGCGGCGATCCGTCGGTTGCTTGGACGCGACGGTGGCAATACGCTCGTATTGGTCATGAGATGACCGTACCCTGTCGAGTGGGCGATGGCGAAAGCGGAGGCGATGACCGAGCAGGACACGAACAGGGATCGGATCCTCGATGCACTGCTGCGCATCATGGCGTCGCGCGGAGCCGACGCCCTGACCATCCGCACGGTCGCTGGCGAAGCCGGGGTCTCCGTCGGCGCGGTCCAGCATCACTTCCCGACGAAGGACCGACTGGTCGTCGCGGCGATGACCGAGGTCAACGAGCGGTTCCGTCGGCGCGTGGCGGCGCGGCTCGAGGCCGTGGCGTCCGAGGAGGAGCGACTTCGGATCTTCTGTCGTGAGATCGCCTGCATCGAGGGCGACGACCTGACCGATGGGATCGTCTGGGTCGCCTTCGCCGCGCGGGCGAGCACGGAGACCGAGGTGCGAGCGATCCACGCCGTCGACTGGGCCCGCACCGAGGAGGTCCTCCTGCGGCTGCTCGTCGCAGCGTTCCCTGACGACAGCTTGGCTGCGGACGATGCGGCACTCCTGCTCGCGGTGCTCGACGGCATCGCGGTCGCGCGAGCGGCGGAGCAGTCGGACCGGATGACCCCGGAGCGGGCGGAACGGCTCATCGCCGCGACGCTCCGGGGCCTGCGCCGAGCGGGCTGAGTCGCGAAGATCCTGCTCAGTCGACGTCCAGTTCGAGTTCGACGAGATAGCCGACCAGTCGGGGTTCGACCTCGCCGGGTGGTGGCGGGCCGGCCGTCTGCGCCGCTCGAGCGGCAGCTTCCGCCGCCTGCGCCGCTGCGCGTGCCGCGGCCGCCGCTGCCTCTGCCGCTGCTTGGGCGTCGGGGTGATCGATCCCGCGCGTGAGCGGGATCCGCGGTGTCTCCTCGACGACGGGCGGTCCGGGCACGGTCTCGTGCTGGGTGACGTAGTCGGAGACCGCTACGCCGATGCACACGCCGCTGCCTGGTGGCCCAACGAGGCGCCTCGCCGCGGGCAGAGCTCCAAGCGGCAACGGTGGTCGCTTGGTGTGGACGCGGCGCGAGGGGATCGAAACCCTCGACAGCTTCGCCAGCCTGCCCGTCAGCCGCTCCGGTGCGGCGTCCTCTTCGTGGTGCATCTCGACACCGTCGATCCGCGCCGTCAGATCCGCCCCGATCTCCTCGGTCAGCCAGGTCCGCTGGCCGTCGTCGACGGACCAGACGGAGAAGGTCGCCCGTTGGCCGGTTTCCAACGGTCCGCCGCAACAATCCCACTCCCAGGAGCTGAGCCAGAGCGTCCGCCGGGTCATCCGCGCCGACGCCGGGTCGGCGGACCGCAGGCGCGAAACCAGCTCGGTCGTGGGTGCGGACAGGACGCGGAGGGCGATCGCGTCGCCAGGCATCGGTACGCGACCGAGTTCGCTGAGCCCCCAGCGGTGGTACATCGACGCGGCGTTGGTCGCGCGCTCGTAGACGCCGATGAAGGTCGTCGACTCGGTGCGCTCCTGCAAGACTTCAGCCAGGCAGCCGCGGGCGATCCCGCGTCCGCGCTGTTCCTCCGAGACGGCGAGCTCGTGGACGACGACGGCGTCCGCCGGTCGCGCGAGCGCAGTCGAAGCCGTGCTGCTGGAGTCGGCCAGTTGCGCGAGGATGCCGAGCCAGGCGGGGTCGGCGTCGAGGCCGTGGGCGAGCGCGAAGCCCACGATCCGGCGGTCGACCGTGGCGATCACGAGGCGCCCGCCGCGGTGCCCGAGATGCTCCGGGCCCCACTGCCGGATGGTCGCGAGGTCGATCGCGTCCTCGTTGTACGGCTCGGCGGTGAACGCCGCGACGAACAACTGCGTCACCTCGCCCCACACGCCGTCGGGTGCGGATCCGGTGAAGGTGGTGTAGCCGACCGGGCTCATCATCCAGCCAGCATAGGGAAGTGCGCGGATGATCGACCTTGAGGTGAGGCAGATCGTCGTCCGAGCGGCGAGCATGCGACGATCCGCCTCACCTCAGGTCAGTCGTTGAGGTGCAGGATCGCGTAGTCGGCCTCTTCGGGCGTGAACTTCTCGCCGTACTCGCTGGTCAGCTGGTCGCGGATCGCTTCGGGCGACATCGACATGGTCTCCTGGTAGGACTTCGCCTTCGCGAGCGCGTTCGCGTTGTAGTCGGCCTGCAGGTTGTCGACGGCGTACTGGCCCGCCTCCGGTGAAAACTGTTCGCCGTATTCGGAGGTCAGCTGGTCGTAGATGCCGGCCTTACTCATATGCATGAGGTCCGAGTAGCTCTTCGCCTTGATCAGCGCGGACTGGTACTCGACGGGCACCGCGGGTGCAGCAGGAGCTGCGGGAACCGGAGTCTCGGCGACGGGCGCAGTCGTCTCGACCGGCTTGGCCGCTTCGTCGGCCGGCGTCGAGGTCTCCACGATCGCAGCAGGCTTGTCATCGGACACACTGTTCACCGCTGCGCCGATTCCGACGAGGGTGCCGAATGATGCGATGGTCGCGACGGCTCCGAGGATGAGACCGGTGACCGCGAGCCCCTTGGACTGTCGCTTCTGCAGTGCGAGTACCGCCAGGACGATCGCCGCGATTCCGACGAGTGCACCGGCGACGGGGATGAGGCCTATGAGGAACGCGACGATACCGACGATCAGGGCCGCGATCGCGAGCCCTGCCGAGGTCGGACGGGGCGGTGTCTGCTGCGGCTGCTGACCGTATGGCTGCTGGCCGTAAGGCGGCGGTGCCGTGGTGTCGGTGTACTGGGCCGTCGGTGCGTACGGGTTCGTGTAGGGCGCGGTCGGCTGCTGTGCGTAGGCGGGGTCGGGCTGCTGTGAGCCGCCCCCCAGCGGTTCTGATGTGGTCACACTGTGAGCATGGCAGTCGAGCGACCGACTTCCGAGAGTGGTGTTGCCCCCAGTGCAGGGGTGATTCGGGAGGTTCCCCCTGGCCCGGTTCATTCGCCCATCTTTG
>NZ_MJGW01000039.1:290265-334653 GCF_001865025.1 Plantibacter sp. MMLR14_011
CAAAGATGGGCGAATGAACCGAGGCCTAGAGGGTGTTGCCGAGCTTGAAGCCCTGCGCCTCGTCGCCCTTGCGGGTGTAGGAGAAGCCGTCGGCGCCGATCGTGACCTCGAGTTCGGAGTCGTCGGTCCTGGAGACCACGGGCTTCGGCTCGCCGTCGAGGTCGAGCACGAGCGACGCGTCCGTGTACCAACTCGGCACGACGGCATTGCCCCACCAGTCGCGACGCTGGTTGTCGTGCACGTCCCACGTGACCACCGGGTTGTCGGGGTCACCCGTGTAGTAGTCCTGGGTGTAGATCTCGATCCGGTGGCCGTCGGGGTCCCGGATGTACAGGTAGAACGCGTTCGAGACGCCGTGTCGGCCGGGGCCGCGCTCGATGACGTCCGACATCCGCAGCGCGCCGAGCTTGTCGCAGATCGCGATGATGTTGTGCTTCTCATGCGTCGCGAACGCCACGTGGTGCATGCGCGGTCCGTCACCGCCCGTCATCGCGGTGTCGTGGACGGTCGGTTTCCGCCGCATCCACGCCGCGTACGTCGTCCCGGCCTCGTCCTGGATGTCCTCCGTGACCCGGAACCCGAGGTCCTCCATGTACGCGACCGCCCGCGGCACGTCGGGCGTCACCTGGTTGAAGTGGTCGAGCCGCACGAGCGCGCCCGGCGTGTACAGGTCGTAGCGCCACGCCAACCGCTCGACGTGCTCCACGTCGTAGAAGAACTCGTAGGGAAACCCGAGCGGATCCTCGACGCGCACCGAGTCGCCGATGCCCTGCACATACCCCTCGGCACGACGCTCCACCCGGCACCCGAGTTCCGTGTAGAAGGCGACCGCGCGGTCGAGGTCCTCAGGACTCCGCACCCGGTAGCTGAACGCGGCGACCGCCGCCACCGGCCCCTGCCGCAGCACGAGGTTGTGGTGGATGAACTCCTCGAAGCTCCGCAGGTAGACGGTCGTCTCGTCCTCCTCCGTGACCACGAGGTCGAGGACGTCGACGTAGAACTTCCGGCTCGCGGCGAGATCCGTGACGACGATCTCCATGTACGCACAGCGGAGGATGTCCGGCGGGGTGGCGGCGGGCGTCGGGATGCGGTTCACCGGCACGGGGATCGGGTCGGTGGCGGTCACGACGGGCTCGGCCGACGACGGGGTGATGGGGTTCGACATGATCTGCGTCCTTGCTGATCTCGGTTGCTGGGTGGAAGTCGACCGGGAGCGGTCAGTGCGCGGCCTGCAGCGGCCCGCCGGTCCCGAAGCGTGGGGAGTGCGCCTGGTTCAGCGTGATGTGCACCGCCTGCTGGTCGGTGTAGAAGTCGATCGAGCGGTAGCCGCCCTCGTGCCCGAGACCCGAGGCCTTCACGCCGCCGAACGGCGTGCGGAGGTCGCGCACGTTGTTCGAGTTCAGCCACACCATCCCGGCCTGCACGTTCTGCGAGAAGGTGTGAGCCCGCTTGAGGTCGTTCGTCCAGATGTACGCGGCGAGTCCGTACTTCGTGTCGTTCGCGAGGGCGAGTGCCTGCTCGTCGGAGTCGAACGGGGTGATGGCGACGACCGGCCCGAAGATCTCCTCCTGGAAGATGCGGGCGCTCGGCGGGACGTCGGCGAAGACCGTCGGCGCGACGTAGTTGCCGGTCGGGAATCCCTCGGGGCGACCACCACCGGCGACGAGGCGGCCCTCGGTCTTGCCGATCTCGACGTAGCCCATGACCTTCTCGTAGTGCTCCGGGTGCACGAGCGCGCCGACCTCGGTGGCCGGGTCGTTCGGGTGCCCGACGACGATGTTGCGGGCCCGCTCGGCGTACCGCTCGACGAAGTCGTCGTAGACACTCCGCTCGACGAGGATGCGGCTGCCGGCGGTGCAGCGTTCGCCGTTCAGGGAGAACACGCCGAACACCGTCGCGTCGAGGGCGTCGTCGAGGTCGGCGTCGGCGAACACGACGGCCGGTGACTTGCCGCCGAGCTCCATCGAGAGCCCCTTCAGGAACGGCGCGGCGTTCGCGAAGATGAGCTGACCGGTGCTGCTCTCGCCGGTGAACGAGATGAGCGGCACGTCCGGGTGCTTCACGAGGGCGTCGCCGGCGTCTTCACCGAGCCCGTTCACGAGGTTGAACACGCCGTCGGGCACGCCGGCGTCGCGGAAGATGTCCGCCCACAGGCTCGCCGAGAGCGGGGTGAACTCCGCCGGCTTCAGGACGACCGTGTTGCCGGTCGCGAGGGCCGGAGCGAGCTTCCAGCTCTCGAGCATGAACGGCGTGTTCCACGGCGTGATGAGCCCCGCGACACCGATGGGCTTGCGGTTGACGTAGTTGACCTGCCGCCCCGGGACCTTATAGGTGTCGTCGTGCTGGGCGACGATCAGATCGGCGAAGAACCGGAAGTTCTCGGCGGCGCGCTTCGCCTGACCGAGCGCCTGCGTGATCGGCAGCCCGGTGTCGAAGCTCTCCAGCTCCGCGAGGCGGGCGTCCTGCGCTTCGACGGCGTCGGCGACCCGGTGCAGGATCCGGCTGCGCTCGCGGGGGAGGAGCCGCGGCCACGGACCCTCGTCGAAGGCGCGCTTGGCGGCGGCGACGGCGAGGTCGATGTCGGCCTGCTTGCCGGCGGCGGCTTGGACGTAGGTCTCGTTCGACACCGGGTCGAGGACGTCGAAGGTGTCGCCGTCGACCGAGTCGACGAACGCGCCGTCGATGTAGTGCCGGATACGGTCGGGCAACGCTGCCGGAACGTGCTGGGTCATGGGTGGTTCCTCCGGTCGGTGGTGGACGGCGGTGACGACGGCGGGCGGGCCGTGGTGGGCGGCTGGTGCTCCGCCTGGTACGCGAGCATGGCGTCGAGCGTCGCGGTGCGGTGGTCGCGGGCGGCGATCTCGATCTCGAGCGGCTGCGCGCCGGCGGCGATGAGTTCGAGGATGCCGTCGTGCTCTGCGACCGACTCCCGCGCGCGGCCGGGCACGAAGCTGAACGTGGAGTCGCGGAGCGCGTTCAGCCGCCGCCAGCCGCGGTGGACGAGGTCGAGGACGTGCGGGTTCGGGCACTCCTCGAAGAGGACGGTGTGGAACTCCAGGTTCAACGCCGTGAACGCGTGCGGGTCGAAGTCGTCGAGCGTGCGGCGCATCCGCTCGTTGATCTCGCGGGCGCGGGCCAGGTGGTCGTCGGTCAGGTAGGCGGCGCTCATCGAGGTCGCTGCGCCCTCGACGAGGGCGAGCGTCTGCATCGTGAAGAGGTACTCGGTTTCGTGCAGCATCGCGACCTGCGCGCCGACGTTGCGCTCGAACGTCACGAGCCCCTCGGCCTCCAGCCGACGGATCGCCTCGCGCACCGGGACCACGCTGATGTCGAGCTCACCGGCGATCTGGCCGAGCACCAGCCGGTACCCGGGGACGAAGCGCCCCTCGTCGATGGCCTCGCGGATGAACCGGTAGGCGCGCTCCGACTTGCTGAGCGACGCCTCCTGCCCGGTGGTCGGGTGCGGTCCGCTCATCGTCCCTGCTCGCTCTCGTATCGCGCCCGCCACTCGGCGTTCAGCGGGAAGAGGCCGTCGACCGCGGCACCACCACGGACCTGCTCGGCGATCCAGGCGTCCTCCGCCTCCTGCACGACCGCCTCCGCGGCGACCTCGGCGGCGAGCGCCCGGGGGATCGCGATGACGCCGTCACCGTCCCCGACGATCACGTCGCCGGGCAGGACCGTCGCCCCGCCGCAGGTGACCGCGACATCGGTCTCCCACGGCACATGGCGGCGCCCGAGGACGGACGGGTGCGGACCCTGCGAGAAGGTCGGCAGGTCGAACGCCGCGACCTGCTCGGCATCGCGGATGCCGCCGTCGGTGACGACCCCGGCCGCTCCCCGCTGCTGTGCCCGAAGCGCGAGGACGTCGCCGACGGTGCCCGTGCCGCGCTCGGCGCGTGCCTCGATCACGATGACCTCGCCGGCCTCGACGGTGTCGAAGACACGCTTCTGCGCGTTGAAGCCGTTGCCGCGCTCGGCGAAGAGGTCGGGTCGGTAGGCGACGAAGCGGAGGGTGCGGGCCACGCCGACCATGCGCGTGTTCGGTCGCGAGGCGTGGACGCCCTCGATGAAGACTTCGGTGTACCCGCGAGCCCGCAGCTTGGCGCTGAGCGTCGCCGTCGAGACCGAGGCGAGCTGTTCGGCGACCGTGGGGTCGAGCGGTTCGGCGGGCGATGCAGCGGTGAGAGGCTCAGCCGGTGCAGGCAGACCCGCCGCCGCAGCGTCCCCCCAGGCCTCGATGCGCTGATGGTCGTCGACGGCCGGCTTCGCGCCGAACCCGCCGAAGGGCTCGGTGCCCTCGACGACCGTCGTCACGAGTCGACCGCTCGTCGGGGTGCCTGGTGCGGTCGGTGCGTCGACCTCGACCTCGACGACGTCGCCGGGCACGACGACGGATGAGCCGGCGGGCGTCCCGGTGAGGATGACGTCGCCCGGCTCGAGCGTCGAGAGCTGTGAGAGGTCGGCGATGAGCTGCGCGAAGGGGAAGAGCAGTGTGTCGCTCGTGTCGTCCTGGACCACGACACCGTTGACCCAGGTGCGCACGCGGAGGGCGGCCGGATCGATCTGCTCGGCGGGGATGACGGACGGGCCGAGGGGCGTGTAACCGTCGCCGCCCTTCGAGCGCAGGTTCGACCCCTTGTCGGCACTGCGGAGGTCGTAGAGCCCGAAGTCGTTCGCCCCGGTGACGCCCGAGACGTGCTGCCAGGCGTCCTCGACGCGGACGCGGCGGGCCGCGGTCCCGATGATGATCGCGATCTCGCCCTCGAAGGCGAGCAGTTCCGCGCCGGCCGGGCGCTCGACGGTGCCGCCCGTGCCAGAGACGGAGGACCACGGCTTGAGGAAGTACGAGGGGTACTCCGGCGTGCGGCCGCGCTGGGCCGCCCGTGACGGGTAGTTGAGGTGGACGGCGATGATCTTGCGGCCCCCGCTGTTCGGGAGGCCTTCGATGCCCTGGTGGCTGCTCATCACACGTCCTCGTCGTCGGTATCCAGAATCGTATACGATCTGGACGCAGTGGGAAAGGGTCAGTACCCGTCGCCGCGGCCCGCGTCGCTCCGGCCGTCGATGAAGCGCTCGGCCAACCCCTCGGATGCGCGGGCGAGGAGCGACACATCCGCACCGACGAGGACAAAGGACGCCCCGCGGTCGAGGTAGTGCTCGGCCATGACGGGGTCGAAGGCGTTCACACCGGCGGGCTTCCCCGCGGCGGCGGCGGCATCGAGCACCCGCTCGACAGCGCTGACCACGGTGGGGTGCCCCTGCTGGCCGAGCAGGCCGAGTGACGCCGAGAGGTCGGCCGGACCGACGAACACCGCGTCCACGCCGTCGACCGCGAGGATGTCCTCGACCTGCTCGACGGCCTCCGCCGACTCGATCTGCACCGTGAGCGACACCGAATCGTCCGCCTGCGCGAGGTAGTCGTCGACGCGGTTCCAGCGGGAGGACCTTGCGAGCGCGCTGCCGACCCCACGGACGCCCTGAGGCGGGTACCGCACGGCCTGCACGAGCGCCGCCGCCTGCTCGGCCGACGACACCATGGGCACGATGAGGTTCTGCGCCCCGAGGTCGAGCACCCGCTTGATGACGACCGCGTCGCCGAACGGCACCCGCACCAGCGGACACACCGGGAAGGCGGCGACCACCTGCAGCTGCAGTTGGATGCTCTCCAGGGTGTTCGCCGAGTGCTCGCCGTCGATGAGGAGCAGGTCGAGGCCGCTGCCCGCAGCGATCTCCGCCGCGATCGGGCTCCCCGACACCACCCACATCCCGGCGAGGGGGCGATCCGCGGTGCGCAGGCGCTCGCCGAAGGTCGGCGGCAGGGTCATTCGAATCGGCATGTCACGGCTCCCAGTCCCTGGTATTCGGCGTGGACGGTGTCGCCCCGTTCGACCCACATCGGTCTCGTGAACGACCCCGACAGGATGATCTCCCCGGCGGCGAGACTCCCGCCGTGCTGGGCGAGCTTGCCCGCGAGCCACGCGACGCCGAGTGCCGGGTGCCCGAGGACGGCGCCGGTGACCCCCGACTCCTCGATGGTCTGGTTGCGGTAGAGCAGGGCCGAGACCCATCGCGGGTCGATCGCGTCGGGGCGGACGGGCGTTCCGCCGAGCACCATGGCGCCGAGAGCCGCATTGTCGGCGATGGTGTCGACGATCGTGCGACCGTCGAGTTCGATGTGTGAGTTGAGGACCTCGAGCGCGGGCACGATGTGGTCGGTCGCGTCGAGCACCTCGAAGATCGTGCAGTGCGGTCCCTGCAGCGGGCGTCCGAGGACGAACGCCAGCTCGACCTCCACGCGGACGTTGGAGTAGGCGTCGAAGTCGAGCGTCGCGCCCGAGTCGAAGACCTGGTCGTCGAGGATGACGCCGTAGTCGGGTTCGGTGATCCCGGTGGCCTGCTGCATCGCCTTCGAGGTGAGGCCGATCTTGTGGCCGACGACGCGCCGACCGGCGGCGATGCGGCGTTCGGCCCACAGCGCCTGCACGGCGTAGGAGTCCTCGACGGTCATGTCCGGGTGCCGGGCGGTGAGGAGGGGGATGACGCTCCGCTCCTCGTGCGCCGCCGCCAGTTCGTCGGCGATCGCCTGCCGTTCGTGATCCTGCATCGCATCCCGTCCTCATCTGCGTCGACTGCGGCCTGCGATCACGATACGGTGCGTCGTCGTCGACTGCCTCTTGCGCGGTGAGCATGATTGTATACGATGTGGTGTACATTCTGGCGGTCCAATGGCGGGCCGCGACGGACAAAGGGGTCTCGAGACAATGACAACCGCATCTCTGGCGCGAGCGACGACGCCCGCGGAACTCCGGCGCGTGGCCTTCGCCACCGTCATCGGCACCACGGTCGAGTGGTACGACTTCTTCCTCTACGCGAGCGCCGCCGGACTCGTCTTCTCGCAGCTCTTCTTCCAGCCGGCGGGACCGCAGGCCGCGCTGTTGCTGTCGTTCGCGACCGTCGGTGTGAGCTTCCTGTTCCGGCCGCTCGGCGCGTTCGTCGCCGGGCACTTCGGCGATCGCATCGGCCGGAAGAAGATGCTCGTCATCACGCTCTTCCTCATGGGAGCTGCCACGACGCTCATCGGTCTGCTGCCGACCTACGACCAGATCGGGATCATCGCCCCCGCCCTGCTCGTGCTCCTCCGCATCCTGCAGGGGCTGTCCACCGGCGGCGAGTGGGGCGGCGCCGTCCTCATGGCGGTCGAGCACGCTCCCACCGGCCGCCGCGGCCGGTTCGGGGCGTTCCCGCAGATCGGCGTCCCGATCGGACTCCTCCTCGCCTCCGGCATGCTCGCCCTCATGACGGGCGTGATCTCGCCCGGCGCGGCGTTCCTCGAGTGGGGCTGGCGGATCCCGTTCCTGCTGAGCTTCGTCCTGATCATCGTCGGCTACGTCGTGCGCCGGAAGGTCGACGAGAGCCCCGTCTTCGTCGCCCTCGCCCGCAACAAGGAGCGTCGCCGGGTCCCGATCGTCGAGCTCTTCCGGCACCACTGGCTGCTCGTGCTGCTCGCGGCGCTCACCTTCGCCGGCAACAACGCCGCCGGCTACATGACGACGGGCGGCTACATCCAGAACTACGCGACGACGCCGCTCGCCGACGGCGGCCTGGTGGGCATGGAGCGGACACCGGTCCTGCTCGCGGTCACCGGGTCGGCCATCGTCTGGCTGATCGTCACGTGGTTCGCGGGCTCGCTCTCCGACCGGATCGGCCGACGCAACACCTACATCATCGGCTGGGTCGCGTTCCTGGCAACCGTCTTCGTGCTCTTCCCGCTCGTGAACACCGGTGACCCGTGGCTGTTGTTCCTCGGGCTCGCGCTGTTCACGATCGGCAACGGCTTCACCTACGGGCCGCAGGCGGCGTACTTCGCCGAGCTCTTCCCCGCATCGATCCGCTACACGGGCGTCTCGGTCACCTACGCGATCGGCGCCATCCTCGGCGGAGCGTTCGCCCCGACGATCGCGACCTGGCTGGTGCAGGTCACGGGGTCGGCGACGAGTGTCGCGTTCTACATCGCCGGCATGATCGTGATCGCCTTCGCGGCGACCCTCCTCTTGCGCGACCGCACCGGCATCCCGCTCGGTGGCGAGGCGGAGGAGCAGCAGGGACGCGGCCAGGTCTACGGCACCCGGATGTAGGCGCGGTCAGACCGACGACGCGATGGTCGCGGCCCCCTCGATGAGGCGGGCCGCGATCTCGGTTTCGGGGCGGCTGCTGGAGACGTAGACGACCGCGAGGGCGGCCGCCGGCGAGCCGTGCGCCGAGAGCGGGGCGGCAACGGCGCGGAGGCCGGTGATGACCTCGTCGTGGCTCGACGCCCAGCCCTGTTCGCGGACCACCGCCAGCTCGGCGCGGTGGTCGTCGTCGAGGGCGTCCGGCCACTGCGCCTCGGAGAGGCGGGACGCGATCGCCTTGCCGGGCGCGCCGACACCGACCGGGTGCCGGGTGCCGGGTCGCTGCGCGATCGACCCCATCGTGTGCCGTGGCTCGACGCTGACGAGGGTGACGATCTCGTCGCCGTCCAGCACGGTGAGGAAGCAGGTCATGCCGAGCTCGTTCGCGACGGCCGTCAGCTCGGGCAGGGCGGCGGCCTGCAGGTCGTGGGAGACACCGGCGGCGAGGGCTGCCAGGCGCGATCCGAGTGCGATCCGTCCCGTACCGTCGCGGACGACCAGGCGGTGGTCTTCGAGCGTCCGCAGGAGCCGGTAGGTGACGCTCCGGTGCAGGCCGAGCGTCGCGCTCAGGGTGTCGATCGTCAGCGGGGTGCGCGCGTCGGCCAGGACCTCGAGGATCCGGATGCCGCGCGAGAGCGTCTGGGAGTGGGCGCTGCTGGCATCGGTCACGCTCCGACAGTACCGACTGACGGCCCGCGCGCCCGGAGTTCCGGTGCCTCAGTCGTCGATCGGGTAGGCGACGAAGGCGAACCGTGAGCTGTCGGGGGACCAGCTGTTCACGTTGAGGGTGCCCTGCCCGCCGAACAGCGGGTAGCGACGGAGCGGGGTCGCCCAGTCGTCGGTCGAGATGAGCCGGACCTCGACGTCGAGGTCGGCCGGGTGCCCGATCGTGCCGGCGGGGAAGGCGATGTACGAGGCCAGTCGGGCGTCGGGGGAGAGGTGCGGGAACCAGTCGACGGTGTCGCTCACGACGAGCTGCTCGAGCTCGCCGCCGGCGTCGGGGATCCGTGCGAGTTGCGCATGGCCGGGGCCGGTGCCGAAGTGCTCCGTGTTGCAGAGCAGCAACCGGCCGTCGGGCGACCATTCCGGACCGTCGAGGTGGCCGTCGCCGGTGTCGAGGATGGTGACGGGGCCGCCGCCCTCGACCGCCGGAGCGATCGCGAGTCGACCGGGATGCTCGAAGCCCTCGAGCTCGACGTACGCGATCCGCGTGCCGTCGGGCGAAACGCCGTGGAGGAAGTGCCACCGGTCGTCGTCGGCGGTGAGCTTCGTGACCGGCCCGCCGGTGAGCGCGCCGCGGTAGA
Organism: Plantibacter sp. MMLR14_011; assembly: GCF_001865025.1. Lineage (NCBI taxonomy): Bacteria > Bacillati > Actinomycetota > Actinomycetes > Micrococcales > Microbacteriaceae > Plantibacter > Plantibacter sp. MMLR14_011. The sequence goes on from NZ_MJGW01000039.1 coordinate 299,744, forward strand.
TGTGACCGTCCATCGCTGAGAGGAGGATGTGCTCGCCGTCGGGGTCGAGGACGTGGTCGTTGTTGAGTTCGGGGAGGCCGTGGAACTCGATCGGCGCGAGCCCGGCGGTCGGATCGTCGACCGGGAGCGCCCAGAGCCGCCCGTTGCCGTTGAGGAGCAGCGTCCGGCCGTCGAGCGACCAGTTCGGTGCTTCGACGAGGAGCTCGTCGGTCTCGAAGAGGAGCACGGGCGCATCATCGTGCGGCCCGCCGAGCAGGATGCTGGAACGCTGGCCGGGGGCGAGGGCGCGGAAGGTCATGCGCCCATCGTCCTCCAGTCCGTCGTGATCCGGGAGGATCGTTCCTCCCGGATCACGATCCGACGGCTACTTGACGAGCGCGAACCCCGCGGTCCAGGAGATCTTCTCCGAGGCCGCCAGCGTGAGCTGCAGGAAGCCGATCGCCTCGAGTTCGTGGGCGCGCTTCAGCGACCCGGCGTCGACGGCCTCGAGGCCGCCGGCGGTCACGAGCTGCTGGAGGGCGGCCTTGGCGTCGGCGTCGTCCCCGGCGATGAGGACCGTGGTGGCCACGTCGCCGACCTGCTTCGATGCGAGGGTCGCGGCGAAGTTCGTGTTGAAGGCCTTGAGGACGTGGGAGCTCGGGAGCTTCGCCTGCAGTTCCGCTGCAGCCGAGCTGCCCGCGGGGACGGTGAGGGCGTCGAAGGTCGAGAAGTCCAGGGGGTTGGTGATGTCGACGACGACCTTGCCCGCGAGCTGGTCGGCGTACTGCTCGACGATCGACGCGAGGGCCGGGTGGGGGACGGCGAGGACGACGATGTCGCCGGTGATCGTGCCGGTCTCGGCCGATCCGAGGTGGTCGACGGAGGCGCCGCCTGCTGCGAGGACGCCGGCGATGGCGGTGCCCATGTTGCCGGTTCCGAAGATGGTGACGTTCGTCATGACGATGCTCCTTCTCGTGGCCGCCTGGTCACGGGTCAATTGGTTGTTGGTACAACTAACGTAACACCGGTTAGTTGTAGGCGCAACTATTGCTACGCTGGAGGCATGACCGACACGCGATGGCTGAGCGACGACGAGCAACGCTCCTGGGTGCGCTTCGCCGCGGTGCTCGAACTCCTGCCGGCTGCCCTCGACCTCCAGCTCACGCGGGACGAGCACCTGACGCACTTCGACTACTTCACGCTCGCAATGTTGTCCGAGACGCCGGACCGCACGCTGCGCACCTCGGCGCTCGCGGCCCGGACGAACGCGACGCTGCCCCGCTTGTCGCGGGTGCTGACGCGCTTGGAGGACGCCGGCTTCGTGGCGCGGACGCCGTGCCCGGAGGATCGACGGGCGACGAACGTGACGCTCACCGATGCGGGCTGGGACAAGGTCGTCCAGGCTGCGCCGGGCCACGTCGAGCACGTGCGGTCCTTGGTCCTCGACGCACTGACGCCGGCGCAGATCGAGCAGCTCGGCGAGATCTCCGCCGCCCTCCTGACGAAGCTCGACCCCGACGGACGGATGTTCGCCAGCGAGGCCTGATCTCCGTCACCTGGGGGATTCGCGGCGCTCGAGGGCTGCGTAGCGTGGGGTTCGACGTCGTGGACACCACCGAGCGCGACGCGGATCGGAGCGAATGATGACCGGATCGACGCAGCCCGAACCTGCACCACACGGGGACGAGGTGCCCCAGGACGGTCCCGCCTCGGCGGAGCCCGAATCGACGCCACCGCCCACGTCGCTCAACGGTGGGACGACCTCCGTCTGGTACTTCGTCGGCGCCACGTTCCTCTTCGCCGGACCCCTGATCTTCGGTGTCGACGACTTCGGGTTCTTCCGGATCATCACCCTCGTCCTCGGGGCGGTCGTCATGGTCGCCGGGTTCGTCGTCCTGCGACGCGAGAGCACCAAGCGGTCCTGAGGGCGCTGACGCAGGGTCGATCCGCCAACCGTTCAATCGGCGGGCCGTTCAATCGGCGAGCCGTTCAATCGGCGAGGAAGGCCCTGATGCCGCCGAGCAGGCGGTCGACGTCCTCGTCCGAGGTGTACGGGGCGACGCCGACGCGGAGGCCTCCGACGTCGTCGAGGCCCAGTGCCGCGAACGGCTCGACCGCGTAGAACGAGCCGGCCGGTGCGAGGACGTCGCGTGCGGCGAGGAAGGCGGCCGCATCGGCTGCACGCCTGCCGGGGAACGTCATGAACAGCGTCGCCGTGCGTTCTGCGGCCCGCGAGTGCAGCTCGACGAGCGGGCCGAGCTCCGCGAGGGCGCCTTCGATGCGGGTGCGCAGCGCGAGTTCCCGTTCGTGGACGGCTGCAGCGGAGGCGACCAGACGGTCGCGTCTCGTCGTGGCGTCACCGGGGTCGATCGACGCGAGCACGCCGATGGCCGCCGTCACGCCGGCCATGAGCTCGTAGGGCAGCGTGCCGAACTCGAAGCGCTCCGGCACCACGTTCGTCGACGGCAGCAGCTTGTCGGGGTGGATCGACTCGAGCAGCGCCGGCGACGCGGCGAGGACACCGCAGTGCGGCCCGAAGAACTTGTACGGCGAGCAGACGAAGAAGTCGGCACCGAGGGCCTCGACGTCGACGACGTGGTGCGCCGTGTAGTGGACGCCGTCGACCCAGACGAGCGCGCCGACCGCGTGCGCCCGATCGGCGATCGTCCGCACCGGCGGGATGGTGCCGAGGAGGTTCGACGCAGCGGTGACGGCGACGAGCCTCGTCCGTTCGGTGACGAGGTCGTCGAGGTCGGCGAGGTCGAGCTCGCCCGTCGCCGGGTCCAGGTCGATCCAGCGGACGGTCGCGCCCGTGCGGTCCGCCGCCTGCACCCACGGGCGCACGTTCGCGTCGTGGTCGAGTCGGGACAGGACGATCTCGTCGCCGGCGATCCAGTCGCGCGACAGATGCCTGGAGAAGTCGTACGTGAGCTGGGTCGCGCTCCGACCGTAGACGATGCCCCGCTCCTCCGCGGCGAGCAGGTCGGCGCACGCTGCGCGGAAGGCGGTCACGGCGTCGTCCGCCCGGCGCTCGGACGCGACCGACGAACCCCGGTTGGACAGTGGCCCGGTGAGGGTGTCGAGGATGGCCTGGCCGACGGCGAGCGGCGTCTGGGTGCCGCCGGGGCCGTCGAAGTGGGCGATGCCCGAGGCGAGGGACGGGAACGCGGTGCGGAGGAGGGCGACGTCGAGGGTCATACGTCCATCCTGCCGCGCCGGGAGCCAGAACGTGCGGATCGGGGGAGCGAGCGCGCCACCGCTTGATACAGTGCCAGTGTGTCCATGCTCATCACTCCGCCCCGTGTCGGGCGTCTGGAGGTCGTCGGCGTCCGCAACGCCGGCCCGAGAGAGCAGCGCACCCGGTCGACCACCTCGCCCACCCGGTGAGGACGTCGGCTTCGTCAATCGCGCTCGTCCGAGCGACGACGACGGGGCCGCGCACCCTGACGTACCCGCCGCAGCGCACCGACGCGCGGAGGGTCTCTCCGCCGTCGCCACGACGGCCCAGCCGAAACCGGTGAACCCATGATCTCCCTGAACGAATCCCAGATCCGAGCCTCCTTCGTCAACGCGTCGCGCAAGGAGGTCAGTGACGTGAGCCTTCCCGTCGACCTCGACGCGATCGACTTCGAGGTGCGTGACTTCCTCGGGTGGCGCGACAAGAAGCTGCCGCGACGCGCGTACGTGGTCACGATCGTCGACGGCGAACCCGTCGGCATCCTCCTCCGACAGGCTGACGCGACACCCCGCACCCGGCCGCAGTGCGCGTGGTGCCAGGACATCACGCTCAGCAACGACGTCGTGTTCTACAGCGCGAAGCGGGCCGGGCAGGCCGGCAAGAACGGCGACACCGTCGGCACGCTCGTCTGCGCCGACTTCCAGTGCTCGGCCAACGTGCGGAAGCTGCCACCGCTCGCCTACGTCGGTTTCGACGCGGAGGCGGCCCGCCAGGAGCGCATCGCGACGCTCGGCGTCCGTGCCGCCTCCTTCGCCTCCTCGGTCCTGAACGGCGTCGGCTGACCTGCTGAGTCGCCCGGATCTGCACAAGATCCAGTGATTCTCGTGCAGATTCGGGCGACTCAATGGCCGGTGAGGGCGGCGCGCACCGAGGCGACGACGGTGCGGAGGTCACGGAGATCGTCGGCCGTCAGCTCGATGACCGTCCAACCCGCGGCCCGCAGGCGGTTCGAGCGAGCGCGGTCCTTGCGCCACCGGTCGACCTCGACCCGGTGGTAGTCGCCCTGGTACTCGATGACGACCCGCGCTGCCCGGTGGCAGAGGTCGGCGCGCGCGAGGAACGAGCCGTTCGCCGCCCGGATCCCCTGATTCGGCTCGAACCCGGTGACGCCGCCGCGCGCCAGCGCGACGCGGACGATGGACTCGGGCGGCGATTCCGCGCGGTGATCGAGGAGGGGGAGTGCGGCGGCGATCGCGCGACGGCCGCGCCGACCCGGATAGTGGGCTGCTGTCTCCTCCAACTCGTCCAGGCCTGCGGTTCGAGTCCGAAGCAGGTGGTCGCCCGCTGCGACGAGATCGGCGAGCGGGAGCGTCGCGGCAAGGTCGAGCCAGGTTCGAACCGGACTCGTCAGTCGGATGTCGCCGCGGACGATCACGTCGTCCTGAGGATCGATCGTGATCGACCGACCGGCGATCCCGGCGGCGTGCGGAGCGCGGGCCGGCGCGGCCACGGCGAGGTCGAGGCGTTCGGGGGTGGAGAGGCGGTACGGAAGCGGCAGGCCGAGCAGGAGCGCGGCGGTCGGACCGCAGACGAAGACCTGGTCGGACAGGCGGTGGAGGAATGCGCGGCAGCGATCCTCGACCGTCTCCACCGGACGGGCGGACCGGATCCCGTGACCCGGCTTCTCGAGCCGACGACTGCGGAGTTCGCCCGGTGTCATCCCGCGGCGGAGCGCGTCGCCGACGAGGAACGGTCCGTCCGGAAGGTCAGGTGACATCCCCTCACTGTGCCTGCGCGGACCGGTTTTCTGCCACGTTCTCCACAGCCCCACTGAGTCGCCCGGATCTGCACGAATTGCGGCCGGCTCCGCGCAGATTCGGGCGACTCAGGCGGGTGCTCCGTGGTTGGATCGATGCATGGGCGAGCACAGGGGTCACGAGCACCGACGTCAGCGGACACTCACCACCAGCGGATGGCACGACTTCTGGGCGAAGGGCGGGATCGGCCGGGCGTTCCTGTTGGCCATCGGCTACCTCGCCCTGTACCTCGGTGCGGGCTGGGTCGTCGGGCAGCTCTTCGGCTCGCAGATCGGCGAGGACCTCTTCGCGACCCCGCAGAGCGTGTTCTTCGGGCTCATGCTGCCGCTCATCGTCGGTTCCCTCATCCTGGCCGGGTTCGTGCTCTCGGTCGGCTGGTTCCGGGAGCTGTTCGCGAAGCAGCCGATCCGCGGACGCTGGTGGATGTGGGCCGCTCCGATCGTGATCCTCGCCGCGGTCGTCCTGCGGTTGCTCGGCATCGACTACGGGAGCTACGAGGGTTCTGTGGTCGTGGTCGCGATGCTGTCCGGCGTGTTCATCGGGTTCGCCGAGGAGATCCTGACCCGCGGACTGGTCGTGAAGATGCTGCGCGACGCCGGGAGTTCGGAGTGGATCGTGATGGTGATCTCCTCGCTGGTCTTCGCGCTGCTGCACGCCTCCAACCTCCTGTCGGGCCAGCCGGTCGTGACCGTGCTCGTGACCGTCGTCTACACCTTCGGATTCGGCGTGTGCATGTACCTGACGCTCCGGGTGACCGGCAACCTCATCTGGCCGATCCTGATCCACGGACTCTACGACCCGACGCTCTTCCTCTCGACCGGTGGGATCGACCACGCGGGAACCGCCGCCGGTCAGAGCGTGTTCCTGGCGATCGCCGGTCCGGCCAACCTGCTCATCATGCTCGTGGCCGTGATCGGCTTGATCTTCGTCCGTGGACACGTGCAGGCCCACCCGGCCGACGACGTGCTGCGGCCGTAGGCCGAACGGGTCTCGTCGACCGGCCGCGAGTACGCTCGGACGGATGACCACCGCGCGGCAGTACCCGGCGACGATCGCCGCGCCGGTCGAGCACGAACTCGTGATCAAGAAGTCGCGCTTCCTCGGCCTCGCCCACCCGGTCGCGTCGCCGGAGGACGCGGAAGCGGTCATCGCGCGGGTGAAGAAGCAGGCGTGGGATGCGCGACACCACTGCGTCGCGATGGTCACCGGGCTGCTCGGCGACCAGGCCCGCTCGTCCGACGACGGTGAACCGTCCGGCACGGCGGGGATGCCGATCCTCGAGGTCATCCGGCGGCGCGAACTGACCGACGTGGTCGTCGTCGTCACACGGTACTTCGGCGGCGTCAAGCTCGGGGCCGGTGGGCTCGTCCGCGCGTACTCCTCGGCGGCCTCCGAGACGCTCGACCTCGCCGCGCTCGTGCGCCGTGAGACCCTGACCCGCGCGACCCTCGTCGTCCCCCACGCCGACGCCGGGCGGTACGACAACCTGCTGCGCGATTGGGCCGCTACCCACGGTGCGACGCTCGGTGAGCCGGTCTACGGGGCGCAGGCTGAGCTGGAACTCTGGGTGCCGCCGGCGGAGCTCGAGCGGCTCCAAGCGGACGTCGCTTCGGCCTCCAACGGTTCGCTCGTCGTGGCCGTCGGGGAGGAGCGCGTCGTCGACGTCCCCGCCGGCAGACCTCGCTGAGTCGCCCGGATCTGCGCGAAATCCGCCGGATTCTGAACAGATCCGGGCGACTCACGGGGACGGGCGATCCCGATAGGGTCGGACCATGCACACCGACGTGACCCGCATCGACGGGCTTCCCGACCTCGCCTGGACCTCGACCCGCGGAATCGCCGCGTTCGACGCCGATGCCGGAGCGCTCACCCTCACCTCCGCCGCCGGCGTCGACTGGAGCAACAGCTCGCTCGGTGGGCCGCGTGAGTTGCGTGCCACGGCGCTCGCCTTCGACGCACCCGAACACTTCACGCTCTCGGCGCGGATCGCGGTCGTGAGCGAGCGCAGCACCTTCGACGCCGGCGCCCTCGCACTCTGGATCGACGACGAGCACTGGGCCAAGCTCTGCTTCGAGCAGTCGCCGCAGGGGCAGGCGATGGTGGTGAGCGTCGTGACGAACACCTGGTCGGACGACGTGAACTCGACGCACGTCGCGGCCGACCACGTGTGGATGCGCGTCAGTCGTCTCGGTGAGGCGTGGGCGTTCCACAGCTCGACCGACGGCGTCACGTGGGACTTCGTCCGGGTCTTCCGTCTGCACAGCGACGCCCCGGTGCGCGTCGGCTTCCTCTCGCAGGCGCCGCTCGGTCCACCCTGCGAGGCGCGGTTCGACGAGATCGCCTTCGGAGCAGCACCCCCGACGGACCTCCGCGACGGGAGCTGACCGCCGCTGAGTCGCCCGGAAACGCACGGAAACCGGCGATGCGTGCGCAGTTCCGGGCGACTCAATGCAAGGGCGGCTTGACGGATCGGAACCTATCTTCCTATAGTGGCTCCATGGCACGCAGACGACCCGGCACGCTCTTCCCGCTCGAGCTCGACATCCTCGACGTCGGCACCGTGTTGCAGGCGACCGATGGGAGCTTCTACGGGTTCGCCCTCGCCAAGCAGCTCGCCGAAGCCGGGGATGCCGCCCTCACCGCGCACGGCACGCTCTACAAGGCCCTGTCGCGGATGGCGGACGCCGGCCTGATCGAGGCGACGTGGGAGGCTCCGGAGGTCGCCGAGGCGGAGGGCCGCCCCCGTCGACGGCTGTATCGGATCACGGGCGAAGGCGCGACGGCCCGGGATCGTGAGCACGCGAGGATCGCCGGTGAGCAGGCCTCCGCGGCGAGGCCGGCGGGTGCGGCGTGGACGCATGGGGCGATCGCATGACCGCCATCCGGACGCCTGAATACCGCACGGCCGCCCACCGCGTCCTGAACTGGTGCGGGTGGTACACCCGAGACCTCTCGCCCGACGTCGCCGGGGAGCGCCGCGACGAGATCGCCTCCGACCTGTACGAGCACGCCGTCTGGGCCCACGAGACGGGCGTCACGCCACAGCGGCTCCGGCGCGACATCATGCTGCGGGCCATCCGCGGGATCCCGCACGACCTCTCGTGGCGCTCCGGGCAGTTGCGCGCGGGCCACGGCGTCGATCCGATGCCGCTCGGCATGCGGCGGGCCGGTGACGTCCTCGCAGCCCTCGTGGTGACCGGCGGCGTCCTGGTCACCGGAGCAGCGCTGTTCCTCCTCGTCCGGATCCTGCGTGCTCTCGTCATCGGCGACGTCGTCGAGGTGCCGACGGGCGCGCTCGGTGTGGCGATCGCCGCAGTCCTGGGCATCGTGGGGCTCGCGCTGTCGCTGCGGCGACGCAGGCGATGGCTCGGCGCGGGGCTCCTGGCGCCCGCAGCGGTCCTCATCGGCGTGCTCGCGGGCGACATCATGTACCGCGTCAGCGCGACCGGCGTGCTCATCGTGTCCCGCCTGAGCTCGCACGGCGCCGGATTCGAACCGTGGTGGGTGATGAGCGTGGCGATCGGGGTCGGGGCGGCGCTCGGGTTCATCGGAGCCGCGGTGTGGTGGTGGCCGGGGGGTCGCCGAACGACGGAACGGGACGCAGTGGCGTCGATGCAGGGGGAGACGGTATGAGCGGCAGCGAGATCCACGACGGGCCGGACGCGGCGCAGGAGGCGGCACCCGTCCGCCGGAGTTCCGGAATGCTCCGACGACGGATCGGGCTCGGCATCGCGATGAGCGGGGTGCTCGCGGTGGCGGCAGGCGGGGTGTTCATCGGGGTGTCGAACGCCCAGGCGGCCGCTGACGACGCCCGATCCCTCGAAGCGGTCGCCGAGGCCGCCGCGTCGCTCGACGACCTCCCGCCCGTCGAACCCGTGGTGCCCGCGGATCCCGCTGCCACGCCGGACGCTGGCGAACCCGTCTCGCCGGCGTCCGGAGTCGACTACTCGCAGACGCCGGAGGGCTGGTTCGACGCGACCACCGATCCGGCGTCCATCGTGATCCCGCCGACCAACGAGTGGGGCGAGACGAATACCGGGATCTGGGAGGCGCAACAGCAGATCATCGCGAAGTGCATGGCTGATCAGGGGTTCTGGTACGCGTGGACGAACGACCGCTCCAAGATCCTCGATCCACTCTTCGGCATGGTCATGTCGGAGTCGTCCGATGCGGCGTTCCTGGCCCGGTGGGGGACGAACCCCGACGATCAACCGTACGACTGGAAGCTCGCCGGCTGCCACGGCTACGCCGTCCACGTCACCGGGATGGACGACGCCCACTGACGCCGTTGATCGGCGGCGCCGGCGTCCGACGCCGGTGCTAGCGTCGCCCGCATGAGAATCCTGTTGATCGGAGCCAGTGGACATGTCGGACGAGCGGCGCAGGACGCCCTTGCGGAACGTCACGAGGTGATCGCGGTGTCCCGCTCGACGGCGCCTGCCGTCGACACCACCGACGAGGCGTCGATCGAGGCGCTGTTCGCCGAGGTGGGCGAGGTCGACGCGGTAATCGTCACCGTCGGCTCGGTCCCGTTCAAGCCTGTGGGGGAGCTGACGCGCGACGACTACCGCGCGGCCTTCCTCGGCAAGGTGCTCAGCCAGCTCGACGTCGTGCGGATCGGGACGCCGTTCGTCCGCGACGGCGGCTCCTTCACGCTCACGACGGGCATCCTCGCCCGCGAGCCGATCGCGACCGGTGCGGCGGCCTCGATGGCCAACGGGGCGGTCGAGTCCTTCGTGATCGGTGCCGCCCCGGAACTCCCGCGCGGCATCCGCATCAACGCCGTCAGCCCCACGGTGCTCGCCGAGGCAACCGGGTACCACGACGCGTTCCCGGGCTTCCCGCCCGTCGCCTCCGACATGGTCGGCCTCGCCTTCGTGCGCGCCGTCGAGGGTGTCGGCACCGGTCGGGTGCTCGCGCTCGACTGAGCCGTCCCGGCACTCCCGAGGGGAGCCATGTCGTCGTCCAGCCGCGTGCTGAGCGACGATTCGCCTCCCCTCAGTCGCGCTCTCGACGCGGCCGACACCCAGCGCTAGGGTCGGCACATGACCCGCTTCCTGCTGAGCATCGCCGTCAGTCTGCTGTCCTCGGCGATCGGGCTGCTCGTCGCCGACTGGGTCGTACCCGGCGTCCGCTTGTCGCTCGGCGGCTTCGTCATCGCCGTCGTCGTCTTCACGATCGCGCAGGGCGTCCTCGGGCCCTTCATCCTGCGCCTCGCACGGCGCTACGCTTCAGCGATCCTCGGCGGCATCGGACTCGTGACGACGCTCGTGTCGTTGTTCGTCGCGTCGATCCTCCCCGGCGGCCTCCACATCCGCGGTGTCCTCGCCTGGGTGCTCGCCCCGCTGGTGGTGTGGCTGGTCACGGCGCTCGGGAGCTGGATCCTCGGCTGGGCGCTCATCACGCGACGGTTCGGCGACCGGGATCGCGATCGAGGCGGCAAGCGCACGAAGCGGTAGGCGGCGACGGAGCCCGGACGGGATCAGCGGCCGGCGGCCAAGGCGGCTGCCAGCTCGACGCGGCTCGCCACGCCGAGCTTCCGCAGGACGTTCGCGATGTGGAACTTCACGGTGTTCTCGCTGATGGTGAGGGTCTCGGCGATCGCCCGGTTCCGTGCTCCGCCGGCGGCCAGCTCGGCGACGCGCCATTCGCGCTCGGTCAACGCGGCGGCCGCCGAGTCGGAACGTGTCTGGGCTGCGGGCGGTGGGTCGAGCGGAAGCGTCACGTGCAGTTCCGAACCCCACCCGGGCGTCGCCTGGACATCGAGACTGCCGCGGAGTGCGGCGACGCGAGCGCCGAGCTGCTGCACACTCGGGGTGTCGACGGTCAACTCGCCGGGGCCGTCGTCGCGGATGCCGATGAGCAGGTTGCTGCCGTCGCAGTCCCACTGCACCCGGACCCGCCCGACCGAGGACTGCTCGACGAGCGCGAGGACCGTGCCGCGGACGATCGCCCGGCCGGCGTGCGCCACTTCACCGGGGAGGGCCCGACCGTCGACGGGCGGCTCGATGAACTGGACCTCGGGACCGCCGAAGCGGGCCAGCGGACGGAGATCCTCGCGGAGTCTGGCGAAGGCGCGCGCGACCGGTTCCTCGGCCAGTTGGCGGTCGCGGTCGGACACCGCCCGCAGCTCGACCATCGCGGCCGAGGCGATCTCGGTCACCGCCGTTCGGGCGTCCTCCGCCGACGTCTGCCGTGACCGGGTGACGGCGAGGATCGACTCCAGTGTCGTCGCATGGGCGTCGGTGAGTTCCGCGATGGCGCCGGCGCGCTCGCTCGACGCCGCCCGCGAGTCACGGAGGTAGTCGGGGGCCGCCGTCGCGACCTGCTGCCGGATACCGGCCGCGACGACCTCCCACAGGGCGCCGATGAGCCGGTCCTCGATCGGCCCCTGTGGGTCGGTCAGGACGAGGAGGGCGCCGGTGTCGGCCAGCCACGCGGCGATCGGACGTTCCGCGCCTGCGATCACCGCCGATGTCGGCCGGTCGGCGTGTGGTCCGGTGTCAGCGGTCGCTGTGGTGACCGGGCCGCGCGGGGTGCGCTGTCGAACGGCGTCGAGCTCGGCGATCGTGACGCCCTCGACGATCGCGGGGTCGCCGGCCTTCTTCCGGGGCCGGCCGGTGCAGTCCTCGGTGAAGATCACGAGCGCGGAATGGGCGACGACCGTCTCGAGGACCTCCCGGAACGCACCGGCGATGCGCAGCAGCGAGCTGGATGCGACGGAGGCCAGGCCGTCGAGCAGCTCGACCGGGTAGGTGACAGGGCGTTCGATCATGTCCGCACCCTATCCCATCCGCCTCATCCCACCCGTTCGGGTAGGTGAAACCGTTCGGCCGAGCAGCGGTGCACCTACCCGATCACGCCCAGGATGGAGGGATGTCGAACCCCTCCGTCCCTCCAGCCACGTCGGTGACGCCTGCGACCTCGACGGTCCAAGGGGCGCTCACCGCGATCGACGCCGAGCTGCACCGCACCGTGTCGAGCCTGCTGGAGGCCGATCCGGCGTCGTTCGCCGGCGCACTCGAGCGCCTGCGAACGGCGGACCGCGTGTTCGTGTCCGGTGCCGGGCGTTCCGGTCTCGCGCTCCGGATGACCGCGATGCGACTCATGCACCTCGGGCTCACCGTCCACGTCGTCGGCGAGACGACGACCCCCGCCATTGTCGCGGGTGACGTCCTCCTCGTCGCCAGCGGCTCCGGCACGACGACGGGCGTGGTGCGCGCCGCGGACACGGCCGTCTCCGTCGGGGCGCAGGTGATCGCCATCACGACCGACCCAGCATCCCCGCTCGCCGAGCTGGCCGCCGAGACGATCGTCGTCCCCGCCGCGCAGAAGACCGACCACGGCGGCACGCGTTCCGTGCAGTACTCGGGGAGCCTCTTCGAGCAAGCGGTCATGCTGCTCGGCGACGCGTTCTTCCATGCGCTCTGGCAGTCGGACGGTGTCAGTGCCGAGGAGCTGTGGCCGCGCCACGCGAATCTCGAGTAGTCACCCGATCCCTTTCAACGCGCCCGGCAGACGTCGGACGCCTCCCATCACGACAGAAAGCAGCACCACATGAAGCTCCAGGTAGCCATGGACGTCCTCACCACCGAGGCAGCCCTCGAACTCGCCGGGAAGGTCGCGCCCTACGTCGACATCCTCGAGCTCGGCACGCCCCTCATCAAGAGCGAGGGCCTGCGTGCCGTCACCGCGGTCAAGGACGCCCACCCCGACAAGATCGTGTTCGCCGACCTCAAGACCATGGACGCCGGTGAGCTCGAAGCCGACATCGCTTTCTCCGCCGGTGCGGACATCGTCACCGTCCTCGGAACCGCCGGTGACAGCACGATCGTCGGCGCCGTGAAGGCCGCGAAGGCGCACGGCAAGTCCGTCGTCGTCGACCTCATCGGGGTTGCCGACAAGGTGCAGCGCGCCAAGGAGGTCACCGCTCTCGGCGCCGCGTTCGTCGAGATGCACGCCGGTCTCGACGAGCAGGCGGAGGAGGGCTTCACCTTCCAGACGCTCCTGTCCGACGGTGAAGCGGCCGCCGTGCCGTTCTCGGTCGCCGGTGGCGTGAACGTGTCGACGATCGCGTCGGTGCAGCAGGCGGGCGCGCAGGTCGCGGTCGCCGGTGGGGCGATCTACTCGGCCGACGACCCGGCGGCCGCCGCAGCGGCGCTCCGCGCGGCAATCGTCGCGTAACCCCCTCCGCCAACCCCGCATTCGTCGGGTTGGCCAGCGCGGTGCGCTGACGTGAGCGCGGTGCATCGGACGTGAGCGCGGGTCTCCAGAGACCCGCGCTCACGGCTCCGGGGCGCGCTCGGGTCAGCGCACCGCGCTGGCGTATCTGGTGGGTCGGCTGGGTGAAGTCCGAACATCGGACGGGATTCGGGTGCGACGCGGCATACTGGGCGGATCACCACGCGACGCTCGTCGGATGAGCGCGCAGCCGAGTACCCGAAGGATCCGCCGATGACGACCGATTCCAGCCCAGAGCAGCCCATCGCACAGACGACCTCGGGAGCGGTTCGCGGCACGCGCCGCGCCGACGGGTCGGTCGCCTTCCTCGGCGTCCCGTTCGCCGAGCCGCCGATCGGAGCGAGACGGTTCCAGGCCCCCGAGTCCAAGGCGCCCTGGGATGGTGTCCTCGACGCGACCGCCTACGGTGCGACACCGCAGCGGAAGGCCACGGCCGAGATCACGACGATCCCGGAACCCTCGATCCCCGGCGAATCGACGCTCAACGTCAACGTCTTCACGCCCGACCCGACTCCGACCGACGAGGGCGCCGGCCTGCCCGTCCTCGTCTGGATTCACGGCGGCGGCTTCATCGCCGGGTCGCCCGCGAGCCCCTGGTACGACGGCCGGGCCTTCAACCGCGACGGCGTCGTCACGGTCTCGGTGTCCTACCGCCTCGGCTTCGACGGGTTCGGCTGGCTGCCCGACGCCCCCGCCAACCGCGGTGTGCTCGACTGGATCCTCGCACTCGAGTGGGTGCACGACAACATCGCGGCGTTCGGTGGTGACCCGCAGCGGGTCACGATCGCCGGCCAGTCCGCCGGCGGCGGGTCCGTCATGACCCTGCTCACGGTCCCGTCGGCCAGGCACCTGTTCGAGCGGGCGATCTCGGTGTCCGGAGTGCCCGGCGACGTCCCGCTCGTCGAGGCGCAGGCCCTGACCGCGCGACTCGCCGAGCACCTCGGGGTGCCCGCAACCCTGGCCGGTTTCGCGAGCGTCTCGGAGGCGACGCTGATCGAGGCTCAGGGCTTCGAGGTCGTCCCCGGTGGGGCGACCGATCCGGAGTCCGTGCTCCGAGGGATGACGACGATGAACGGCCGCCTCGGTCTCGGGCCCGTGGTCGACGGCGAGCTGGTCGTCGACACCGTCGAAGCGGGCATGATCGCGGGACGAGGTGCGGACAAGCCGTTGCTCGTCAGCGCGACCCGAGAGGAGTTCGCCGGGTTCTTCACCGGTCGGCTCGACGAGTTCGACGCCGTGGCGCCGACGCGTGCCCTCGAGCTCATGGGTGTGCCGGAGCCGCTCGCCGAGGCGTACGTCGCGACCCAGCCCGGCGAACGCACGGGACTCGTCGCGGGTCGCTTCGTGAGCGACGTCATGTTCCGGGAGCGCGTCATCCGCTGGCTGGCGCTGCGGGACGACGCCGAGACCTGGGTCTCCGACTTCGTGTGGCGCTCGGCGGTGAGCGGGATCGCGGAGCACTGCCTCGACGTTCCGTTCATCTTCGACGTGCTCGACGACCCGGACGTCACCCGGGTGGCGGGCCCGCACGCGCCGCAGGAGCTGGCTGATCGGGTCCACGGTGCAGTCGTGGCGTTCGTCCGAGACGGGTCACCGGGCTGGTCGAGGTCCGACCGCGACGCCTCCGGGATCGAGGTGTTCGACGCGGCCGGGGCACCGACGGTCGAACCGTTCGCGAGTGCACGCGTCCTCGCAGCGGCGAAGCGACTCGGGGAAGCGGCATCGACACCGTCCTGACGGACCTGGGCACCCGACTCGTAGGACGAATCGGACCGTTCTGCCAGGGGGTGTGGCTGTGAGGCGTCCCGCGTTACCGTCGGGACACGAGGAAAGGAATCAGCATGAGCGACCCACGAGACGAGATGGACGACCCGATCGGCGACGCGCAGGAGGCGATCTCCCGATCGCTGCCCGACAACGCTCCCGAGAGCGACGATCCGATGGCGGCACCGACGGTCGACGAGCCGGGCTCCGAGCCCGGCGACGGTGACCCCGCCGACCAGCCGGGCCTCCTCTAGCGCGGCTCGCCGGGGACGGTCTTCGGCTCGGGAATCCCTGGTCAGCGCGGTGCTGCCGACCGAGCTGTGGTGATTCGGTGCCAGCGCGGTGCGCTGGCCCGAACACGCGGGATCAGGCCTGAGCGCGGCCCATACGCGTGAGCGCGACCCTCCGGAGACCCGCGCTCACGCGTATGGCCCGCGCTCGCGTCAGCGCACCGCGCTGGCGCACACCGACACGGTGGAGGGCGGAGGTGTGCAACGCGGGGGCGCTCCGCGCGCGTAGCGGAACGACTTCGGACGATGTCAACCCCCGCGACGGAATGGTCGGGCCCCCATACGGTGGACGGAGTTCTGCGAAAGGAGCTTCACCATGAACATCCTGCTCATCATCGTCATCGTCGTTGCCATCGTTCTCGCCATCACCGGTGGGTTCGTCCAGTCCCTCAACTTCCTGCTGTGGGTCGGCCTCGTGCTGCTCGCGATCGCGATCATCGCGTTCTTGATCAGGACGATCACGGGTCGCAAGGCGCTCTAACTCGAATTCGAGTCCACGAAGCGGTCGGTCCCTCCGGGGGCCGGCCGCTTCGCTGTGTCCGGGGTGGTGCGTCCGGGCGGGATCCGAGCCCTATCGCAATGACGGATCGACGCTCGTCCGTCGGAGCACCGCATCGGCGAAGGCCCCGAACAACCGCTCGCCGGCTTCGCGCATCGGCCCCGCCACGGCGGCGACCTCGGACCGCAGCCGGTCGGCCGCCTCCTCCGCGGTCCCGGCGATGAACGGCAGGTCGCGGAGCATGAGCGGTTCCGCGAGCCATCGGTCGAGCATCGGCGGGTCGACCTCGAGGTGGAACTGCGTCGCGAAGACCCGGTCCTCGATCCGGAACGCCTGGTTCGGCGTCGACGGCGACGACGCGAGGACCGTCGCCCCATGCGGAGCCTCGACGACGTCGCCATGCCAGTGCAGCACCGGTAGCCGCTCTCCGCGCATACCGAGTTCGCTCTCGGTCAGGAGTTCGACGTCGCCGACACCCACCTCATGCGCCGCCGCCGAGTGGAGGGTGGCGCCGAGGGCCGTCGCGATGAGCTGGTGCCCGAGGCAGATCCCGAACACCGGGATGCCGAGTACCGCCGCATCGCGCACGAGCTGCGCTTCGAGCCCGAGACCCGGGTGCTCCTCCACGTCGAGCGCGCCCATCGGGCCACCGAGGAGGACGAGCCCGTCGAATCCGGTGATCTCGCGCGCCGGCGGCAGCTCACGGCGCTCGACGACCGTGTCCAGCGTCCAGTCGATCCCCGATGCCGTCAGCACCTCGCCGAGCACCGCCGGTCGCTCCCAGGGGACGTGCTGCAGGATGAGGACGTGCGGTCTGGTCATCGGAGGCCTCCAGGTCGCTGGGGCGGCGCGACCGGTCTCCGCCGGGTCGCGGAGGTCGTCACCGTGGGAGCATCGTAGCGAATCCGGGCGCCGCCACCGGCCCGAGGCTTCAGGCTCCCGGCCGATACACTGTCACCGTGCTGCTCTCGGACCGTGACATCAAAGCCGAACTCGACGCCTCCCGCATCGCGCTCGACCCCTACTCGCCGGAGATGATCCAGCCGTCGTCCATCGACGTGCGCCTCGATCGCTTCTTCCGCCTCTTCGACAACCACAAGTACCCCTTCATCGATCCCGCGGAGGATCAGCCCGAGCTGACGCGCCTCATCGAGACGCTGCCGAACGAGCCGTTCATCCTGCACCCCGGCGAGTTCGTCCTGGGGTCCACGTACGAGCGGGTGTCCCTCCCGGACGACGTCGCCGCACGCCTCGAGGGCAAGAGTTCGCTCGGTCGTCTCGGTCTCCTCACGCACTCGACCGCCGGCTTCATCGACCCGGGCTTCACGGGCCATGTCACCCTCGAGCTCAGCAACGTCGCGACGCTGCCGATCAAGCTCTGGCCGGGGATGAAGATCGGTCAGATGTGCTTCTTCCGGCTCACGTCACCGGCCGAGCGCCCGTACGGGTCGAGCGAGTACAGTTCCAGGTATCAGGGACAGCGCGGACCCACCGCCTCCCGTTCCTTCCAGAACTTCCACCGGACCGACGTCGGCGAGACGCAACGCTGACGCAGGACTGAGGCGGGCGTCCCGACGACGGGCGAGCAGGTGGACCAGCAGAAAGGCCCCGCCATGAGCACGTCAGAGCGACCCGACTTCGCCCGCGCGATCACCGCCGACGGGCCGACGCCGCTCTACCCGCGCCGCATGGTCCGGTTCGGCCAGTTCGTCGGGTCCTGGGACGTCCACTCGAAGCGCCTCGACGACGAGAGCGGCGAGTGGGTCGAGTCCGACTTCCGTTGGATCGTGTCGTACATCCTCGAAGGGCGTGCCGTGCAGGACGTCCAGCTCGTCGCGAACGACGCGGAGCCGTCGGGCTGGGAGACGGTCAGCACGGCTCTCCGCGTGTACGACCGGTTGATGGGCGCCTGGCGCGTGAACTACGTCGAGCCACGGCGCGGCGAGTTCTGCCAGCTCGTCGCGACGCCGCACCGCTCCGACGGCATCCGCCAGGACGGCACACGGAACGACGACAAGCTCATCCGGTGGAACTTCAGCGGCATCACCGAGGACTCCTACACCTGGGAGAGCTGGGTGTCCGACGACGAGGGCGTGACCTGGTGGCTGCAGGAGCACAACGAGGGTCGTCGCATCGCCTGAGTGGCTCCGTCTCCACCGCGACACTCAGGTGTCGGTGCGCGCCAGGCGCTCCAGGAACGACGCCAGCTGCTCGCGCTCGGCCGTGGAGAAGCCGTCGAGGATGCGCTCCTCGGCGGCGAGGTGATCGGGCAGGGCCGCTTCGACGAGGCGCTTGCCGGCCGGGGTGAGGGCGACGACCGTGCCGCGCCCGTCCTGCTCGCTCGGACGGCGCGTCACGAGACCGCGCTCGACGAGCTTGTTCACGCGCTGGGCGATCGCACTCGACGTCACCATCGACCAGTGGGCGAGGTCCTTCGGCGCGAGTTCGTGCGGTGAGCCCGAGCGGAGGAGGGTCGCGAGCACGTCGAACGACGCGCTGTCGAGCCCGTGCTCGGCGAAGGTCGTGGACAGCCGTGCGTCCACCGCCGTCGCGGCCCGTGACAGGCGTCCGATGACGGCCATGGGCGAGACGTCGAGATCGGGTCGCTCGGTCCGCCACTGGCCCAGGATGTCGTCCACGCGCGTGCTCATCCGGCCAGCATAGCGATTTGCTTAGCGCTGAGCTATTATTACTCAGTGCTTAGCAATCAACTCCGCATCGCCGCCGTCACCGCCATCGCCCCGATCAGCTGGGGAACGACCTACCTCGTCACGAGCGAACTGCTCCCGCCCGGACGACCGCTGCTGGCAGCCGTGCTCCGGGCGTTGCCCGCCGGACTCCTGCTCCTCGCGATCACACGAACCCTCCCGGTCGGTGGCTGGTGGTGGCGATCGCTCGTGCTCGGCACGCTCAACATCGGTGCCTTCTTCGCGTTCCTCTTCCTCGCCGCCTACCGACTGCCCGGCGGGGTCGCCGCGACCATGGGGGCGATCGGGCCCGTGCTCGTCGCCGTGCTCGCGAGCCTGCTGGTGGGGGAGGCGTTGACCGTGCGCCGGGTCGTCGCGGGATTCGCCGGAGTGGCCGGCGTCGCGCTGATCGTACTGCAGGCCGACGCTCGTCTCGATGTGATCGGCGTCGTCGCCGCACTCGCCGGTGCTGCGTCGATGTCGCTCGGATCGGTGCTGAGCAAGCGGTGGGGGAGACCCGAGGTCGGCCGCCGGATCGGCGCGCGCCGATGCACGAGCTCGAACCCGGACCCGTCCGAGGTCAGCGGCGTCTCGGTCTCCGGCCTCGCATCGACCGCCTGGCAGCTCGTCGCCGGCGGCATCGTGCTCGTGCCGGTGCTGCTCATCGTCGAGGGGCTCCCATCGGCCGCCCCGGACGCAGCTGCGATCGGCGGGTACGCCTACCTCTCCCTCGTGGGCACAGCCCTCGCCTACACCCTGTGGTTCCGTGGCATCGCCGCGCTCCCCGTGTCGTCCGTGTCGTTCCTCGGTCTCCTGAGTCCCGTCGTCGCCGTGCTGGCAGGCCTCGTGGTCCTCGGCGAGGCACTGAGCCTCGGACAAGTGCTCGGGATCGGGGTCGTCGCCGGCTCCCTCATCCTGGTCTTCACCGCGAGACGGCCCGAGCCATACTGAGCGCATGAGATTCCGCACCGTCATCGAACTCCAGGGCAACAACACCGGCATCCTCGTCCCCGACGCCGTCGTCGAGGGCCTGGATCGTGGCAAGCGCGTGCCCGTCGTCGTCACCGTCGGTGCGACCACCTACCGCAGCACCATCACGCCGATGGGCGGCCGGTACCTGATCGCGCTGAGCGCCGCCAACCGCGCCGCCGCCGGGGTCGCGGGAGGGGACGAGGTCGAGGTGGACCTCGAGCTCGACGAGGCACCGCGCGTGTTCCCGTTGCCGCCCGAGCTCGAGACGGCGCTCGCGGGAGACGAGCAGGCGCTCGCCGCCTACGGAGCTCTGTCGTTCAGCCGTCAGCGCGCGCTGGCCGAGCCGGTCGCGCTGGCGAAGACGGATGCGACGCGAGACAAGCGGATCGCCGCGGCCGTCGACGCACTCCGCGGCGCCTGACCTCGCTCAGTCGCCTGAATCTGCTCGAAAACCGGGGCGATCCGTGCAGATCCGGGCGGCTCAGCGGGCCGTGGACTCCG
Source organism: Plantibacter sp. MMLR14_011 (assembly GCF_001865025.1). Taxonomy (NCBI): domain Bacteria; kingdom Bacillati; phylum Actinomycetota; class Actinomycetes; order Micrococcales; family Microbacteriaceae; genus Plantibacter; species Plantibacter sp. MMLR14_011. The sequence continues at coordinate 319,672 of NZ_MJGW01000039.1, forward strand.
CGAGCAGCGGCACGACGAGCGGCAGCTGGAGCGTCAGCCACGGGCTGAACGCGAAGGGTGCCTGCTCGACGGACGCCAAGAGCGATTCGGGCTCGGCCCAGGCCCACTCCATGACCTCGTCGGGGTTCGGCTCGGGCGTCGCGTCCGTGTAGGCGACGTAGACCGGGCAGATCTCGTACTCGACCACGCCCGAGGCGTCGACGGCGCGATACCGGAAGTCGGGCAGCACCAGTTCCGGCGCGGAGATCGGCAGGCCCAGTTCGGCACTCGCCCGACGCAGCACGGCGTCCACGCTGTCCTCGTCCGGGCCGGGGTGTCCGCAGAACGAGTTCGTCCAGACGCCCGGCCACGTGAGCTTCGAGAGCGCGCGCCGGGTCACGAGGATGCGTCCGTCGGGCCCGATGACGTGGCAGGAGAACGCGAGGTGGAGCGGCGTCTCGTGCGTGTGGACGGTCGCCTTCGGCGTGGTGCCGATGCGGGTGCCGTCCTCGGCGAGCAGGACGACGAGTTCTTCGGGTACCGACATGCGTCCATTCTCCCCGACGAACGGGGCGAACGCGAATGGACAGCTAGCGTACTAATCTCGCCGCTCCGTGAAGTAGCCTCGTGATATGGAGACCCACCACGTCGTCGACGTGCCCTATCGACAACAGCATCAGGTCGAGGATGCCCTCGAGCGTTTCCTCGAACTGGCGAAGACGCAGGCGGTGTCGTTCGGCGGCGCCGGCTACCTGCGGCTCTGGGAGACCATCGAGCGCAGCATGGCCGGCGGCAAGCGGTTCCGTCCCCGGATGGTCATGACGGCTTACGAGGCGCTGGGTGGCGAGGACATCGTCGCGGCCGCCCACGTCGCCGCCGCCTACGAGCTCCTGCACACCGCGCTGATCGTCCACGACGACGTGATCGACCGCGACTTCGTCCGGCGCGGCAGCCCCAACGTCTCCGGCAGCTACCGCGATATCGCGCAGACCGCGGGCATCCCGCTGCCGCTCGCCGAGCACCGTGGCATGTCCGTCGCCGTCATCGCGGGCGACCTCGCCCTGTCCGCGTCCTACCGTCTGATCGACCGCGCCGGGAGCGCCGACTCGGTCCGCACCCGCCTCCGCGAGATCCTCGACGACGCCATCTCCGCTTCGGCAGCCGGTGAGCTCGCCGACGTCGACTTCACGGTCGGCGGCGTCGTCCCGACGGTCGACGACATCATCCGCATGGAGCGCCTGAAGACCGCCTACTACTCGTTCGAGGCGCCACTGCAGTCGGGTGGTGTCCTGGCCGGTGCTCCGGAGGCGACGATCGACGCGCTCGGGGCCTTCGGGCAGCAGATCGGCATCGCCTACCAGATCATCGACGACGTCCTCGGCGTCTTCGGCGACTCGAAGACGACCGGCAAGACGACGATCGGCGACCTCCGCGAGGGCAAGCTGACGGTCATGGTGGCGTTCGCAGCGGAGCAGCCCGAGTGGCACGCCGTCGAGCACCTCTTCGGCGACCCGGACCTCGACGAGGAGGGTGCCGCCGTCCTGCGCGACGTCCTCACGACGACGGGCGCCCGCCAGCACGCGACCCTGCTGGCCGGTGACTACGCCAACCGCGCCTGGGAACAGCTGGCCTCGCCGAGCATCCCGGCGCAGCTCCGCGACGAGCTCCGCCCCATCGTCGCCACCGTGCTCGAGCGGTCGCGATGACCGCAGCAGGGGACGGGACCGGGCGACCCGCGGACGACGCCTCGGCGGTCGGCGACGCACGACAGCTCTACGACCGGGTCGCGCAGGAGACCGCCAGCATCGTCATCCGTCGGTACTCCACGTCCTTCGGTCTGGCGGCCAGGCTGCTGGGTGGCGACATCCGCCAGGACGTCGAGAACGTGTACGCGCTCGTCCGCATCGCCGACGAGATCGTCGACGGCGTGGCCGCGGCGGCCGGGCTCGGCCCCGAGCGGGTCCTCCGCATGCTCGACGCGCTCGAGCAGGACACCGAGGATGCGATGGAGACGGGGTACAGCAGCAACCTCGTCGTCCACGCCTTCGCCATCTCGGCGCGGTCGGCGGGGATCGAGGCCGACCTCACCCGTCCGTTCTTCGCGTCCATGCGCGCGGACCTCTCGCGCACCGTCCACACCCCGGAGACGTTCCGCGACTACGTGTACGGCTCCGCCGAGGTCGTCGGGCTCATGTGCCTGCGGATCTTCCTGCGCGGCCACGACGTCGACGACGCCCAGCGCGCCGCGTTCGTCGTCGGCGCCAGGAGTCTCGGTGCCGCCTTCCAGAAGGTCAACTTCCTGCGCGACCTCTCGGCCGACCACGACGAGCTCGGCCGCAGCTACTTCCCGGGTGTCGCCGTCGACGAGCTCAGCGAGGCGCAGAAGCACAGCCTGCTCGACGACATCGAAGCCGATCTCGACCGTTCGGCAGCCGTCCTCGGGCGGCTGCCGAAGTCGAGCCGTCGCGCGGTCGCCCTCGCCCAGGAGCTCTTCTCGGAACTCGCCCGACGCATCCGGACCACGCCGGCCTCGGCCCTCGTCCGCACGCGTGTCCGGGTGCCCGACCCGGTCAAGCTCCGCATCGCCGCCGGCGCGCTCGCCGGTCGCACACCAGCCACGACCGGCACCACCGCCTCCATCCCGACGATCGACGAGAGCTCGCAGTCATGACCCCCTCCCACAACCGCACCGTCGTCATCGGCGGCGGCATCAGCGGTCTCGCCACCGCAGCCCTCCTCGCCCGCGACGGCCAGCGGGTCACCCTGCTCGAACGACGCGAGGTGCTCGGCGGCCGCGCCGGCACCTGGGAGCAGGACGGCTTCACCTTCGACACCGGCCCGAGCTGGTACCTCATGCCGGAGGTCTTCGACCACTTCTACCGGCTCCTCGGCACCTCCGCGGCCGAGCAGCTCGACCTCGGGCGACTCGACCCGGCCTACCGCGTCTACTCGGAGGGCCGCGACGGGCACCTCGACCTCGCCGCCGACCGGGCCGGCAACCTCGCCCTGTTCGAGTCGGTCGAGCCCGGTGCCGGCGCGAAGATGGACGAGTACCTCCGCAGCGCGAAGGAGACGTACGAGATCGCCATCCGGAGCTTCCTGTACACGACGTTCGAGTCGTACCGGACGCTCGCGAGCCGTGAGGTCCTCGCCCGGATGCCGAAGCTCGCGAAGCTCCTCACGGAGGACCTCGACACCCTGGCCGCGCGCACCGTCTCCGACGTCCGGTTGCAGCAGATCCTCGGCTACCCGGCCGTGTTCCTCGGCTCATCGCCCTTCGAGGCGCCGAGCATGTACCACCTCATGAGCTACCTCGACCTCGAGGACGGCGTGCTCTACCCGCAGGGCGGCTTCTCGCGGATCATCGACACGATCGCCCAGCTCGCCCGCGCCGAGGGTGTGGAGATCATCACGGGCGCCGAGGTCACCGGCATCACCACGATGCCCGCCGGCCGCCGCGCCAGGGTCGACGGCGTCAACTACCTCGACGCCGACGGTCGTCGGCAGTTGCTCCGTGCAGACCGCGTGGTGTCCGCCGCCGACCTGCACCACACCGAGACGACGCTGCTGCCCCGCGAACTCCAGACCTACCCGGCCGAGTACTGGGAGAAGCGCACGGCCGGTCCCGGAGCCGTGCTCGTCATGCTCGGCGTCCGCGGCGAGCTGCCGGAGCTCCTGCACCACAGCCTGTTCTTCACGGCCGACTGGCGCGACAACTTCGGCCGCATCTTCGGCGAGGAGACGAGCGTGCCCGACCCCGCGTCGCTCTACGTCTGTCGTCCGAGCGCGACCGATGCGGGCGTCGCACCCGACGGCCACGAGAACCTGTTCATCCTGGTCCCGGTCCCGGCCGACCCGTCCATCGGTGGCGGGGGAGACGCCCGGGTCGCGGAGATCGGTGACGCCGCCATCGCGCAGATCGCCGAGTGGGCCGGCGTCCCCGACCTCGCCGAGCGCATCGTGGTGCGTCGCGACGTCGGACCCGCCGACTTCGCGACCGACCTCAACGTCTGGAAGGGCACCGCCCTCGGGCCTGCGCACATCCTCTCGCAGAGCGCGATGTTCCGGAGCGGCAACGTCAGCAAGAAGGTCGACGGCCTGTTCTACACCGGTGGCTCCACCATCCCGGGCATCGGCCTGCCGATGTGCCTCATCAGCGCGGAGCTCGTCGTGAAGCGCATGCGCGGCGACATCACCACCGGCCCGATGGCTGAGCCGTTGCGCGCGCGCGCCGAGGCGACCGGCTGATGGGTCTGCTGTACCTGCTGGCGCTGCTCGTCTCGATCACCGGGATGGTCATGCTCGACCGGCGGTTCCGGCTGTTCTTCTGGGCCGACCGACGGCGGGCCGCGATCATCCTGCCGATCGGCGTCGTGTTCTTCCTCGTGTGGGACCTGCTCGGCATCGGTGCCGGCATCTTCTTCCGCGGTGAGACGGCGTTCATGACCGGGCTCCAGGTCGCGCCCGAGCTGCCGATCGAGGAGGTCTTCTTCCTGACGCTGCTCTGCTACCTCACGATGAACCTGTTCGGTGCGGCGCGACACACGCTCGGCCGGGTGTCCCGCCGGACGACCGGCGCCGCCGAGGTGAGCGGACGATGACCTACTGGGCCCTCAACGCATGGTTCCTCGCCGTCGTGGCGGTCGTCGCCCTGCTGGCGGTCGTGCGGCTCGATCGACGCCGTGCGAACGGATCGCGGTCCGCCGGCCTGACGGCGGGCACCTGGCTGCTCGCGGTGGGCGGTGGGCTCGTCGTCCTCCTGCTCATGACCGCGCTGTTCGACAACATCATGATCGGCATCGGGCTCGTCGGCTACGACCCGGCACTCATCTCCGGCGCCTTCGTCGGCATCGCGCCCCTCGAGGACTTCGCCTACGCCATCGCCGCGGCCGTCCTGCTCCCGTCCCTCTGGGTGCTCCTCGAGCGCCGAACCCCTGCTCCCGTCTCCCCATCCCCGTCCCAGGAGGACCCGGCATGAACCGACTCGGCCAGCTCGTGCTGTCCTCCCGACCGCTGTCGTGGATCAACACCGCCTACCCGTTCGCAGCGGCGTACCTGCTGACCACGCGCGAGCTCGACCTCACCTTCTGGCTCGGGACGCTGTACTTCCTCATCCCGTACAACCTCGCGATGTACGGCATCAACGACGTCTTCGACTACGAGTCCGACCTGCGGAACCCGCGCAAGGGCGGCGTCGAGGGCGCGGTCCTGGACCGTCGGATGCACCGGTTGACGATCTTCGCGGCGATCGTGACGAACGTCCCGTTCCTCGTCTACCTCGTCGTCATCGGGTCGCCGCTGTCGTGGCTCGTCCTCGGGATCAGCGTGTTCGCGCTCATCGCGTACAGCGCACCCGGCCTGCGGTTCAAGGAGCGGCCGTTCATCGACTCGCTCACCTCGAGCACGCACTTCGTGAGCCCGGCGGTCTACGGCCTCGTCCTCGCCGGCGCGGTCTTCACGCCCGCGCTCTGGGCGCTGCTCGTCGGCTACTTCCTCTGGGGGATCGCCAGCCACGCCTTCGGTGCGGTGCAGGACATCATCGCCGACCGAGAAGGCGGGATCGGCTCGATCGCGACGGTCATCGGTGCGGCGGCGACCGTCCGGTTCGCCTTCGTCGCCTACCTCGCGGGTGGTGCGCTGATGCTCGTGACCCCGTGGCCCATCCCACTGGCGGGCCTGCTCGCACTGCCCTACGCCGCGAGTGTGCTGCCGTTCTGGAACCTCCGCGAGGAGGACGCCGAGCGGGCCAACGCGGGCTGGAAGCGGTTCCTCCGCCTCAACTTCCTGACGGGCTTCCTCGTCACGATGCTCATCATCTGGTACTGGTTCCTGACGTCCTGACCGGAACCCGCGACCCTGTCTCAGGAGTCCCCGGGCGCGCCGCAGGCGTTGCACCGCGCCACGCCCGGGTTCTCCTGAGATCGGGTCGTCAGTCGAGGATCAGAGCTCGAAGGAGAAGCCGAGGTCCTCGGGATACTCGCCGAGCTCGGTGAGGCCTGTCGCCGCACGCTGGAGGGCGGCGAGCGTCAGGCCGAGGGTGCCGGGGCCGAAGCTGACGCGTGAGACGCCGAGTTCGGCCAGGCGCTTGAGCGGGACCGCGCCGGGGTAGCCGATGACCGAGATGCGTCCGTGCACCTGCTCGATGGCCTTGGCGACGAGTTCCTCCGTACCGAGTCCGAGGAAGAAGACGACGTCCGCACCGGCCTCGAGGTAGGCGTTGGCGCGAGCGACGGCCTCGTCCCACGCCTCAGGGTCACCGGCGAGGGTGTCGACCCGGGCGTTGATGACGAGCGGGATGCCGGCGTCCTCGGCTCCGGCGCGAGCGGCGGCGACGCGGGCCGCGGCCTCCTCGATCGGGAACTGCGGGGCCTTCGCGGCACCGACGGAGTCCTCGAGGTTGATCCCGACGGCACCCGACTCGACGATGAGGCGGCGGACGTTCTCACGAACGCCGGCCGCGTCGGACGCGTAGCCCTTCTCGAAGTCGATCGTCACCGGCAGGTCGACGGCGCCCACGATGATCTTCGCGGCGGCGATCGCCTCGTCGACGTCGAGGCCACCGCCGTCTTCGAGCCCACGGACGTTCGACACCGAGTGGCTCGCCGAAGCGAGGGCGACGACGCCGGGGGCCTCGGAGACGACCTTCGCGGTGATGGCGTCCCAGACGTTGGTGACGATGAGCGGGGAACCCGGCTCGTGGAGGGAGTTGAGGAGGACGGCTTTGGCATGCTGATCAGTCATGTCCGCAGTCTGCCAGCGGACGTCGGCCGCCCAGCCGACAAGCGTCGAGAATTCAGGGAACGTTCGGGTTCGATGCGGTTGCCGGCTCCTGTGGGGCGCTCCCGTGACGCAAGACGAGGGCGCTCCACGCGTCATCCCACGCCGCCGGTGAACCGGGCGGGCAGGATGCCGTGCGTATCATTGGTGGCCGAAGGAAGGCGCTCCCATGACGAAACCGCCGACGGTCTACGACGTCGCGCACCACGCCGGCGTCTCCATCGCGACGGTCTCGCGGGTGCTCAGCCGCCCTGACGACGTGAAACCGGCCACCCGAGACCGCGTGCTCGCCTCGGTCGGTGAACTCGGGTACGTCCCGAGTGGAGCCGCACGAGGGCTCGCCGCGCGCCGTACCGGCGTCATCGGCCTGTTCTTCCAGGGGCTCGACGCGATGGACGACCTCGGGGACATCGCCCTCGAGGGTGACGAGGCGGCGGCCGGGGGAGCGCGCATCGTCCGCGACATCCCGGAGCGGACCGACACGCGGACGCTCAACCTCTACTTCGACGAGGTGCTGCGCGGTTGCGAGCTGGAGTCCTGGCGGAGCGGGTTCGCGCTGCTCGTCGGCGTCGGGCGCGGGTCCACGGCGACGCAGACGGTGCGCGACATGGCGGGTCGGGTGGACGGCCTCATGGTGCTGGCCGGGAGCGCCAGCGAGGAGGAGCTCGCACGCCTGTCGCGGCACGTCCCGATCGTCGTGATGGCGGGGCCGCGGCGCGACGACGACCTCGACCACGTCTCCGTGAGCAACGCCGAGGGGATGCGCACGCTCACGGCGCACCTTATCGACGACCTCGGCGCCCGGGAGCTCGAGTACGTGGCGGGAAGCCTCGGCTCGCCCGATGACGCCGAGCGCTGGAGTGGGTTCCGTGCGGCCCTCGCGGACCGGTCGCTCGAGGCCCCGGAGGAGCCGACCCTCCGCGGCGACTTCACCCGGGAGGGCGGGCGACGGGTCGGTCGGGAGCTGTTCCGGCGCGACGGGCTGCCGCGGGCCGTCGTGTGCGCCAACGACCAGATGGCGCTCGGCGTGATCGACGCCGCCAGGATCGCCGGGGTCGCGGTCCCGGAGGAGCTCATCGTCACCGGCTTCGACGGCATCGACGCCGGCCGCCTGTCGGCTCCGCGGCTCACGACGGTCCGGCAGCCGATGGAGACGCTGGGCCGGGTCTCCGTGCAGGCGCTCGCCCGTCGCCTCGCCGAGCCCAAGCTGCCCGCGATGTCCGTCCGACTCCCCGTGGAGGTCGTCCTCCGCGAGAGCTCCGAGTCGATCACGTCCTGATCATCGCCTCCCCTCGCGTTCACCATTCAGGAAGCCCGCGGCGTGCCGCGGACGCGTTCGTCCGCCGCGAGGCCGCCACGCCGAGGGTCTCCTGGATTGCGAACAGGAGCGGATGTCCGACACGGGTTGCGTCGGACAATGTATGCGCTTACACTCAACCGGTACAGACTTCAGCAAGGACGGTGGCGATGACGCACACGACGCACGAGCGGACCAAGGTCCGCAGGCGCAGACGACTCGGAGCAGCGGCGATGATCGCCGCGGCGGCCCTGCTCGTCTCCGGCTGCAGCATCCAGATCAAGAGCGAGCCGGATCCCTCGATCCCCGCCGACACGATGCTGCTGGCCTCCGACAAGGGCACCCCGATGCTCGAGCGGAACTTCAACCCCTACCTCGTGAACAAGCGCTCGGCCTCGAGCTACATCTACGAGCCGCTCGTGATCATCAACGTGCTCGACGGCAAGGAGACGCCGTGGCTCGCCGAGAAGGTCGACCTCCCGGACGCCCGCACGATCGACTACACGATCCGCGACGGCGCCACCTGGTCCGACGGTGAGGCCTTCACCCCTGAGGACGTGAAGTTCACCTTCGACCTCATCAAGCAGTACCCGACGCTCGATCAGAAGGGCGCCTGGCAGCACATCGACACGATCGAGGTGAAGGGCCAGCACGTCATCATGCACCTGCTCGACGACGACGCCCCCGCGGCCGACATCGTCTCGCAGACGCTCATCGTCCCGGAGCACATCTGGAAGGACGTCAAGAGCCCCGACACCTGGCGGAACCCGAACCCGGTCGGCACCGGTCCGTACGTCCTCGGCAACTACACCTCGCAGCAGTACACGATGGACAAGAACGAGACGTACTGGCAGGCCGACAAGATCGAGGTCAACCACCTCGTGATCCCCGCGGCCACCGGTGAACTCGACATCGTCACGAAGGGCTTCGACTGGGCGTACTCGTTCCTGTCGAACGTCGAAGGCACCTGGGTTGCGGCCAACGACCACAACAAGTTCTGGTTCCCGCCGGGAGGCGTGATCGGGCTCGTGCCCAACATGGACGTCGCCCCCTTCGACAACGTGGACGTCCGTCGCGGCATCGCCCTGGCGCTCGACCGCGACAAGATCGCCGATGCGGCGACCGAGGGCTACCTCGGTGCCGCCGGCCAGTCGAGCCTCATGCTCCCCAACCAGGAGGACGAACTCGACCCGACCCTGCCGAACCAGGGCATGATCACGCAGGACACCGCCGGCGCCCTCGAAGCCTTCGCGGCCGCCGGGTACACCCAGCAGGGTGGCAAGCTCGTCGACGCGGCGGGCAAACAGTTCAGCTTCTCGATCACGACCGCCAACGGCTACGCGGACTGGCTCCGCGCGGTCCAGGAGGTCCGCAAGGAGCTCGGCGCCCTCGGCATCGACGTGCAGATCAAGCAGCCGCAGCCGCCGGGGTACCAGCAGGCCATCCAGAGCGGTGACTTCCAGGTCGCGATGGGCGGAATGGGCAACGGCATCATGTTCCAGGGTTTCAACAACAGCTTCAACAGCGAGTTCGCGAAGCCCATCGGCGAGACGACATCCAGCAACTTCGGTCGCTACCGCAACCCGCAGATGGACCAGCTGCTCGCCCAGTACAAGGAGACCACCGACGAGGCCACCCGTCTCGGGCTGAGTCACCAGATGCAGCAGATCGTCTACAGCGACTTCCCGGTCATCGGCATGTACTACGGCGGACTCTGGGGTCTCTACAACGACAAGAAGTTCACCGGCTGGCCGGACGCGGACAATCCGTACGCACCGCTCCAGACCTACGACCAGACCCCGCTCCTCGTGTTCACGCACCTCAAGCTCCGGAAGGACGGTGAGTGACCGTGTACATGGTGCGCAAACTCGGCCTCTTCGTCCTCACCCTGTGGGCGGCGGTCACGCTGAACTTCCTCCTGCCGCGGCTCATGCCCGGCTCACCGACGGACGCCGCGATCGCGAAGCTCGCCCAGAACGGTCCGGTCTCCGCGGCCACGCGTGCGGCGATCGAGGCCCAACTCGGTGTCCCCGGCGGCAACCTCTGGGAGCAGTACGTCACGTACCTCCACCAGGTCGTCACGCTCGACTTCGGGGTGTCGTACACCTTCTTCCCGCAGTCGGTCGGCGAGCTCATCTGGCAGGCGTTCCCGTACACGATCATCCTGCTCGGGATCGTCACCATCGTCGCCTTCATCCTCGGCACGCTCATCGGCGTGCTCGCGGCCTGGCGGCGGAACACCTGGCTCGACGCGCTGCCGACGCTGAGCGGCACCTTCGCCAGCACGTTCCCGTACTTCTGGACCGCGCTGCTCCTGCTGTTCTTCGCCGGCTACGTCCTCCACTGGTTCCCGACCTCGGGTGCCTTCGGGCCGACGGCTTCGCCGGCCTTCACCTGGGACTTCATCGTCGACGTCGCGTACCACGCGGTGCTGCCGGCGCTGACGATCCTCGTGACGAGCCTCGGAGGCTGGATCATCGGCATGCGCAACGCGATGATCAACACCCTCGGTGACGATTACGTGACCTTCGCCGAGGCCAACGGCCTCCGTGGTCGCACGGTCGCCATCAAGTACGCGGCCCGCAACGCGATCCTCCCGAACCTCACCGGCTTCGGGCTCGCGCTCGGCGGGGTGGTCGGCGGCTCGATCCTCGTGGAGCAGGTCTTCGGCTACCCGGGCATCGGCTTCCTCCTGTTCAACGCGGTGATCGGACAGGACTACCCGCTCATGCAGGCGCTCTTCCTGCTCATCACGGTGAGCGTGCTCGTCGCCAACTTCCTCGTCGACATCCTGTACGGCGTACTCGACCCAAGGACCCGCCGATGACCACCACACAGCACGTCAAGACACTGCAGTCCGACCAGGCCGTGCGTCCGCCGCGGAAGTTCGCCTTCATCGGTCGATCGGCGGCGACGCTCTGGGCCAACTGGAAGTCCCGCCTCGGGCTGATCATCCTCGCGTTCTTCATCCTCGTCGCGATCTTCGCGCCGGTGCTCGCACCCTACGGCGCGAGCCAGGACGGGTTCCCCCGGAACGCCGACTCGAGCCCCGAGCACTGGTTCGGGACGACGGCGGCAGGCGAGGACGTCCTCAGCCAGCTCATCTACGGTTCGCAGATCAGCGTCACGGTCGGTTTCATCGCCGGCATCCTGTCGACGATCGTCGCCGTGCTGATCGGCCTCAGCTGGGGCTACATCAAGGGCTTCGGCGCCGAGGTCGTGAACTTCATCGTCAACCTGTTCCTCGTGGTGCCCGGCCTGCCGCTCATGATCGTCATCGCCGCGTACCTCCAGAACGGTGGGCTCGTGATGATCGTCGCGGTCATCGTGATCACCGGGTGGGCGTGGGGTGCCCGCGTGCTCCGCAGCCAGACGCAGTCGCTGCGTTCGCGTGACTTCGTGACCGCGGCCCGCTTCTCCGGCGACCGACCGTTCCGCATCGTGTTCAACGAGATCCTGCCGAACATGACGTCCCTCATCGCCGGAGGCTTCTTCGGTGCCGCGACGAGTGCGATCCTCGCGGAGGCCGGCCTCGAGTTCCTCGGCCTCGGCGACTCGTCGATCGTCAGCTGGGGCACCATCCTCTACTGGGCGCAGAACTCCAACGCCCTGCTCACCGGTCAGTGGATCCTCCTCTTCGCCCCCGGTCTCTGCATCGCGCTCCTCGCGATGAGCCTCACCCTCATCAACTTCGGTGTCGACGCGATCAGCAACCCGCGCCTCCGTGAAGGGAAGTCACGATGAACGCCGTCAACCTCCAGGCCGAGAGCGCATCCGCGCCGGCAGCCGGGACCGGAGCGCTCCTCGAGGTCCGCGACCTGTCCGTCGTCTACGAGTCCGTCGGCGCCGCGCCGGTCCAGGCGGTCGACCACGTGTCGTTCTCCGTCGGTGCCGGTGAGTTCATCGGGCTCGTCGGCGAGTCCGGCTCCGGGAAGTCGACGCTCGGCTTCGCGGCCACCCGCTTGCAGAAGCCGCCGGCCCGCATCAACGGCGGGCAGATCCTCTTCGGCGGCAAGGACATCCGCGAGCTCGGCGACGAGGCGCTCCGTGAGCAGCGGCAGGGCGGGTTCGCCATGGTGCTGCAGTCGGGCATGAACGCACTCAACCCGGTCCGCACGATCCGCAACCACTTCGTCGACATCTTCAAAGCGCACGGTCACGTCTCCCGCGACCGCTGGGACGCCCGGATGGCCGAGCTGGTCGGCAAGGTCGGGCTGACGCCGCAGGTGCTCGCCCGTTTCCCCGGAGAGCTGTCCGGCGGCATGCGTCAGCGCGTGTCCATCGCGCTGGCCCTGTCGCTCGAGCCCCGCCTCATGGTGTTCGACGAACCGACCACCGCGCTCGACGTCCTCGTGCAGCACGCGATCATGGACACGATCACCGAGCTGCAGCAGGCCGAGGGGTTCACCGCCATCCTCATCAGCCACGACCTCGGCGTCGTGCTCGAGGCGACGCAGCGCGTGCTCGTCATGCACGAGGGCCGCATCGTCGAGGACGCCCCGAGCCGCGACATCCTCGAGCGTCCGCAGGACCCGTACACGCGGATGCTGCTCAGCCACTACGCCGACCCACGCGCCGCGGTCGTCGAGCTGCCCGGTTTCCCGTCGCGGGCCAACCGCGGGACGGCTCCCGTCTCCGGCACGACCACGAGCGTCCCGACCGCGACGAGCGCAAGCTCCGAGTCGGGGAAGGCGTCGTCGCGTGCCGGTCGCTCGGCCGAGTCGGCGGTCATCGTCGACGCCGTCTCGAAGGTCTACCCGCCGCCGCGTCGCGGTGAGTCCGCGGTGACGGCCGTCGACGACGTGTCGTTCACGCTCGAACCCGGTCAGTCGCTCGCGCTCGTCGGGGCCTCGGGCTCCGGCAAGTCGACCATCGCGAAGCTCATCACGGGCATCGAGAAGCCGACGTCCGGTGCGGTCCGCTTCGGCGACCTCGACGTCGCCCAGCTGAACCGCAAGGGCATCCGGAACCTGCACAAGAACGTGCAGATGATCTTCCAGGACCCGTATGCGGCGCTCAACCCGCTGCACACGGTCGAGTACACGCTCACCCGTCCGGTGGTGAACTTCACCGGGCTGAAGGGTGACGCGGTGCGCAAGCGCGTGCTCGAACTCCTCGAGACGGTGGGCCTCTCGCCCGTCGAGCAGTTCGCGGCGAAGCTGCCCCACCAGCTCTCCGGCGGACAGCGGCAGCGCGTCGTGATCGCCCGGGCGCTCGCGAGCGACCCGCAGGTGCTCATCGCCGACGAGCCCGTGTCGATGCTCGACGTGTCGCTGCGTGCCGGTGTGCTCGCGCTGCTCGAGGACCTGCGTGAGCAGTGGGGCGTCTCGATGCTCTACATCACGCACGACCTGCTGTCGGCGCGACTCGTGACCGACAACATCATGGTCCTCAACCAGGGTCGTGTCGTCGAACGTGGCGAGACCGCGCACGTCCTGCAGCACCCGCAGGATCCGTACACGATCCAGCTGCTCGACGCCGTCCCCAACCCGGCCCGCGCCAAGCGCTGACGCGGACCCTCCCGCGTCCGTTCGCCCATTTTTGGGCGAGCGAACGCTCGTTCGCCCAAAAAGGGGCGAACGAATCGCACGACGAACAGGAGCAACACCCGTGCTGACCTTCCCCGACGGCTTCCTCTGGGGCGCCGCCACCGCTGCCCACCAGATCGAGGGCAACAACATCAACAGCAACTGGTGGGTGCACGAGCACGAAGCCGGGACGAACATCGTCGAGCCCTCGGGCGACGCGATGGACAGCTACCACCGCTACCGCGAGGACATGCAGCTGCTCGCCGACGCCGGGCTCAACACCTACCGGTTCAGCGTCGAGTGGGCGCGGATCGAGCCCGAGCGCGGCATCGTCTCGCGTGCCGAGATCGACCACTACCGTCGCATGGTCGACACCGCGCACGAACTGGGACTCAACCCGGTCGTCACGCTCATGCACTTCACGGTGCCGCGCTGGTTCGAGCGCGACGGGTTCTGGCGGGCGAAGGACGCCGCCGACCTCTTCGCGCGGTACACCGAGCTCACCCTGCCGATCGTCGGCGAGGGCGTCGAACACGTCTGCACGATCAACGAGCCGAACATCGCCGCGATGCTCGCCGGTGGAGAGGACGCGGCGAACCTCGTCGCGTACGGCCTGCCGAACCCGGACCTCTTCGTGGCCGACGCGCTCCTCGAGTCCCACAAGCGTTCGCGCGAGGTGCTCTCGCAGGTGTCCGGCCTGAAGTCCGGCTGGACGATCGCGACGCAGGCGTTCCGGTCGAACGGTGAGCCCGGCTCCGACGAGATGCTGCGCGAGTACGGCTACCCGCGTGACGACTGGTACCTCGAGCAGTCCGCCGGCGACGACTTCCTCGGTGTCCAGGCGTACACGCGCACGTTCATCGGGCCGAAGGGTCCGCTGCCCGTCGAGGACGGCGTCGAGACGACGCTCACCGGTTGGGAGTTCTACCCGCCGGCCGCAGCCGAGGGTGTGCGGAGCGCCTGGGAGCTGTCGGGCGGGGTGCCGATCATGATCACCGAGAACGGCATTGCGACCTCGGACGACACCCGTCGGATCGACTACACGGACGGTGCCCTGCGCGAGCTGCACGCCTGCATCCAGGACGGGATCCAGCTCGAGGGCTACCTCCACTGGAGCGCGCTCGACAACTACGAGTGGGCGAGCGGCTTCCGGCCGACCTTCGGTCTCATCGCCGTCGACCGTGAGACCTTCGTACGCACGCCGAAGCCGAGCCTCGCGTGGCTCGGGAACGTCGCGAAGGCGAACGGCCTCACGGAGTAGTTGAAGCCCCCGGTGCCGTCCCCAACTCAGGAGATGTCCGGTGTGTCGGGCTCGTGTGGGTAGCGACACGCGGCGGAGTCCTGAGAACGGGGCGCCGGGGTCGCGTGTGGTCCGTTCGACCCCGACTCAGGAGATGTCCG
>NZ_MJGW01000040.1:0-350 GCF_001865025.1 Plantibacter sp. MMLR14_011
ACCGGGGTATGGATATTGGAACCGCCAAGCCCTCGCACGAGGAGCTCTCCCAGGCGCCACACCGGTTAATTGATATCTGCGACCCGGCGGAAACATACTCGGCAGCGGACTTCCGTCGCGATGCCCTGCGTGAAATGAACGACATTGTGTCAGCGGGGCGGATTCCGTTGTTGGTGGGTGGCACCATGATGTACTTCAAGGCATTGCTGCATGGTATGTCCAACCTGCCGTCTGCTGATCCAGTCGTCCGGGAGGCCCTTGAGCAGGAGGCGAAGGAGCGAGGCTGGGGTGCCCTTCACCAGGAGCTGGAGCGACAGGACCCTGTGGCGGCGGGTCTCATTCATCAGAAT
>NZ_MJGW01000041.1:0-340 GCF_001865025.1 Plantibacter sp. MMLR14_011
GTATGTAGCGGCTTGATTCGATCCACTTCTTCCTTGACCGACTGAGCGGCCGTCCAAAGATCAACAGATCGCTGCGCATTCAGCCAGAATTCCGGCGAATTACCAAACAAACGGGCAAGCCTGAGCGCCATTTCAGGACTGACAGCACGACGTTCGCGCAGTAATTCATTAACTGACTGGCGAGAAACACCCAGAGATTCAGCCAACCCGGCAACGGAAAGGCCATAGTCCGGAAGGAAATCCTCCCTCAGCATCTCGCCAGGGTGGGTCGGCTTGCGCTGCATGCCGGCAGTATTAAGAATAGCCATAGTCATCACCTCACTCAGTGGTAGTCACACAC
>NZ_MJGW01000042.1:0-222 GCF_001865025.1 Plantibacter sp. MMLR14_011
GTACGGGTGTCCGCGGGGCCGGGCGCGCTCACTTCAGCCCCGTCGTGGCGACGCCGGCGACGAAGAACTTCTGCGC
Organism: Plantibacter sp. MMLR14_011; assembly: GCF_001865025.1. Lineage (NCBI taxonomy): Bacteria > Bacillati > Actinomycetota > Actinomycetes > Micrococcales > Microbacteriaceae > Plantibacter > Plantibacter sp. MMLR14_011. The sequence continues at coordinate 77 of NZ_MJGW01000042.1, forward strand.
GAAGAAGAACCCGAGCGCGATCGGCAGCAGCGAGATCACGGCACCGGCGAGCAGCACCGCGTGGTCGGTCACGTGCGCTCCCCCGAACAGCGTCAGCCCGGCCGGCAGCGTGAGCATGTCGTTCGACGTCGTCACGACGAGCGGCC
>NZ_MJGW01000043.1:0-330 GCF_001865025.1 Plantibacter sp. MMLR14_011
GGCCGAGGGTGATCGAATGGTCTTTAACTGGACCACGGAGGGAGGTTCGGTGAACTTCGATATGCACGGTGAACGGTTCAATGACGGCGACAATTTCACCAGCTACTGGCAGGGGCGCGACCAGCCGTCTGCGAGCGGAGCATTTGAGGCACCGTTTGACGGTACGCATGGATGGTACTGGGAAAATCGCGGAGAAACAGCTGTCACTGTGGTTCTTGACACCAGCGGGTTTTACAGCGGCATTAGCAAGAAGTAATTCAATTATTGATCCTTAGGAGTTATCTCATGAAAAAAATGATTCACGTATTTGCAGCGGTCATTGTTTTGTCG
>NZ_MJGW01000044.1:0-260 GCF_001865025.1 Plantibacter sp. MMLR14_011
GTCGTGTCTCGCGAGGCACTCCATTCCGCCTCGGAGATCGAGTCCTCGATGCCATTGATGATCGCAGCTGCGTTCGCGCCCCGCCGAAGCGTCACCGTCGCGTGCCCGGCCCACTGCTTGCCGTCCCGGCAAGAGACCAGTGATCCGGTCGGACTCTGATTGAGACCCTGGACCAGGTCATCGCCCGCCATATCAACCACCTGCACGACGCCGTCCTGCGTCGCGCTCTTCGCCTTCGTGATCGCCGCTGATGGCGTTTC
>NZ_MJGW01000045.1:0-258 GCF_001865025.1 Plantibacter sp. MMLR14_011
TTGGTATTCTCTACCTGACCACCTGTGTCGGTTTGGGGTACGGTCTCGAATAGCCTGAAGCTTAGAAGATTTTCCTGGAAGCAGGGCATCAATGACTTCCCGCCCTAAAAGGGCAGTCGTCGTCGCGTCTCGGCATTGTGGGACCGGATTTGCCTAATCCCACTGCCTACATGCTTAAACCGGGACAACCGTCGCCCGGCTCACCTAGCCTTCTCCGTCTCTCCATCGCAGCTATCCAAGGTACGGAAATATTAATCC
>NZ_MJGW01000046.1:0-400 GCF_001865025.1 Plantibacter sp. MMLR14_011
CACCAGCGACGAGCGCCGTGCTGGCATGGCGGGCTTTCCGGATCAGCCACCAACAGCCTGGAATTGCGCAGCCGGTCACGGCCACCCAGAACGTAAGCCCGTGAACGCCCGTTAAGGGGGCGAAGCCGGCCAGAGGCCCATCAACGTGGGCGGTGCCCAGGTACAGCCAGGGAAATCCTGTCAGTAGCCAGCCCCGGACCCAGTCACAGAGTATCCACACCGCCGGAAACAGGAACAGCCGCCTGACCGCGTTGTTTTTGGCAAGCTTGCCCCAGGCCCAGAACGCCAGACCATGGAAAAGAGCGAGTCCCGACACAAAAATAACGGTGAGTATGATCGCGAGTGGAACGGACGTATTGCCGTGTTCACTGATGCTGATGTAGACCCAGCTTGCGCCCGT
>NZ_MJGW01000047.1:0-302 GCF_001865025.1 Plantibacter sp. MMLR14_011
TTATAGAAGGGGTTATCTTTGGTCGCAAGGGCACAGGTTTTACTTGCCTGGAACCCGGTATAATTGCGAACCTAACGAGTTATTTGCTTACCCTGATCGACCCTCGGAGCCCCTGAATGCTTGCCCAGATCCTGTCCACGATGTTGCCGGTCTTTCTGATCGCCGGTTGTGGTGCCCTTTACGGCCGATATCGCACTCCAGACATCAAAGGCTTGAACACCCTCAATATGGAGCTGTTCGTCCCCATGCTGGTGTTCGCGGTTCTGGCTGATCAACAGGCTCCGCTGCAGGATTACACCAGC
>NZ_MJGW01000048.1:0-254 GCF_001865025.1 Plantibacter sp. MMLR14_011
GGGCCCGGGCGACGCGCAGGTCCGACTCCGTGAGGGCACCGACGCCGGCCCCGAACAGGTTGAGCGTGCCGATGACGGTGGCGCGGAGGCGCAGCGGCACGGCGTGCGCCGACCGGACGCCGAGCGCCAGGGCCCCGGCGCTGAAGGCCGCCCACTCGGCGGGCGCGTCCGCGATGTCCGGGCACGCGACGGGCTGACCGGTGGTGAAGGTCGTCATGCACGGCCCCGCCTCGGCGTCGAGCTGCAGGACCCTG
>NZ_MJGW01000049.1:0-248 GCF_001865025.1 Plantibacter sp. MMLR14_011
AAGAAGGACGTCGCGCGCTGGGACGACCCCGCCTACATCGAGGCGCAGGCTCGTGACCGTCTGCTCTACGTGTACCCGGGGGAGCAGAGCTTCCTCGTGATGGGGGAGGGCTCCGGTGCTCGCCGCGACGACGCCCCCACGACGGACTCCGGCACCCCGGTGAGCTCGAGCGTGCAGACGCCGAAGGTCGACTGGGTCCAGGCGATGCTGTCGTCCGTGCTCGAGTCCGGCCTGACGACGGACACGAA
>NZ_MJGW01000050.1:0-323050 GCF_001865025.1 Plantibacter sp. MMLR14_011
ACAGATACGCCACCACCGCCAGCTCGCGCCCGTTCAACGTCGCGTCCCCCAGGCCGGTCAGGCCGTCGTCGGTCGTGAGCTTCAACGTCACGAAGTTCCGATCGGGACTCGTGACGATGACCTCGGCCTTGTCGATGTTCATGGGTGCTACTCCTTCGTGCGTTGCGGCCGATGTGGCCGGGGTGGTTCCGACGGACTGCGGGTCGGCTGCAGTGGCGGGTGTCAGGGGTTCCGTGGGCGTCCGGTCAGCTCGTCGACCAGGCGCTCCAACTCGGTGACGAGCGTGGATCCGTCATCCGGCTCCGAGTCGAGGAGGCGGGGATCGATCAGGCCTACGAGCGCCGCGGTCCGCTCCCGACCCTGGAACCGGAGCACCTCGGCGACGGCGGCACCGCTCGCGTCACCCGGGCGGTCGTCACCCTGGACGGCCGCCACCCACGCGGCGATCACGCGCAGGGACCCGGTTCCCGGCCGACCGGCGGCCCGTTCCGCCAAGAGGGTCGACACGATCCGCACCCGCAGCTTGGTGACCCCCTCGAGCGCGATCTGCTGCAGCCGGTGCTCGATGCGCGCGTTGTCGAAGCGCTCCAGGAGCGCGGTGCGATACGCCGTCAGCCCGAGGCCCTCCGGCAGGTGGCGCTCCGTCTCGTCCCAGTACTCCTCGACCCACGCCCGGCACCGCTGGTCGCCGACCGCCTCGGCGACCGTCGCAAGACCGCGCAGCGGGCCCGCGTAGGCGAGGAGGCTGTGGGCGCCGTTGAGCAGTCGTAGTTTGCGTTGCTCATAGGGTTCGAGGTCGTCGACGAACCGGGCGCCCGCGGACTCCCACGCCGGCCGCCCGGCTGGGAAGTCGCCGCTCAGCACCCAGTCGGTGAAGGGCTCGGTGACGACGGGAGCGGCGTCGGCGAATCCGGTGAGCGTCGCGGCCGTCGCTTCGTCGGCAGCCGTGGGACGCGGCGTGATGCGATCGACCGAGGACGAGACGAACGAGACCTCATCGGTGATCCACCGAGCGGTCTCCGGGTGGACCCGGTCGGCAAGGGCGAGCATCGCGCGACGGACGAGCGCACCGCCGTCGGCGATGTTGTCGCACGGCAGGATCGCGATCGGACCGGCCCCGGCACGACGACGGGCTTCGAGGCCGAGGAGCAGTCTGCCGAGCGTCGTCGTCGGTCGGGCGTCGCGGAGGTCTGCCGGCTCGACGAAGGCCTCGGACAGCAGGGCGACGTCGTGCTCGACCGCCGGATCCGACGTGTCCGGCCTCCCCTCGGCATCGAGCCGGTACCCGGACTCGGTGACCGTGAGCGTGACGATGGCGGTGGTTTCGGCGGCGAGGAGGTCGTGGAGCCGTGCGACGTCGCCACCGTCGCGCGCCTCGACGATCGAACCGACGATCGTCGCCGAGTCGCCGTCCGCCGATCGCTCGACGACCGTGTAGAGGCAGTCCTGGGCGTCCAGATCGACTGCGGCCTGCGGACTCCGGCCGGTGAAGGCGGCGATGCCCCACTCGTGATCGGGGTCGGCGAGCTGGGTGTACCAGGCCTGATGGGCACGGTGGAAGGCGCCGAGTCCGAGGTGGACGATCCGGACCGGCGCCGACGGGAACTCGGGCAGCCGCGCGCGGGACAGAGGCGGGACCGCCTGCTCCCCCTGGGCTCCGGCAGCGCTGTCCGCGGTCGTCACGGTGCTCACAGTTTGAACACCCGTCGCGGCTGGTCGACGACGAGTTCGAGGATGATGCGTTCGGCCGTCGCCTCGTCGATGCGCCCCTCCCGCACGAGTCGCGCGAGGAACGACGCGTCGAGGCGCCTGGACATGTCGTGTCGGGCGGGGATCGAGAGGAACGCCCGCGTGTCGTCGATGAACCCCGATCCGCGTGAGAACCCGGCTGTCTCCGTCACGGCGGACCGGAAGCGCAGGACGGCGTCGGGCGCGTCGAGGAACCACCACGGTGCGCCGATGAAGACACTCGGGTAGAACCCGGCGAGCGGTGCGATCTCCCGCGAGTAGCTCGTCTCGTCGACACTGAAGAGGACGAGGTGGAACCCCGGAGCCGTGCCGAACCGCTCCAGCAGCGGACGCAGGGGACGGACGTAGTCGGTGCGGACCGGGAGGTCGTGGCCGGTGTCCGGCCCGAAGCGGGCGAGCGTCGGCGAGTGATGATTGCGGTGGACACCGGGGTGCACGGTCATGACGAGGCCGTCCTCGACGCTCATCCGGGCGCTCTCGAACAGCATGTGCGCAGCGAACCGCTCGAGGTCCGCGGCGTCGGCGGTCCCCGACAGCGCGCGGTCGAACAGCGTCGCGGCGTCCGCCTCCTCGAGTTCGATCGTGAGCGGCTGCGGGACACCGTGGTCGGCCGACACCGCCCCGTGCTCGATGAAGTGGCTACGGCGCCCGACGAGCGCCTCGAGATACCCGCGGTAGCTGGACTCCGGTGTCCCGTTCCAGGCGGCGAGTGCCGCGACCCGCTCCACCCACCCGGCCTTCGTCGGATCGAGGTACGCGTCGGGCCGGAAGGTCGGCAGGACGCGCCCGCTGAAGGTGGGGTCCGCCGCGAGGGCGGCATGTGCGGCGAGGTCGTCCATCGGGTCGTCGGTGGTCGCGAGCACCTCGATGCGGAAGCGGTCGAACAGCGCACGCGGACGGAACGCCGGCGCTTCGAGCGCCTCCTGGATCGTGTCGAAGAGCCGGTCGGCGTTCGCTCCGTCCGGCTGCTCGGTGACGCCGAACTGCTCACCGAGGATCGAGCTCAGCCAGTACCCGGAGGCGGTGCCGGCGTACAGGTGCCAGTGCTCGCAGAAGCGTCGCCAGGCGTCCCGCGGCGCGGCGACGGCACCACCCTCCGCGAGGTCGGGCACGCCGACGTCCGAGAGGGAGAACCCGGCGGCGTGCAGCAGGCGGGTGACGTAGTGGTCGTGCCGGAGGAACAGCTCGGTGGCGTTCGCGAACGGGGTGTCCTCGACGAGGATCACCGGATCCACGTGTCCGTGCGGCGAGACGATCGGCAGGGCCTCGACCGAGCGGTAGAGCGCCCTGGCGACGTCGCGGGTCCCCGGGTCGGCGGGGAGGAGGCGGTCTGGATCGTTCTGCAGCGTCGTTGGCACGCCTCCATTGAAACCGGGAGACCCCCGCCTGTCAACCGATTGCCATGTCCTTCTGGCAATCGCTTGCCAGATCGACGACCGTCTGCGAGACTGATCCCGCTTCCGCCCGGAACCGTCGTGGTCCAGCACCACTGAAACGCTTCAGCGACGCGAGGAGCAGACCCCGCTATCAAAGGAGATTGCAGTGGCAAACAGCGTTCGTATCGGAATCGCGACCGCGGGAATCCTCGCCCTCGCGTTGACCGCGTGCTCGGGACCGGGCGGCGACGACTCGTCCGACGGCCCGGTGACGCTCGAGTTCTGGGCCTGGGGCTCGAACATCGACAAGCGCGTCGAGGTGTGGAACCAGGCCAACCCCGACATCCAGGTCAACATCTCGCAACCCGCGAGCGGAGCGGACATGCCCGTTCGTGTCCTGAGCGCGGTGCGAGCCGGCGACGGCCCCGACATCGCGCAGGCGGAGTACACGCAGCTGCCGACCTACGTGTCGGCCGGCGTCCTCGCCCCACTCGACAGCGCGAAGCAGGACCTCGAGGAGGCCTACTCCCCCACGGTGCTCGAGAGCGTGTCCTTCGACGACACGGTCTACGGCGTCCCGCAGGATCTCGGGCCGGCGCTCTTCGTCTACCGGAACGACCTCTTCGCGCAGTACGGCCTCACCCCGGCCGCGAGCTGGGAGGACTTCCGCGCCCTCGCCGAGCAGGTCCGCACCCTCGACGGTGACCGCTACCTCTTCAATTTCAGCTCGATCGACGCCGACCAGTTCATGGGACTCGCCCTGCAGAACGGCGCCCAGTGGTGGGACTACGCCGACGAGCAATGGGGTGTCGACATCGACAGCGCCGAGACGCGGGAGGTCCTGGACTTCTGGCAGGGCATGGTCGAGGACGACCTCGTGAGCACCTACCAGACCGGCAGCCCCGAGCAGATCGAGGCGACCGCGAGTGGCCGGGTGCTCGGCACGATCGCCGGCGCCTGGGCTCCCGGTCCACTGCTCAACCAGTACCCCGACACCGTCGGGCTCTGGTCGGCCGCACAGATCCCGCAGTGGGACACCGCCGATCCGCGGGTCTTCGCCCGTGGCGGTTCGGCCAACGTCATCCTCAAGGAGAGCCCGCACTACGACCAGGCGCTCGAGTTCATCACCTGGCTGAACGCGTCCGATGAGGGCGCCGAGGGGCTCGTCGAGGTCAACAAGTTCACCGGCGCTCTCCACGGCCAGGAGATCGACCGCACGCCGCCGGAGCTCATGCCCGAGGACACCACCTACTGGCCGAGCGCCACGGAAGCCGCGTCGAAGCTCGTCACCGTGCAGTGGGGACCGAACACGCAGGTGGCCTTCACCGCCATCACCGACGAGCTCGGCAACGCCATCGAGGGGACGAGCCCGTGGGCCGATGTGCTCCCGAAGGTGCAGGACATCGTCGAGAAGGACCTGGCGGGCTGATGACCGCGCCGACCATCGAGCGGGGCCGCGGTCGGACGGAGGACGATCCGACCGCGGTCCCCACCAGACGGCGCGTCTCGCTGACCCGCCCGCACCACCTGTTCGCATGGGTGCTCATCGCCCCCGCGGTCGTCCTGTTCGTCTTCGTGTTCGTCATCCCGATCGTGTACTCCGGCGGCCTCAGTCTCATGGGCACCGCGGCGGGTGCGAGCGCCTACGGCGTGCGCGAGGAGGTCTTCGTCGGCCTCGGCAACTACACGAAGGTGCTCCAGGACCCCACATTCTGGACGAGCCTCGGCAACCTCGCCGTGTACGCGCTCTTCCTCGTGCCGATCATGATGCTCACGGCGATGCTGTTCGCACTGCTGCTCGACCTCCCGAGAGCCCGCCTCCGCGCGTTCAGCCGCATGGCGATCTTCCTGCCGTACGGCGTGCCGAGCGTCATCGCGGCGCTCATGTGGGGCTTCCTGTACGTGCCCGAGATCAGCCCGATCTACCAGCTCGCCGAGACCTTCGGCCTGCAGTTCCCGACGCTGCTGCGCGGCGACCTCGTCATGACGGCGATCATCAACGTCGTGCTGTGGGGCGGGATCGGCTTCAACACGATCATCCTGTACACCTCGCTGCAGTCGCTGCCGAAGGAGCAGATCGACGCCGCCCGCATCGACGGCTGCAACGAACCGCGCATCGCCTGGTACATCAAGCTGCCGCACATCGTGCCGGCCACGATCCTCACCGGGCTCTTCTCGATCATCGGCGCCCTCCAGGTGTACAGCGAGCCGCAGATGCTCTCGAGCCTCACCCCGGCCATCAGCTCGACCTACTTCCCACTGATGCGGGTGTACCGGGACGCCTTCGCCCACGACGACCTCAACTCGGCGTCGGCGGCATCCATCATCCTCGCCCTCGCCACGGTGCTGCTGTCGCTCCTGGTGCTCGGCGGGCAACGCCTCGCAGCTCGGAGGAACGCATGACCACCACCGCACGCACCGCGGAACGCGCGGAGGAGGACCGTCGCGCTCGCGAGACCGTCGTCCGCGCCGATCGCGGCCGCATCCGCAAGCCGAAGGAATCCGTCAGCCTCGTCCACAAGCTCGGCGGAATCCTCCCGACGGTCGTGCTCCTGATCGCCGTCCTCTACTTCCTGCTCCCGATGGTGTGGGTCGTGTTCGCCGCCACGAAGAGCACCGGCGAGCTGTTCTCCACGAGCGCGTTCACCTTCGGCTCGAGCCTCATCGACAACATGACCGACCTGTTCGCGTACGAGAACGGCTCCTTCGCGCGCTGGTTGGGCAACAGCTTCATCTACTCGATCGGCGGCGCACTCCTGTCGACCGCCGTCTCGGCCGCCGCCGGCTACGCGCTCGCGCTCTACCGGTTCCCGGGTAAAAAGGCCGTGATGGTCGGACTGCTCGCGGGTGTGCTGCTCCCGACGATCACGCTGGCGATCCCGCAGTACATGCTCTTCGCACAGCTGAACCTCACGAACACCTACTGGGCGGTGCTCATCCCGATCTCGATCACCCCGTTCGGGATCTACCTCTCCTACGTGTTCGCGCGGGGCTCGGTGCCGCAGGAACTCCTCGAGGCGGCTCGGGTGGACGGGTCGAACGAGGGGCGCACCTTCGTCTCGATCGGCCTGCCGCTCTTGTTCCCCGGTCTCGTGACCGTGTTCCTGTTGCAGTTCATCGGTGCCTGGAACAACTTCCTGCTGCCGTACATCATGCAGTCGAAGTCGGAGCTGTCGCCCATCACGGTCGCCATGTTCCTCATGCTCAACCGTGGCGGTAGCGAACCGGTGCTCTACTCGGTCGCCATCGCCGGGGCGCTCGTCGCCGTCATCCCCGTGGTGATCTTCGTGCTCGTCCTGCAGCGGTTCTGGCGCCTCGACCTCATCTCGGGGAGCCTGAAGTAGCGATGACCATCCCACCGACGACGGAACGGAACCACATGTCCGACTCGAACCCGACCGCCCAGCGGTACCCGCTCACCGGGTACGGCGTGATCGTCCCCTCCGAACGCATCCCCGGTGCGTTCGCGTCCGGAGCCGACTACGCCGAACCGACCATCGTCGGCAACCTCGTCGTCGCCGACGGAGACGGGTGGACGCGCCATCCCGACTACGACGCGAGCGTCCGACGCGGGTCGTTCGCCATCCTGTTCCCCGGCGACCTGTCGCTCGCCGACCCCGACTTCCCGGCGGAACGCGTCACGGCGTACCTCGACGCCGTCATGCCGATCATCGGTTCGGTCTCGGAGCCCGGCGCGAAGATCGTGTTCGGGAGCGGGACGGCGCGCACCATCCCCGTCGGGGTGGACGTCACGGCCGCCCGCGCGAGGTTCGCAGAAGTCGTCGTCGAGACGCGCGACACGGCGGAGCGGAACGGACTGCAGATCGTCCTCGAACCATTGAACCGGGACGAGACGAACCTGCTCAACTCGCTCGAGGAGACGGTCGCCTTCCTCGACGAGTTCGGGATCGACCGCGTGCCCGTCGTCGCCGACCTCTTCCACATCATGCTGGAGGAGGAGCCGCTCGCCGTCGTCCAGGCCCTCGGTGCCCGCATCGGACACGCCCACATCGCCGACGCCGGACGACGGCCGCCCGGCCAGGGCGACTGGCCGCTCGCCGAGTTCATCACGGCCCTGCGCGACGGCGGCTACGACGGCCCCGTCACCGTCGAGTGCTTGTTCGAGGACTTCGAACCGGAGCTCGAAGCCGCCCTCGCGCACCTCCGCCAGCTCGCCTGAGCCGGCACGGACACCGACCCACCCCACGCACAGAACTGGAGCGAACCCCCGCATGTCCCGACCGCACCGCATCGCCATCGCCGGCGCCGGCATCATCTCGAAGCAGCACGGCATCGTCATCGACCAGCTTCGCGACGAATTGGAACTCGTCGCCGTCGCCGACCCGGAGCTCGCGAAGGCGGAGGCCCTCGTCGCCGAGCGCGGCGGACGGGCGTTCACGACCCTCGCGGAGGCGCTGGCGCAGACAGACCCCGACATCGTCGTCGTCTGCACCCCCACCGGCCTGCACGCCGACCTCGCCATCGAGGCACTCGAGGCCGGCAAGCACGTCATCATCGAGAAGCCGGCCGACGTCACCGTCTCGCGGACGGACGACATCATCGCCGCGCAGGAGCGCGCCGGTACCGTCGTGACCGTCATCTCCCAGCACCGCTTCGACCCCTCGACGGAGATCGTCCTCGCCGCCGCCGAACGCGGAGACCTCGGGCGCATCACCTCGGGCATCGCGTCGGTCGACTGGTGGCGCGGGCAGAGCTACTACGACTCCGGCGACTGGCGCGGCACCTGGGCGCTCGACGGCGGCGGCGCGCTCATGAACCAGGGCGTGCACACGGTCGACCTGCTGGTCGCCCTCCTCGGACGTCCCGTCGAGGTCTTCGGGTACACCGCGCTCCTCGCCCACGAGCGCATCGAGACCGAGGACGTCGCGGTCGGTGTCGTCCGCTTCGCATCCGGTGCGCTCGGCGTCATCCACGGCTCGACGGCCGTCTACCCGGGCCTCGTCGCGCGGCTGCAGGTCCACGGCGACCGCGGCTCCGCGGTCATCGAGAACGACCAGCTGACCTACTTCCACTCCACTCCCGCCGGAACGGAGCGCGCCGAGGCCTTCTTCGGCTCGCAGGGCAAGGACACGAACCAGGCGGCGCAGTTCGCCGACGAGACGCAGGCGGGCTCGAGCGTCGCCGGACAGATGTCGGACGCGCACCTGCACCAGTACCGGAACGTCCTCGCCGCGATCCGCGGAGAGGAGCCGCTCCGCGTGACGCTGGCCGAGAACCGCCAGGCGATCTCGATCATCACCGGTCTCTACGAGTCCGCACGCACGGGCCAACCGGTCCGCCTCGACGCCGTTGCGGCGGTGGCCCGATGAGCGCGCAGCGGACGAACCGGGTGGCGGCGAACCCCATCCCCTACTGGAGTGCGCGAGGCAAGACCCGCGAGGTGTTCGAGGAGGCCTTCGCCGACTTCCAGCGCATCGGGTTCACCGCGGTGAAGGCCGACATCCCCGAGGGCATGACCGCGGACGAGTACCGCACGTGGATCGGCGGCTACGGCCTCGCACCATCGCTCAGCCTGTTCAGCAGCGCGTTCGACGAGACGGTCGTCCTTGCCGAGGTCCTCGAGGCTGCGAAGGCGTTCGGGGCGGCCCAGGCCTCCCTCGGACTCGACCGGACGATGATCTCCTCGATGGCGATCCCGGCGCGCATGGCGACGCCGGCGATCGGCGCCGACTTCTCCCAGGGGCGGCTCGACCTGGCCATCGAGAACGCCGGCCGGACCTGCGAGGTCCTGCTCGCCGAGGGGATCCGCCCCCTGCACCACTCGCACGTCGGTGGCGTCTTCGAGACCGAGCACGAGATCCGCAGTCTGCTCGACACCCTCGGACCGGACCTCATCGGGTTCGGGCCCGACACCGGACACCTCCGCTGGGCGGGAGCGGACCCGGTCGCCATGATCTCCGACTACCGCGACCGCGTCGGCGGCATCCACATCAAGGACGTCTACGCCGATCACCTCGACGGCGCGGCGGACGGCGCGCTGAGCTACCACGAGACGTCGCAGACGAAGCGGCTGTGGGCGGAACCCGGGCTCGGCGTGCTCGACTTCGACGCGATCGTCGCGGCGATGCCCGCGGACTACGACGGCGACTACATGATCGAGGTCGACTTCCCGAGCGTCGAGAGCGTCTACGAGTCCCACCGCTTGTCGTACGAATGGGCCGGCCACGCGCTCGATGTCGCGACCCGCTGACCAGGCAGGCCTGAGCCCGCACGCCGAGGCCGCGGCAGTACGATGGCTCAGGTCGCCGAGGGCGGCGATCGAGAGGAGCGGGCCCCATGAGCACCTCTGACGCATCCGCGGAGACGGTCGCTCCCGAGCCCGCAACACCCGAACCCACGGCAGGGGCTGCGAAGACGAAACGTGCCGCGACGATCTACGACATCGCGCAGCTCGCCGGCGTCAACCCGTCGACCGTGTCGCGGGCGCTGAGCCGCCCTGGCCGCATCAACGAGAAGACGGCGCAGAAGATCCACGACGCCGCCAAACAGCTCAACTACGTGGCGAACCCCGCCGCCCGGGCGCTCCCCACCGGGCGCACCGGCACGCTCGGCCTCATCGTCGCCGACATCACGAACCCGATGTTCTTCGACGTCGTCCGCGGTGCGGAGCGTGAGGCCGCCGAGCGCAACTACACGCTCGTGCTCGCGGAGTTCAAGGAGTCGGCGGAGATGGAGCTGCTGACCGCCAGGCGGCTCATGCCGTCGGTCGACGGTCTCATCCTCGCGACCTCGAGGCTCCTGCCCGACGACGTGCGCGCGCTGGGCCAGGAGAAGCCCGTCGTCGTGATCAACCGTCAGGTCGACGACGTCGACAGCATCGTCGCCGACGTCGACCCGGGCCTCACCGCGGCGATCGACCACCTCGCGGAGCTCGGTCACCGGAGGCTCGCGTTCGTCTCCGGCCCCGGCCGGTCCTGGATGTCGCGGCATCGGTGGAGCCGGACGAGGGAGCTGTGCGCCGAACGCGGCATCGAGACGGTGCGAGTGCCGTCGACGCAGCCAGACATGGCCGCGGGCAGGGCGGCGGCCACGGCTGTGCTCGAGACGGGTGCCACCGCGGTCCTCGCGTACAACGACCTCCTGGCCATCGGCATCATGCTGGAGCTGCGCTCGCGTGGCGTCGAGATGCCCGCCCACCTGAGCCTCATCGGCTTCGACGACATCTTCGGTTCGGACTTCACGACACCGGCGCTCACGTCGATCCGGAGCCCGCACATCGCCTCCGGCTCCTACGCCGTGCGGACCCTCTTCGCGCACCTCGGCGGCACCGACGTTCCGACCATCACCGACCTCGCGACCACGCTCATCATGCGCGAGTCGACCGCCCCGCCGCCCACGGACTGATCCCCGCCGCCGCCCAGCCCTTCGACAGGCTCAGGGGCAGGATGGCCCGTCGCCCAGGGACCGGGATGAGCTCTGGAGCCGCTCTCGCCCAGGGACGCACCGCCTCAGGCGACGAGTTCGATCTCGACGCGCGCGCCGAGCGGCAGCCCGACGACCGCGACCGTGGTGCGCGCAGGGTAGGGCGCCGAGAAGACCGACTCGTAGACGCTGTTCATCGACGCGAAGTCGGCCGTGTCGACGAGGTAGACGTTCACCTTGACCACGTCGGCGAACCCACGACCGGCGGCCGTCAGCACCGACTCGAGGTTGGCGAACACCCGGCGGGTCTGCTCGGCGACATCACCGTCGACGAGGGCTCCGGTCACCGGATCGATGGGCGTCTGCCCGGACAGGTACAGCGCTCCGGTCGGGGCGACCGCGGCATGCGAATACGGCCCGACGGGCTTCGGAGCGTGCGGGTCGTTCACCGTGGATCGCGTCATGGCCTCAGCCTAGGTGGCGACGAAGGCACGGATCGCCGAGGCGATCGTTCGTGGTGCCGTGTGCTGCACCACGTGCCGGTGGCCGGGCACGACCGCCATCGAACCGTGTGACGCCCGATCACGAAGCAACCGACTCCATCCCGTACCGGCGATCGGGTCGTTCCCGCCGCGGACGACGAGCACGGGAGCGGTGACCTCGGCGATGCGGTCCTCGATGGGGAAGTCGACCATCCGTCGCACCTGCCGCAGGAACCACGACGGCCCTGCGCGGAGGTAGTCGACGAAGACCCGTCGGTTCACGCTCATGGTCTCACCGACCGTGTCCCACGCGAGTGCCAGCGCCTGCGCCACCATCGACCGATGGTCACGGTCCGTCACCGGACCGATGATGACGACGGCACGCGCCAGATCGGGACGCTGAGCGGCCAGTTCGACGACCCACTGCGCGCCCATGGAATGACCGACGAGGACGAACGGCGCGGTCCCGAGCGTGTCCAGCGCGTGCCCGAGTGCCGTCGCCATCTCTCCGACCTCGACCGTGCGGACGGGCCTCGCCTGACCACCGAACCCGGGGAGGTCGACGGAGACGGTGTCACTGTCACGGGCGAGGTCGTCGTGCAGCCGGGCGAAGTACCGGTGCGAGGTGCCGACACCGTGGACGAGGACGAAGCGGGCCGCGCCGGGGTCGCGATCGGCGGTCGTGGAGATGATCCGGAAGGAGAGGTCGTCGAGCACGAGCTGCGCGTCGCGTCGCGTCGCCCCTACTCCCATGGGGAACCGCAGTATCGTCCAGTCGTCATCCGGACACCGTACCGGGTGCCCGCGCCGGACAGGCCTCGTTGGTGGGAGCACTCAGCTTCAGGGTGCCGCCCTTCGACAGGCTCAGGGACCGGGGATGCCGCTCAGGGACCGGGTATGGCGCTCAGCGGGCGCTCGACGCGAGGGTGACACTCGGGTACTCGCCGAAGCGGGTCGTGTAGGAGGCCGCGAACCGACCGAGGTGAGTGAACCCCCACCGTCTGGCGACCTCCGCGACCGTGGCCAGGCCCGGTTCCGCATCCCGCAACTCCTGCCGCACGCGATCGAGGCGGATCGAGCGCAGGTAGTCCGTGGCGGTGACGTCGTACTCACGGCGGAACGCCGCCTGCAGGCTGCGCAGGCTGAGCCCGGCGGCCTCCGCGATCTCCGCGATCGCGATGGGTCGGTGGGCGTTCGCGACCATGAACTCGACGGCGGCGCGGGCCTTGCTGCTCGGAGGAACCGCCAGATCGGTCCGTGGCTGCAGAGCGAGATGTGGGAAGACCTCGAGCAACGTGACGGCGGCCGCTCGGTTCGCCTCGGCGCGCAGCACCGCGGAACTCCCGTCGTCGTAGATCACGCGCGCGACGGTCGCCACCGTCTCGGTCCAACGCCGCAGGGCGTCGCCCGACGGGCGGAACGTCGTGTCGAACCGGATCGGACCCACCGACCCCTCGGTGTCCGCCGCGACGCCTTCCACGTACGCACCGCCGAAGTGCATCATGTTGAGCCGATAGTCGATGAGATCGAACTGCGCGGGCCGGTCATTCGCGAACATCGAGGGCACGCCAGGGTGGAGCCTCATCGGCGAGCCGAGCAGGTCCATCACGCCCTCGCCACGCGTGAGCCAGGTCACCACGTACTCGTCCTGGGTGAAGGAAGCGCCCGTGATCCGGCCCTCAACCTGCGACGCGCGCAGCGCGAGGTCGGCGTCGCCGATGGACGTGAAGCGGTATCCGAAGTCGGTGGCCGTCGGCTCGACGGTGATCCCGCCGATCTGGTATGCCTCGCGGTACAGCTCGCGCGCGTCGTCGACGTCGCCGCCCGCGGCTTCGAACCGCTCCGCGGGCCCAGCATTCACGCTCATCCTGCCCAGAATCTCACGAGTCCGTGGTAGCTCCATCTTTGGAGGATCGGCGTTCGTTTATCGGATAGGGCCGGGTCTCCGGCGAGCGCCAAGCATCACCCGATGTACGAGGTGTCGGACCGGGCCTCCCCTGCCACGACGGCCGTCAGGTCGACCTCGCGGCCGTCGAGCCGGAAGGTGAACCGCCCGGTCTGCTCGACCGTGGGGGTCTCCGTGAGGTACTGCCGGAGTTCGGCTCGCTCGCTCTCGTGCAGCCACACCACCGGATCGGAGGTCGACTTGAACTCGAGGATGGCCGCTACGTCCTGGAGCATGCGTCGCTCGTCCGGGTCGAGGAGGTTGCGGGCGCTGCGGAAGTAGACGGCGTCGGGGTCGACCTCGTAGACGTCCTTCAGCCAGACGCGGTTGACGGAGTCGACGATCGAGTTCCATGCGCCGACGCCCGACGGGTCGCCGACCCGTTCGGCGTTGTCCCAGAACGGACCGACATCCGGCCCCACGCGCGCGCCGTCGAACACCCCGATGGACGGGATCATCGGGACGCCGCAGCCGAGCAGGTACACGTCGTCGCCGACGGTCTCCCTGATGAACGAGATCGCGTCCCGGTAGGCGGTCTCGCGGTGGACGTCCTGATGCCGCCGACCGGCGACGGCCCCCGCGTACATGAAGTCGAGCTTGAGGTAGCTGAAACCCCACCCGGTGACGCGCTCGAAG
Organism: Plantibacter sp. MMLR14_011; assembly: GCF_001865025.1. Classification (NCBI taxonomy): domain Bacteria; kingdom Bacillati; phylum Actinomycetota; class Actinomycetes; order Micrococcales; family Microbacteriaceae; genus Plantibacter; species Plantibacter sp. MMLR14_011. The sequence continues at coordinate 13,572 of NZ_MJGW01000050.1, forward strand.
ACCTCGCGGAGGTGGTCCTGCACCTCCCGCTGCGTGGTGTCGAGCGAGTAGTAGTGGGAGTTCCAGTTGTAGCCAGTCGCCAGCGGGCGGCCGGCGTCGTCCTGCACGAGGAGGTCGGGGCGCTCCCGCGCGATCGTGGAATCGGGAAGCGCGATCATGGGGGCGAGCCAGAGCCCCGGGCGGAACCCGGCCTCGGCGATGCGACCGGCCGTCGCCTGCATACCGGACGGGAAGTCCGGACCGGCCGTCCAGTCGCCCACGATCGGCTCCCAGCCGTCGTCGAGCTGGAACACGTCGAAGGGGTACCCGGTGAGGTCGGCCACGGTGCGGGCGACCAGCTCCTCGTCGATGCCCTCGTAGTAGGAGTACCAACTGCTCCAGACGCGACCGGCGCGCTGCGAGCGCCGCCCGAGCCGTTCGGACAGGATGGCCGCGTAGTCGGCGAAGGCCTGCTGCTCCGGTCCGAACGTGACGAACCACTCGGCTTCGTCGGTCTCGCTCCGCGCCCAGATCGTGTTGCGGTCGGCACCGACCCTGGGGTTGCCGAGCCCGAGGGTCCCGATGAGCAGCACGGTGCCGTCCGGTCCCGCGATGGCTCCGACACCGCTGCCGGAGTGGAGGTGCGGGGTCTCGTTGACCGCATCGTCGGCGGTGAGCAGCCGGTCGGGGTTGTTCTTGATGCCGATGGTCTCGCCGTCCGTGGTGGTCCAGCCGCTCGGGCTCCACGAGTTCCAGCCGTGCCGGTAGAACCCGGTGTCGCCGAAGGGGTGGAGGATCGCGACCGGACCGGCGGGCACGACGAAGCCGGTGCTCGTGGCGGTCGGTTCGCCGGCGAGGTTCGCGGGGACGCGGAGGTCACCGAAGGTGAAGGTGTGCAGCATGGCCGGCTTTCTGTCTGGATGGGCGCTCTCGGGATCGACGCGGGATTCACGCCTGCCACCGCGGGGCTGCCGCGGGTAGAGTCGAGGAGGCGGAGTTAATACTGCAACGTGCCGTGAAAAGTCGCAAGGGGGGAATGGCGGATGCCTCGAGAGGCGATGGTGGAGCCCTCGGGCGGATCGATGGGCAGTCGATCGTTGCTCCGGAGGATGAACTCGCTCGGTGTGCTGCGCGCCCTGCTCCCGGAGCCACTCACCCTGCGGGAGTTGGCGAACGCGTCCGGGCTGTCTCGGACGGCCATCGACGCGATCGTGACGGACCTCGTCGAGATGGGCTGGCTCGAATCCGTCCAACGCGCCTCGGCGTCCCGGATCGGCCGACCGGCCACCGCCTTCAGCGTGCGGGCCGGACTCGGCCACCTCCTGTCACTCGACATCGGCGCGAACCACATCCACGCCGTCGTGACGGACCTCGCCGGTGCCGTCCTGGGCCAGCGCACGGCTCGCCTGCCCGAGGACACGGGCGCGACCGAGCGCATCACCCTGGCGCTGGCGACCGGCGATGCGGTGCTCAGCACCCTCGGCCTCACCCGCGGGTCGGTGTGGATCGTCGCCGTGGGCTCCCCGGGTGCGATCGGCCGAGACGGCGAGGTGCTGCACTTCGGCGGAACGGGGCTGCCGGACTGGGTCGGACTGAACCTGCGCGAGCGGTTCGAGCAGGAGTTCGACGGAGCCGTCCTGGTGGAGGGCGACGTCGCGCTCGGCGCCCGCGCGGAACTGACCGTCGGCGCAGCACAGGGCCACCGCGACGTCGTCTACCTCCTCTGCGGCGTGCGCACCAGCGCGGCCTCCATCGTCGACGGGAAGGTGCATCGCGGCGTGCACGGTGCGGCAGGGATCGTCGGCGAGATGCCCGAACTCCGGTGGTCCCGCTTGAACGAGCGGTACGGCGAGTCGGTCCTCGGCTCTCCACGGCCGTCCCGCGAAGCGATCTTCGAGGCGGCTCGCGCCGGTGATCGGATCGCCCTGACGGCGATGGAGGAGTTCGCGGACGACCTGGCCACCGGCGCGGCGGCCATGATCCTGGCGCTCGATCCGGAACTCCTCGTGGTCGGAGGCGGCAGCGCTCCGGGCGCGGACGTCTTCCTGCCGCGCTTCATCCGCACCCTCGGCGGGATCTGCCCGCTGCCACCGGACGTGGTCGTCTCCTCGCTCGGTTCGGAGGCGGTGGCGATGGGTGGCGTCAGCCTGGCGTCCCAGCACCTCGACACCGTCCTGCAGACGGCCGTCCGAGATGTGGAGCGGTTCCCCGACCCGGCGGGGGCGCTGCTGCTCGTCAAGCGGGACGCAGCGTCCTGAGCCGTCGCTGACCCACGACCGATCGTGGCTCAGCGACCGCCGGGCTGCGCGGCGAGGACCGGCGACCGTCGCTCGGGGATCGCCGCGTCGTAGACGTCCTGGATCACATCGAACGCCTTCCGCGCTTCTGCGGGGTGGAGCCAGAAGGCGCCCGGCTCGTCGAGCCCCGCGTAGAAGTCCTGGATCAGCCGTTCATGGGAGACGCCCCAGTAGGCACGCGCTCCGCTGGCCGTCACGCGCTCGACCGTGGTCTCGACGCGCCCGTCGGCGAAGCGGACAGTGAGTTCGGCGCCGAGGCTCAGCGTGCCCCGCTCGCAGACGACGTCGATCGTCACGGGCAGGTTCGCGACCCCGGCGACCGTCGCGTAGACCGTGCTCGTCGCGCCTCCCGCGTGCACGATGCGGAGCTCGGCCGTGTCCTCGACCTCGATCACCTCGGCGAGCGCGCGGGTGGCGATCGATCCCGTCGCCTCGACCGGGTCGCCGACCAACCACTGCACGAGGTCGATCGTGTGGATCGCCTGATTCATGAGGAGACCGCCGCCGCCGGTCGCCCAGCGACCACGCCAAGGGCGATCCTCGTAGTAGGCCGCCGTCCGATGCCACGGCACGACCGCCGAGGCGCCGAGCACTGCGCCGAGCTCACCCGAGTCGAGGAGTTCCTTGGCGCGTTCCGCCGGCTGGTTGTAGCGGTTCTGGAAGCACACCGCGATCTTCGCGCGACTGTGCTCAGCAGCGGCCAGGAGCCGTTCGGCCTCCTCGCGCGTGTGGGCAAGGGGCTTCTCGAGGATGACGCTGATCCCGCGCTCGAGCGCTCGGATCGCCTGGTCGGCGTGCAAGTGGTGCGGGGTGCAGATGTGCACGACGTCGGGTCGCGCCTCGTCGAACAGCCGATCGAGGTCGGTGAAGCCCGGGACACCCGTCGTGGCCATCGCCGCATCGAGCCGGCCGGTGTCGACGTCGCACACCGCCACGAGCTGCGCGCCGGGGACCGTTCCGATCGCCGCGAGGTGGAGGGCTGCGATGTCACCGCACCCGATCACGGCGACGCGGCGGAGGACGGGGGCTGGCCCGCGGCTCATCGCAGCTCGATCCCCAGCTCGTCGGTGAGCCTCCGGAAGGCCCGGGCGGCGACGCCGAACGAGGCGGGACCGGAGAAGCCGCCGAGCGCGTGGGTGTCGGCGAGGTGCGGCTCGAGCGAGGCGAACCCGGTGTAGCCGTCGTCGCGCAACGCCGTGAGCGTCTCACGCAGTTGCCCGTCACCATCGCCGGACGGCACGACCTGGCCGCTCGCGGCGACCGCGTCCTTGACCTGCAGGTAGTCGAGGTAGGGGCGCAGCATCGCGTAGCCGTCGTCGAACGGAGCGACACCCACCTGGACGAAGTTCGCGTTGTCCCAGGCGAGACGGAGTGCCGGTGATCCGACCGATTCGACGAGGTCGAGGATGCGCTCCGGGACGTCGCCGTAGATGTCCTTCTCGTTCTCGTGCAGGAGCACGACCCCCTCACGCTCGGCGAGGTCGGCGAGCAGGCGCATGCGGACCAGGACGCCGTCGCGGATGGTCTCCACCGGGACGCCCTCGCCGCGGAAGAAGGAGAAGATGCGGATGTTCGGGGTCCCGAGGGCGTGTGCAGCGGCGATCGCTCGCGAAAGGCGGGCGACCTCCAGCTCGGCGTCGAGGGCCACGTCGACCTTGCCGATCGGTGATCCGATGGCGGACACACCCATGCCCGACCGCTCCAGCTGCGCACCGAGTCGGGCGAGCTGGTCGGCGTCGAGGTCGATGATGTTGACGCCCCACGCGCTCCGGACCTCGATGTGCGATGCACCGAGCGCCTCGAGCACGGCGATCTGCGTCGTGGGGTCGGCGTCGATCTCGTCGCCGAAGCCCGACAGGGTCCAGCTCACCGGGTGTTGTGCATTCACGTGCGCTTCCGCCTTCGCGTTCGTTCTCGTCATCGGGAACCAGACAGTGGGGCTGCCGGTCCTGTCAGCCTACGACTCTGGCAACCGGTTGACAACCCTCCCCTGTGGGGCGGCCAGCGCGGTGCGCTGACGCGAGCGCGGGGCACGCACTCGAGCGCGCCCCTCCGGAGACCCGCGTTCGTGCGCCAGCACCGCGCTCGGGCCGCGACGCACACACTCACGCCCGGACCACCGCGCTCACGCCGCCATGCCCGCGCTCACGTCAGCGCACCGCGCTGGGCATCGAACCCGGCCGGAGGGGTCGCCCTAGGATGGAGCGTGTGACCGATCTCTACCTCGCCAGTACGACCGTGTCCTTCCACCGCAGCTGGTCCTGCGTGCTGTTCGACCTCGACGGCACGATCGTGGACTCGGCTCCCGGCATCATCTCCCGCATGAAGGCGACGCTGGCGAACGTCGGTGCCCCCGTCCCGTCCGACGAGTCCCTGCTGCGCTGGGTCGGGCCGCCGCTGCTCGACTCCTTCCGCGACTTCGCGGGGATGGACCCGCTGCAGTCGCAGCTCGCCCTCACCGAGTACCGCCGCCAGGTCGCCATCGAGGGCGCCGAAGTCGGCACTGCGGTGTTCCCAGGCGTCGCCGGGTTGCTCGCGCGCATCTCCGAGGCCGGGATCCCGATCGGGCTCGCGACCTCGAAGCCCGAGTCACAGGCGAACACGATCCTCGACCACTTCGGTCTGAGCCAGTACTTCACCGTCGTGACCGGCGCCTCGGAGGACGAGGTGCGCAGCAGCAAGGCCGACGTCGTCGGCGAGGCCCTCCGGCGCCTCACCGCCGCCGGCGTCGACACGTCCCGCACCGTGCTCGTCGGCGACCGCCTCCACGACATCGAGGGCGCAGCGGCGCACGGGATCCCGACGATCCTCGTCGAGTGGGGCTACGGCTCGCCGGCGGAGGCCACCGGCGCCCTCGCCGTCGTCCACTCGATCGACGCGCTGTCGAACCTCATCACCGGCTGAGCGGGGCCGGAACCACTTGGTGGCCCCAGGAGGGTCTGGTTTCACCGACACCCGCTCACTAGGGTGATGACCATCCTGAGGAGGTCGACATGGCGGTGTTCACACGCGGTTTCGGAGGACGGGCACGGGAGCAGGACGACCGGCTCCCGCCCGGCCAGTTCCTCACCGAGGACTTCCCCGTCCTGTCCGCCGGACCCACGCCGCGGATCGACACCGATGCGTGGGAGTTCCAGATCCGGACGGAGACGGGTGAGACCCACCGTTGGGACTGGGCGGCCATGCAGGCGCTCCAGCAGGACGACATCACCCGCGACATCCACTGCGTGACGCGCTGGACGAAGCTCGGCACGAGCTGGCAGGGCGTCTCCCTCGACACGCTCTTCGCCGAGGTCGAGAGCGGCTACGACTTCGTGATGGCCCACTCCTACGGCGGCTACACGACCAACGTCCCACTCGACGACCTCCTGGACGGCAAGGCCTGGATCGCCACCGGCTTCGACGGCGAGCCGCTCGCCGCGGAGCACGGCGGGCCGGCGAGGCTCCTCATCCCGCACCTCTACTTCTGGAAGAGCGCGAAGTGGATCCGCGGCCTCGTCATGCAACAGGACGACGAACCGGGGTTCTGGGAGCAGAACGGCTATCACGCCTACGGTGATCCCTGGCTCGAACAGCGGTACTCGTGAGGCGCACGGGCCATGTCGACGTCTGGAAGGCGGCCACCGTTGTCACGGCGACGCAGCTGACCCCGTCGGGGCGGAGCCTCATCCTGGACGCTCCCGGCTGGGGCGGGAATCTCGCCGGGCAGCATGCCGACGTCCGCCTCACCGCACCCGACGGCTACCAGGCGGTGCGCTCCTACTCGATCGCCTCGGCGGAAGCCGGTGACCGCATCGAGATCGCCGTCGACCGGGTCTCCGACGGAGAGGTCTCCCCGTTCCTCGTCGACGCGATCGAGGTCGGCGACCAGGTCGAGGTGCGTGGACCATTGGGCGGCTGGTTCGTCTGGCGCCCCGAGGACACGGAGCCGGTCCTCCTGATCGGCGGTGGTTCCGGCATCGTGCCGCTCATGGCGATGGTGCGAGCGCACGAGGCGGCCGGGAGCACGACGCCGTTCCGCCTCGTGTACTCGGTCCGCTCTCCGCAGGACGCCTTCTTCGCCGACGAGCTCGCTGCGGCGACCGGGGTCGAGGTCACCTGGATCTACACCCGGCGAGCACCCGACGGCTGGGCTCGTCCCGCCGGCCGTCTGGTCGCGACCGACCTGCAGGCACTCGAGGCCGCCGGCGACGAGGCCCCGTCGGTGTTCGTCTGCGGACCGACCGGATTCGTCGAGGCGGTCGCCGACACCCTCGTCGCGATCGGCCACGATCCCGCGCGTATCAAGACCGAGCGGTTCGGAGGCGCGTGATGACCTCGCATCTGGACGGGAACGTCCTCGCCGGCACCCTGTCGGAACTGACCGGCACCGACCCGAGCGACACGATGTCACAGTGCCTCGGGTGCCGCGACGTCTCGCCTCTCGCCGCGGAGCTGGTGTTCGGCACCCCGGACGCGTGGGTGGTGCGCTGTCGACACTGCGACGACGTCCTGCTCGTCGTCCTCCATCACGAGGAGACCACGCGCGTCACCCTCGACGGCGTCCGCTGGTGGACAGACCTCGCCTGACGACATCCCGCCCGGTACCGATTCGTGTTACAGTACCGGCATGGAACCAGATAGCAAGCTCGCGGCACTCCGCCGAGGCATGCTCGAACCCCTCGTGCTCGCTTCGGTCGAGCATCAGCGACGCTATGCGGGCGAGATAGCGACGGCGCTCCGCGAAGCCGGCTTCCCCGTCCAGGAAGCCACGCTGTATCCGCTCCTGAACAAGCTCCGACGCGAAGAGCTCCTGGCGCACGACTGGCAGGAGTCCACGTCCGGCCCGCCTCGCAAGTACCTCTCCCTGACCGAAGCCGGACGAGTACAGCTCCGGAACTTCCGCACCTATTGGTCCTCCCTCACCGACATGATCACGACGATCGGACACTGACATGGAACAGATCCACCACATGAGCCTGAGTGGGCATGCGGAGACGATCCCGCTGACGGCCGCCGCACACGCCCACCTGGTCCGCTACCTGTCGAACACCCGCGCCGCACTCGGCACCGACCCCGATGCGGACGAGACCGTACGCGACCTCGAGACGGCGCTCGGAGACCGCCTGCGATCGATGGCGACGACCCCTGGCGCCGCGATCGACGACGAACAGCTCGCGAGGATCCTCGCGGAGACGGGCTCCGTCGAACAGGAAGCACCGCCGACCCGGATCCTCGCCTATCCCGCTCGCGGTCGATTCTTCTGTCGCATCGGGGAAGGGAGCTGGTTCGGCGGCCTGTGCGCCGGCATCGCCGCGTACGGCGACTTCCGTGTGGACTGGGTCCGCACCGTCGCCCTCTTCCTCCTCCTCTTCACAGGCGGGACCGCCGGTCTCGTCTACCTGGCACTCCTCCTCATCCTGCCGAAGGTCGACACGGTCGCCGAGTATCGGCGACAGTGTTCGGAGCCGGTGCCGAGTCGATGAGGCTGCTCCGACAGGCGGTCCGTAAAAGCTATTGACATTAGCTAAAAGGCAATGCACACTAGCTTCATGAACACGAACCCGGCATCGACAGGGCCCGCCACCCGCCACCTCGACCGCCCCGAGGGCAAGATCGCCTACGAGCTCCAGGGCGACGGCCCGCTCGTCGTCCTCGTCCCGGGAATGGGCGAGCTCCGCTCCTCCTACCGCTTCCTCGCCCCCGCACTCGTCCAGGCCGGCTACCGCGTCGCCTCCACCGACCTCCGTGGTCACGGCGACAGCGACACGACGTTCTCGTCCTACGGCGACGTCGCGACCGCCTCGGACATCCACGCCCTCATCCGCGAACTGGGCACCCCGGCCGTCATCGTCGGCAACTCCCTCGCTGCCGGCGCGGGCGTGATCGTCGCCGCCGAGCACCCCGACGATGTGTCCGGTCTCGTGCTCGTCGGGCCCTTCGTCCGCAACCCGAAGGCGAGCGGGTTCATGCTCGCCTTGTTCCGCGCCATGATGGCTCCGCTGTGGGTCGCACGGGTCTGGAAGGCCTACCTCCCCACGTTGAACGCGGGCCGGAAGCCGGTCGACTTCGACGACCACCTCGCCGCCGTCTTCGCGAGCCTGCGTCGCCCCGCCTACGGCAAGGCCTTCTCGCAGACGACGAGACAGACCGACCACGCCCCGGCCGAGGCTGCGCTCCCCGGCGTGAGCGCTCCGACGCTCGTGATCATGGGCACCGAGGACCCCGACTTCCCCGACCCCGCGGCAGAGGCCCGTTGGATGGGCGACACCCTGCAGGCGGAGGTCGTCCTCGTCGAGGACGCCGGCCACTACCCGCAGGCCCAACAGCCCGAGGTCACCTCGCAGGCCGTCCTCGGCTTCCTTCAGTCGGCGCTGCACCGTGCCTAGGGCGGGACTCAGCCGCACGCGCGTGGTGGACGAAGCGGCTGAACTCGCCGACGAAGTGGGGCTCGAGGGGCTGACCCTCGCCGCCCTCGCCGAACGGCTCGGCGTCCGGCAGCCCTCGCTCTACAAACACCTCGACTCGCTCGCCGGACTCCGCCGGAGCATCTCCCTCCAGGCGAAGGGCGAACTCGGCGACGTCCTACGGCGCGCGGCCGTCGGCCGTTCGGGCGCGGACGCGATCACGGTGATGGCCGGGGCCTACCGGGAGTGGGCCCTGAAGCACCCGGCACGCTATACGGCCGCGCAGTGGATCGCCGGGCCGGAGGACGAGGAGGACACGGCGGCATCGCTCGGCGCCATCCAGGTCATCAGCGACGTCCTCACAGCCTATGAACTTCGCGGCGACGACGCCATCGACGCGATCCGCGCGTTCCGGTCCACCCTTCATGGCTTCGTCTCGCTCGAGGCGGCCGGCTCCTTCGGCCTCGATCGAGACCTCGACCGCAGCTTCGACCGCCTCGTCCGTGGCTTCGTGATCACACTGACCGACTGGGCCGAGACGGACCGTGGCGTGTCCGACGGTCGATAGCTCCGCAACGGCTTCCGCCACGAGGAACGCGCCGGTACATTGCCGACATGTCATGTCGCATCAGTGAACTCGTCCTGGACTGCCGCGATCCGGAAGCGCTCGCCCGCTTCTGGTGCGAGGTCCTCGACTTCGTCGTGCTCGACCGAGACGAGGACGGGGTGGAGATCGGAGCCCGGGACGGCTTCGGTGGATCGCAGCCGACGATCATCCTCAGCCGCAGCGACGACCCGCCGCAGCCGAAGTCGAAGCTCCACATCGACGTCAGCCCGACCGACGGCGACCAGGACGCCGAGCTCGAGCGACTGCTGGCCCTCGGTGCACGCCCGACGGACATCGGGCAGACGGGCGACGAGTCGTGGCACGTGCTCGCCGATCCCGAGGGCAACGCCTTCTGCCTCCTGCGCACGCCGGTCAAGCCGGTCTGAGGGTCGTCGGGCACGGTGCCGGTGGGATAATCGGCGCATGTCCTCGACCGCGCGGTACGCCAGGCAGCTCGCCCTCCCCGGGTTCGGACCAGCGGCGCAGCAGCGCCTCGCAGACGCACGGGTACTGATCGTCGGCGCGGGTGGCCTCGGCAGCATCGTCATCCCGGCGCTGGCCGCTGCCGGTGTCGGTTCCGGCGAAGGCGCGATCCACCTCGTGGACGACGACACGGTCGAGCTCAGCAATCTCCATCGCCAGACCGTCCATCGCACCGCGGACGTCGGCCGTCCGAAGGTCGACTCCGCCGCCGACCGCGCCCTCGCCGTCAACACCGACGCGACGATCCTCAGACACCGCCTCCGCCTCGGACCCGGCGAGATCATGGGCCTCCTGGCCGACGCGGAGATCGACCTCGTCATCGACGGCAGCGACAACTTCGAGACCCGGTATCTGGTCGACGACGCCGCGACGCTCGCCGACGTCCCGCTCGTCTGGGGTGCGGTCTCGCAGTACGGCGGGCAGGCCGGGCTCAGCTGGTCGTCCCGCGGCCCGCGCTACCGCGACCTGTTCCCCCACCCGCCGACGGACGGCTCGGTGCTCTCCTGCGAGGCCGGCGGCGTCCTGCCCACCACGGTCGGGGTCATCGGGTCCATCATGGCGACCGAGGCGATCAAGGTGCTCACCGGGGTCGGGACCCTCTCGCTCGGCCGCGTGACGATGTTCGACGGACTGAGCGGCGGGTTCCGCGAACTCCGGTACGAGCGAGACCCCGCGGGCGCCCGGCAGGTGTCGCTGGACGAGCACCTGCACCGGACGCCGGGAGGGGATGCGGCGAGCGCCGCAGCGGCAGCACCCCACGAGCCGCGACACGCCGGACGCACGATCACCGCACCACAGCTGGCGGCGAGCGACGACGAGGCCGTCCTGCTCGACGTCCGGGAGCCGTGGGAGGCGGAGATCGCCCGGTTGCCCGGCTCGACGCTGATGCCGCTCGGCTCGCTCCCCGAGACACTCCACGGTCTCGACCCCGAAACGCCCGTGATCGTCTACTGCCACCACGGCATCCGGTCCGAGTCAGCGCTCCGCCTGCTCCTCGAGCGCGGCTACTCCGCAGTCCATCTCGAAGGTGGTATCGACGCCTGGTCGCGCCTCGTGGACCCGACCGTCCCCCGCTACTGACCGCGGCTCCGAACACCCCGTGCAGCCCCACCGACCGACCTCGACGACGGGAACCACCATGACGACGCCACCGCCCACGAGTCGGAAGACCGTCGAGCAGCACGCCTCCGATGTCGCCGCTCTCCTCAACGACGTGACCGACACCGGCGCCGAGCACGTGCCGATCGACGAGGCCGCAGGCCGGGTGACCGCCGTGACGGTGCCGTCACCGGTCGATCTGCCGCTGTTCCGCAACTCGCAGATGGACGGTTTCGCGGTTCGGGCAGCAGACCTCTCGGGTGACGAGACGCGGCTACGGGTGGTGGGCGAGATCGCCGCGCGCCCGATCGACCCGGCGCCGCTCGAGCCGGGGACCTCGGTGCGCATCATGACGGGCGCGGTCGTTCCGCCGGGTGCGGACGTCGTCGTGCCGGTCGAGGAGAGCGAGGTCGAGACGGATTCCCACGGTGTCGAGACCGTCGTCCTCGGTCGTCCGCGCAACGGCGGCGAGCGCCCGGTGGGACTGTTCGTCCGGGAGCGCGGGAGCGACGTCCGCGCCGGTGAGGAGCTGCTGCCGGCCGGCGTCCGCCTCGCTTCACGACACCTCGCCGTGTTGGCTGCGGCCGGGATCACGACCGTCGAGGTGCGTCGGCGGGTGCGGGTCGCGATCGTCACGACCGGTGCCGAACTCGTCGAACCCGGCGAGACGCCGACGCTCGGCCAGACCTTCGACTCCAACGGGACCGCGCTGGCGGCCGCCGTCGTCGCAGCCGGGGCCGAGGTCGCCGCTCGTGCGCGCGTCGTCGACGATGCCGACGTCCTGCTCGCGCTGCTCGACGACCTCCACGGCGAGGTCGATCTCATCCTCACCTCAGGCGGGATCTCCATGGGAGAACATGAGGTCGTCCGTGACGTCCTCGGGCCATCGGGCGGCTGGATCGGCTCGGTCGCGATGCAGCCCGGCGGTCCACAGGCGCTCGGTGCCCACCGGGGCGTGCCGATCATCGCGTTCCCCGGCAACCCGGTGAGCACCCAGCTCTCGTTCGAGGTCTTCGTCGCTCCGGTCCTCCGCCGGGTCGCCGGGCTACCGCAGGCGTCGCGTGTACCGACCGAACTCGCGGTGGCCGTGCGTTCGGTGCCCGGCAAGCGCCAGTTCCTCCGCGGACGCCGACGAGATGACGGCCGGGTCGAACCGGTCGCAGGCCCCGGCTCACATCTCGTGGCCGGCCTCGCGGCCTCCGACGTGCTGATTGTCATCCCGGAGGACACCCTCGAGCTCGACGCCGGTGACGCTGTGGAAGCATGGGCACTATGACCGGGCTCACACACCTCGACGACGACGGCCGCGCACGCATGGTCGATGTCGGCGACAAGGCCACGACGAAGCGGGTCGCGACGGCGACGGCGACCTTCACCACCCGACCGGACGTGATCGCGCTCGTCCAGGCGGACGGTCTGCCGAAGGCGGACGTCATCGCAACCGCGCGCATCGCGGGGATCGCGGGGGCCAAGCGGACGAGCGAGCTCATCCCGCTGTGCCACCAGCTCGCTCTGTCGTCGGTGAGCCTCGACTTCGCCTTCACCGAGGACTCGATCGTCATCACCGCGACGGCGAAGACCACCGGCCAGACCGGGGTCGAGATGGAGGCCCTGACGGCCGCTTCGATCGCCGGCCTGACGCTGCACGACATGGTCAAGGCCGTCGACCCGGCCTCGGTCCTCGGCGACATCCGGCTGCTCGGGAAGTCCGGCGGCAAGCGCGGGAACTGGACGCCGGAAGCGTCGGAAGCGTCGGAGCCGATCGAAGCACCTGTGGCGCGGACGGTCCGTCCGCGAACCGCGGCCGTCATCGTCGCGTCGACCGCCGGCGCGGCCGGCACGCGCGAGGACCTCACGGGGCCCCGCATCTCCGCATGGCTGTCCGAACACGACTACGCGGTCGATGCGGTGACGGTCGTGTCCGACGCCGACGTGCACTTCGCGATCACGGCAGCCCTGGACGCCGCGCCCGCGGTGCTCATCACGACGGGCGGCACCGGCCTCTCGCCGAGCGATCGCACCCCGGAGGCCACGCAGCCCCACCTCGACCGCGAACTGCCCGGCATCTCGGAGGCGATCCGCACCCTCGGGTCGACCAAGACCCCGACCGCGGCGCTCAGTCGCGGGCTCGCGGGGGTCTCCGGCGGCACCGTCGTGGTGAACCTGCCGGGGTCCACCGGCGGCGTCAAAGACGGACTCGCGGTCCTCGACGGTCTGCTCGACCACCTCGTCGCCCAGATCGCCGGAGGTGGCGCGCATGAGTGAGTCGACGGTTCCCGAGGTCCTCGCGCTCATCTCGGAGTCGCCCCTCGACGCGCACGCGATCGAGGACTTCGTCGCGGCGCCCGCCAACGGCGCACTCGTGGCCTTCCGAGGGATCGTGCGCGACCACGACCACGGCGAGGCGGTCGACGCCCTCGACTACCGCGCCCACCCCGACGCCCAACGGTTCCTCGAGGACTGCTGCCGGACGGTCGCCGCGGAGACCGGCCTCCGGGTCGCCGCCGCCCACCGCGTCGGGTCGCTCGTCGTCGGCGACCTGGCCCTCGTGGCCGCCGTCGCCGCCGCGCACCGGGCCGAGGCGTTCGCCGCCTGCGAGCGTCTGGTCGAGGAGATCAAGCGCACCGTCCCCATCTGGAAGCGCCAGTACCTGGCCGACGGCGAGACGGAGTGGGTCGGTCTGTGAACGATCGGCCCGCCCTCGATTCGCCCCGAGTGGTCGCACGCACGAAGCGTGGGCGACCATTCGGGGTGAAGCGAGCTGTCAGCGTGGCAGCACGTCGTAGGTGATGCGCACGAGCCCGTCCTCGGGCGTCGCGTGGGTGCCGCGGAGCCGCAGACGGACGTCGGCGTCGAGGTCGCCGAAGAGGCGGGCGCCCGAGCCGATGAGCACCGGTGCGACGGACACGGTGATCTCGTCGACGAGGCCCGCACCGAGGAACGCCTGGATGGTCCTGCCTCCGTCGACGTAGACGCGGCCGGCCCCGGCCTCGTCGAGCAGGGCGGTCGCTTCGTCGAGCGTCCCGGCGACCGTGATGCGGTCGTCCCCGGCCTCGAGCGTGGTGCTCAGCACGACGACCCGCTTGCCCTCGAACGGCCACTCGCCGAAGCCGAGCACAGTGTCGTAGGTGGTACGTCCCATCACGAGGGTGTCGATCGTCGGGAAGAACGAATCCCAGTCGAGAGCCGGGTGCCTCCCCGGCGCATCCGCGGCATGCTCCCGCGGCTCGAGCTCCGTGAGCCAGCCGAGGTCGCCGTCGGGCCCCGCGATGAACCCGTCGAGGCTCACCCCGATGAAGACGCAGCCGTGCCAGGAACGTTCACGAGTCATGAGGACGATCCTGCCGTCCACCGCCGACATCGACTCCGTACGGAAGATTGCCGTACAATGACGACATGGCATCTCCACTGAAAGACAAGCGCATCGAGGTCCGCGTCACCAGCGCACAGAAGGACGCGATCGCCGCCGCCGCCGCGATCGAAGGTCGGTCCATCACCGATTTCACCACGTCCGCCGCTACGGAACGGGCGGCTGATGTCATCCGCCGTGAGCGCGACATCCGCGTGGACGCGGCCGCCTTCGAACAGTTCGAAGCGATCCTGGAACACCCAGCGCGTTCGATCGACGGACTCCGCGACCTCCTGAACCGACCCACGATCTTCGTTGACTGACTTCCGGACTCCACGGCCGCTCGCTACTGGAGACGTCCTCTCCGACTTCCGCTGCGGCGTCGACGTCCTCGACAGCTGGCTCCGCGGATACGCACGGAACAACGAGCGCAGCGGTGGGTCGAAGACGATGGTCTCGGTGACGACCGAGGGTCGCGTCGCGGGTTACTACTGCCTCTCGGCGAGTTCGCTCGTTCGAGAAGATACGCCGCAGCGGCTCGCGCACCGGGCACCCGATCCGATTCCCGTCGTCCTGATCGGCCGGCTCGCCATCGATCAGGAGTTCACCGGCCTCGGCCTCGGAACCGCCCTCCTGCAGCATGCCGTCCTTCAAGCGATCAGCGCGGCGGAGATCATCGGGATGCGAGCGATCCTGGTCCACGCCCTGACCGACGACGTCATCCCGTTCTACGAGCGATTCGGCTTCGAACGATTTCCCGGTTCGAGTCGCGCCCTGTACCTGTTGGTCTCCGACGCACGCGCGACCCTGGTCGGCTGAGCGCACGTCGATCGCCGCCCGCACACCTGTGGGGGCGCGTCAACCACTCCGCATCACGGCAGCGAGCGACGTAGGGTGATCTGATGCCCGAAAACGCCCCCGAAGCATCCGACCCGTTCGTCCGCGTCCGGGGAGCCAACGAGAACAACCTCCGCAACGTGGACGTCGACGTGCCGCGCGATGCGATCGTCGCCTTCACCGGGGTCTCCGGCTCGGGCAAGTCGTCGCTCGCGTTCGGCACCATCTTCACCGAGGCGCAGCGACGATACCTCGAGTCCGTCGCCCCATACGCCAGGCGACTGATCCAGCAGGGTCACGACCCGCACGTCGACTCGATCTCCGGCCTGCCACCGGCGGTCGCCCTGCAGCAGCGACGCGGCGCCCCCAGCTCGCGCTCCAGCGTCGGCACGGTGACGACCCTCTCGAACTCGCTCCGCATGCTCTTCTCGCGCGCCGGCACGTTCCCGGAGGGGTTCACGACCCGACTCGACTCCGACGCCTTCTCGCCCAACACCGCCGTCGGCGCCTGCCCGGAGTGCCACGGCATCGGCGTCGCACACACGGTCACCGAGGACTCCC
Source organism: Plantibacter sp. MMLR14_011 (assembly GCF_001865025.1). Taxonomy (NCBI): domain Bacteria; kingdom Bacillati; phylum Actinomycetota; class Actinomycetes; order Micrococcales; family Microbacteriaceae; genus Plantibacter; species Plantibacter sp. MMLR14_011. Next base: position 29,169 of record NZ_MJGW01000050.1, read on the forward strand.
TCGTGCCCGACCCGTCGCTGAGCATCCGCGAGGGAGCGATCGCCGCCTGGCCGGGAGCCTGGCAGGCGAAGAACCTCCGCGACATCACCATCGCCCTCGGATACGACGTCGACCGCCCCTGGCGGGAGCTCGACCAGGAGGACCGTGACTGGATCCTCTTCACCGAGGAGCAGCCGGTCGTGCAGATCACGCCGCAACGAGACCGCGTCGCCAAGCCGTACAACGGGATGTTCTGGAGCGCCAAGCAGTACGTCTTCCACACCCTCTCCGACTCGAAGAGCCAGATGATGCGGAACAAGGTGCTGCAGTTCGTGCGCTCGGGTCCGTGCCCGCTCTGCCACGGCACGGGACTCCGCCGCGAGGCGCTCGCGGTCACCTTCGCCGGCCGCACGATCGCGGAGCTCAACGCCCTGCCGATGACGGAGCTCGCCGAGGTCATCCGCCCCACCACTGAGCTGAAGGACGCGGCGCCCGCGCTCCCGACCACGCTCTCCGGCGAGCGCACCGACGTCGCCGTCGCCATCACGACCGATCTCCTCGCGCGCATCCGCGTGCTCACCGACCTCGGACTCGGCTACCTCGGGCTCGGGCGCGTGACGACGACGCTCTCCCCCGGCGAGATGCAACGGCTCCGGCTCGCGACCCAGCTGCGCTCCGGGCTCTTCGGCGTGGTCTACGTCCTCGACGAACCGTCAGCGGGTCTGCACCCGGCCGATGCGGAGCCCCTCCTCGAGGTGCTGGAGCAGCTGAAGCGCTCGGGCAACTCGGTCTACGTCGTTGAGCACAACATGGACGTCGTCCGGAACGCGGACTGGATCGTCGACGTCGGCCCCGGCGCAGGCGAGGGTGGCGGCGACGTGCTCTACAGCGGGGCCGTCGAGGGTCTCGCCGAGGTCGAGGCCTCGGCGACCCGCCCGTTCCTGTTCCCCGAACAGCACGGTCAGGCTCCCGCGCGACGAGCACTCCGTGAGGCGCGCGACTGGCTCGAGGTGGAGGGCATCACGCTCCACAACCTCGCCGGCGTCGACGCCTCGATCCCCCTCGGGACCTTCGTCGCCGTCACCGGTGTCTCGGGTTCCGGCAAATCGACCCTCGTGAGCCGCGTCCTCCGCGACGTCGTGCGCGATCACCTGCGGGCAGACGGCCGGACGACGGACGACACCGCGGACGATGACGACGAGGTGCCCACCGAGACCGATGCGACCGAGGGTTCCGGCCTGGCGGAGGCGACGGTGCCGGACGGACACGCCGACACGCTCACTGTGCGTCGGGTGCGAGGGCTCGAGCACGTGGACCGCCTCGTCCGGGTCGACCAGAAGCCCATCGGTCGAACCCCGCGGTCGAACCTCGCGACCTACACCGGGCTGTTCGACGCCGTCCGCGCCGCGTTCGCCGCCACGGACCTCGCCCGCGAGCGCGGGTACACGGCCGGCCGGTTCTCGTTCAACGTCGCGGGGGGTCGCTGCGAGACCTGCCTCGGTGAGGGCTTCGTGTCGGTCGAACTGCTGTTCCTCCCCGGCAGCTATGGGAAGTGCCCGACCTGCAACGGCGCCCGGTACAACGCCGAGACCCTCGAGGTCACCTACGACGGGAAGTCGATCGCAGACGTCCTCGCACTCACCGTCGAGCAGGCGGCCGAGTTCCTCGCGGCCGTCCCGGCGGCAGCACGCAGCCTCCGCACTTTGCTCGAAGTCGGCCTGGGATACCTGCGGCTCGGCCAGCCGGCCACCGAACTGTCGGGTGGCGAGGCGCAGCGCATCAAGCTCGCGACGGAACTCCAGCGGGTGCGACGCGGTCACACCCTCTACCTCCTCGACGAGCCGACGACCGGCCTCCATCCGGCCGACGTCCGTCGTCTCCTGGCGCAGTTGAACGCGCTCGTCGACTCCGGCGACACCGTCGTCGTGGTCGAGCATGAGATGGACGTCGTCGCGGCGGCCGACTGGGTGATCGACCTCGGACCGTCCGGTGGCGACGCTGGTGGACGCATCGTGGCCGCGGGCACCCCGGACGCCGTCGCCGCAAACCCCGACAGCCGCACCGCGCCCTACCTGGCGAAGCGACTGGCACTGCTCGGTGCGGCACCCGCGGCATCGGCGGCCGACGCCGCGGGGTGAACCCGTCTCCGGGGCCGAGCACCTATCGTGGAGGGCGTGTCCGTCCACGATCCGCGCCGTGATCTCCGCTCCCGTCGCATCGCCGTCATCGTCTGTGCACTCGCCGCGGCGGTCATGCTGGTGTTCGCCCCCATCGAGGAACTCGTCTGGGCACCCATCGCGATGACGGACGGCGCGTACGGCCTTGAGACGATCTACGGCGTCTTCACCCCGGGCGCGCTGGCGATGGGACTGGTCAGCGTCGCCGTCGCGTTCCTCCTCGGACTCGCGGCCATCACGGCGTTCGTCCACCTCGGCTGGCGCAGCCGGCTCGGGTCGCACTGGGTCCACGTGGCGACGCTCGGATCGATGCTCGTCTGGCTCGGACTCCCAGCCATGTTCTTCGCCGGTTTCGGCATCGGGCACACCGTGTCCGACGAACTGCCGCCCTACGTCGGCCGGTCCTCGGCGGCCGGTGAGCTGCTGCAGGCGTTCGCGCTCGTCGCGTTCGTGGCGACCGTGCTGGGGGCGATCGTCTCGCTCGTCCTCTTGTTCCGCTCGGCGGCGGTCGAGCGACGCGCTTGGCAGGCTGCCCGCCGATCGGGCTGAGCCCACCCCACCGTCGCTGTACGTCGTCAGCTCAGGACCCGACACCCTCGGCAAGGGGAATCCCCCGATCAGACCTGATCGGGGGGACGAAGTCGGCCCATCGACCGTGTACTGTGCGAACCGTGGTGCACTCCGAAACAGCGGTCCGGTCCGTGACGTACGTGAGCCGGGCGACGAGCCCGCTGACGCAGGCGTCCCTCGAAGCGCTGCTCGTCGAGTGTCGCGGCAACAACGAGCGTTCCGGCCTGACCGGCATGCTCGCCGTGCGCGGCGACGACTTCTTCCAGGTGGTCGAAGGACCCGACGACGCCATCTCAGCGCTCATGGACGGCCTCTCCCGTGACGCGCGCCACACGGACATGCGCGTCCTCCATGAGGAGACCGTGCCCTTCCGCCAGTTCCCGGACTGGCGGATGCGCTGCGAGCGCCTCGACGACTACCCGGTCGACGAGATTCCGGGATTCCACGCGATCGGCGGCGGCGACGATCCCGCGGGGTCGCGGACGCGAGGCGTCCTGGACCTGGTCCGATGGTTGCAGCTTCGCGCTACTCGGGCACTCTCCGAGCGCAACCCGTCGGCGGCTTCGTAGACCGCGTACGCCCGGACGGTGTCATCCGCGCGGCGCATGCGCGACCTACCCGCCGGCGAAGGGCGGGAGGACGTCGACCCGGGCGCCGAGCGGACGGGCGTCGTCGCGACTGACGACGCCGTCGACGAGGAACGAGCCTGAAGCGAGCACCTTGGCCATCGCGTCACCGTAGCGCTCGAGCAGCACGGACTTCAGTTCGCCCACCGTCGCGACCGCGGGAAGGGACTCCTCGGGCACGCCTGCGGCCTCTTCGGCTGCGGCGAAGTAGCGCACGAGCACCTGCAGCGTCGTCGTCTCAGCCACCGATCGCTCCCATGCTCCGCTCCGGACGGACGAAGTCGGGCGACGCGATCCGGTGCCCGGCCTGCTTGTGCCACATCGCCGCGCGCCAGCGGTCCGCGATCTCGACGTCCTCGACACCCGAACGCAGCATGCCTCGGAGGTCGGTCTCGTCGTCGCCGAAGAGGCAGGAGCGGATCGTCCCCTCGGCCGTGAGCCGGGTTCGGTCGCAGTCGTCGCAGAAGGAGCGCGTGACCGAGGCGATGATGCCGACCGTCGCCGGGCCGCCGTCGACGAGCCACTCCTCGGCGGGAGCGGACGGGTCCTCGCGGTGCGGAGCGGTGAGCGTGAACCGGGAGCCGAGGACGTCGAGCAACTCAGCCGCGTCGACCATGTTCTCCCGCACCCACGCCTCGTCGGCGTCGAGCGGCATCTGCTCGATGAAGCGGAGACGGCAGCCGTTCTCGATCGCCCAGGAGAGCAGGGCGACCGCGCCGTCCAGTGTGTCGCGCATGAGGACGGCGTTGATCTTCAGCGGCGTCAGCCCGGCGCGCTTGGCGGCTTCGATGCCGGCCAGGACGGCGGGGAGGCGGTCGCGACGCGTGAGCCGCGCGAAGTGGTCGCGGTCGACGGTGTCGAGGGAGATGTTCACGCGGGTGAGCCCGGCGGCCACGAGCTCGTCGACACGCTTGTCGAGCCCGATGCCGTTCGTCGTCATGGAGATCGACGCATCGCCGGCGACAGCTGAGCTGCGGGCGATGATCTCCGCGAGGTCGGGACGCATGAGCGGCTCGCCGCCCGTGAACCGGATGTCGTGCACGCCGAGGTCGCGGACGGCGATCTCGACGAGTCGACCGATCTCGGTCGGCGTCAGGAGGTCGTCGCGGGCGATCGCCGGGAGCCCCTGCTCAGGCATGCAGTACGTGCAGCGCAGGGAGCACTTCTCCGTGATCGACACCCGAAGGTCGCGCGCCACGCGGCCGAACCGGTCGATGAGGCCGTCGACGTCGGGGCGCCCGGCAGCGTCCGGGATGTGCCTGAGCGGCGACCCGATGCGTGGGATTCCGAGCCCGACTGTGGTCATCCCCCCAGGGTACGGGGATGGACGGCCGACTTGCCCCTCTAGAGCCGCTTCGGGGAGGAACGCCCAGCGGGCGCGCGTAGCATGACGGACATGGAGCCCCGCCGCCGCACCCTGCTCGCCGGTGCGTCCGGCGTCGTCGCAGCCGTCGCCACCCTCGGCTCGGCCGAGGCCGTCGCGGCGTTCGTCGCCCCCGCGAGCTCGCCCCTGCTCGCCGTGGGTTCCCTCGTGATCGACCTCGTGCCCGGCTGGGTGAAGGACCTCGTCATCGCCCTGTTCGGCACCGACGACAAGCTCGTGCTGCTCATCGTGCTCGGCGTGCTGGTCGCGGCCCTCGCCGTCGGGATCGGTGTCCTCGAGGAGCGTCGGCCGGCGGTCGGGAGCATCGCGCTCGCGCTCGTCGGCGTCGTCGCGGTCGTCGCAGCGATCACCCGTGCCGACGCGGGCCTCGACTGGGCGTTCCCGAGCGTCGTCGGCACGGCGGTCGGCATCCTGGTGCTGCGATTGCTCGTGACCCGCCTCCGCACCTGGGACGACGCGACGGTCGCGGACGAGGCCCGGCCGGTCGTCGGGGCCTCCCGAGCCGAACTCCCCCGACGCTCCTTCCTCGTCCTGCTCGGCGGCACCGCGGTCGGTGCCCTCGTCGTCGGGGTCGGCGCACGCGTCGCCTCGGCCGGAGCGGTCGCCGTGGAGAGCATCCGGAAGGCGCTCAAGCTCCCGACGGCCGCCGTCGCCGCGCCGCCGGTCCCGGCCGGAGCCGAACTCGGCATCGACGGGCTCACGCCGGTCGTGTCGGCGAACGACTCCTTCTACCGGATCGACACCGCCCTCCAGGTGCCGAACATCGACCCCTCGACCTGGAGCCTCAAGATCACCGGCATGGTCGAGCAGGAGGTCGAGATCGGGTTCGAGGAACTCCTCGCCCTCCCGCTGCAGGAGTCGATCATCACGCTGACCTGCGTCTCGAACCCCGTCGGCGGCGACCTCATCGGCAACGCGCTCTGGCTCGGGTACCCGATCCGCGAGCTGCTGGCGCGCGCGAAACCCAAGGCCGGTGCCGACATGGTCCTGTCGCGGAGCATCGACGGGTTCACCGCCGGGACCCCGCTCGAGGTCCTGCAGGACGAGGACCGCGACAGCCTCCTCGCCGTCGGGATGAACGGGCAACCGCTCCCGCTGCAGCACGGCTTCCCGGTGCGCATGGTCGTCCCGGGCCTGTACGGGTACGTCTCCGCCACCAAGTGGGTCGTCGAGCTGGAGGTGACCCGCTACGCGGACGCTCGGGCCTATTGGACCGACCGCGGCTGGTCGGAGCGCGGGCCCATCAAGACGGAGTCACGCATCGACGTGCCGCGTGACGGTGGACGTGTCGCGGCGGGGAACGTCGCGATCGCCGGCGTCGCCTGGGCGCAGCACACGGGCGTCAACCGCGTCCAGGTCCGGATCGACGACGGCGACTGGCTCGACACGACGCTCGCGACCGCCATCTCCGACGACACCTGGGTGCAGTGGGTCCTCCAGTGGGACGCCCCGGCCGGTGACCACACCATCGCCGTCCGCGCGACCGACGCCGCGGGCAAGACGCAGAGCGAGACCCCCGTCGACGTCGTCCCCGACGGCGCGGAGGGATGGCACACCATCAGCGTGGGCGTCGGCTGACCACGTCGCCCGCACGATTCGGGTTCTGGACGACAGGTATATTAGCCTGGGCCGACGCGCGACGCGTGCGCCGACGTGATCATCACGATTCCGAACCGGGACCCCACCGTGTCACCGGCTCGGAGTATCGTCACTCGGGCACGTCCTTCATGGTCTCCGTCGGTTCGCGCTGCCGTCGGAGGCACTGGTCTCGCGCCAGCCCAGTTCCGCCCCCCTCCGTCCGCACGGCCGCTCCGCCGCGGACATGAACCACAAAGGACCTCACGTGGCCCTCCTCGCCCTCGCCCTCCGACACGCCAAGCCGTACGCGGCCTGGGTCGTCGCGGTGTTCGTGCTGCAGCTCATCTCGACGATCGCGGCCCTCTACCTCCCCAGCCTCAACGCCCAGATCATCGACCAGGGCGTCTCCCGTGGCGACACGGACTTCATCTGGTCCACCGGCATGACGATGCTGCTCGTCTGCCTCGTCCAGGTGGCCGCAGCCATCGGCGGGGTCTACTTCGGCGCCCGCACCGCCATGGCCATCGGCCGCGACCTGCGCCGGGAGTTCTACCGGAAGGTCGACTCGCTCGGCGCACTCGAGATCGGCGGCTTCGGCAGTGCGACGCTCATCACCCGCGGCACGAACGACGTCCAGCAGGTCCAGATGCTCGTCCTCATGACCCTCAACTTCATGGTGTCCGCACCCATCATGTGCGTCGGCGGCATCATCATGGCGCTCCGCGAGGACGCGGGGCTGTCGTGGCTGGTGTGGGTCTCCGTGCCGGTGCTGTTCATCATCGTCGGGTTCCTGGTCTACCTCCTCATGCCGCTGTTCCGCCAGATGCAGGACCGCATCGACGGCATCAACAGTGTGCTGCGCGAGCAGATCATCGGCATCCGCGTCGTCCGGGCGTTCGTCCGCGAGCCGTTCGAGTCGGAGCGGTACAACCGTGCGAACGAGGCGCTCACGCGCGTGTCGATCAAGGTCGGCAACATCTTCGTCCTCATGTTCCCGGTCATCATGATGGTCCTGCACCTGGCGACGGCTGCCGTGCTCTGGTTCGGTGGCCAGCGGGTCGACGCCGGCCAGATGCAGGTCGGTTCCCTCACCGCGTTCCTCCAGTACCTGCTCCAGATCCTCACCTCGGTGATGATGGGCGTCTTCATGGTCATGATGATCCCTCGCGCGGTCGTGTGCGCCGAGCGCATCCAGAGCGTCATCGACACCGAGCCGAGCCTCACCGTGCCGACGAGCACCGACATCCGCGTGCCGTCGGTCGGACGGGTCGAGTTCACCGGCGTCACCTTCGGCTACCCCGGCGCGGAGCGACCGGTCCTGTCGGACGTCACGTTCACGGCGGAGCCCGGCAAGACCACCGCGATCGTCGGCTCGACCGGCTCCGGCAAGACGACGCTCCTCTCGCTCATCCCGCGCCTCTACGACCCGCAGCAGGGCCACGTCACCATCGACGGCGTCCCCGTCTCGCAGCTCACCCGGCAGCAGATCGCCGGGGTCGTCGGCATCGTGCCGCAGAAGCCGTACCTGTTCTCGGGCACGATCGCCTCGAACCTCCGATTCGGACGTCCCGACGCCACCGACGACGAGCTGTGGAGCGCCCTCGACGTCGCACAGGCTGAGGACTTCGTCCGCGCGAAGCCGAAGATGCTGAACGACGGCGTCGCCCAGGGCGGCACGAACGTCTCCGGCGGCCAGCGTCAACGTCTGTGCATCGCCAGGGCCCTCGTCGCGAAGCCCCTGGTCTACCTCTTCGACGACTCGTTCTCGGCCCTCGACGTCGCCACCGACGCACGACTCCGCACAGCCCTCGGCGACAGCACCGCCGACGCGACCGTCATCATCGTCGCGCAGCGCATCGCGACGATCCGCGAGGCCGACCACATCATCGTCATGAACGACGGCGGCATCGTCGGCCGCGGCACCCACGACGAACTCCTGGACTCCAACGAGACGTATCGCGAGATCGTCCAATCGCAGCTCGCTGTGGAAGGGGTGGCGTGACCATGGCCCGTTCACCACGTGACAAGCGCTCCTCCGGCACCTCGAAGGACACCGCTCAGGCTCCCGAGCTGAACGCGGTCGAGGAGGAGGCGCTCGCACCGGAGTTCACCCCGGGTGAGTCCGACGGCGACATGTTCGGCGGCACCCCGTCGAAGAAGGCCGAGCAGTTCTGGCCCTCCGCGAAGCGACTCGTCGGCCTCCTCGCCCCCGAGAAGGTCAAGATGAGCATCGTCGTCGGGCTCGTCGTGCTCTCGGTCGTGCTCACGGTCATCGCCCCGAAGATCCTCGGTCTCGCGATGGACGCGATCTTCAACGGCGTGATGGGGTCGCAGCTCCCGGCCGGCGCGACGCTCGATCAGGTCGTCGACCAGGCACGCGCATCCGGCAACGACCAGTACGCCGACATGCTCGAGAAGTCGGACATCACCCCGGGGCAGGGGATCGACTTCACCCTGCTGGGCCGTCTGATCATCATCGTGCTCGGCATGTACATCGTCGCGTCGATCCTCAACTGGGCCCAGGGGTACATCCTCAACGGGCTCGTCATGCGCGTGGTCTACAACCTCCGGCGGGACATCGAGCGCAAGCTCAACCGCCTTCCACTGAGCTACTTCGACACCCGTCAGCGCGGCGACCTCATGTCGCGTGTCACGAACGACGTCGACAACATCCAGACCGCCCTCCAACAGGCGTTCTCGCAACTCGTGCAGTCGGCCCTCACGGTGCTCGGCATCACGGCGATGATGTTCATCGTGTCGTGGCAGCTCGCACTCATCGCGCTGATCGCACTGCCGCTGTCCGCGCTGATCGCCGGGGTCATCGGCTCGCGGTCACAGAAGCTCTTCACCGCGCAGTGGAAGAACACCGGCTCGCTCAACGGGCACATCGAGGAGTCGTTCTCAGGCCTCGAGCTCGTGCGGGTCTTCGGCCGCGACAAGGAGATGCTCGCCGAGTTCGACGAGCGCAACGAGAAGCTCTACCGGGCGGCGTTCGGCGCGCAGTTCGTGTCCGGCATGATCATGCCGGCGATGACCTTCGTCTCCTACCTGTCCTACGTGCTCATCGCCGTCGTCGGCGGCCTCCGGGTCGCCTCCGGCCAGATGACCCTCGGCGACGCGACCGCGTTCATCCAGTACTCGCGTGAGTTCTCGCAGCCGCTCAGCCAGATCGCCGGCATGGCGAACCAGCTGCAGTCGGGCGTCGCGTCCGCCGAGCGCACCTTCGAGCTGCTCGACGCCGAGGAACAGGACCCGGAGACCGCGGACGCACACCTGCCCGAGCACACCGACGGCCACGTCGAGTTCGACGGCGTCTCCTTCAGCTACGACCCCGAGAAGCCGCTCATCGAGGACCTCTCCTTCTCCGCGCAGCCGGGTCAGACCGTCGCGATCGTCGGGCCGACCGGGGCCGGGAAGACGACCCTCGTGAACCTCGTCATGCGGTTCTACGAGCTCACGGGCGGTCGCATCCTGCTCGACGGCGTCGACATCACCGCCCTGACGCGCGCCGAGCTGCGGTCGCAGGTCGGGATGGTGCTGCAGGACGCCTGGCTGTTCGATGGGACGATCCGCGAGAACATCCGGTACGGCCGACTCGACGCGAGCGACGCGGAGGTCGTCGAGGCCGCCGAGGCGACGATGGTCGACCGCTTCGTGCGCCAGCTGCCCGACGGCTACGACACCGTCCTCGACGCGGACGGCGGCAGCGTCTCGGCCGGTGAACGCCAGCTCATCACGATCGCCCGTGCGTTCATCGCGAAGCCGAAGCTGCTCATCCTCGACGAGGCGACGTCCTCCGTCGACACGCGGACGGAGCTGCTCGTGCAGCACGCGATGGCGGCACTGCGCTCCGACCGGACCTCCTTCGTCATCGCCCACCGCTTGTCGACCATCCGCGACGCGGACACGATCCTCGTGATGGAGAACGGACGGATCGTCGAGCAGGGCTCGCACGCGCAGCTCCTCGAGGTCGACGGCGCGTACGCCGAGCTCTACCGCACGCAGTTCCGCGGCGGCGAGGAGCAGTCGGCGATCGACGAGGCGGCCGTCGCCAGCGGGTCCGACACGGCACACGCCCCGCGCAGCTGAGTCGGCTCCCACCCCGCGTCAGGCGGGCTCCCGATCATCGGGGCCTGCCTGACGCGCGTTCAGCCGAGGGTGGCCGACCGCCAGGTGCCCTGATCGTTCACCCACAGCCTTCCGTTCCCGACGAGGATGTCGCCGGACTGGCCACCGTACGGCCGCGCGAGACCCATGTGCCGGGTGGAGAGGTAGCTCGTGTTCGGCTGCGCGTTCGCGTGTGCCGTGTTGTCCGACTCCCAACGGTTGCCTTGGACCACGGATGGCCCGGTCGTTCCGAAGGTGTCGAGGCCGTACTCGCACTCGCGTCCGGTGTTGCCGATGATCGTCGCGCCACCGGTGCAGTTGTTCACGGCGACCGCGACTCTGACGCGGTCGATGCGGTTCCCCATGACCACGATCGAGCCGGCACCCTGGTGGAGCACCCCGAACCCGTTGGAGGTCGCGGCCCCGGTGATGGAGTTGTCGGAGACCACCGCGTCCTGGGCGAGGTACGACACGACACCGCCCACCGAGCCCGATGCGAGCGTGACGGCGACGCGGTTACCCGAGACGACGGGCTGTCCGGTCCGATCGAGCGCGATCCCGATCGGACAGGTGCCGCCGCCGATCCGGACCACGTTGTCGGTGATGAGCGCGTCGACGGCGCCGATGACGGTGGTCGAACCGCCCGGGGGTGTCGCCGCCTGGGCCATGATGCCCGCAGCAGCGACGCCGCGGATCTCGATGACGTTCCCGGAGACCACGGTTCCCTGCGCATCGCGGTAGATCATCACCGGGCAGCGCTTCGGCCCCCAGGCGGACCCCTGGTCGTCGTCGGCCGTCCGCGTCCAGCGCACCGTGTTCGCGACCAGGGCGACCGATCGGGTGTCGATGACGGCGAGTCCCCACCAGGTGGCGTCGGACACGGTGTTACCGGTCACGACGGTGTGGGCCATCCCCTCCACGGCGATGGACCGGCGGAACGGCCCGGTGACGACGTTGCCCTCGATCGTGACCATCGAGTCGGCCCAGGACCCGGGGTCGACCGCGAAGTCGGGCAGGTTCTCGGCGTGGATGCCGACCCGTGCGTCGGTGCCGGGGGCGGCCGAGACGATGTTGCCGACGACCGCCGAACGCGCACCCCAGACCGTGATGCCGTCGCCACGATCCTCGCCCCCGGACGAGGCGGAGCCTCGACCTCCGCCTGAGCCGACGATGTTCAGGACATGGCACGCCGAGATGACGACGCCCTCGAACTCACCTGACGGTTGCACAGCGATGCCGTTCTGGAACCCGTCGACGGTGACGCCGTCGATCAGGACGTCGCTCGCCCAGATGCTGATCCCGGTGTTGCGCTCACCCGTGCTCGATGCCGTCGGGCCCGCGTAGCTGACCCGGACGCCGGTCACCGAGCTGCCCGACACGATGAGCTTCAGCGCCGGGGCCGCCTCGACACCTCCGACGAACCGGAGCTCGCCGCGCCCGCGGAGGTGCAGGCGACGGTCGATCCTGATCGTCGCGTCCACGGCGATGACGTCGCCGCCGCGCACGACCACGGTGCTGCCGGCCGGGACGGCCGCGAACCAGGCGAGGACCGCGGCGGTGCTGACGGAGGCACCGGTCGGGTCGATCCCGGGACCTTCGAGGACGAGCTCGACGGGCGGGCCGGTCTGGGTGTCGGCGTTCCCGGTCGGTGCCGACGGTGCGGGATCGGGTTCGGGTTCGGGCTCGACGGGCGTCGGTTCGGGTTCCGGGACCGGTCCGGGTTCAGCTCCGGTCCTCCGCCACCGAGCTGTTCCGTCGCTTCGTGATGTCCTGTCCACAGTCCACACAGTACAGAACCATGAGGTACAGAAGCATCCTAGAGTGGAGATCCGGCGTGACCACCGCCGTCCGATCATCCAGGAGCACCATGCCGTCACCGGAGAACCACGCGACCGGAAACCCCCGACGCGACCGCCGACCGGCACCCCGCGTCGACCACACCGCCTTCGCCGGTGCCCGCGCCGTCGCCGCCTGGTGGGTGGTGTGCTCACACTCCGCGGACTGGCTGTTCTCCGTGCTCCCCGAGCTCTCGTGGCTCGCGCCGATGGCCCACACCGGACTCGCCGTCGACGTGTTCTTCGTCTTGAGCGGGTACACGATCGCCCGGGCCTACCAGGATCGGCGCTGGACCTGGCCCATCTACGGTCGCTACCTCCGGAACCGCTTCGCGCGGATATACCCGGCACACGTGACCGTGCTCCTCGCCTTCGTGCTGCTCTGCGTCGGCGGGGCGATCGTCGGTGTCTCAACGGACGACGGGGCGTTCCCGCCCATCGGCCTCCTCGCCGAACTCACCCTCACCCGCGCATGGTTCGGCGACGCACTCTGGTGGAACCCACCCGCCTGGTCGCTGTCGGCCCAATTCCTCGCGTTCATCCTGTTCCCGGTGTTCGCCCTCGCCCTCCGCGACCGGATGCGCGGCCCGGTCCCGATGATCGCCCTCTCGGTCGGGCTCGTCTCCACGACGACGATCGCCGCCGCCATCGCCCCGTCGGCCATGAACGGCATGGCGACCCCGGCCGTCCGGGTGCTGTGCTGCTTCGCGCTCGGCATCTGTCTGGCGGAGTGGACGGCAGCCCTCCCGGTCACCCGACGAGCGGCGTGGGTCGCCGCAGGAGGCGCCAGCGGCCTGGTGGTGGCGGCGATCGCACTCGAACCCGGAGCACCACGAGCCTGGGCCGCGATCACCTTCGCGGCGATCATCGTCGGAGGCCTGGCGGTCGCGAGCCCGCGCTCCACCGCGGTGCTGCGCAGTCGCCCCGCGCGCATCCTGGGGCAGCTCTCGTTCTCCACGTACCTCGTGCACGTCTTCGTGCTCATCCTGCTGGCGAAGGCGATCCCGCCGAGCACCGTCGACGGCATGCCGTTCCTCCTCCGGGCCCCGATCAGCCTGGTCTGGTTCGGCTCGATCCTCGCCGCGTCCTGGCTGCTCCACACGCTCGTAGAGGTGCCGTGGCATCGCAGACTCGCAGCACCGCGGACGAGCCGGGCCGTCCATGCGGACGGATGGGCCACCGGCGCTTAGACGTTCGTGCCCGCCAGCGGACGCCGCGCCGCCCGGACACCCCGCGCGATGCGCTCGGGGAGCCGCAACGCGGCGCTGACGAAGGAGAGGACCGCCACGGTGAGCGACACCCACAGTACGGACCAGGCCGCATCGGTGGGTGGGCCCAGCAGGAGCGACGCCGCCGCGTCCCCGACGCCGCCGGGGATCGCGACCGACACCGCGAAGACGAGGGCGAGTCGGGCAGCGCCGAGCAGGATGAGCGTCAGGCCTGCTGCGAGGAGGACACCGATCGCCGCTCCGGCGACGGTCCGGCTCGGGTTGCGGCGGCCCAGCCAGAGCAGGATCACCCCGAGTGCGAGGAGCCCGATCGCGAGCCAGGGCGACCAACCAGCCGCCGTCTCGATCACCCGGATTCCACCGAGTACCGGTGCGACCTGCGACGCCGGGACGACGTCGACCACGCGGTCGACGTCCGGGATGGCGGCCGCGAAGCCGAATCCCGCGTCGACCAGCCACGAGCGGGTCGCGGAGACGATCGGCCCCAACTGCACACCCAAGCCCTGCTCGGCCGAGACGTCGATGACCGCCCCCTGGGAACCGGAGACGCCGGCGACCAGCTGCTCATGCGTGACCCGGAGGGCTTCGGTCCAGGCGGTCGCGAACGCGGGCGAAGCCGCGAACTCGGCGACGTTCCGGCGCAGGACCTCGCGCAGCGCATCCGCAGTGTCGCCACCGATCGCACCCAGCACCTCCGAGATCGCCGGCGGGAGCGAGAGGGTCGCCGCGAGATCGGCCGGCACCGCAGCCGCCGCGTCGAGGTCGACCTGACTCTCCAGCGCGGCGAGCGCCTGGTCCCCCACGAAGGCCTGGACGGCGGGGTCCGTGGCCAGTGGGGCGAGGGTGTCGACGAACACGTCGGTGTCGCGGAGCATCGTGTCTGCCCAAGTGCTCACGAGGGCGACCGGGATCAACAGGGCGCCGATCACGATCGCGACCGTGCCGAAGAACCCCCACGCGCCCGCTCCGCGTCGAACCGGCTGCTGGACGGCCTCCGCACGGAGCGCGTCGAAGGTGACGAAGTCGTTGCGGGCGTCGGACGACGGATGATCGGTCACGCGCCCGAGTCTACGAGTGGGCGCCGCCCGGGCGCCTGGATCCCCGAGACCGCGCGATCGCCTCGACCGCCGCCACCGTCGACACGGTCACCCGTTCCGGCAACGCGTCGAGCGGGAACCACCGGAGACCGCCGTGCTTCTCCGGCTCTCGGAGTTCGGGCTCGCCCACGGTGTCCTCCGCGAGGTACACCGGCGAGATCCAGTGCTGGTGCAGCGCCTGCTCGAAATGGTCGACGACGCACAACAGCTCGATCGAGCCGAGCTCGAGCCCGGTCTCTTCCCGAGCCTCACGGCGGACGGCGTCCTCGAGGTGCTCCATCCAGTCGACCTTCCCGCCGGGGATGCCCCAGGAACCGGCCTCGGGCTCGCGGAGGCGCTCGAGCAGGAGGATCCGACCCTCGCGGACGATCGCGACCCCGCATCCGGAGCGCGGGTGCGGCATTGGCTCTCCAGCGGGTGGAAGCGTGGTGGACGACACGTGCTCACGCTACTCGACGCCGCACCGGCCCGGCCGTGAACGATCACGGTACGCTTGCCTCCGGCACCACGACGATTCGATGATGAAAGCGCAGACCATGCCCTACGAAGCAGCCGAAACCCGTTACGACGACATGACCTACCGCCGCGTGGGCCGCAGCGGACTGCGCCTCCCTGCGCTGTCCCTCGGTCTCTGGCACAACTTCGGCGAAGGTCGCAGCATCGAGGTCCAGCGGGCCATCGTGCGCCGCGCCTTCGACCTCGGGATCACCCACTTCGACCTCGCCAACAACTACGGCCCGCCCGCGGGTTCCGCCGAGACCGCCTTCGGCCGCATCTTCGCCGAGGACCTCGCCGCCCACCGTGACGAGATCATCATCATCTCGAAGGCCGGCTACTACATGTGGCAGGGCCCCTACGGCGAGTGGGGCTCGCGCAAGACCATGCTGTCCTCGCTCGACCAGAGCCTCGGCCGTATCGGTGTCGAGTACGTCGACGTCTTCTACTCGCACCGCCCCGACCCGGAGACCCCGATCGAGGAGACGATGGGTGCGCTCGCGACGGCGGTCAAGCAGGGCAAGGCGCTGTACGCCGGCATCTCGAACTACTCCCCCGAGCAGACCATCGCCGCGGTGGCCGCGCTGCGTGAGCACGGTGTCCCGCTGCTCGTGCACCAGCCCCGCTACTCGATGTTCTCCCGCGAGGTCGAGGACGGCCTGCTCGACACCCTCGACGACCTCGGTCTCGGTGCCGTCGTGTTCAGCCCCCTGGCGCAGGGCATGCTGACCGATCGCTACCTCGGCGGCACGGTCCCGTCGGACTCGCGTGCGGCGACGAGCCACTTCCTCAACGAGGAGTCGATCACGGACACCTACCTCGAGCGCGCCCGCGGCCTGCAGGCGATCGCCGAGGAACGCGGCCAGACCCTCGCGCAGCTGGCGCTCTCGTGGGTGCTGCGTCGCGACACCGTCACGTCCGCGATCATCGGCGCCAGCTCGGTCGAGCAGCTCGAGGGCAACTACGCGGCGATCCACCGGTTGGACTTCGACGACGCCGAACTCGCGCGCATCGACGAGTTCGCCGTCCACGGCACCCTGCGCTAGCCACCGCTCCTTCGATCGATCCCCCGCTCTGTCCCCGACTCAGGAAAGCTCCGGCGCGTCGCCCCCGCACCCACTCGACCCGCCGGGGTTCTCCTGAGACAGGTTCACAACTCAGGAAGACATCGGCGTGGCATACAGAACGCCCCGGTGTGTCGGGATGACACGCCGGGGCGTTCCTGCGTTGTGAACCGCGCGGAGTCGGGTCAGATGAGGTCGTCCGAGAGGTGGTTCGGCGTGCCGAAGCGGTGCGCCGTGATCGAGACCGCCTGCTCCTGGAGGAACGGCAGCAGCTCGATGCGGCCGGCCTCGGTGACGTCGCCCGCGTAGATCGCGACGTCGGGGCTGCCGGAGGTCGCGTGGGCGACACCCTCGGTCGTCCCGCCGATGATCCGGACGCGCGCGCCGGCCTTCGTCCCGACGAGTGAGGCGGCGGTCACGTACCAGCGGTCCTCGCTCTCGACGGTGATCCCACCGGCGATGGCTTCGACGGCCGGGACGAGCTTCGGCGGCAGCGCGACGGCAGACGACACGTGCACGGTCGCGCCTGCGGTCGCACCGGCGGCGACGACGCGGAGGAGCTCCGAGACCGAACCACCGTCGACGAGACGCACGTGAACCTCACGAGGCACGTACCGGAACACGTTGCGCTCGGCGGTCAGCTTCGAGACGTCCTTCGCGACCCCGAACTCGTCCGCCCACGCGGCAGCGTCGCTCGCGACCGACCGACGCAGGAACGCGAACTCGTCGGCGGTGAGCACCGCGTCAGCGGCGCGCAGCAACGAGGCGACAGCGGGCTTCGGACCACGGCGCTCCGCCGACCGACCGACGGTGCGCTCAGCCGTGCTCTCGGCGCTCGACCACGAGCCGAGGCCGATGAGGTAGTTCGGGCCACCGGCCTTCGTGCCCGCGCCGACCGCGGACTTCTTCCAACCACCGAACGGCTGACGCTGCACGATCGCGCCGGTGATCCCGCGGTTCACGTACAGGTTGCCCGCCTGGATGCCGTCGAGCCACAGGCGCAGCTCGGCCGGGTTCAGGGAGTGCAGCCCGGCGGTGAGGCCGTAGTCGATCTCGTTCTGGATCGCGATGGCCTCCTCGAGGGTCTCGGCCGTCATGATCCCGAGGATCGGGCCGAAGTACTCGGTGAGGTGGTACTCGGAGCCGCGCGCGACGCCCGCACGGACGCCTGGGCTCCACAGCTTGCCGCTGTCGTCGAGCTGCTTCGGCTCGACGAGCCACGACTCACCGGTGCCGAGCGTCGTCAGGCCGCCGAGCAGCTTGCCCTTCGCCGGCTCGATGATCGGGCCCATCTGCGTGGTCGGGTCGACCGGGTAGCCGACCTTCAGCGACGTGACGGCGTCGACGAGCTGGTGACGGAAGCGGCGCGAGGAGGCGACCGAACCGACGAGGATCACGAGTGACGCGGCCGAGCACTTCTGGCCGGCGTGACCGAAGGCCGACGCGACGACGTCCTTCACCGCGAGGTCGAGGTCGGCGCTCGGGGTGACGATGATCGCGTTCTTCCCCGACGTCTCGGCCAGGAGCGGCAACTCGGGGCGGAAGGAGCGGAACAGCTCCGCGGTCTCGTAGCCACCGGTGAGGATGACGCGCTCCACCGCCGGGTGGGCGATCAGGCGCTCACCGAGCGAGTTGTCGGCCAGCTGGGCGAAGCGGAGCACCTCGCGCGGCACACCGGCCTCCCACAGCGCCTCGATCATGACGGCACCGCTGCGGCGAGCCTGACGGGCGGGCTTGATGATGACGGGCGAACCGGCGGCGAGCGCCGCGAGGGTCGAGCCGGCGGGGATGGCGACGGGGAAGTTCCACGGCGGGGTGACGACGGTGAGCTTCGCGGGGGTGAAGGTCGCGCCGTCCACGTGATCGAGCTCGCGGGCGCGCTCGGCGTAGTAGTGGGCGAAGTCGATCGCCTCCGACACCTCGGGGTCGGACTGGTCGAGGGTCTTGCCGGTCTCGGACGCCATGACCTCCATGAGGTCGGCGCGACGCTGCTCGAGGACGTCGCCGGCGCGGTGCAGGATGACCGCACGCTCGGCGCCGGAGAGCGACCCCCACGAGGCGCCCGCTGCGGTCGCTCCGTCGATGACGGCGTCGAGAGCTTCGACGCTGTCGAGGATGGACGCGGCGACGGTGTCGTTGCCGAGCCGCGACTCGGTGACGCGGGTGAGGATGTCGCGTCCCCAGACGCGGTTCGCGGGGAGCGACGGGTCGGTGTCGGGGGTGTTCTCGAACGCGTCCACCGGCGAGGCCTCGGCGGCCTTCGTGCGGTCCTGCTGCCGGTTCGGCGCGGGGACGGTGGTGTCGAGCTCCGCGAGCGACGCGAGGAACCGCTGCTGCTCACGGGCGAAGAGGGTCTCGTTCTCACTCAGCTCGAACACGGCGGACATGAAGTTGTCCTGGCTCGCGCCCTCCTCCAGGCGGCGGATGAGGTACGCGATGGCGACGTCGAACTCCTGCGGGTGCACGACCGGCGTGTAGAGCAGGAGCTCGCCGACGTCGCGCTTCACGGCCTCGGCCTGGCCCTGGGCCATGCCGAGCAGCATCTCGAACTCGACGCCGCGCTCGACGCCCCGCTGCTTGGCGAGCAGCCAGGCGAAGGCGATGTCGAAGAGGTTGTGGCCGGCGACGCCGATGCGCACGTTGTCGATGCGGTCGGGGTGCAGAGCGTACTCGACGACGCGCTTGTAGTTGGTGTCGGAGTCCTGCTTGGTGGACCAGGTGGCGAGCGGCCAGTCGTGGAGGGACGACTCGACCTGCTCCATGGGGAGGTTGGCGCCCTTCACGATGCGCACCTTGATGCCGGCGCCGCCCGCGGCACGACGACCGGCCGACCACTCCTGGAGACGGATCATCGCGGAGAGCGCGTCGGGCAGGTAGGCCTGCAGGACGATGCCGGCCTCGAGGTCGCGGAACTGCGGGAGGTCGAGGAGCTTGGTGAAGACCGCGATCGTGAGGTCGAGGTCCTTGTACTCCTCCATGTCGAGGTTGATGAACTTCGCAGGGCTCGCCTTGGCGGCACGCTCGAACAGCGGGGTGAGGCTCGTGACGACGTGCTCGACCGCTTCATCGAACGCCCAGACCGAGTGGGGGCTGACGGTCGACGACACCTTGATCGACACGTAGTCGACGTCGGGGCGGGCGAGCAGCTTGTGGGTGCCCTCGAGACGACGTGCCGCCTCGCCCGTGCCGAGGACGGCCTCGCCGAGCAGGTTGACGTTGAGGCGGGTGCCGGGCGTCTTGATCTTCGCGATCGCGGGGCCGAGCTTCTGGTCGGTGGCGTCGACGACGAGGTGGCCGACCATGTTGCGGAGCACCTTGCGGGAGATCGGGATGACGACGCCGGGCAGGATCGGGGCGAACGCACCACCGCAGCGGACGGCGGCCTTCAAGTACCAGGGGAGGAACGCGGGCACCTTCGGGGCGATCGTCTGCAGGGTGCGGGCCGCGACGCGGAGGTCCTCTGGACGCACGACGCCGTCGACGAAGCCGACCGTGAACTCGAGGCCGGTCGGGTCCTTCAACACACCGGCGAGCTGCTGCGCGGAGGCGTCGGCAGGGATCGTCGAGGCCGTCTGGAGCCAGCGGCGGACGAGGGCGATGGCCTCGGTGGCGAGGGCATCGCGGTCGAGCTGCTGCGTCGATGCAAGAGTGTCGGTCATGGTGCCAGTATCGGCGTCTGGACCAATAAGATACAGCGAAGGTTTTCGAACGATATCCATCGGTTGAGCCGATGGTTTTGGAGGGCACCGTGCTGGACGTCCGACGGCTCCGCCTGCTGCGCGAACTCAAGATCCGCGGCACGATCGCCGAGGTCGCCTCCGCGCTCAACTTCAGCCCCTCATCCGTGTCGCAGCAGCTCTCGGTCCTCGAGCAGGAGACCGGTGTCGAGCTCCTGCGGAAGGTCGGTCGACGGGTGCAGCTCACCCCGCAGGCTGAGATCCTCGTGGGGCACACGGACGCGCTCCTCGACACGCTCGAGCGCGCCGAAGCCGACCTCGGGGCGTCCCTCACGACCGTGTCGGGCACCATCCGCGTCGCGGTCTTCCAGTCGGCGGCGCTCGCACTCATGCCGGCGGCCCTCAGCGCCATGCGCCGCGACCACCCGGACGTCCGCGTGGAGATGGTGCAGCACGAGCCGGAGACCGCCCTGGCCGAGACCTGGGCGCGCGACTTCGACGTCGTCGTCGCGGAGCAGTACCCCGCCCACGCCGCCCCGCGGCACCCCGGGCTCGACCGCCGTCAGCTCGCCACCGACCCGATCCGACTCGCGTGCCCGCCGGTCGCGAACGAGATCCACCCGGTCCTGCGCATCGAGGATGCGGCCGACCTCCCCTGGGTGATGGAGCCGCACGGAGCGGCGTCACGGCATTTCGCCGAGCAGTTGTGTCGCCGTGCGGGGTTCGAGCCCGACGTCCGCTACCAGACCGCCGACCTCCAGGCGCAGATCCGGTTGATCGAGTCCGGCAACGCGGTCGCCCTCATCCCCGACCTCCAGTGGGCGGGCGAGCCGGCCAGCTGTCGCCTCGTCGACCTGCCCGACCTCCCGCGACGCACCATCTTCACCTCCGCGCGCGAGGCCGGCGTCACTCGCCCGGCGATCGTCGCCTTCCGCGCCGCGCTCGAGGCCGCGGCGGCCTGACAGCCCGCGGGCGATGATCGCCGGTCGACAAGCTCAGGGACCCCGTCGACAGGGTCGGGGACCGAACGCAAGGGGGGTGCGCCTCCCAGCCGCCGGTGCTTGGCTGGAATTCCGCATTCCTCCGAAGGAGCACCCGCATGACCGACACCACCACACGCCCCGCAACCGCCGCCGGCACCTTCGCCCTCGGCGGCGACCTCACCGTCAACCGACTCGGCTACGGCACGATGCAGCTGACCGGCGAGGGTGTGTGGGGCGAGCCCGACGACCGCGACGGCGCCATCCGCCTGATCAAGCGCGCCGCCGAGCTCGGCGTGAACTTCTTCGACAGCGCCGACGCCTACGGCCCAGACGTCACCGACACCCTTCTCCGCGACGCCCTGCACCCCTACGACGACATCGTGATCGCGACGAAGGTCGGCCAGACGCGACAGGGTCCCGGCGAGTGGACGCCCACCGGCGTGCCCGCCTACCTCCGCCAGCAGGTCGAGCTCGGCCTCCGCCGTCTCGCCGTCGACCGCATCGACCTCCTGCAGTTGCACCGGATCGACCCGACCGTGCCGTTCGAGGACCAGATCGGCGAGCTGCGCAAGCTGCAGGACGAGGGCAAGATCCGGCACATCGGCCTCAGCCAGGTCAGCGTCGCCGAGGTCGAGGCGGCCCAGCAGATCGCTCCGATCGCGTCGGTGCAGAACCTCTACAACCTCACCGACCGCTCCTCGGAGGACCTCCTCGACTGGTCGACCGAACACGGCGTCGCCTTCATCCCGTGGTTCCCGCTGGCGACCGGCGCCCTCAGCAAGGAGGACAGCCCGCTCACGCAGCTCGCCGAGCGACACGACGCGACCCCGTCGCAGCTCGCGCTGGCCTGGCTGCTCAAGCGCTCGCCCGTCATGCTCCCGATCCCGGGGACGTCGAGCATCGAGCACCTCGAGGACAACCTGCAGGGTGCGACGATCGAGCTCACCGACGACGAGTTCGAGGAGCTGTCCGCCGTCTCGGAGTAGCCGGACGCCGGTCACTGAGCTTGTCGAAGTGCGCGCTTCGACAGGCTCGGTGTGGTGCAGCTCGGGGACCGGGCCACCCGGTCACTGCCCTTCGACAGGCTCAGGAACCGCACCGCCGGTCACTGAGCTTGTCGAAGTGCAGCGCAGCTCAGGGACCGACCACCCGGCTCAGCGGAGCCGCTTCGACAGCTCGTGCGCCTGCTCCAGCAGCAGGCCACCGAGGAACGCCTGGCGCTCAGGCCGGAACCGGGATTCGATCCCGGTGAGACTGAGCGCCCAGGCGGGCTTCCCCGCCGCATCGAAGACCGCTGCACCCATCCCCCAGCTGCCCTCGAGGATGAGCGCCGGGTTCACCGCGTACCCGCGCTCACGCGTCTCGCGGATCCGCTCGCGCACGCGGTCGGCGGCGTGGGCCTCGCCCCACCGCTCGACGAGGTCGGCGCGACCCAGGTAGTCGTCGACCTCCTCGTCGCTCGAGAACGCGAGGATCGCCAGCCCCGCCGACGCGACCCCCAGCGGGAAGCGGACACCCTCCGTCAGGACGAACGAGCGCACCGGGAAACTCCCCTCCTCGCGCAGCAGACACACGGTCTCGAAGCCACGGCGCACCGACAGGAACGCGCTCTCGCCGCTCTCGTGCGCGAGGATCCGCACGCTCTCCCGCGCGAGCTCGGCGACGTCGTACCGCTCCGCCGCGAGCGATCCGAGGAGGAACAGCTCGGGACCGAGGTGCCACCGGGCGGCGCGCACGTCGTGGTCGAGGAAGCCCTCGGCAGCGAGCGAGGCGAGCAGGCGGTGCACCGTCGGCCTCGTGAGCCCGGCAGCCGCGGCCACCGCCGAAGACGACGCACCACCGGGGTGTTCCGACACGATCTTCAGGATCCGGCTCACGCGCGAGACGACCTGGGCGCCGCGCATCCCCTCAGCCACGTCTCACCATCAGCTTGTCCACATGGTGAGCCTACGCCGCAGCCGGGACCACGTCATGAGCGAATCCGGGATCGGGCCCGATGCCACCTTTGACACCGCAGGACGGCTGTGACTGACTACAGGAGAGACGATCGGCTTGCACCACCATGTGGTCAAGCCGGCACGCCATCCACAAGGGAGTGACATGACGAAACACTGGTCGAGCGCCGCCGAGGCGCTGCACGAGGTCGTCCGGGACGGAGCGACCATCGCGGTCGGCGGGTTCGGCCTGAGCGGCAACCCGACCGACCTCATCGAGGCTTTGCGGGACACGGGTGCCACCGACCTCACGATCGTCTCCAACAACATGGGCGTCGACGGCAAAGGCCTCGGCATCCTCCTCGAGAACCGACAGGTGCGGAAGGTCGTCGCGTCGTACGTGGGCGAGAACAAGCTCTTCGCCAAGCAGTTCCTCGACGGCGAGCTCGAGGTCGAGTTCACCCCGCAGGGCACGCTCGCCGAGCGGCTGCGCGCGGGCGGCGCCGGTATCGCCGGGTTCTACACGAAGACCGGCGTCGGCACCCCGGTCGCCGAGGGCAAGCCGACGGAGGTGTTCGACGGGGAGACCTACGTCCTCGAGCGCGGCATCGTCGCCGACGTGGCCCTCGTCCACGCGTTCCGCGCCGATCGCGAGGGCAACCTCGTCTTCCGGCACACCGCGCGGAACTTCAACCCGATCGTCGCGACCGCCGGCCGGCTGACGATCGCCGAGGCCGAGGAGGTCGTCGAGGACGGCTACCTCGACCCGAACAGCGTCGTCACCCCCGGCATCTTCGTCCAGCGGCTCGTCACGGCGACGCCGCGGGTGAAGGACATCGAACAGCGCACCGTCCGCCCGGCGGCCGCCACCACGACACCGGCAGGAGCCTGATCATCATGTGGACGAGAGACGACATGGCCGCGATCGCGGCGACCGAACTCCGCGACGGCGAGTACGTGAACCTCGGCATCGGCATCCCGACGCTCGTCGCGAACCACGTCCCGCCGGGGGTCCACGTCACGCTGCAGAGCGAGAACGGCCTGCTCGGCATGGGTCCGTTCCCGATCGAGGGCGAGGAGGACGCCGACCTCATCAACGCCGGGAAGCAGACGGTCACGCTCCTCGAGGGCGGGAGCTACTTCGACTCGGCGACCTCGTTCGGCATGATCCGCGGCGGCCACGTGCAGCTGGCCATCCTCGGTGCGCTCCAGGTCTCGGGTGCGGGTGACCTCGCGAACTGGACGATCCCGGGCAAGCTCGTCAAGGGCATGGGCGGCGCGATGGACCTCGTCGCCGGGACCCCGCGGGTGGTGGTCGTCACCGAGCACGTCGCGAAGGACGGCAGCCCGAAGATCGTCGAGCGGTGCGATCTCCCGCTCACCGGCGTCGGTGTCGTCGACCGCATCATCAGCGACCGCGCCGTCTTCGATATCGTCGAGGGGGCGCTCGTCCTGCGGGCCTTCGCGCCCGACACGAGCGTCGCCGAGCTGCGCACCCTGACGGGCGCGGAGTTCTCCGTCGAACTCGACCCCACCACCACCGGCGAGGTGCCGACAGCACCCGCCACGCCTCAGGAGGCACACGCATGAGCACCGTCATCGTCGGGTACGCCCGCACCCCGTTCGTGAAGTTCAACGGGGCGTTCGCGTCCGTACCCGCCACCGAGCTCGGCGCCCACGCCATCCGCGCAGCCCTGTCCCGGGCGGGGGTCGACGCCGCCGACGTCCAGCAGGTCATCGCCGGCCAGGTGTTGCAGGGCGCCGCCGGCCAGAACCCCGCCCGGCAGTCCGCCGTCGGGGCCGACATCCCCTTCACCGTCCCCGCCATCACCGTCAACGCCGTGTGCCTCTCCGGCATGGAGGCGATCGTCACCGGCACGCGTCTCATCGACGCCGGCGAGGTCGACGTCGTCGTCGCGCTCGGCCAGGAGTCGATGAGCCTCGCCCCGCACGCCTGGTCGGGCTCGCGCGCCGGCAAGCGCTACGGCGCCATCGAGCTCGTCGACACCCTCGACCACGACGGCCTGACCGATGCGTTCGAGCACCGGTCGATGGGTTCGTCCACCGAGGAGCGCAACGGCCCGCTCGGCATCGCACGCCCGGAGCAGGACGCCTGGGCGGCCGGGTCGCACCAGCGGCTCGCAGCAGCTGCGGACGTCCAGGCCGAGGAGATCGAACCCTTCTCCGTGCCTGGTCGCAAGGGTCCGACCGTCGTGAGCACCGACGACGGACTGCGCGCCGACACCACCGCCGAGTCGCTGGCCGGGCTGCGTCCCGCGTTCGGCGGCGAGGGGACGATCACCGCGGGCAACTCCTCCCAGATCACCGACGGAGCGGCTGCAGTCGTGCTCATGAACGAGCAAGCCGCTGCGGCACGGGGACTCACCCCGATCGCACGCGTCGTCGCGCACGCGCTCGTCGCCGGACCCGACGTCAGCCTGCACGCCCAGCCGTCGAACGCGATCGTCGCAGCCCTCGCGAAGACCTCCCGCACGACGGGCGACCTCGCAGCGGTCGAGATCAACGAGGCGTTCGCCGCCGTGTCGGTCCACTCCACGAACGAGCTCGGCGTGGATCCCGCGATCGTGAACGCGAACGGCGGCGCGATCGCCCTCGGTCACCCGATCGGCGCTTCCGGTACGCGGATCGTCGGCCACCTCGCCCGTCGTCTCGCCGCCGCCGGCTCGGGTTCGATCGGTGCCGCCGGTATCTGCGGTGGTGGCGGCCAGGGCTCCGCGATCATCCTCGAGGCCGTCTGATCCGTGAGATGAGGCATCTGGTCGCTCCCGGGGTATCCCCGCGACAGACTGTCTCACCTCAGACGGGCTCGCCGGTGACGGTGTAGCGTAGGTGGACGACGCCGGCCCCGAAGCGACGCTCGTCGACGAGTTCCAGGCGTCGCCGGAGGTTGGCCGGCAGCGCACGCAAGCCGCCACCGACGATCACCGGTGAGAGGAACAGCTGCACCTCGTCGACGAGCCCCGCTGCCATCGCCTCGGCTGCGAGGTGCGGGCCGCCGACGCTGAGGTCGCGGTCCGATTCCGCCTTCCACCGGCGAACGGCCTCCGGGTCGAACGATCGCTCGAGCGTGGTCCGTGCCGTCGAGACCGCATCGAGCGACGTGGAGTACACGACCTTGTCGGCCGCGAGCCACAGAGCCGCGAAGTCGGCGATCTCGCGAGGCTCGTCCGGCAGCTCGTCCGCCGTCTCCCAGAACGTCATGATCTCGTACATGCGTCGGCCGAACAGGTAGGTGCCGATCGGCCGGGAGAGCTCGTTCACGAAGGCGTGCACCTCGGCATCCGGGGCGCTCCAGTCGAAGCGTCCCTCCTCGTCGGCGAGGTAGCCGTCGAGCGAGCTGATCGCCGAATAGATGAGCCTGCCCATGTGTCCTCCGTCGCCGGTGCCGGTACGCGAGAGGCTAGGCCGCAGAGGCGACCGCCCACAAGGGGTGGCTCCGGCACCGACGGTCAGGCGGGCGGGATCACGAGCGTCACGAAGGAGTCGGCCGGCAGGGTCGGCGTGATGACGTCGTCGCCCACCACGATCTGGACGGGGAGCGGCTCGCCGAGGTCGTTCTGCATCACGAGCACGACGCCGCCGTCCGGGTTGCGGAAGGCGAGCAGGTTCTCGTGTCCGGTCCAGCTCATCGTTGCGAGCCGCTGCGCTCCCGGCTGCAGGAAGTGCCCCAGGTGCCGCATGAGGAAGTACTCGTGCGTGTAGCGGAAGGCCCGGGTGTCGGGATCCACGACGACGAGCGAGTTCTGCGCCCAGCCCCAGCGGCTGACCCCTCCCTCGGTGAGCGCGAGGTTCCAGTACGTGTAGGCCTGTGCGCCGTTCGTGAAGAAGTGGCGCATGAGTCCCCAGGTGTGCCGCACGAAGCGCCAGTCGTTCCGGCCGTCACCGCACTCCTGCTCGGTCTGGTACAGCGCGAGGTCCGGGTGGGCGTGATGCACCGCGGCGATCGCGCCCTTGCCGGCCCACTGGAATCCGACTCCGGCGACCCAGGGACCGGCCGCCGGATCCCGGAGCACGGTCTCGATCTGCGCGTCGTGCGGCCGCTCCTGCGTGCCGAGGAAGACCCGCACTCCGAGACGGTCCATCTCCGGCCCGAGGACCGCGATGAACCGAGCGAGCCCTTCGGCCGTCCACACACAGCTCGGGAACACCTGCGCCGAGTTGAACTCGTTCTGCGGCATGACCATCTCGACCCGGATACCCTCCTCGCCGTAGGCCTCGACGAAGCGGGCGAAGTACCGGGCGTAGGTCTCGAGGTAGCGGTCCTCGAGGATGAAGAGATCGGTCCCCTCGGAGCCCAGCTGGTCGTCACGGATGCCGTTGTCGACGCCTGACTCCGCCCAGGGTCGCGCGGCCGCGTAGTGCCCGTTCGTCTTCATCCAGGTGGGCGGGCTCCACGGCGACGCCCAGAGGCGCAGGTCGCCCTGGTACCGCTGCGCCGCCTGGATGAAGGGGACGAGCGTCGCGCGATCGTGGTCGATGCTGAAGTGCTCGAGGTCGAAGTCGCCGTCGACCTCGTCGTAGGAGTACCAGTCGGTGGAGAAGTCGTTGGCGCCGACGGGCATGCGGCAGAGCGAGAGGTTCAGTCCCGCGCCCGGCGTGAAGAGGTCGGACAGGATGCCCTCTCGGTCCTCCTCGGACAGGAGCCCGAGCGCGGTCCAGCCGAGTTCGTTGAAGCATCCGCCGATGCCATCGACGGTCTGCTGCGGGTTCGTCACGTCGACCATGACGTTCGGCATCCCCGCGAGTCGTCCGAACCCGAGGGGCTCCTGCTCCTGCCAGGGTGCGTCCTGGGTGGTCACGACCCAGCTGACCGACCGCGCTGAAGGCGTGGCGCCTCCGCTGGCGACGGGGCTGCTGGCGGGAATGCTGCTCGTCATCGAGTGCCTTTCGACGGGGGTCCTCCGTGGACCGCGACCGGTGCTCCCACCAGTATGTTGCAGAACCCACGAAAACCGAAGGGTAGTCGCCATTCACGAAAGGGCGCGTCGCGCAGCAGGGCTCACCGGCCAAACGCGCCCGGGGCATCCCCCTGGCCGACCGTTCCCAGGCGGTCGTACACTCGATGGATGGCCGATTCCACGACGGTCCGGGAGCCGCAACCCGGAGCAGACCTCCCCGACGCCCGCGGGCGCACCGGTCTGCACCGGACCGGCCTCGACCTCACCGGCAACCCGCGCGTCCAGGTGACCGACGTGGAACTGGTCGCCGCCGCCTGGCACGTCCTCCGCCGGACGACCCTGCGGGTCCAGGACCGCTCGGGCGCCTGGTCGACGCAGCAGCGCGAGACCTACGACCGCGGTAACGGCGCGACGATCCTGCTCTACCACGGTGACTCCCGGAAGGTCCTGCTCACCAGGCAGTTCCGCTACCCGGCCTACGTCAACGGACACCCGACCGGCGAGCTCATCGAGACCGCCGCGGGCCTGCTCGACGACGACGATCCCGAGACGGCGGTCGCCCGCGAGGCCCACGAGGAGACCGGATTCGCGGTCGAGGCCGTCCAGCACGTGTTCGACGCCTTCATGAGCCCCGGCTCCGTGACCGAGCGCCTGCACTTCTACGCGGCCGAGTACGACCCCGCTGCGCGTCGCGGCGACTGGGGCGGGCTCGCCGAGGAGGGCGAGGAGATCGAACTCCTCGAACTCGACATCGACGACGCGGTCGCGCGCATCGGCGACGACATCATCGACGCGAAGACCATCATGCTGCTGCAGTGGGCGAGGCTCTCGGGCCCGTTCGCGACGGCGACGACGCCTGTTCCGCCTGCACCACCCGCACGCTAGTACCGCCGAGACTCCCGGACCCCGAGCTCGCCAGAACCCCGTGCCACCCGACCCCGGGTGGCCCATCGGCGAACCCGAACACCGGTCGGCCCCCGGTCCCCTGCCCGTCAGACCGAGCGGATGATGTCCGTGAGCACCGCGCAGCCGAAGTCGAGCGCATCGAGTGGCACACGTTCGTCGACACCGTGGAACATCCCGGGGAAGTCGAAGTCCGCCGGCAACCTGAGCGGGATGAACCCGTACCCCGTGATGCCGAGTCGGCTGAGCGCCTTCGCGTCGGTGCCGCCGGGGATGAGGTGCGGGAGCACGGTCGCACCGGGATCGTGCCGCTCGATGACCGCTTCGATCACCGAGACGAGCTCACCGTCGTTCGGCGACTCCATCGCGATGAGCTCCAGCTGGACCTCGACGTCGACCCCCTCGCCCGCCGCCTCCCGGATGCGCGCGATGACCTCGTCCCGTTGGCCGGGCAGGAACCGGGCGTCGACCGTCGCGGTCGCGGACTCGGGGATCACGTTCTCCTTGTACCCGCCGGTGATCATGGTGACGTTCGCCACGTTCTGCAGGCCGGCGCGCAGCCGCGATGCGCTGGGACCGACGAGCGCGGCGAGTTCGAACGGCGACAGCTCGGAGGACGCTCCGGTCAGTTCGCGCAGTCGCTGGAACAGGTGCGTCGTGGTCTCGGTGAACGACACCGGCCAGTCGAGCGCGCCGATCCGGCCGACGGCGGCGGCGAGCTTCACGATCGCCGAATCCTGGCTCGCGAGCGAGGCGTGACCGGCGGCACCGTGGGCGGTCAGGCGCAACCAGAGCACGCCCTTCTCACCGGTGTTGAGCAGGTACGCGCGGGTGTCGGCCCGTTCGCCGAGGGTGACGCTGTACCCGCCGCCCTCGCTGATCGCGTCGCGGACGCCGGCGAACTGCTCCGGGTGGTGCTCCACCATCCACTGCGAGCCGAGGACGCACCCGGCCTCCTCGTCGGCGAAGAACGCCAGGACGACGTCGCGCTCGGGCTGCTCCCCCGCCGTCACCATGCGCCGGACCGACGCGACGATCATCGCCACCATGTTCTTCATGTCGACGGCGCCGCGGCCCCACAGCATGCCGTCGGCGATCTCGCCGCCGAACGGGTCGACCGTCCACGCGGCCGCGTCGACCGGGACGACGTCGAGGTGCCCGTGCAGCAGCAGACCGGGCAGCGTGCGGTCACGACCCGGCCATCGCGCGACGAGGTTCGTCCTGCCGGGCTCTGCCTCGAAGCGCTCGCACACGATCCCGACCTCACCGAGCAGGCGTTCGACGAGGTCCGCCGCGCGGGACTCGCCGACGGCACGCCCGCCGCCGTAGTTCGAGGTGTCGATCCGGATGAGGTCGCGCGTGATAGAGACGACCTCGGAGAGACCGACCGGGTCGCCCACGCGTTCGCCCACGCTCATTCGGCGGTCCGCGGGACCACGGTGAACCGGCGGTTGGCGAGCGAGGGCACCCGCGCCCGCACGGTGTCGAGCCGCGCCGGATCGAGCTCGGCGAAGACCACGCCCGGTGCCTCGCCGGCGGCGGCGATGACGACGCCGGCGGGGTCGACGATGATCGAGTTGCCGGTGGCGAGCGGGCCGGTCTGGTTGGCGCTCACGACGTAGGCGGTGTTCTCGATGGCCCGGGCGCGGACGAGGGTGGTCCAGGCGTCCTCCTTGCCCGGGCCGACGATCCACATCGCGGGCAGCAGGATGACGTTGGCGCCGGCGTCGATGAGGCGCCGCGCGCTCTCCGGGAAGCGGAGGTCGTAGCAGGTGAAGGCCCCGATGCGGAGGTCGCCGAGCTCGAGGACGAACGGTTCGGTGAGCTCGCCGGCCGAGATGCCGTCGCTCTCCGCGTACCCGAAGGCGTCGTAGAGGTGCACCTTCCGGTACGTCGCGGTGATGTTGCCCTCGGCGTCGATCGCCACGAGCGTGTTGTAAGGCAACCCACCGGGGATCTCCTCGATGGTGCCGACGACCGTCGGGAGGGAGCGCGCTGCGGCTGCGGCGGCGACGCCCGTGATGAAGGGGCCGTCGAGTGGCTGGGCGATCGCGGCGAGCGCGCTCGGCGGCTCCGAGGTGGCGTAGCTGCTCATCTCCGGCAGCACGAGCAGTTCGGCGCCGCCCGCTGCGGCCTCACCGAGCAGGGCGACCACGCTGGCGAGGTTCTCGTCGATGTCCGTTCCGGCGGAGAACTGCCCGGATGCGATGCGCATGTGAAACCTCGTTCCGTGGGAAGGGCCGCGACCGTCGGCGCGCGGCCGTCCAGCCACCCTATGCCGAGAGTGGGGGCGTGCGCCGCCGGAGCCGGAGCCGGCCCTGGCTCACGAGGATGCCGAGCACGACGATCACGCCGCCCACCGGCTCGTTCCAGTGCAGGACCTCACCGAGCACGAGGATGCCGAGGACGACACCGACGAGGGGTGTGAGGTAGGTGACGGTGGACGCCGCCGTCGGACCCCAAGAGTCGACGATCGTCGTCATCCAGATGTAGGCGACGCCGGTACCGAGTGCTCCCAGGGCGAGCATGCTGAGGACGACCGGGACGTCGAGCGACACCGGCTGCATCGCGATGAACGGCGAGAGCACGAGCATGATGACGGCGGCGAGCGAGATCTCCACGGCGGAGATGACCACCGCGTCGTAGCCGTGGGTGCCGAGGACGAACTTCCGGAGGTAGACGAAGGCGATGCCGTAGCAGAGGGTCGCGCCGAGGCAGGCGAGCTGCGCCGGGATGGACTCGAGGATCGCCGGGTCGGCCAGGACGCGCCAGGGCCCGACGACGATCGCGACGCCGAGGGCTCCGACGAAGATACCGAACACCTGCAGGCCGTTCAGCCGCTCCTTCGGGAGGAACACCGCGCCGACGGCGAGCGTCATGATCGGTGTGGTCGCGTTGAGGATGCTCGACAGGCCGGACGGCAGGAACTGTCCCGCCCAGGAGAACAGGAGGAACGGGGCGACGCAGAGGAAGACGGAGACGACGGCGAGGTGCGCCCAGAGCCGACGCTCCCGCGGCCAGCGGCGTCGGGTGACGAGCATGATGATGCAGAGCGTGACGGCGCCGAGCACCACGCGGGACAGTGCGACCTGCGTCGGAGCGAGTCCGGTGAGGCCCGTCTTCATGAAGAGGAAGCTGGCACCCCAGATGAGTGCGGCGCCGAGATAGGCGCCGAGCACCCTGCGGGACCCTGGTGCGACGAGCGCGGTGACACGGGTGTTCGGTGCTGCGGTGCTCATCGTGCTCCCTCGGGTCGGACGACTCAGCTTGGCATCACCCGCCGACGCGCGCACCGTACTGCGACCCGGACGTCCTTGTTTCAGGCCTCCTCCGGCACGCCGCCCTGCTCCCCGGGCGACGCGCCGGAGTTCTCCTGAGAACGGTCCGGTCGATCAGACGGTGGACGGGACGGGTTCCAGCCGGTGGATCGCTTCCACGAGCGGCGCGAGTTCCGGGAGCGATTCCGCAGTGGTGAGCGACTCCTCGAGGGCGCGGTCGTGCACCGGTCGAGCCTCCTCGAGCAGCGCCTTCCCGGCCGCAGTGAGCTCGGTGTAGACCCCGCGGCGGTCGTCGGCGCACAGCACACGGGTGAGGAGCGCGCGATCCTCGAGGCGGTTGACGAGCCGGGTGGTGGCGCTCGGCGACAGGGCCGTCGCGCGGGCGAGCTGCTGCATGCGCATGTGCCAGCCGTCCTGGCGCCCGAGGGCGTCGAGCACGGTGTACTCGACCACCGAGAGCCGGGCCTCGGCCTGCAGCGCACGTTCCAGATCGGACTCGATCGATCCGTACAGGGCGGCGAGCGTCCGCCACCCCTGCGCGCGGATCTCAACAGCGTCGTCGGCGATGCCCATCGGGACTCCTCGGTTCGAACATCGATCAATTGATTGCAGACGCACATAGTTGCTTGCGCTATTACCTAGCGCGTGCAACGATATCTATCGCGCGTCTGCAACTATCAGCGTACGCGTCCCGGCTACCGGCCACCAGCACTCTCCCCCCGACCCCCAGGAATCGCAGGAATCGTCATGCCACTCGGTCTCATCGCCCTCGCCCTCGGCGGCTTCGGCATCGGCCTCACGGAGTTCGTCATCATGGGGCTGTTGCCCGAGGTGGCGACCGACTTCGGCGTCTCGGAGGCCGCAGCCGGCTGGCTCATCTCCGGCTACGCCCTGGCCGTCGTCGTCGGGGCGCTCGCCCTCACCGCGGCGGTCACCCGACTGCCGAAGAAGCCCGTCCTCCTGGCCCTGATGGTGCTCTTCATCGCCGGCAACCTCGTCTCCGCACTCGCCGGCGACTACCAGGTCATGCTCGCGGGCCGCATCCTCGCTGCGCTCAGTCACGGCGCGTTCTTCGGTATCGGCTCGGTGCTGGCCGCGGCGATGGTCCCCGCACACAGACAGGCCGGCGCGATCGCGATCATGTTCACCGGCCTCACCGCGGCGAACGTGCTCGGTGTCCCCTTCGGCACGCTGCTCGGCCAGCACTTCGGCTGGCGCTCGACCTTCTGGGCCATCACGGTGATCGGGGTCATCGCGTTCATCGGCATCCTGACCCTCGTGCCGAAACCGAAGCACGACGGGGCCCCGGCATCACTGCTCGCCGAGCTGCGCGCATTCCGCTCCGGCCAGGTCTGGCTCTCGATCGCTGTGACGGTCCTCGGCTACGGCGGCATGTTCGGCGCCTTCACCTACATCGCGTACACACTCACGGAGGTCAGCGGCTTCGCCTCGACCACGGTGCCGTGGCTGCTCATCCTCTTCGGCGTCGGACTCCTGGTCGGCAACATCGTCGGCGGCAAGGCGGCGGATCGGAACATCGACCGGACGCTCATCGTCGTGATCGCGGTGCTGACCGTGATCCTGGTCGCGTTCGCCGCGACCGCGCAGTCGCCCGTCGCCACGGTGATCGCCCTCGTCCTCATGGGCGGCTTCGGATTCGCGACCGTGCCCGGCCTGCAGATGCGGGTGATGCGGTACGCGTCGGCTGCTCCCACGCTCGCCTCGGGAGCGAACATCGCCGCGTTCAACCTCGGCAACGCGGTCGGCGCCTGGCTCGGCGGCGTCACGATCACCGCCGGCCTCGGCTACACCTCGCCGATCTGGGCCGGTGCGGCCATCACTCTGCTCGGGCTGATCGTCATCATCGGCGCGTCGAGCGCCGAGAAACGCGCCCGCCGTCGTCCACGACTCCTGCAGGATGAGCCCGCCGACGCCGCCCGCCAGGAGATCCCGCACCCCGCGTGATCCGCGCGCGACTCCAGCAGGAGTTGTGGACGCTCTGGGCTGCGCACCTCGACAAGCTCGGTGACCGCGGTAGGGGCGCTCGGCGAGCAGGCCAGCGGAGGGCGAAGGGCGCGGGGCGCGCTACCGTGGGCGGATGAGCCGAACGCCTCGCCCCAGTGACACCATGATCGCGGTCGCCGAGCACTGGGCGGCCGAGCGACCGGCGATGCAGCCCGGCAGCCCGACCATCACGATGCTCGGAGCGGGCACGGCGAACGAGGTCGCAGCGGTCGAACTCGACGGCGGCGAGCGCGTCATCGTCAAGCTGTCCCCCGCCGACGCCGACGGGCTCACCTACGAGCGCTCACTCATGGCGACCGAGGCGCTCGCGCTGCGCATCCTCGGGCGTGCGGAGGTGCCGCAGCCGGAGATCGTCTTCGAGGCGACGCTCGACGGACGCGACGCGCTCGTCATGACCGAGCTCACCGGCCGGCCGGCGAACAGCACCGAGACCGTCCCCCTCGCCCGCGACGTCCTCGGCCGCACGCTCGCCCGTCTGCACGAGGCGGGTCGCACGCCGTTCCACGTGGAACCAGGCGACGTCGACACCCCGGCGGAGGCTGCGTCGACCGATCCATCGACCGGGCTCGCCGAGGGGAAGCGGTTCGGCTACCCCGTACGCCCGGACCTCCAGGCGGCGAGCGCCGCCGACGCCTACCGACTCGTCGTGGAGGCCGTCCTCGCCGACGCCCTGCGGTTCGACGTCGACCTCCCGGTCGCGGCGGACGAGATCCGACGCCTGGTCGACACCGCACTTCCGGCCTTCGACAGCGTGACGGAGCCGACACTGGTCCACTTCGACCTCTGGGAGGGCAACCTCCTCGTCATGCCCGAGCACGGGGCGGAGGCCGCCCAACTGACCGGCGTCATCGACCATGAACGCGCGCACTGGGCCGACCCGACCGCCGACCTCGTCTCCCTGGCGCTCTTCACCGACGTGCCGGAGACGGTCGCCGCCGACACGGAACTCATCCGCGCCTACCGTGAGATAGCCGGCCGCGAAATCCTCCCCGACGAGGACGCCCGGACCCGCGCACGCCTGTGGTCGCTGTACCTCGCCCTCGTCATGGTGGTGGAGGGCGTTCCGCGCGGCTATGAGGGTGACTGGTTCGACGAGCACGACGCGTCGGTGCGCACGTGGATCGGTGACATCGCGGCCTCGCTCGCCTGAGCCTCCTGCCACCCGCGGTCTCTGGTCAGCCCTCCCCCGGTCCCTGAGCCTGTCGAAGGGCACCCCGTGGACACTTCGACAAGCTCAGTGACCGGGAGGGGGTGCGCTCAGTGACCGGGAGGGGGTGCGCTCAGTGAGCGGAACGTGTGCACTCGGTGAGCGCGCGTTGCGCGCGTCCGGATCGACGCCGCTAGACTGGTCGGCTCGCCAGGCGGTGGGCGGCCCGGCGCGAACCAGCGCGGGCCCGTTCGGGAGCGATGGGCTCCCTGGGGAGTGCGCACCATGGGCTACATCGACGTCAGTGACCTCAGCTACACGCTGAGCGACGGACGGACCCTGCTGGACGAGGTCTCGTTCCGCGTCGGCGAAGGGGCGATCGCCGCGCTCATCGGAGCGAACGGCGCCGGCAAGACGACGCTCCTGCGGATCATCCGCGGCGAACTCCAGCCCGACTCCGGGGTCGTCTCCATCGACGGCGGCCTCGGCGTGATGGACCAGTTCGTCGGTCGCGGCGACGACGACCGGACGGTCCGTGACCTCCTCGTTCAGGTCGCACCTCCGCGGGTCCGTGCGGCCGCCGAGGCGGTCGACCGCACCGAACTCGCCCTCATGGAGGACGACGTCGAGGCGACCCAGATGGCCTACGCGACGACGCTCGCCGAGTACGCCGACGCCGGCGGGTACGACCAGGAGGTGCTCTGGGACAGCTGCTGCGAGGCGGCGCTCGGGGTGTCCTACGACCGCGCGCAGTGGCGGACGCTCGGCACGCTGTCCGGCGGCGAGCAGAAGCGGCTCGTCCTGGAGGCCCTGTTCCGCGGCCCCGAGCAGGTCCTCCTCCTCGACGAGCCCGACAACTCCCTCGACGTCCCGACGAAGCGCTGGCTCGAGGGGATGCTCGCCGAGACCCGGAAGACCGTCCTCCTCGTCTCGCACGACCGCGAGCTCCTGGCACAGGCGGCGACCCGCATCATCACCCTCGAGGTCGGTGCGGCCGGCAGCACGACGTGGACCCATGGCTCCAGCTTCCGCAGCTACCACGAGGCCCGCGACGCCCGCCTCGACCGACTCGACGAACTCCGCCGGCGCTGGGACGAGGACCGCGTGAAGCTGCGCGCACTCGTGCTTCGTCTGCGCGAGCAGGCCAAGTTCAATGACTCCATGGCCTCCCGCTACCGCGCCGCGCAGACCCGACTCGCCAAGTTCGAGGAGGCCGGTCCGCCTGAGGAGCGGCCGAAGGACCAGCAGGTCACGATGCGCCTCCGCGGCGCACGCACGGGCCGTCGCGCGATCGTCTGCACGGGGCTGGAACTGACCGGCCTCATGCAGCCGTTCGACGCGGAGATCTGGTTCGGCGAGCGCATCGGCGTCCTCGGTTCGAACGGTTCGGGCAAGTCGCACTTCCTCCGGCTGCTCGCCGGTGGTGGGACGGATCCCGATCCGGGCGCTGGGCATCTCGCCGCAGCGGGCGACGCGCTCGTCCCCGTCGAGCACGACGGCGACGCCAAGCTCGGCGCGCGCGTGCAGCCGGGGTGGTTCGCACAGTCGCACCGGCACCCGGAACTCGTCGGCCGGACCTTGCTCGACATCCTGCACCGCGGCGACGAGCACCGATCGGGTCTCCCCCGCGAGGCCGCCAGCCGCGTGCTCGACCGCTACGGGCTGGCGGGTGCGGCCGAGCAGTCGTTCGAGTCGCTCTCGGGCGGACAGCAGGCGCGCCTGCAGATCCTCCTGCTCGAACTCTCCGGTGCCACGCTGCTGCTCCTCGACGAGCCCACCGACAACCTCGACCTCGTCTCGGCGGAGGCGCTCGAGCAGGGCCTTGCGGGTTTCGAGGGCACCGTGATCGCGGTCACCCACGACCGCTGGTTCGCGCGCGGCTTCGACCGCTTCCTCGTCTTCGGCTCCGACGGCCGGGTGCAGGCCTCCGACGAGCCCGTCTGGGAGGAGACCCGCGTCGACCGCGCACGGTAGCAGGTACCTGTTCAGGTACCAACGAGCTATCATCGATCCATGCCGGCACTCAACGTGACCTTCACCGACGCGGAACTCGAGCAGCTCCGCGCATCCGCCTCAGGCACGGAGACCTCCCTGAAAGTGTTCGTCCACGATGCTGCATTGGCTGCGGCGAACGACCGGAAGCGGATGATCGCCCAACTCGCGCAGGAGGTCGCAGCGACCTCCGCCGAGCTCAATGCGCGCCTCGCGTGACCGCGTACTTCCTTGACCGCGAGGATGTCCTCACGGCCAGCGCCGCCGCGCTCGGCCACCAGCCTGCCGTCCGTGATTTCGGACTTCTCGACGCTGCAGTCACCCGGCCGCAGAGCACCGTTTTCGGACTCGACGCCTACCC
Organism: Plantibacter sp. MMLR14_011; assembly: GCF_001865025.1. Lineage (NCBI taxonomy): Bacteria > Bacillati > Actinomycetota > Actinomycetes > Micrococcales > Microbacteriaceae > Plantibacter > Plantibacter sp. MMLR14_011. The sequence continues at coordinate 66,529 of NZ_MJGW01000050.1, forward strand.
GGACATCTTCCTGAAAGCGGCAGCCCTACTGCACTCCATCGCTCGCAATCATGCTTTCGTCGACGGAAACAAGCGCACGGCTTGGGCGTCTGCGTGGGTGTTCCTCGGCATGAACGGCATCCGGCTCAGCCACGGTTTCAACGTGGATGCAGCGGAGGCGTTCATGAACAGCGTCGCCACGGGTGACGCGGAGCTCGCATTCGTCGCATCCGTGCTGCGCAGTTTCGCCGCGCGGGAGGAGGACTGAGGCGACACCCCCTGCATGAGTCGCCGCCTTGGTCAACCCACCGTCATCCTCAGGACCGTTCCCTACGCTGGCATCAACAACCCGAGCTCGGAGGTGATGGTCATGCAGTACAGCATCGCCATCGGGCGTGCCACCTACGACATCGAACCCGGTGTCGACATTCCAGCGCTCATGTCCGAGATCGAGTCCGCCGTCCAGGTCGGCGGTCGCTTCGTCCGCGTCCCGCTCGCCTCCGACCGGAACCTCGACGTCCTCGTCAGCCCCGGCCTGCACGTCAGCGTGGAGTCCTTCGCGAACCGGGCGTTGGAGATCGTCCCGACGCTCGAGACGGAGAGTCTCTCCGGTCTCGACGAATACGACGAGTTCGGCGAGTTCTGACCCGACCGGTCTCGACGGCTATGAGCCGAGCGTCGTGCTCGGGTACTCTCCGAAGCGGTTGGTGTACGAGGCGGAGAAGCGCCCGAGATGGGCGAAGCCCCATCGGTTGGCGATCTCGGCGACCGTGGCCCGCCCCGGGTCGGCCTGACGAAGTTCCTCCTGCACCCGATCGAGCCGGACACGCCTGAGGTAGTCGATCGCGGTGATGTCGTGCTCCTTGCGGAAGGCACTCTGGAGACTGCGCTGGCTCATGCCGACCGCTTCGGCCACGTCCTCCGTTCGAATCGGGAGATGCGCGTTGGCGATCATGAACTCGACGGCCGCGCGGGTCTTGCCGCCGCTCGGTACCCCGATCTCGACCGGCGCATGGAGCGCCGTGTGCGGGAAGGTCTCCAAGAGCGCGACCGCTGCCGCGCGGTTCGCCTCGGACCGCAGGAGCGCTGGACTCGTGTCGTCGTAGATGACCCGGGCGACGGACGTCACCGAGGCGGCCCAACGACGGAGCTGTTCTCCGGACGGGCGGGCCGTCGTGTCGAAGAGGATCGGGCCGCTCGTGCCCTCCACCTCGCCGGCCACCCGCTCGAGGAACGTCCCGTCGAAGTGCATCAGGTTCTGCCGGTAGTCCGTGAAGTCGAACTCGGCGAGCCGGTTGTTCGCGAACATCGCCGGCTGCCCGTGCACGAGTCGAACCGGATCACCGGCGAGATCGGTGGCGCCACTGCCGCCGGTCAACCACGAGACGATGTACTCGCCCTGCGTCAGGACCGTGCCCGTGACGTGGCCGTCGAACTGGGTGCCGCGCAGGGTCAGCTCGTCGTCGCCGATGGCGGTGTATCGAAAGGTGAAGTCGGATGCCGTGGGCTCGATGACCATCGAGCCGGCGTTGTAGGCACCGGCGAACAGGTCGCGGGCCTCATCGACGTCGCGACCTGCGACCTCGGACCGCTCGACGGGTCCCGTGTGTTCGCTCATCGTTCATAGAATCTCACGACGATCCTGAACTGTCACCCTCGACGGGGCGTCCGGACGCGGAGCAGTCCACTCGATGTCAGGCGGTCCCTTGCAGGAAGCCGTGCTCCGCGCCGAGGACGTCGGTCATCGCCGACGACGTCATGTGGGCGAAGCGGGGTAGCACCGTCGTCTCGTGGACGGCGGTCGGTCGTTCGGACCACACGGTCACGACGATGAGTCCGCCCTCGGCGCGAAGCGACCACGCGACGACGTGCCGGGTGAGGACACGGACGGTGTCGCCGTCGACGTCCAGGGCGATCGCCGAGCGACTGAGCGAGAGACCGCCGCCCGCCTCGGCGCTGACGTGCGAGGTCTCGAAGACGATGTCGGTCCGGTCGAGCAGCCGGCCCGTGGTGCGCGCGTCATCGAGGGCGAGGAAGTCGGGCGCACTGGAAGACCAGGTCGTCACGGTCCCACCCCCAACTGGTGTTTCGCAGATGCCCGACTGCCGGAGCTCGTCGTGGCGTTGATCGATCCGCCGGAGCGGACCCTCGGACCTAGGCCGCCGACTCGACGCGCTTCACGCCGCTGGCAGCGGGCTCCGGAACGACCCGCATGCCCTTGGCACTGTTGGCCTGCTCGAGAAGCGCGGCCAGCCATTCCCGGTTGAGTTCAGGGGCACGGCTGCCGTAGAAGGAGAACTGGAGGGGGATCATCGGGTTCAGCCAGAGCGACTGGCGTCCGGTACCGCGGCCGGGCACGGCATCGAGGTGGAACGCGAAGCTCTCGTTGCGGCGGAACTTCGTGAAGATGACCGTCTGCAGGTGAGCGAGCAGTCGGTCTTCGATCTCGTGCGGGGTCGGAGGGGTTCCGTAGAGGAGGTTGCCCATGGTCGCGCCATCCGTTCAGTCGTGGTCCGAGGAGATTCCCGGCGCCAGGAATAACGCTAGACGGTCTAGCATTCCGGTGCTCAGAACTATCCGAAATGCGCCGACACCCGTCGTCGAGGTCCTCAACGACGGTGTGGATCAGCTCCCGAAGGCCCAGGCTTCGCGGTCGCCGCGCAGTCTGGCCGCGAGCGCCGTCGCCTGTTCGTCCGTCAGCGAGGCGACGTAGTCGAGGATGCCGCGCGCCCGACCGAGGCGCCCCAGTGCGCGCGGGTCGCTCTGCGGACGACCGTCGTCGGACTCGGGGTCGGCCGGAAGCCAGTCGGGGTTGTCGGCCCGCAGGCGGAAGTAGCCGTCCGTGGCGAGTTCGACGAAGTCGAGCAGTTTCTGCGGCGCGCGCGGGCCGTCGCGCGGGTCGTCGAGCCAGCTGTCCAGTTCGGTGACGAGCACGTCGAGCACCCGCGACTGGCCGCGCTGATAGGTGGCGAAGTCCGGCCGGTCGATGACGAACCGGGTGTGGACGAACTTCAACACGGTGACGTCGTGCCACGCCTCGGGCAGGAGTGACACATGACCGGATCGCACGTTCGGCTCCTCCACGACGAGGACGGAACGCTGGAGGCGGCCGATCCAGGACGACACGAAGGATTCGATGGCGCGCTCGGTGCGGCTGGAACCGTCGAAGGGGACCGCGAGGAGTCCTTCGACGAGCTCGGTCGCGACCCGCTGGACCGACGCCCGGAAGTGCTCGTCGCTGGCGATCCACGGGTCGCGCGAGACGATCCGCCGGCGCAACAGTTCGAGCGAGTGGCCGGGTGCGCGGTTCCAGAGCTCCTCGGCGTCGAGCGCGGCGAGGGTGTGCTGGTCGCGGAGGAAGGTGCGGAACTCGACCGCCACCGCCGCCTGCTGCAGGACGCCGGCCCGGTAGAAGTCGTCGAGGTCGTGCAGGGAGTAGGCGATGTCGTCGGCGACGTCCATCACGGAGCACTCGACGGTCTGCTGCCAGGGGGCGATCGCGGTGAACGCACTGCGTGCGTCGAGCATGTCGTCGAGATCGAGGGTGTACGCGGAGAACTTCGGCGGCGCGGTCTCCCAGCGGCTTGCGGTGGACCCGCGCGGCATCCTGGTCGGGTCGGTGGGGTCGAGGTCGGGACGGTGGATGGTGCGGCCCCAGGGGTACTTGAGCACGGCGGCGCGGGAGGCCGCCGTGAGGTTGAGGCCCTCCTTCACCGTCTCGCACACGTCGAGCGCGGAGAGGATGCGGAACGACTGCGCGTTGCCCTCGAAGCCTTCCGCGAGGCCGAGTCGCTCTCGGGCCAGGCGGTCGAGGACCTGCTCGCCGAGGTGGCCGAACGGCGGGTGGCCGAGGTCGTGAGCTGATGCCGCTGCCTGCACGACGACCGGGTCGCAACCGCCGAGCCGCTCGACGATGGCGTTCTGCTCGGGATCGGTCGTGGTGAGCTGCATGGCGATGGCGCGGGCGACCGCGGTCACCTTGATCGAGTGCGTGAGCCGGTTGTGGACGACCTGGCCGACACCGGAGGGCGAGACGACCTGCGTCACGGCGGACAACCGCGCGAAGTACGGGGAGAACCGGATGCGCTCGAGGTCGACCCGGTACTCGGGGTACTCCTCGCCGGTCGCGAACCGGTCCACCGGCTCGGGGATGAGTCGCCGTCGCCGCTGGTCGTCGTCCATCCCCTCACTGTATTGGGCGGCGGGTGGGAGACTGCAGGGATGCATCCGATCGATCGACTCCGAGCCGAGGTCGCCGCGCACGAGTCGAACGCCTGGGCCCGCGAACTCGGCTGGGAACCGCTCTTCGTCGCCTCCCCCGAGGCACGGGTCCTCATCATCAGTCAGGCGCCTGGTCGCCTGGCGCAGGAGTCGGGCATCCCGTGGAACGACCCGAGCGGCGTCCTCCTCCGCTCATGGATGGGTGTGACGCCCGAGGAGTTCTACGACCCGGCGAACGTCGCGATCATCCCGATGGACTTCTACTTCCCGGGCAAGGGGACGAGCGGCGACCTGCCGCCGCGCCGGGACTTCGCACCGCGCTGGCATCCGCCCCTGCTCGAGCAGCTGACGGAGGTGCGCTTGACGATCCTCATCGGTGCCTACGCCCAGCGCGCCTACCTCGGACCGCGGGCCGGTCGCACCCTGACGGAGAACGTCCGGTCCGCGGAGACCCACCTCCCGCTCTTCCCGATCGTGCACCCGTCGCCGCTCGCGCGCGGCTGGCGCACCAAGAACCCCTGGTTCCAGGAGGAGACGGTCCCGCTGCTGGCCGCGCAGGTGCGGGCGGCGCTCACGGCGTGACGAATAGGCTGATGAGGACGACGGGACCCTGGCGTCTGATCGACCGATGAAAGGCACGCGTTGAGCGACGAACCGAGCACCGGCGACGGACTGCGGCCGCCGGCCGAACCGCCATCGGGGCCGAGCCCAGCCACCGGGCCTGCCGTGGCGGACGGATCGGTGGCTGGCGTCGAAGCCGGAGCAGCCGACCAGGACGAGCCGGTCACCGGGCGAGCATCCGGCGTCGGGATCACGCTGCTCCTGTTCGGGCTGCTGGTCGTGAGCTGGCTCGTCCAACTCTCGTTCGCACTGCAGGGCGAGTTCGGGCCGCCCGAGGACCGGCTGAGCGGTGGCGGCATGCTCGGTGGCTTCATCCTCGGCGCCGTGATCGCGATCGCTCCGCCGATCGTCACGCTCATCCTGCAGGCGAGGGTCCACAAGCGGACCCCTCGTCACTCGATCATCGCCGCCGTCGGGGCCGCCGTCGTGCTCATCATCGCCGTACCGATCAACGCCATCGTCATCGGCCTCCAAGCGGTGAGCGTCATCAGCGGAAACTAGGAGCCCTCCTCCGCCGACGCTCCGAGCTCGTGCGCGAGGCCGCATCCGGCGGTGGCTCCATGGCGTGTATCCCGGCGGCGAAGGACCGCACTGAGAGGATTGACGCTGTGCGATGCGTCTTGATTGCTGATCATGAGATTCCCGAGCGCCCGCCGTTGACGGTGAGGCCCGGAGACGTCGTTCAGGTCGGGGACCGGGACACAGAGTGGCCCGCGTTCGTGTTCGTGACGGCGTCACACGGAACGGGTTGGGTGCCCGCCCGCCATCTCGACGTCGACGGGTCGGTGGGTGTCGTCCGCGCCGGATACGACACCACCGAGCTGCCCGCAGTCACCGGCGACACCGTCGACGTCGTCGAGGATGATCCGGAAAGCGGCTGGTCCTGGTGTCGGAACGCCGACGGTCGCGAGGGGTGGATTCCCCACCGCGTGCTCACGGTGGAGTGATCGAGATGCTTGACTCTGACACCGTGTGAGGAGGGAGAACTGAGACATGTTGTCCATCGGAGCGTTCGCGCAGATCGGCCAGGTGACCCACCGGATGCTCCGGCATTGGGATACCGCAGGTCTGCTCGTGCCTGCCCACGTGGACGAGTCCAGCGGCTACCGCTCGTATGATCCTTCGCAGTTGGAACGACTGCATCGGATCGTGGCGCTTCGACATCTCGGCTTCGGTCTCGAGGACGTCGCCCTGATCCTCGACCAAGGGGTGGATGCCACGCGCATCGCCCGGTTGTTGCAGGCGCGTCGAGCCGAGGTCGAACGCGAGCATCGCGTCGCGGCCGCACGACTCGTCGATGTGGAACGGCGGCTCCACCTCATCGAGAGAGAGCATCACATGTCAGAGATCGAGATCATCGAGAAGCCCCTGCCCGCCGTTCGGCTGGCCGCCCGCCGTGGCGTCGTCCCCTCCCAGCCGGACATCGCGGACTTCGTCGGACCCTCGTTCGACGCGGTCGCGTCCATCATCGGAGACGAGAGCGGTTCGCTGACCACGCCGATCGCGCAGTACAGCGCGAGCGAGGACGGCACCGAAGTCGTCGTCGGCTACGCCTACAACGGCGCGCCCCGCGAAGGCTTCGAGGTGGTCGAGCTGCCGGCAGAGCTCCTGGCGATCTGCGGCATCCATCTCGGGTCGATGGACCGGATCGCTGAGAGCTGGCAGTCGATCCACGCCGAGATCATCGCCCGGGGCTTCGTGCCGGCGGGGCCGTGCCGCGAGCTCTACGTTCGGGCGGTGTCGGAGGATCAATCCGACTGGGTCACGGAACTGCAGCAGCCGATCGCTGCCGCCTCGGTGCTGCGCGACAGCACGACATAGGGCGCTCGTCCAGCGCGGTCGGTGACCGTCTGACGCGGCTCGAACCCGACGGCTCGCCAGAACCGGACGCCGCGCTCGTTCCCGACCTCCGGGTCGACGGTGAGTCGAGCGATGTTCCGTTCCCTTGCGCGGGCCACCATGGCATCGACCACCCGTCGACCGGTCCCCTGACCTCGCGCCGAGGGCGACAAGATGAGGTCGATCCCAGCGCAGTCAGCCCCGTCCACGTGCAGCTGGACGAGCCCGACCGCCTGCTCCTCGACGAGGACGAGATAGCACTCGACGTCGGGCAGTCGCGCCCCTAGGTACTTGGCGCGGATGAGTTCGTCGGAAAGCCGTCCCGGCCCGCCCCATCCGTGGAAGGAAGGGTCATCGAACAGGCGACGAAGCGTGATGAAGTCATCCGTGGACGCGAGTTTCAGCCTCATCGAAGCCATCATGCCCGGGGGCCAGTGAGTGTCCATCCCCGCGGGCCGCCCTTACAGACCGGCGATTTCAGCCGATCGCACGACGAAGTACACGAGGATGGCGACGAATGCCACGACGAGGACGACGGCGGTCCAGAACATCACGATGCGAAGCCGTCGTATCTGTGGAGATTCGCCGGGTCGATTCCAGGGTGCGCGAGCCATGGAGCCACCATAACGGGGGGTCGGCGAACACGTCATCGCGCTCGCTCCCGCCGACTCCCCACGCTGAGGAAGGCGCCGCTCAGGTCCTGCGGTCTCGAGTGGCATCGGGGACGGCAGACGCCGACGCGACGGCACGAACCACCACGGCGAGTGTCGAGGAGGCCTGGGCGGTTGAGAGTGACCCGGACATGACACTTCGGGCGAGGGCGTCCCCGGCACCGACGACAGCTACCAACGATGCACTCACGAGGGGTCCGGTCCAAGGCTCCAGCGCCTCGCGACAGATCTCGAGATACGCCAGCTCCGCCTCCGACCGCAGGGCGCTCAGGGTCTTCGACCCGCGGAGGGCGTCCACCACGGCCGAAAGCTCCAACCCCTCAGCGACCCAGCACGCGATGTAGGCCTCGGCGACCAGGTCGGCTACAGCATCGAGGTCCCGCGGGGCGCTCTCGAGGGCCCGGAGCAGGAGGTCTCGCTGGTGGGACTCGAAGGCTCGGTAGGCCTCGGAGAACAGCCCCGACAGATCGCCGAAGTGGTCGTAGGCCACGGGCTTCGTCACGCCGGCGTGCGCGGCCACACGCGCCAGGGTGACATCCGCGAGGTCCTGCGTGCGGATGAGGTCGCGGAACGCATCGAGCAACTGCACGTGGCGCGCATCCCACGAGAGGCGACGTCTCGGCCCAGAGCTGAAGCTGTCGTCCGCGGTAGTTTTCATCCCCCGATTGTACCTACTCTTGGTAAGTTACCATTGGTAAGTAAGAGATCGAGAGGATCACCCATGACGTCACGAGACACCACCGCCGCGGCCGAGAACGCATCCCACGACGATTCAGCCGCACCCACCACGCGCGTCTTCATCTTCGGGATCACGGGCAGGGTCGGTCGCCTCCTGGCCGCCCGACTCCGCGCGGGCGGCATCATCGTCTCAGGCCTTACGAGGTCGTCACTGCCTGACCCCACCCTGGGCCCCGACGGAGTAACGACCGTCACGGGCGAGCTCGGGTTCGCCACCACGCGGGAGATCACGGCGATGATCTCGGACTGGGACGTCATCGTCTTCGCCGCGGGGTCGAATGCCGGAGCTCAAAGCGTGACAAACGACATCGACGACGCGGCGCTCCAGCGCGTGTCGGATGCAGTGATGGCATCACCGGGAAAACGCCTCATCTTGCTGTCCGTCCTGCCGGAGGCCTGGCGCGAGCGGCAGCTGAGCGACGACGAGGAACACTACTTCGCCGTCAAGAAACGGGCGGAGGTCGCCCTCACCCGTCAGCCGATCGACTGGGTCATCCTCCGCCCGTCCCTGCTGACCGACGACCCGGCCCGGGGCACGGTCGCCCTGGGGCCCGCCGAGCTCCACGACGAGATCACACGCGAGGACGTGGCCGCGGTCCTCGAGGCACTCGTCCTCGAGCCGACCATCAGCCGGCGGATCCTCGAAGTGAACACCGGGCCGACCGCCATCAGCGAGGCGGTCGGCCGCGTCGCACGTTCCTACCAGGCGTAGGCTTCCGGGGCCTGGCCACCGGGACCGGGGAAGAGCTCGTCGAGAGAGGCGAGGTCATCGGCGCTCAGCTCGATGTCGACCGCTGCGACGGCGGACTCCAGCTGCTCGATCGTGCGCGGTCCGATGATCGGGCCGGTCACGCCGGGCTGGTGCAGAAGCCACGCGAGACCGAGCGACGCCGAGGTCCAACCACGCTCGGACGCGAAGTGGTCGTAGGCGTCGAGCTGCTCCTGCTGCTTGGCTCGGGCCTCGGTGATACGGGACTCGCCCGACCGCGCGCGCTTGTCGGAGGAACCACCGCTCAGCAGACCACCGGACAGCGGCGACCACGGCAGGATGCCGAGCCCGTAGTGCTGTGCGGCGGGGATGACCTCGAGTTCGATCGAGCGCTGCGCGAGGTTGTAGAGCGACTGCTCGCTGACGAGACCGAGGAAGGGTCGCTGAGATGCGACCTCGTTCGCCTGCGCGATGTTCCACGCCGCGAAGTTCGAGCTGCCCGTGTAGACGACCTCGCCGCGCGCGACGAGCACCTCCATGGCCTGCCACAGCTCCTGCCAGGAGATGTGACGGTCGATGTGGTGGAACTGGTAGAGGTCGATCCGATCCGTCTGCAGTCGTTCGAGGGAGGCGATCGCCTCGCGACGCACCTGCCAGGCCGACGCACCACGGGCGTTCACGACGTCCGAGCCGTCGTCCTTCGGAGCAGTCATGGGCGAGTGGACCTTCGTCGCCAGGACGATGTCGTCACGGACGCCGGGGCGGGCTGCGAACCACCGGCCGATGATCTCCTCCGTCGCGCCACGACCGGCGCTGCCGCCATACGCGTTCGCCGTGTCGAAGAAGTTGACGCCGAGCTCAAGTGCCCGGTCCATGATCGCGAACGAGTCCTCCTCGCTCGTCCGGTCGCCGAAGTTCATGGTGCCGAGCACGATCCTGGAGACCGTCGTCCCCGTGCGGCCGAGGTGCGTGTACTTCATCGTGGAGCCCTTCTCATCGTCGAACCGGGCCGCGATCCCGCGGCGCGTCGAGTGTGTCACGGAAGCCGCCCTCCACACCCCCGGCTCGACAGCGCGGCCTCGACCGGCTACAGCCCGAGGCGATACCGTGGCCTGATGCTCAGCCTCACCGACGTCTGGCCGCTGTTCGGCCTGGAGATCCGCACGCCGAGACTCGTCCTGCGCCTCGTGCGCGACGAGGACCTCCCCGGACTGATCGAGGCCGCCCTCGCCGGCGTCCACGACCCCGCCGTCATGCCGTTCTCCACACCGTGGACCGACCAGCCGCGCGAACAACTCATCCGCGAGACGGCTCGGTTCCTCTGGACGCAGCGCGCAAAGGTGACTCCTTCCTCCTGGACGCTCAATCTCGCGATCCTCCTGGACGGGACGCCGATCGGTCTGCAGGACGTCGGCGCCCGCGACTTCGCCGTCACGCGGACGGTCGGGAGCGGTTCCTGGTTGACGCAGGCACAGCAGGGCAAGGGGCTCGGCATCGAGATGCGGGCCGGCATGCTCCAGTTCGCCTTCGACCACCTCGACGCGGAGGTCGCCGTGTCGGACGCCGCCGTCTGGAACGGCGCATCGCTCGGCGTCTCGCGTCGACTCGGCTATCGGGACAACGGTCTGCAACGCTTCATCGGCCGACCGGGCGAACTCGTCGAGTCGCAGGGCCTCCGGCTGCACCGCGACGAGTTCATTCGGCCCGACTGGGCGGCTGAGGTCACCGGCCTCGACGCGGCACGGTCGGCACTCCTCGGTGAACCGTCAGCAGACTAGGGCTGGCCGAGCGTTCGCGTCATCGTGACGGTGTGCGGACAGGCTCCGATGGCAGGACGAGGGTCGCGACGGTCCCACCGGGGACGTGTGCGACCGCGGGCGTGCTCCGCAGGGTCACGGAGCCGCCATGGGCCTCGGCGATCGCCCGCGCTGCCGGCAGGCCGAGTCCCACGCCCTGCACCGCCTGGTCCCGCGCGTACTCGGCCCGGTAGAACTTGTCGAAGGCCTGACGGAGTTCGTCGGCGCTCATCCCGACGCCCGTGTCGCTGACGGTCACCTCGGCGTGCCCGTCGCCCGGCTCGACGACCACGTCGACCGTCCCATCGGCCGGCGTGAACTTCACGGCGTTGGCGACGAGCTCGGTGATCGCACGGAGGACCTGCTCGGGGTCCGCGGAGACGACCGCCGCCGCATCGGCGTGCAGTCGGACGGCCGGACCCGAGATTCCCGCGGTCGACGTCTCGATCGCACGCGTGGCCACGTCCGTGAGGTCGATACGACTCGGCGCTATCTGGACCGTCGAGTCGGATGCGGTCAACAGCTCCTGCACCCGCCGCTCCAGCTCGACCGCGTTGCGCTGGACCACCCGCAGCGCCGGGAGCAGGCCGGGGGCATCGACCTCGGCGTCGTCCATGATCAGTTCGAGGTAGCCGTGGATGGAGGTGAGCGGCGTCCGCAACTCGTGCGAGACCGTCGTGAGGAACGCCTCACGGACGTTGATCGCATTCGCGAGCTCGGTGACGTCGTGTGCGACGATGACCGTCCCCAGATGCGTGTCGCCGTTGCGCATGACCCGCGTGGAGCTGGCGAGGATCGCCCGTTGTCGGCCGGCCTCCCCCACCCATTCGAGATGATTCGACAGCAGCTCGCCCCGCAGCGCTCTGGGGATGATCTGCTCGTCGAACGGGATGGGTGTCCGGCGGTCGGCTTGGAGCACGTGTTCCCCGGCATACGGCGGGGTGTCCAGCCGGAACCCGACGGCGGCGACCATGTCCGCGGCATGCGCGTTCGCCACGCCCAGGGTGCCGTCCGCCGTGTAGAAGGCCACGCCCGCGTCCACCGTCTCGAGGATCGATTCGGCGAGCGCCTCCGCGTCGAGCGCCCTGGCGAGCGAGCGTTCGAGCTGCGCGGCCTGCTCCTGGATGGCGTGTCGGCTCCGTCGCAGTTGGCGGGCCCCGATGTTCACGGCGACCGCGATACCGATCGTGAGCATGGGCAGCAGGGCGACATTGAGCCAGTCCACGGCGGTCTCCGGCGTGCGAGCCCGGAGGACGTAGGGAGCACTGCTGATGAACAGGGTCCCCGCCACGGCCAGGATGATCATCCGCGGGGTGAACCCGAACGCCAACCAGAGGACGGGGAAGATGCAGAGCAGGCTCGCGCCCGGAGTCACGCTGATGAGCTCGAGCCGGATGCTCGCGACGGCGAGGAGGTCGAGGACCGCGATGACGGCCATCGCGTGCGTCGGCCAGCGTTCCCAGGGCAGGAATCCCGCCAGGAGGGTGCTGATCGCCGCGAGAGCAGTGCCCGAGAGGACGGCGACCGTGAAGAACCGCTCGGGCAGGACGATCGCGACGAGGATCGCGACGATGCCGAAGGCGATCGCGAACGGGAGCTGTGCGCGGGCGAACACCCGGAGTCGGCCGCGTCGAGAGGCTTCATGTTCCAACAGCGGCATGATCGCCCACTCTCTGCAGCTCGGTCAGAGAGGACGTCGGCCGGATTCCACGTCGATCAGCTGATCGATCGTCAATCTAGCCCATGCGCACGCGATCAGCCATCGGCGGAGGCCTGTCGGGCCCAGGCACCGCGTCTGACGGACGGATTTGCGTTAATCGGATCACCGATCGGTGGAATCAGGACCGGGCGAGCTGGGCGGTCGGTGCCACATCGGACGCCGTCGCCGCAGGCCGCCGGTCCAGGTGGATCCCGGCGATCATGCATCGGACGGAACCCCCGGCGAGTTCGATCGTCGGGACGTCCAGCGGCAGGATCCGGCAGCTGCGCTCGATGATCGCGAGTTGTTCCGACCGCAGACTCTGGACGGCACGACTCGAGATCGCGAGGAGGCGTTCCCCCGTCGCCGAACGCAGCTCGATCGCGTTGCCGGCGAAGTCGCAGACCTGTCCGTAGTCGAGGTCGACGATCGTCCGCCCATGGCCCGTGAGCCGCTCGATCACCTGATCGCGTCGCGCCGGCGAGGCGATCAGGTCGAGACCGACGAGCGCGAACTCGGTCGCCACGCCCATCATGACGTTGGTGTGGTAGATCGGGACCCCGTGGGGGTCGACCGCGTCGAAGACGAGCGGCTCGTAGCCGAAGTTGGTGCAGAACCGCTCGAGGGCGATCGGGTCGGCACGGTGGGATCGCGCGACGAACGCCACTCGCGCTGCGTGGTCGAGCACCATCGCACCGGTGCCCTCGAGGAACACGTCGTCGAGCTCCAGCCCCGAGTAGTCGATGACGTCCTGCACGCGGTACTCGCGCTTCAGCATCTCGACGATGTCCCACCGCCGCTCGCGTCGGCGGTTCACCGCGTACATCGGGTAGACCGCCAGGTGCCCGCCCGCATGGGTGGACAGCCAGTTGTTGGGGAAGACGCTATCGGGGCGGTCCGGGTCCTCATCGTCGAACAGGTGGACGCGGACGCCCGCGGCATCGAGGGCCTGCGCCACGGCGGTGACCTCGTCGAACGCCGCGTGAGCCACCCCGGCCACGGACGCCGACGGGACGCCCTCCGCCACCTGGAAGACGTTGTCGGCCGCGGTCAGCGGGTTCGGCGTGAACCGGTGCGGCCGGATGAGCACCACGGCCGACGGCGCCTGGACGGACATGTGGGACTCAGCCGACGGGAGAGAGCGCGCCGACGAGCCCGAAGAGATCCTTCGGGTCGTCGGGGGCGGCGACGAGGTCGATCTCCTCGAAGTACTCGCTGCCGTCGACGGAGTCGCGGAGGAAGCGCAGCGCGGTGAAGTCCTCGATCGCGAAGCCGACGGAGTCGAAGAGCGTGATCTGCTCCCGCGAGGTGCGGCCGGGGACGGCACCCGTGAGGACCTGCCAGAACTCGATCACCGGGAAATCGGGAGCCATCTGCTGGATCTCGCCCTCGATGCGGGTCTGCGGCGGGAATTCGACGAACACCTCGGCGCGATCGAGGATCGACGCCTCGAGCTCCGTCTTGCCGGGGCAGTCGCCACCGATGGCGTTCAGGTGCATGCCGGGCTCGACCAGGTCGTTCGTGAGCACGGTCGCGAGCGCCTTGTCGGCCGTGCAGGTCGTGACGACGTCCGCGCCCGCCACGGCGTCGGCGGCACTCGTCCCGATGACGACCTCGAATCCGAGCGGCTCCAGGTTGCGCGCGAACTTGTCCATCGCGAGCGGGTCGACGTCCCAGATCCGCACCGTGTTGATCCCGAGGGCGGCACGCATGCCGAGGGCCTGGAACTCGGCCTGGCTACCGGCGCCGATGAGCGCGTGGACGCTCGAATCGGGACGGGCGAGGTGCTTCGCGACCATGCCCGACGTCGCGGCGGTGCGGAGGGCCGTGAGGAGCGTCATCTCGGCGAGGAAGGTGGGGTAGCCGTTGTGCACGTCGGCGAGGACGCCGAACGCCGTGACCGTCTGGTAGCCCCGGGCGGGGTTGGAGGGGTGGCCGTTCACGTACTTGAAGGCGTACGTCTCGTGGTCGCTCGTCGGCATGAGCTCGATGACGCCAAACGGCGTGTGACTCGCGACCCGCGGGCTCTTGTCGAACGACGGCCAGCGGCGGAAGTCGGCCTCGAGGTAACCGATCATGCCGGCGATGATGCGCTCGGGACCTCGGTCTGCCGTCCAGCGGACCATGTTGCGGACATCGACGAAACGCGTCATGACGTTCCCTTCCAGACGAGTTCGGGCTCGGAGCCGACCGGAGCAGACCGCTCGCGGTTGCTTCGAGCCTAGGTTTCGACGATCTGCACTTTCCATTCCAGAGATGCGCGATTTGTGCACAGGTTATGCACAATGTGAGTAACTCGGTTGTACATTATGTGCATGGCTGCGCTGGACGATCTGGACCGGAGGCTGTTGGCTGCGCTCCGAGCCGACGGCCGTGCGTCGGTCGCGAGCCTGGCCCGGTCGCTCGACGTCGCCCGGGCGACCGTGAACAGCCGTTTGGAGCGACTCATCTCCTCCGGCACGGTGGTCGGGTTCTCCGTCCGGGTGCGCGACGAACTCGACCCCGGCACCATCCGCGCGATCGCGTTCATCGAGGTCGAGGGTCGCACCACCGATCACGTCATCCGCCAGCTCCGCGGCTTCCCGGAGATCAGCGCGCTCCACACCACCAACGGCGGGTGGGACCTCGTCGCGGAACTCCGCACCGAGACGCTGACCGACTTCGACCGCGTGCTCGGCGGGATCCGACGCATCGAGGGCGTCGTCAACAGCGAGACGAGCCTGCTGCTGAGTTCCGTCCTCCGCTGACGACCCGCCGGGGTCGACGCTAGAGGCGCGGGTCGATCGGCTCGGACTCCATGGCGAGCACGCCGAAGACGGCCTGATGCACCCGCCAGGTCGGTTCACCGGCGACGAACCGCTCGACCGCCTCGACACCGAGCGCGTACTCACGCAGCGCCATCGACCGCTTGTGGCCGATGTCCCGATCACGCAGGCGCTCGAGGTTGTGCGGCTCCGTGTAGTCGGGGCCGTAGATGATGCGCAGGTACTCACGGCCCCGCACCTTGATGCCGGGCTGCGCGAGCGCCTTCTCACCGCGGACGAGGCCGGCCACGGGCTTCACCACCATGCCCTCACCACCCGCACCGGTCAGCTCCTCCCACCACGCGGTCGCGGCGTCCTCGGAGGCCGACGAGGTGAGGTCGACCTCGATCGAGCGGGTCCGACGGATGAGCTCCGGGTCGGCGTCCGCAAGGCGGTCCGCCACTGAGAGGTGCCAGGCGTGGTCGCGGCCCAGGTGGCTCGTGCCGGTCGAGGCGAGGAGCTGGAACGGCGCGAGCTGCACGCCCTCCAGACCGTTCGAGGGCGCGGTGTACGGACGGTAGGCCGCGACGTAGGCGTCAGCGGCCTCGGCCCGACGGCGCGTCCGCTCGAGCAGGTCCGAGACGTCGACACCGGTCGCCGCCGCCTGCTCCAGCACGCGGACGGCCGCCGGGAGCGCAGCGGTCGCGGCAGCTCCGACCGAGGCGTACTGCTCCCGGATCATGCTCTCGGCCTTCACCGACCACGGCAGCAGCTCGCTGTCGAAGAGCACCCAGGAGGCGTCGAGCTCCTCCCAGAGACCGGCTCGCTCCACGGCGGCGTCGAGCCGCGTCAGGAGCGTCTGCGTCGTCTCCTCGTCGAAGAACGGCCGACCGGTGCGGGTGTGGACGGTGCCACGCCATCCCGCGGGAGCACCGAAGGGTGCCGGATCCCGCGTGAGCAGCACGACGGCACGCGAGCCCATGTGCTTCTCCTCGCAGACCACCCGGTCGAGCCCCTCCCGGCGATACGCCTCGAACGCCTCAGCGGGGTGCTCCAGGAGCTCCTTCCGCTTCGAGGTGCTCGGCGGACTCATCGTCGGCGGCAGGTAGACCAGGCGCCGCGGGTCGATCGCGAACCGGCTCATGACCTCGAGTGCGCCGGCCGCAGCGTCCTCGCGGATGCCGACCCGGCCCGAGACGCGGGTCTCGACGACCTGCTTGCCGAGGACGTCGTCGATGCGCAGCAGCCCGGGATCCCGCTGCTCGCCGGCGGGACCGGTCGGGCGGCCGAGCGGCACGACGGGTTCGTACCAGACCTGCTCGGCCGGGACGTCGACGACCTCGCGCTCCGGCCACCGCAGGGCACTCAACTTGCCCCCGAAGACGCAGCCGGTGTCGAGACACATCGTGTTGTTGACCCACTCGGCGTCGAGGGTCGGCACATGGCCGTAGAGGACGGTCGCCTTGCCGCGGTAGTCCTCCGCCCAGGGCAGCCGCACGGGCAGACCGAACTCGTCGGTCTCCCCCGTGGTGTCGCCGTACAGCGCGAACGACCGCACCCGCCCGGAGGCGCGTCCGTGATACTGCTCGATCAGGCCGGCGTGCGCGACGACGAGCTTCCCGTCGTCGAGGACGAGGTGCGCGACGAGCTCGCGGCAGAACCGCTCGACCTCGGCCCGGAACTCCTCCGGCTCCTCGGCCAATTGGGCGAGCGACTCGGCGAGCCCATGGCTGGTCTGCACCCGCTTGCCCTGCAGCGCACGGACGAGCTTCGACTCGTGGTTGCCGGGCACCGCCAAGGCATGCCCCGCGCCGACCATCCCCATCGCCAGCCTTAGCACGCCAGGGGTGTCCGGCCCGCGGTCGACGAGGTCGCCGAGGAAGATCGCGCGGCGGCCCTCGGGGTGGGCGGCGTCGATCGGTCGGCCCGCTAGGTCGCGCTCGATCACGTACCCGAGCTTCGTGAGCAGCGTCTCGAGCTCGCTCCGGCACCCGTGCACGTCGCCGATCGCGTCGAAGGGACCGCGCTCCTGACGGCGGTCGTTGAGCAGCGGCTCACGCACGAACGACGCCTGCGCGATCGCCTCGACGCCGGAGAGCACGTGGACCTTCCGGAAGCCCTCTTTGCTGAGGTGCCGCATCGACCGACGCAGTTGGTCCTGCTGCCGGGTGATGACGGCGGCACCGAACGAGCGGTCCTCGCGGGCCTCGTTTCGCTCGATGCAGACGCGCTCCGGGACGTCGAGCACCACGGCGACGGGGAGGACGTCGTGGTTGCGTGCCAGATCGATGAGCGACTTGCGCGAGGCCGGCTGGACGTTGGTCGCGTCGATGACCGTCAGGAGCCCGGCGTCCAGGCGGCGAGCGGCGACATCGCGGAGTGCGGCGAAGGCGTCGGCGCTGGCGGCCTGGTTGTTCTCGTCGTTGGAGACGAGCCCGCGGAAGAAGTCGCTCGACAGGGTCTCGAACCGGCCGAAGTGCGTGGCGGCGAAGGTCGACTTGCCGGACCCGCTCACGCCGATGAGGACCACGAGCGACAGTTCGGGGATCGGCAGGGCGGCGGGGGTGTGCTCGAGGTCACTCATGCGATGGCCTTCCGGAAGACGGCGAGCTGCGTCGGCGAGCCGAGCTGCGGGTCGACGTCGCCGACCGTGCGGTGCTCGACGCCGTAGCCGTACCGCTCGGCCGCAGTGGTGCACCAGGTCGCGAACTCCTGACGGTCCCACTCGAAGCGGTGGTCCGGGTGCCGGAACGAGCCCGCCGGCAACGACGGATACAGCGCGTTGTATTCGCGGTTCGGCGTCGTGACGATCACGGCTTCTGGAGCCGCAGCACCGAAGATCGAAGCCTCGAGTGCATCGAGGCGCTCGGCGTCGATGTGCTCCACGACCTCCATCAGCACGATCGCATCGAGTCCGCGCAGCCGGGTGTCGGCGTAGGTCGCCGAGGACTGCAGCAGCTGGACACGCTCACGGACGCGGTCGCTCGCGTCGCGGAGCCCGAGCCGCTGCGACGCGGATGCGAGCGCGCGTGCGGAGACGTCGGTGCCGATCACCGTGGTGACGAGGGGATCCGCCAGCAGTCGCGTGAGGAGCGCACCCTCGCCGCACCCGACGTCGGCGACCGACCGAGCCCGCACGTCGGTGAGCGCCTGCAGGACCGCCTCGGCGCGCAGGCCGGCGAGCGCCGGGGCACGCTTCGTCTGTGACGCGGTGGCCGTGTCGTCCCCGTCGGCGCCGTCGGTCCGCGCCTCCGGGTCCAGCTGCGACTGCGCATCGGTGACCATCCGCGACTGGTGCGCGAGATACCGCTTGGTGATCAGGTCCCGGTCGGGGTGATCGGCCAGCCACCCCTCGCCGGCACGGAGGAGCTTGCCGACCTCGTCGTCGGAGACCCAGTAGTGCTTGGCGTCGTCGAGCACGGGCAGCAGCACGTAGAGCTGGCGGAGCGCGTCGGCGAGGCGGAGGTGACCGGTCAGCTCCAGGTCGACGTATCGCGAGTCGCCCCACGCGGGGACCGTCGGGTCGAGCGGGATCACCCGTTCGACGACGGTCCAGCCGAGCGGGGTGAAGAGTCGGGTCGCCAGCTGCTCCAGACCTCGCGACGGCACCGCGGCGACGGTGATCGTCAGCGGGAGCGCTGCCGCGGCGAGCTCGGGGTGGGAGTCGCTGCGGCCGGTCATGGCGCTGCGGAACACCTGCCCGATCGCGACGGCGACCATCGACGACGACGCGTACGGTCGGTCGTTCACGTACTGGGAGAGCGACGCGGCGTCACCGCCACCGAAGCGCTTCTGGCGGACGAGCGCGATCGCGTCGACCTCGAGCAGCAGGGCGATGGTGCACCGCTCGTCGCTCGCTTCCGGGTAGAACACGTGGGCGCGCCCGACGCTGAGGTCGAAGCTCTGCGCCCGCGCGGGATGCTTACGGACGAGGTGCCCCAGGTCGGCGGCCGAGGGCGCGGTCGAGGTGATGGTGACGAGCACTGGTCCATCCGTCCGTTCGGCGGCGAGGTTCCTGAAAGCCTAGCGGCGGTCGTCGTGCGTGCGTGAGTCGCCCGGATCTGCATGGAATTCAGCGATCTCCGTGCAGTTCCGGGCGACTCAGGGCCGGCTGATCAGCCCCCGAACAGCTTGCCGAAGAACCCCTTGCGCTGCTTCCAGCCTGCGGCGGTCAGGGCATCGATCACGGGCTGCTTGACCTCGTCGGTCGTGAACTCGTAGCCCATGAACTGTCCGGTCGTCGTGCCATCGCGGTCGGTGGACTGCGAGATGGGCGCGACGCTCCGCCCGAAGGAGAAGGACTTCTGCGGCCCGGACTGCCAGGTGCGCTTCGTCGAGAGTCCGTCGACGCCGAGCGTCGTCTTCGAGGAGGACGACTGCTCGTGGAACTCCCACTCGCCGTCCTCGGGGTGCAGCTCGACCCGCAGCTCGTACTCGGCACTGAACATCCCGGCACCGATGAAGCCGAGCCAGCGCTGGTCGGCGTAGCGCCAGTGCGCGACGATCCCGTCGGGTGTCGGGTCGTAGATGAAGGGGAGTTCTTCGCTGTTGAGCGCGAGGATCCGGGCCTGGGCGTCGCGGAGGTCGAAGGTCATGGGGCGAGTCTAGGCAGGCGGACCGCTCGGCGACATGGGGACAGCTCCCCGTCACCCGGCTCCCCTACGCTGGCCGGGTGAGCGAATCCATCCTGACCCAGAACGTCCTGACCGTCATGAGCTACAACATCCGCACCGCTGTCGCCCAGCCCGGTCACGAGTGGGTGGACCGTGCACCGCTCGTCTCGCAGGTCATCGCCCGCAACGCTCCAGACCTCCTCGGGCTGCAGGAGGTCCGCGAGCATCAGTTGCACGACCTGCTCCCGGGCCTCGCCGAGTACGACTGGTTCGGGCAGGGCCGTGACGGCGGTTCGGCCGGCGAGTACGGACCGGTGTGCTTCCGCCGCTCGCGGTTCGAGCAGCTCGACGCCGGCGAGTTCTGGCTGTCGGACACCCCCGACGAACCGGGCTCGAACACCTGGCCGTCACTGCACGCGCGGTTCGTCACCTGGGTCAGGCTCCGCGAGCGCCGCACCGGCGACGAGCTCGTCTTCGCCAACACCCACCTCGACCACGAAGGTACGCCGCACGGCGACGACGTCCGGACGCGCAGTGCGAAACTGATCGCCGACCGCTTCTCCGGCGTGGACGTGCCCGTCCTCCTCACCGGCGACTTCAACACCGAGCGCGGATCGGCGGCGCACGACGCCCTGGCGGACGCCGGGTTCGTCGACCTCTCGCCGGTGGAGAGCGACAGCATCGGCACGTTCCAGGGCTACGGTCCGCAGCGTCCCGGGAACGCACGCATCGACTGGGTGCTCGGCCGCTCAGGCAGCGTCGCGCCGCACACCCGACTGGAACCGATCGAAGCCCTCGTGGACGAGCAGGAACCCACCTCGGAGGCGAGCGACCACTTCCCCATCCTCATCCGGGCGCAGCTCACCCACTGACGGCGGCGCGTCTCGGGCACGCGCGCGAGGAGCGGTGGATCAGCCGTCGGAGGCCGTCGGCGCGAGCCGGAGGAGGACAAGCCCGACGATCGATGGGAGGAGGGGCAGCGCGGCACCGAACACCGGGTCCACACCGGTGAGGAGCGAGCCGCAGAGGGCGCCCGTCACGAGCAGCACGATCGCGCCGATGCGGATGAGGTGGTGGTCGTGGACGCCGTCGGCGAGGCTCTGCATGAGACTCGTGAGGGTGCCGGTCACGAAGGTGGTCGTCACGCCCGACCGCTCGATGCGTCGCGCGACGGCCGTCTGCCCCGCCATCGCGAGCGTGGAGAGCGCGATGAGGACGCAGATCACGGGCGTCGTGCGCAGGTCGGAGGACACGATCCATCCGATGAGGACGCACGCCTGCGCGACCACCGCACCGCCGAGGACGAGGACGAGCCGGTGCTGCGGCGCCTCCGGAGGCCGCCCAGGGGTGGCGACGAGCCTCGTGAAGCGGAAGGCCAGAAACGTCCCGACGGAGAACAGCAGCACGGCGACCGTCGCCCCGAGCAGGACCTCGCCGAAGTCCGGTCTGCTCGTGAGTCCGGCCAGCACGAAGTTGCCGGTCATGTTCGCGGTGAAGACGCCGCCGAGCTGGAGGAACGCGAAGGCGTCGGTCGCTCCGGCCGCGAACGAGAGCACGAGCGCCATCGCCGCGATCATGCCGGCCCGCGTCCGACGACGGTTGGTCGTCAGTGTCGGGTCGGTACCGCCGGTCTCAGTCACGTGCACATCGTCCCACGCCCGCTCGCCCATCTTCGGGCGAACGGCGCGTCAGGCGAGGAG
The DNA here is from genome assembly GCF_001865025.1 of Plantibacter sp. MMLR14_011. Classification (NCBI taxonomy): domain Bacteria; kingdom Bacillati; phylum Actinomycetota; class Actinomycetes; order Micrococcales; family Microbacteriaceae; genus Plantibacter; species Plantibacter sp. MMLR14_011. The sequence continues at coordinate 87,859 of NZ_MJGW01000050.1, forward strand.
GTCCGCGAGGAAGGTCAGCTGCGCCTGCTGCTGCACCGGCCCGCCACCCTCGTGCCCGTTGTACGGGTAGACGGCGATGTCCTTCTGCGTGCCCGCGTAGTGGTTGAACGCCGCGTACACCGTGGAGGGCGGACACACCGCATCGCAGAGCGCGACGGAGAACAGTGCGGGGGCGGTCGCGCGGGCGGCGAAGTTCGTCGCGTCGAAGTACGAGAGCGTCCGGAACACCTCCTCCTCGTGACCACGTCGGCTGATGAGGTACGTCTTCAGCTCGGCGAAGGGGCTCGCGTCGGTGATCTGCAGGGCACGACGGAAGTGCGACAGGAACGGGACGTCGACGAGCGCCGCCGCGAGTCCCTCGCAGAGCCCGGCCGCGGCGAGCGCGATGCCGCCGCCCTGGCTCCCACCGGCGACGACGACCCGGGCTGGGTCGACCTCCGGGAAGCTGCGCACCGCGTCGACGGCGAGCGCCGCGTCCGTGAAGACCCGACGGTAGTAGTAGGTCTCGGGGCTGTCGAGCCCGGCGCTCATCTTGCCGGCGACCTGCGGACCGCTTCCGAACGGGTCGGCCGTCGCGCCCGGCAGGTTCGCGCTCCCCTGGCCGCGGGTGTCCATGACGAACACGGCGTAGCCCGCGGACGGGTGCATCGTCCACTGGTGGGCGAGCCCGCGACCGCCGCTGTACCCGATGTAGTGCACGATGCACGGGAGCGGCTCGGTCGCGCCCGCCGGCCGGATGAACCAGCCTTTGATCGGGTCGCCGCCGAATCCGGAGAACGTGACGTCCTCGACGACGAGACCGGTCAGCTCAGGGTCGGATCGTTCGCGCACCGTCGGCTGGGCGAGGGCGTGGGCTTCGGCGAGGGTGTCCGCCCAGAACGCGTCGAAATCCGGCGCCTCCTCGCGGTCGGGCCGGTACTGCTGGAGCTGGGCGAGGGGGAGGTCGAATTGCGCCACGGGTCACCTTCGGTTCGTGAGATCGGATGCGGGAGGACGAATCAGGAGGACGGGATCGCGGAGATGAGCCCGAGACCGACGCTGATGCGGTCGGCCACTTCGATGAGGTCCTCGGTGAGGACGTCGAGGTCGCGTTCGCGCATCAGGCTCAGCCGACCCGAGATCGAGATCGCCGCCACGACTCTGGCGTTCGCGTCGCGGATCGGCGCCGCGATCCCGAGACGACCCAACGCGAGCTCCTGGTCCTCCATGCAGACGCCGCGTTCCCGCGCCGCCGCGAGCTCCGCGGCGAGGGCCGCGTGCTCCGTGATGGTGTTGGCCGTGTAGCGCGGGAGCGGCTCGTCACCGAGCAGCGCATGGAGACCGTCCGCGTCGAGGTCGAGGAGCAGACACTTGCCGAGCGCGGACGCGTGCAACGGCTGGCGCAGCCCGATCATCGAGTGCGACTTCGGAGCGAGGGCTCCCTCGAAGTGACAGAGGTAGATGAGGCTCGAGCCGTCGAGGACGCCCACGTTGACGCTGAGCCCGATCCGTTGCGCGAGCTCCTGAGCGGGAGCACGCGACTCCCGGTGCACCGGGTTCTGGTTGAGCCCCTCGCTCGCGAGCGCCAGGATGGTCGCCCCGATGGCGTAGGACGGGCTGTCGGCCGCCTTCGTCACATAGCCGAGCTCCTCGAGCGTGCCGAGGAGGCGTGCGGTCGTCGAGGTGCCGAGACCGGTGGCACGGGCGATGTCGGAGGCCCGCAACGGTCCGGTGGTCGATGCGCCGAGCACGGCGAGCACGGATGCCGCACGGCCGATGCCCTGCTGGATCTCACCTGCCACGGGTCCTCCACGGTGTCGGTGTCGGTTCGGATGTCCGGCCTCGGAGGCCGTGTTCAGCGTAGCGGTCGGGCTCGGCGCGGCCGGGTGGTGCGCCCGCTCGGCTGTTCGAAGACCTTCACACTCGCGACACTCACGTAGGGCGAGCCGTTCGTGGCCGTGACGACGACACGGAGGGCGTCGACCCGCACGGGCTCGACGTCGTGGATCCGGTGGCGGTGGCGGTTCCCCTCGACCTCGGCCAACACCGTCCACATCCCTTCAGCCGCACCCGCGGGTCTCCCCTCGAGTCGGTAGTCGGCGACGAGCTCGGGGACCGCCTCGAAGTCGGTGCGGTGGTGGTGCAGGTTGATGAGGTCCACGTCGACGTCGTCGTTGAACACGATCCGCACGGACGCGACATCGACGGGCTCGTCCCAGTGCAGTGTGAGGACCTCGGGCTCGGCGACCAGATCGCGGTTGTCAGCGAGTCGCTCCGAGGACCACAGGTGCGGTCCCCCGTACGGTCGCTGGTAGCCGTCGACGATCCGCTCCGGGCGGTACGCCGTGGTGTCTCCACCGACGGTCAGCGCGACGCTCCGGCCGCGCAGCTTCCGCGCGTTCCAGTCCAGGATCGCCTGGTCCTGCTCCTCGGGGATGTGGTCGTCGAACACCTCGTCCGAAGCATGCTTGGCGGTCAGCACGAGGAGCCCGTAGGGGTGGCCTTCCGTGAGGAGCAGGCTGACGTCCGGGTTGGCACGGACGACGAGCACCGCGTTCTGCTCGATCTCCGGCGTCCATCCGAAGCGGACGGTGGCCGACACGCCGACCCCGGCGGCGATCTCCGTGGCTCCGTCGAGGAGGTGCTCGACCGGGACGGCGTTCTGGCGTTTGCCCGTGCTCCACAGTTCGACGCGGAGGGTCGTGTCGCGTGCAGCGTCGACGAGCAGGGTGATCTGGTCGAGTGACGGAGCGACGGGTACGAGGATCGCGACGTCGCGGTCGAGGGTGAACCGCTCGCCGGAGCCGAGGTGCTCCAGCGTGGAGATCGCGTCGAGCGCGCTCGACGCGGAGACCGTCGCCCGCCCGGCCAGATCGTCGGGGTCGTCCGTGGTGATGCCGATGACCGGGGCGTCCTCGCGGAGGAGCGTGCGCTGCAGGAGCGGGAGCGCCTGCCCGGCGAGGTCCCGCGGCGTCAGCCTGTCGCGGGCGATGAGCGCCGCAGCCGTCCCCACCGCCTGACCCTGCGTGGCGCAGGTCGCCATGACGCGGGTGGACCCGAACGCGACGTGGGAGGCGGAGATGTTGCGTCCGGCGAACAGCAGGTTGTCGACGTCCCGCGAGTACAGGCTGCGGAAGGGGATCCCGTAGGTGCCGTTGCTGAACCGCTGCTGTGCACCGGCGGTCTCGGCGTAGACGCCCTCCACGGGGTGCAGGTCGATCGACCATCCTCCGAAGGCCACGGTGTCCTCGAAGTCGACCTGGTCGAGCAGGTCGTTCTGCGTGAGGGTGTGGTCGCCGAGGAGCCGGCGATACTCGCGCTTCCCCGGGATGGATCCGACCCACTCGAGCGTGAGGGTGTCGGCGTCGAACTCGCCGGAGTTCTTGATGTAGTCCCAGATCCCGAAGACGACGCTCCACAGCTCGTCTCGGATCTGCTCGTTCTCCGCGACGGTGTCGAGCTCACCGCCCCACTCGATCCACCAGTAGTTGCAGCCGTTGTCGCCGGTCCGGATGATCCGGTTGGTGAGGATCGGGGTGTCGCGGATGTCGCGCGCGATGTCGGGGGCGACGAACCGCTCGGGGCGTCCGGCGTCCTTCGTGTAGAAGAAGATCGAACTGCCGAGGAGCTCGTCGTCCGCCACCTCGGGCGCCCACGGCTCGCCGAGCTCGGCGCGACCCTCGCGCCCGATGCGGGAGGTGGCACCGGCGAGATGACCCACCAGCCCGTCTCCCGTGCAGTCGATGAAGACGGGGGCGACGAACTCGGTCTCGATCTCGCTGCCCATCGTCCACCCGGTGGCGGACGCGATCCTCGGTGACGGCGACACCGCGCCCTCCGCACCTTCCGCCATCGTGACGATGCGGACGTCGGTGTTGAGGTGCAGCTGCAGGTTCGGCTCGGCGCGCACGAGGTCGAGGACGGTCTGGTCCCAGTAGAACGGGTTGCCCTCCGGATTGCGGTACTGGTTCTCGAGGAAGAGCTCCCCCATGATCCCGGTCTCCCGGGCGAACCGCTGGTGGCCGTGCGCGGTCGCGCCGACCACCCACACCCGAACCTCGCTCGACGAGTTCCCACCGAGCACCGGGCGATTGGTGACGAGCGAGACCCGCGAACCGAGGCGGGCAGCGGCGACGGCGGCTGACACGCCCGCGAGGCCACCGCCGATGACGACGACGTCTGCGGTCTGGGTGCGGTGCTGCATGGATGACACTCCTTCGTGATGCGCGATCCTGGAGGCCGTCGAACTGGTGGCGACCGCCAGGCGAGTGCCACGCTACCATTCAGCGGTACGACTTTCCCATTCAGTGGGTAAGATTCTTCGGCAGGTGAACCTCGAAGCACCCCGACAACGATGTGAGGACCGATGGACGAGAGCAGGACCCAGGCTGCAGCCCTGGCCGAAGCCGCCGCGCACAGCGCACAGACCCCCTACGACGACGCGGAGCGATCACGCCGTATGCGGAAGGTGATCTGGGCGGCCGGGGCAGGTCACTTCGTCGAATGGTTCGACTTCGGCCTCTACGGCACGCTCGCGACCGTCATCAGCCTCAACTTCTTCCAGCAGGGCAACACCCAGGCTGCTCTCCTCTCCGCATTCGCGGTGTTCGGGGCCGGCTTCGTGATGCGTCCGCTCGGTGGCCTCTTCTGGGGCTCGCTCGGTGACCGCATCGGGCGCAAGACGGTCCTCGCGACGGTGATCCTCGTGACCTCCGGGGCGACAGTCGTCATGGGTCTCCTGCCGACATTCGACCTCATCGGCCTCTGGGCGCCGATCCTGCTCGTGATCGTGCGACTCGTGCAGGGCTTCGCCGCCGGTGGCGAGAGCTCGGGTGCCACCACACTCCTCGCCGAGTACGCCCCGTCCAACCGGCGCGGCTTCGTGACGAGCTTCATCGACGTGTTCGGCTTCGCGGCCTTCGTGGTCGGTGCGGGCCTCGTGCTCCTCTTCACCTCGACGCTCGGCACGGACGCCCTCAACGAGTGGGGTTGGCGCGCGCTCTTCTTCCTCGCCCTGCCGCTCGGCCTCGCGGGCCTCTACCTGCGGAACAAGCTCGAGGACACCCCCGAGTTCCAAGCGATCCAAGCGAAGGGGGCCGTCTCGAAGTCACCGTTGCGGACCTCGCTGCGGACGTCCTGGAAGGCGCTGCTCTTCTGCGTCGGCTTCGTCGTCATCAAGGCCGTCGGCCACTGGATCCTGCAGACCTTCATGCCGTCGTACCTCCAGACCGATCTCGGCTACTCGCAACCGCTCAGCTACGCGGTCACCGTGCTCGGGCTGCTCGCGATCGCCATCCTCGTGCCGTTCATGGGCCTGCTGAGCGACCGCATCGGGCGGAAGCCGGTGATGATCGCCGGTTGCGTCGGGTTCCTGGTGTTGACGTACCCGACGCTCATGCTCATGAGCGCGGGCAACTTCGCGGCGGCGGCGATCGCCATGGTGATCCTCGGTGTCTTCATGGCCGCCTACGACGGTGCGTCGAGTGCTGCGATGGCCGAGCTGTTCCCGACCAGCATCCGTTACGGCTCGATGGCGATCGCGTACAACCTGTCGGTCGCCGTGTTCGGCGGGATCACGCCGTACTTCGCGACATTCCTGATCGCCTCGACCGGCAACCGGTTCGCCCCCGCGTTCTACGTGATGGCGGCCGCGCTCATCACGCTGATCGTCGTGCTGCGGGCCCGCGAGACGGCCAAGCTGCCGCTCCCGCGCTGAGCGACCCGAACGAATGCCGGCGTCGACCAGATGGGTCGACGCCGGCATTGTCGTGCGGGTCCGTCTCAGCGGGAGAAGTCGCGCAGGTCGAGGTCGGGGTCCTCGAGCACGTCCGAGGTCTCGAGGGAGTCGCGTGGCTCGTACGCCGTCGTGGACGGGCGGAGGTCGTCGAGATAGCCCTGCAGACGCGATTCGGCCTCGCTGAAGTCCGGCACGTCGCGGTCCCAGTCGTGCGGCACTGAGAGCACGTCGTTGCCGAGACCGATCACGAGTTGGGCGGATGCGTCCTCGGCATCGGACTCCACGACGATCGGAATCGTGACCGCTTCGGCCCGACCTCGCTTGGCGAGCTCGGCGGTCAGCTCCACCAGGAGGCCCGCGACCTCATCGGTCGTCACGACATTCTCACCCGCGTATGTAATGCATCGCATGCATCAACCCTGCCGGATCGTGCCTGGAAGCTCAGGCCCCTTGACACCCGGTGGGGCCGGATGACTAGGCAGCTTCGATGCCGGACTCAGTCGAGGAAGAACGGCGGCGGCTGGTCCGCCACGCTCGCCACGCACCCGTCGACCACAGGGCCCAGATGACGAGGAGGGGTTGGAAGACCAGCCGGATGCCGCGTGCGAGCTCACTGTCGAGCCCGAAGGCGTCGGTGCCGCGGACGAACTGCTCGATGTTGCCGGGGAACACCGCGACGAAGAACGCGGCGACGATCCAGCCGACGGCGACGCGGTACCGGGCGAGCAGGATCAGCGAGAGGCCGAGCAGGATCTCGACGACTCCCGACGCAACGACGACCACGTCGACCGGCAGGGGCAACCACTGCGGCACCTGGGCGACGAACGACTGCCGCGCGAAGGTGAGGTGGCCGACGCCGGCGAAGGTGAGGACAGCTCCGAGGAGCCAGCGGGCGAGTGCGCGGACGAACTCCATCTCAGCTCGCCGCCGTCACGGCGTACTTGAAGCCGCGGTGCGAACCGACGAAGCCGAGGCGCTCGTAGAAGCGGTGGGCGTCCACCCTGGCCTCGTCGGAGGTCAACTGCACGATCGAGGAGCCGGTCGCCGGAGCGGCGACGTCCGTCACCCAGCGCATCATCGCCGTTCCGACGCCGCCGGATCGCAGCGCGGAGGAGACCCGCACGGCTTCGACGAGCAGTCGGGTTGAGCCGCGGCGAGCCATCCCGGGGATGCGCGTCAGCTGCATCGTCGCGATGACGGCCTCCGCCGCGTCGACGACCAGCAGGATCTCGTTCGCCGGGTCGCCGACGAGGTCCGCGAGCGCACGCTCGTAGGCGGGGAGATCGCTCTCGTTCGCCAGGTCACCGCGGGACGCACTGATCGGGTCGTCGGCGAGGAGCGTCATCAGCGCGTCGAGGTCGGCCAGGTCGGCCCGGCGCAGCAGCAGTTCCTGCCCCGGTGTGGAGAGGGCGACGGGGAGCGTGAGGGCAGCTATCATCCATCCACCCTCTCACCTCGCGCCTGCAGCTCCTCCCACTGCCCGCGCGACCGACCGGAGCGCGTGCGCCCTCGTCGCCGCATACGACTCCGCCAGCACGGCATCGAGCCCCGGGTACTCGGTGTGCCCGGCGGGGAGGACGCTCAGCTCGATATCCTCGAGAGCGTTGGCGACGGCGAACTGCCCGGGTGGTGGCACGTGTCCGTCCCAGAGCGCGGCCTCCACCCGCACCGGCACGTGGACGAACCCCGCGGCCGTCGACGCGTCGAAGAACCGCAGGACCTCACGCGCCTCCGGGTGCTCGGCGACGTGGTGTCGAACCCGCTCTCCGCTCCCCTCGCACGGCAGGCGCAGACGCAGGTCGTACTGACCGAAGCTCGGCACCACGAGCGTCGCTCCGACGAAGCGGTCGTCCCATGGCAGGGCGAGCGCACCGATCCCGCCGCCGAAGCTCTCACCGACGAAGTAGAGCGGGAGCGGTCCGACGACGTCGAGCAGCGCCGACGCCGCGTGCCAGAGGTCGACGGCACACCGGCCGAGCGCGTACCGCTCTACGCTGTCGATGCCGAACAGGACATGCCCGTCCTCCGGTGTCGGCGCTCCGAGTCCCGCGTTGAAGACGCCCTGGCCGCGGGCGATCGGGAAGATGACGGCAGCGTCGTCCGGGACGCGAGACCAGTCCGGCGCCTCCCGCCCGCCGTACCCGTGACCATGCACCATCCCGAAGCGTGCAGGCCCGCCCGCCGGCATCGCGAGCCATCCGCGCAGACGGAGGCCGTCGGCGACCGTGTGCTCGACGACGAAGACCTCGTGCGCGCCCTGCCGGCCGATCGGGGTCAAGATCGGATCCGGAGGAACCTCACGTGCCGCCGCGTACCACCCGCGCCACAGCTCCTCGAATCCGGCCGGCGGCACGACCGGTTCGACGGCCAGGAGCGCCTCGAGGTCGTAGCCGTAGGTGCCGTCGCGAACCACATCGCCGAACCAGTCCCGATGTCGTACCTCACGCATGCGTCATCCGCCTCCGTCTCGTCGTCGTGGATCGCCGGTGCCTCAGCCCGGCACGCGCTCGTGACAGACTGGCAACCGGGTCGAAGGAGGACGCTGTGCTCGGTGCAGAACGCAGATCGCAGATCATGTCGGAGGTGCGCCGCAACGGTGCGGCGAGCGTCGTCGACCTCGCGACCGCGCTCGGCGTCAGCGAGATGACCGTGCGGCGCGACATCGAGCAACTCGCCACGGAGGGCCTCGTCGACCGCGTCCGTGGTGGCGCCACCACGCCCCGGCTGCCCGACCGTGTCGAGCTCGGCTTCCCCAACCAGGCACGCCGACTGCTGGCCGAGAAGCGCGCCATCGCCCGTCGCGCGGCCGTCCTCGTCGAGCCCGGCATGTCGGTCGGCCTGTCCGGCGGCACCACCACCTGGACCCTCGCGCAGGAGCTGCGCGCCATCCCGGAGCTCACCATCGTCACGAACTCCCTCCCGGTGGCAGACGTGTTCGCGCGGCCCGACCGCGCCGACGAGCCGTACACCCAGACGGTCGTGTTGACCGGCGGCGTCCGTACCCCCTCGGACGCCCTCGTCGGTCCGGTCGCCGTGCGGGCGATCGAGTCCCTGCACTGCGACGTCGTCTTCCTCGGCGTCCGCGGGATCGACCTGCAGGCGGGACTGACGACCTCGAACCTCCTCGAGGCCGAGACCAACCGGGCGTTCGTCGGCGCCGGGCGTCGCTCCGTGGTCCTCGCCGACCACTCGAAGTGGGGTGCCGTCGGACTGACGACGATCGTCGACCTCCGCGAGGTGGACCACCTCGTCATGGATGACGACGTGACCGAGGACATCGAGACCACGCTCCGCGCGCAGTTCGGCGAGGTCTGGCTCGCGCCGGTCGCTTCCGCTGCGGTCGACGACGACCGCATGGACGACTGACCGCGCCGCTTCCAGCACCCCGGCACAGCGGAGCGCCGGCCTGTCCTTCCGCTCATGGACCTCAGCGCGCCGTGCTGTTCCGCGCGACGATCCGCGCGTCGACGACCACGTGCCGGACCGGCGTGTCGGCACCGGGCGGGGCGGCGATCTGACGTTCGAGCTCGGTGAAGGCCGCGCGCACGATCGCGTCGTAGTCGGGGGCGACCGTGGTGAGCGACGGGGTCGAGAACTGGGCGGCGTGGACGTCGTCGATGCCGATCACCGCGACCTCCTCGGGAACCCGCCGGCCAGCTTCCTGGAGGGCCGCGAGCACGCCGAAGGCGATCGAGTCGTTGGAGCAGACGACACCGTCGAGCTCGACGCCCTCGGCGGTCATCCGACGCATCACGCGTCGTCCCTCCTCGGGGGTGAACGCGTCGACGTGCCCGATGAGCGACGGCTCCTGCGCGAGCTCGAGCCGCGCGACCACGTCCCGATACCCGGCGTACCGCTGATCCGCTGCGTCGGACGGACGTTCGTCCCTGGGCCCGATGAACGCGATGCGGGAGCAGCCGACCTCGGCGAGGTGGGTCGTCGCGGCGTCGGCGGCCGCCCGGTTGTCGATCGAGATGTGCGTGAACGGGCTCACCTGGATGTGCTCGCCGAGGAGCACCAGGGGCCCCGGGGAGGTCCGCCGCGTCAGGTCGCCGACCGTCAGCGAGCGGGGGATGTGGATGAGTCCGTCCGTGAGCGGCAGGCCCACCCCGTTGGCGATGTCGACCTCGCGATCGTGGTCGCCCTCGGTGTGCTGGATGAGGATCGACAGTCCACGCTCGTCGGCGCCGCGGACGAGGAGCGTCGTGAGCTCCGCGAAGTACGGTTCGTCCAGGTTCGGGACGGCGAGCGCCACCATGCCCGTGCGCGAACGGCGCGGTACCGGTGCCGATCGCTGAGAGCCGAAAGCGGCGTCCGACATGGTGCTGCTCCTCACTGCTGACCGGGCGGATCCCGGCCGCTCGGGACCGTTGCGGTCCCGACTGAGCACAACGCTATCTCGGGACATCGTCGTTCCTCGCGGATTCGGTGGCGGGTGCCGCGATCGCCTCGATCTCGAAGACCCGCGCGACGTCGGTCGCCGAGGCGGACGGGTCGGTGATGAGCAGGCGCACCGCGTCGACGACCAGTCCGTCCACGGTCGCGGTGACGGTACCGGCGGTGTTGTCGTCGAACCGTCCGACCTCGACCCAGGCACCGCCCGTCCGGACCTCGACGGTGAAGTCACGGAGCACCGAATCGGTCGAGACTCCCCCGGCGTAGCCGCTCTTGACCCTGATCTCTGCGAGCGCCGTCGGGGTCTGCCAGGCGGCCGTGATCGTGGGTGCCGTGTCGCCGACCGCAGAGATCCAGCGACTCGCGTCCGTGCACACGCCGTCGACGGCGAGCGCACCGCCGGTGTCGGCTCGCAGCGACGACGACACGCTGACGGTCGCACCGAGTGCCACGTTCGTGCCGGATGCCTCGCCACGAAGGCCCGACACGATGTCCTGGAGCGAGGTCCCGCCGGTCTCGGCCGACGCCGCTCGCGGGATCGCCGCGTACCGGACGGTGCCGCGAGTGGTCTCGCTGAGTGGCGCACTCAGGTAGAGCACATCCGTGCCGTCGACGGTCTCCGCCCGCAGCCGTTGCTGGCCGAGTTGATCGGTGCCGACCGTGCGGGCCGTCCACGGGGTGCCGACCGTCTCGCGCTCCAGCCGGACCACCTGGCTGCGGTTCTCGCCGCAGACCTGTACGGCGAGGACCGCGTAGACGCGGTCGACTCCGCCGGAGCTCGTCGCGTCGATCGCGGCGACGGTCGAGACGCCGGAACCGAGCGCGGAGGCGTCGATGAGCGACTCGTCGTTCCAGGCACCGCCGTCCCACGAGGTGTATCGCACGTCGTATGCGGTCTCGTCGGCTTCGACGAACCGGTAGACGATCCCCGCGAGCTCTGTGCCGTCAAGGGCGAGCTTCGCGGTCTGCAGCGCCGGCGTGTAGCTGCCGATGGCCTCGCCGGCACCGAAGGGGCGCCAGACGACGGATCCCGGGGTGGTCGGGGTGATCGGTCCGGTGAGCGCGGTCCCTGTGACGTCGGCGAAGGAACCGTCGGACGGGTCGTACGTCGCGTACGACCCGAGGTGCCGCGCCGGGTCCGCCGGGAACGGGCCCCATTCCCACAGCACGTGGACGCGGCCGTCGGCGTCCACCTCGAGGTCGTCGGGATAGAAGGAGTAGCCGGTCGCCGCGGCGACCACCGCTTCGCGTTCCCAGACACCGGTGTCGAGATCGTACCGGTAGAGCCGACCCTCTCGTCGCCCCTGCGTGTCCGTTCCGACGCGCACGAGCACCCAGGCGTCGCCGTCCGGCCCGCGCGCGGTCACCGGATAGGTGATCGCCGCGTCGAGGTCGGGCATGGACGACGTCGCCTCCACGAGCGAGGTGACGTCGCCGGGCACTGAGGAGCGGAACACGTTCCACTGCTCGTTGTGCATCGACACGAAGGCGTGGATGACGCCGTCGCCGTCGACCACGATCGAGGGCTGGTTGTGGCCGTTGTCGTCGGTGAAGGTCACGCAGGCACCTCCGGCCGTCGAGCGCAGGCACCCTTCGGTCCACGTCCCGTCCGCGCCCCGCGAGGCCAGGTGCACCTCGTGCTTGGACGCGGTGGCCGCCGGCGCGTTGAAGGCGAAGTAGGAGACACCGTCGACGACGTCGAGCGGTCGCCACCAGCCGGCCTGGTTCGACGTGTCGACGGTGACGGGCACGGTCTCGACCGTGTCGGTCACCGCCTTCCCGCCCGCGTCACCACGCACCGGTCCTCCGGGGGCGGCGACCGCCGGCGCCGTCACCCCCAGCGCGAGGACCGTGAGTGCGGCCCCGGCGAGCGCGCGGACGGTGTTCGATGAGCTGCGTCGCATGGTTCCCCCGGTGCCGGTCACAAGTGTCCGATCGTCGATCCGTGGCTCAGCCGACGAGCTTCTGGGCGGCTTCGCCCGCGGACTTCATGGCTTCAGCGGGCTTCTCCTGCCCGACGAGGACCGCCTGCACCTTCTCCGCGATCTTCGTCTCGATCTGCGAGTACTGGACGAACTTCCAGAACGGGTTCGTCGAGCTCGTCTTGGTGATGCGGTCACTGAAGTTCGTGGCGAACGAGTCGTTCTTCACGGCGTCGGAGTTGAGCGCGTCCTCGGTCGCCGGCGGCAGACCACGGGCTGCGAAGTCCTCGAGCACGGTCTCCGGGTCGGACGTCACCCACTGGGCGAAGTCCGCTGCGGTGCCGGCGGCCGGACCGTCGACCACGGCGAGCGCCCCACCCCAGACGAGCGCACGCGGCGTGTCACCCTGCTTGAGGACCGGCCGGGAGACCGGCTGCAGCTTGCTCGCGAAGTCGGGGTCGGGTGATTCGCCGGTCACGGCGCTCCGTCCGACGATCGCGTCGTCGTAGATCGCGGTGCGCCCCTGCGCGAACAGTGAGCGTGCGTCGAAGCGGTCGACGTCGGCGGCGATGAGGCCCTGGTCGTACAGGCTCTTGTACCAGGTGACCGCCTCGATGCTCGCGTCGTCGCCGATCGTGACGGTGTCCCCGTCGACCAGCGGGCTGCCGAAGGTCTGCATCCAGATGAGGATGTCCTTCAGCTGCGCGGCCTTCGTCGACGCGGCGTAGGGGATCATGCCGTTGCCGAGACCCTTGAGCTGCTTGAGCGACCCCTCGAACTCGTCGATCGTCGTGGGGAACTCGCCGATGCCGGCCTGGTCGAGGATCGCCTGGTTGGTGACGAGGCCGATCGCGCCGATCGTCCACGGGAGGCCGTACTGCACGCCGTCGAATGTCGCGGCCGTGAGCCCTGCCTTCGTGTATCCGCGTCCCTCGGTCAGCCCGGAGACGTCCTGCAGCTTGCCGAGGCTCGCCAGCGAGCCGAGCCAAGCGACGTCGACGTGGGCGACACCGGAGAACTGCCCGCCGCGGACCTGCAGCATGAGCTGGTTGATGTACTCGTTGTAGGGAAAGGACACCTCACCGACGTCGATCTTGGCCTTGCCCTCGTACTTCTGCAGGAGGCTCTGGATGGCGGGTGCCGAAGCCTTCTCGGTGAGCGACCAGCTCGCGAAGTCGAAGTCGGTCGCGGTGCCGCCGGCGGTCGCCTTCGGGATGGATCCAGCCCCGGGTGCAGCACCGGTGGGTGCACATCCGGCGAGGGTGGCTGCGGCGACGCCGATGCCGAGGAACTGCAGGGCACGGCGGCGGGTGATGACGGTCTGCTGTGCGGCGGTGGCGAAGGACGGGGTGCGGTGGGACATGGCTCCTCCTCGAGCGTGATCCTGGTGGGACGTGTCTGGGTTGGTGGGACGGATTATGGGGAGGCCGGCGGCGGGCCGGTCCGGTGTACTGCGCTCAGCCCTTCACGGCGCCGGCGGTCAGTCCGCCGACGAGGTGACGCTGCAGGGCCATGAACGCGATCGCCACGGGTAGGGAGACGACGAGGGACGCGGCCATGAGCTCGGGCCAGGCCGTGGCCGCCTCACCGACGAAGGTGTTCACGAGGCCGGGCGGGAGTGTCTGCTTGTCGGGTCCCGCGAGCGTGAGCGCGAAGATGAAGTCGTTCCACCCGCGGACGAAGGCGAACAGGCCCGCGGCGACCAGGCCGGGTGCGGACAACGGGAGAACGATGGAGTGGATGATCCGCAGGCGGGAGGCCCCGTCGACGCGGGCCGCCTCGATGAGTTCGTCCGGGATCGTGTCGAAGAACCCCTTCAACATCCAGACGCACAGCGGCAGGGTGAACGTCGTGAACGACAGCACCAGCGCTGCATAGGTGTTGAGGAGCCCGTAGGCGCTGAACACCGAGTACAGGGTGATCAGCAGCAACGCCTGCGGGAACATCTGCGAGGCGAGCACGAAGTACATGAGTGATCGACGCCCGCGGTAGCGGAACTTCGAGAACGAGTAGCCCATGTAGGCCGAGACGATCACGGACAGCAGGGCGGTGATGACGGACACGATGATGCTGTTCCGCAGGTAACCGAACAGGTCCGGGTTCGATGCGAGGGCGGTGTAGGCCTCGAAGCTGATCTCCGTGGGGAAGAGCTTCGGTGGGTACGAGAAGACCTGGGCGCGTGGGGTCAGCGAGGTGGCCAGCAACCAGTACACCGGCAGCAGCCCGAAGCCGCCGCAGACGATCACCGCGACCCAAGCGCTGATCCGGACCGCCCGGCTCTCCGAGCGGAAGAGCGACGGACGGCGTCGCAGCGTGCCGAGCTCGGTCGCGACGAACGGCGGTTGCGGGTCCGGCGTGGTGTCCTGCGGTGCCGGCGGGGCGGTGGAGACGCTCATTTCTGCTCGCCTTTCTCCGAGAATCGGACGTAGACGACGACGAGCGCCATCAGGAGGATGAGCCAGAGCAGCCCGAGGGCGCCCGCGTGGCCGAGGTCGAAGCCGCGGAAGGCGGTCTCGTAGACGGCGGTGGCGAAGGTCTGGGTGCTCCCAGCCGGGCCGCCGCCTGTCAGGACGTAGATGATGTCGAAGTGCTGGAAGTTCCAGATGAACTCGAGCAGCAGGACGAGACCGATGATGCCCTTCAGCTGCGGGACCGTGATCGAGAAGAAGCGTCGGATGGTCCCGGCGCCGTCCATCTCGGCCGCCTCATGGAGTTCCTGTGGCACGGTCTGCAGGCCGGCGAGCAGCATGACCATGATCCAGGGGAAGGACTGCCAGGTCTTCGCGACGATCACCGCGAACATGGCCGTCTGGGGTTGTGCCAGCCACGCCTGCGCGTCGATTCCGAACAGACCGAGGATGGCGTTCGCCACTCCGTAGTTCGCGTTGAAGATCCACATCCAGAGGAACGACACGACGACGCCGGGAACGAGCCAAGGGATCAGCATGAGTCCGCGCATCACCTTGGCACCGCGGATGCGGGTGTTGAGCGCGAGGGCCAGTGCGAAACCGATGACGAAGGGGGCGATCGTCGTTCCGAGCGTGAAGACCATCGTCTGCCCGAGCAGTTTGAGGAAGTCACCCTGCAGCACGTCGATGATGTTCTGGAATCCGACGAACTCGCGGCCGGGCACCACCAGGCTCTGCTTGAAGAACGCCGTGACGAGAGCGGTCAGCAGCGGATAGGCGACGACCGCGACGAGGAGCGCGAGTCCGGGGAGGACGAGGACGAACGCGAACATCCCGTCCGGCATCCGCCTCGGCTTGTTTGAATCTGTAATCAATTGTGAAGTCGTCATACTCACATCCTTGTGAGGAGCAGTCCGCTGCATGCGGGTCGTCCTGGGCGGCGGCGCCAGTATCAGCGGCCAAGTGTTGTTCAGCATGCCGGGTGTCCCCGGGACAGGTCAACGCAGACTGGTCACGGTTCCATAACGGACCGTTCATACATGATTGAACTTGTTGATTGAGCGTGTCTGTCTGCTGCCGGAGTGGACATGGGAGAGTTGATGGGTGAACTACGACCTCAGCGCTCCTGCTCGCCGCGACATCAAAGGCCTCACGGCCGCCATCGAGTCGGCCGAGGACGCTGCTTCACTGCAAGCGCGCCTGAGCGTGCCCCGCTACGGCGTGTTCGATCTCGTCGGCCGGGCCCGCCGCTCGCCGATCATCGGCGGGCTCCTCCTGGCCGGTACGGCGCTCGACCAGAACGGCAAGCCGACGAAGCCGCTCCAGGTGCTCGAGACGATCCCCGAGCTGGACCCCGTCGACCCCGACCCCGGTGCCGTCGCCGCTCAGCTCGCCGAGCTCGCACACGGCGACCTCGTCACGGTGCGGTTCTCCGACGGCGCCTACGGCGACTTCGGCGTGACCGGCATCGCCGTCTGGTCGGTCCCCGGCACCACCTTCCTCGTGGGCGGCTGGCTCATCGGTTCCGCGGGTGCGCCGGCGCCCCGGGTCACCGAGCTCGTCCGTCTCGCACCCGTCGGCGACCACCCCTGGCCCGTCCCGGCCCAGATCACCGTCGTCGGCGAGGACATCGGCATCGACTGACCGTGCTCCGTTCACCCAAACAGGGGCGAACGAACACACATTCGCCCGAAGATGGGCGAACGAACGCGGCGGCTACTCCGCGTCGAGGGTGAAGAGCTGCGCCTGCTCGGGAGCGAGGAGCGGCATCGCGATCCCGACCTCGGCCAGCGCACGGCCGGTGAGCACGACCGAGCCCTCGACCAACCACCGGGGCGGTACGTCCTGGATCGACCGGGCGGGCGCGCCGAGGTCGAGCGGGCGGACCCGATAGCGACGCTCGGGATCGAGGCCGGGCACGCGCAGTGGCGCGGGGATCGCCGTCAGCGGTGCGGCGAGCGCCACCTGCGCGACGATCGCGGACGAGCGGTCCTGGGCGATCACCCCGTGCGCGTGCAGTGCCGGGTCGGCGCTGTCCATGCGGACGATCTCGCCCGTGTGCAGCAGCGGCCGGAGGCGCTTGTAGTGCGCGATCCAGGTCGCGATCAGCTCGAGTTCCGGCTCGCTCGCCTCGTTGAGGTTCCACTCGATGCCAGCGCTGCCGAAGAGGGCCGTGGCCAGGCGGAACGAGAGGTCCGAGGTGCGCCAGGTGGTGTGCGAACGGGCCGCACCGAGATGACCGCCGAGGTACTCCGGTGGAACGACGAGCCCCGTGTAGCGCTGGATCGACTGCCGCTCCAGCGGGTCGTTCGTGTCGCTCGTCCACACCCGCTCGACCCGTTCGAGGATGCCGAGGTCGATCCTCGCGCCACCTGAGGCGCACGACTCGATGTCGACACCGGGGTGCAGGGCACGCACCTCGTCGAGCAGTCGGTAGAGCGCCGTCGTCTGCCGGTGCGCCGAGCCGCCGAGGAGGTCGCGGTTGTGGTCCCACTTGAGGAACGCGATGTCGTACTCGGTCAGCAACGCGTCGAGTCGTCCGAGGAGGTACGCGAAGGCGTCCGGGTTGTCCAGGTCGAGCACCCGTTGGAAGCGCCAGGTCGGAGCGTCCGGATGCCCGAGGACCCAATCGGGATGCGTGCGCGCGAGCTCCGAGTCGGGGTTCACCATCTCCGGCTCGACCCATAGCCCGAAGTCCATGCCGGCACCGGTGACCGCGTCGATGAGTGGCGACAGCCCACCGGCCCAGCGTTCCGGGTCGACGAACCAGTCGCCCAGCGCGCGGCGGTCGTCCGTGCGACCGGTGAACCAGCCGTCGTCGAGGACGAACCGCTCGACACCGACGCGCTTGGCCTGCTCCACGAGGGTGAGCAGTGTCGGCAGGTCGTGGTCGAAGTACACGGCCTCCCAGGTGTTCAGCACCACCGGGCGGGGCTTCGTGATCGTGCTCCACGAGCGGATCCAGGGGTGCAGTCGCGCGGAGACGCCGTCGAGACCCGCGTCGGAGTACACGGCGACCGTCCACGGCGACTCGTAGCTGTCCCCCGGTGCCAGCGTGACTTCACCGGGCGCGAGGAGTTCACCGGAGCCGGTGACCACGGGACCGAGTGGCGAGCGCTCGCTCCAGATCACCTTGTCGCCGCTCCACGCGAGGTGGGTCGCCCACACCTCGCCGCAGCGGAAGTCGAAGCCGGGTGCGCCCGCGACGGACAGGAACGCGTCGTCGTGACCGGGTCGTCCGTGACGGTGCTCGCGCGTCCAGGCGCCCTGCCCGAGGCGGTGGCGCTGCGGCGTGCGCTCGTGCGTCCAGAGACCGGTGAAGTCGAGGAGTTCCGTGGCGCGGTCGGGAAGCGGGAGCACGACGGCGAGGGCGTCGACGGCGAGGGGTCGGTCGACCTCGGCATCGTTCCGCACCGTGTGCCGGACGCGGAGCACACCCTGGGGGGTCAACTCGATCGTCGAGACGATCGTCACCGCGGCGCGCT
The DNA here is from genome assembly GCF_001865025.1 of Plantibacter sp. MMLR14_011. Classification (NCBI taxonomy): domain Bacteria; kingdom Bacillati; phylum Actinomycetota; class Actinomycetes; order Micrococcales; family Microbacteriaceae; genus Plantibacter; species Plantibacter sp. MMLR14_011. Next base: position 105,785 of record NZ_MJGW01000050.1, read on the forward strand.
CGTCGGACGTCGTCAGGACCAGCGAGGTGTCGGTGGCCTGCTGGTCGATCAGCCGCAGCGCGAGCAGGTTCGACGCATCGGTTCCGCCCGGCCGGTGCACGCCGATACCGGGGCGACCGCTCCAACCATCGAACACGGTGGGCAGCAGGCTGAGGCGCGGCGGGGCATCGATGGAGGAGGGCGGGATCGCCGGCGTCAGCCCGTCGGCGAGGTCGGTGAGGGCGTCGGTGGCGAGTTCGCCGACATCGGCTCCCCAGTGGAGGATGGTGGGCACCTCCGTGCCGCGGGCGTCGACGATCAGGCTGACGCCCGCGGCACGAAGGTGGTGGATCACTGCTCTGTTACTCCTTGACGGGGATGGACTGCGCCTTGAGGGCGTCGATCGTCGCCGACTGGCCCTTGGTGAGGGCGTCGAGCAGGGTTCCGTCGCCGGAGACCGCAGCCTTGAAGCCGTCGGACACGTCGTTGTACGTCTGCGTCATCGTCGGACCCCAGGCGAAGTCCTCCGACACCTCGGAGGAAGCCTCCGCGAAGACATCGTAGATCGGCTGGCCGCCGTAGAAGTCGACGCCCTCCTTGAGGACGGGCAGGTTCAGGCCCTCCTTCGTCGCCGGGTAGATGTTGGCGCTCGTGTTGAGCATGGTGAGCGCCTCGTCCGAGGTGTTCAGCCACAGCGCGAACTTCGACGCCTCATAGGGGTGCTTGGAACCGGTGAAGACGGCGGTCGAGGAACCGCCCCAGTTGCCTGCCGCGGAGTCGCCGGCCTCCCACTGCGGAGCCTTCGCGACGGCCCACTTGCCGGCGGTGTCGGGAGCACCCGACGCGATGGAGTTCGCGCCCCAGACGGCGGAGTTCCAGGTCCAGGCGGCGCTGGAGTTGTAGGCGTTGTCCCACTCGGTCGTCCAGGTGGGGACGGTCGAGACGAGGTCCTCGTCGATCAGGTCCTGCCAGTAGTCGGCGACCTTCTTGGAGGCGGGGTCGGTCAGGTCGACGGTCCAGTCGGAGCCGTCGTTGTCGAACCAGCTCCCGCCGGCCTGCCAGACGAAGCCGGCGAACTGGTTGATGTCGCCCTGCGAGAAGTTGGTGATGTACGCGCCGGTGGCGCGGACCTTCTTGGCGGCCTCCTTGTACTCCGCCCACGTCGTCGGGATGGCGATCCCGTTCTGCTCGAACAGGTCCGCGCGGTAGAACATGGCCATCGGGCCGGAGTCCTGCGGGACGGCGTAGACCGAGTCGGACTCACCGAGCGAGACCTGACCCCAGGTCCAGTCGACGAAGTCGTCCTTGGCTGCCATGACGTCCTCGCACGCACCGAGGTCCATGAGGCCGTTCTGCACGCGGAAGTTCGGCAGGGCGTCGTACTCGATCTGGCCGAGGTCGGGGGCGTTGCCGGCCTTCAGCTGGTTGAAGAAGTTCTGGTACGTACCGCTGTTGCCGTTCGGGCCGGTCTGGACCTTGACCTGGATGTCGGGGTTCTCCTTGTTCCAGACGTCGACGACCTCTTCGATGCCGGGGATCCAGGAGGTGAAGCTGAGGTCGACCTTGCCCTCGGCCGGGGCGCAGGAGGCAGCAGCGCTGCCGCCCTCCGACCCGGTGGAGGAGCAGCCGCTCAGGACGACGGCCGACAGCACCGCTGCGGCGACCGCTGTTCTCTTGAGGTTCATAGCGAATCCGTTCTTCTGTGAATGGTGCGGGATGGGTGTTGGTGCGGGATGGAGAAGATGCCTGCTCGTCGGTCCGACTACTTCACGGCGCCGGCGCCGAGGCCGGAGCGCCAGAACCGCTGGAGCAGGAGGAACGTGATGACGAGCGGGATGATCGACAGGAACGCGCCGACGAGGACGTAGAGGCGCAGCTCGGGGATCTGGTTGACCTGCGAGTTCCAGGAGTAGAGCCCGAGGGTGACCGGGAACAGGGCCTCGTCGCGCAGCATGATGAGCGGCAGGAAGAAGTTGTTCCAGATGGCGACGAACTGGAAGAGGAACACGGTGACGAGCGCCGGGAACATGAGTCGCACGGAGATGGTGAAGAAGGTCCGGATCTCACCGGCGCCATCGAGACGCGAGGCCTCGAGGAGTTCCTCGGGCACGCTCGACACCGCGAAGATCCGGGTCAGGTAGACACCGAAGGGGCTCACCAGCGAGGGCAGGAAGACCGCCCAGAACGTGTTCGTGAGGCCCACCTGGCTGAAGATGAGGAACAGTGGGAGCGCGAGCGCGGTCGCGGGGACGAGCACACCGCCGAGGACGACGTTGAAGATCAGGTCGCGTCCCGGGAACCGGTACTTCGCGAGGGCGTAGCCGCACATGGCCGCGAAGAGCGTGCCGAGCAGTGCGCCGAGGCCGGCGTACAGCACCGAGTTCAGCATCCACTTGAGGTAGACGCCGTCGCGGTAGGCGACGAGCTGGCCGATGTTGTCGAACAGGTTGAAGTCCGCGAACCAGAGCGGAGCCGAGTTGCCGAACTGCGCTGACGACTTCGTCGAGGCGATGAACAGCCACCAGATGGGGATGAGGAAGTAGAGCGTGAAGACGAGCATCACGATGAGCGCGCCGGCGCGCGACAGGCGGCTCTCCTGCGGGCCGCGGCCGGTGGACAGGATGGCGGTCATTTGCCTTCCTTTCGCTGCGTGAACTTCAGGAACCCGAAGGAGAGGACGAAGGTCGCCAGCGCGAGCACGACCGAGAAGGCGGCTGCGAGGTTCACGTTCGGGATGGACGAGGTGGTGTAGACGGTGAGGTTCGGGGTGAAGGTGCTGCTGACGGCTGAGCTGAAGGTGCGGAACACCTGCGGCTCGGCGAGGAGCTGCAGCGTGCCGATGATCGAGAAGATCGCCGTGAGCACGATCGCCGGCATCACCAGCGGGATCTTGATCGACCAGGCGATGCGCGCCTGACCGGCGCCGTCGAGCCGCGCGGCCTCGTAGATCTCCGTCGGGATGGAGAGCAGCGAGGAGTAGATGATGAGCATGTTGTAGCCGACGAACACCCAGGTGACGACGTTCGCGATGGCCCAGAGCACGAGATCGGCCGAGAGGAAGTCCACGTTCTGCGTGATCGCGGTGAACGGCGACAGGTTCGGCGAGTAGAGGAAGCCCCACATGATGGCGGCGATCACGCCGGGCACCGCGTACGGGACGAAGAACGCGAGACGGAAGAACCGCTTGCCCCGCAGGAGCGGTGAGTCGAGCAGCAGCGCGAAGAGGAGCGCGAGCCCGAGCATGACCGGCACCTGGACGACGCCGAACAGGAGCACCCGTCCGACGGACTGCCAGAACGGGCCGTTCTGGAAGACCTGCACGTACTGCGCCAGTCCGCCGAACACCTCCCGGGCCTGACCGAAGGTGCCGTCACGCTCGATCACGAGCAGTGACTGGTAGACCGCGTACCCGATCGGCACGAGGTAGAACAGCGCGAACAGCACGGCGAACGGGACGATGAAGATGGCGATCGCCCGCTTGTGCTGCACCACCGCCTTCGGCAGCTTGGCCGCCCTCGGCGGGCGGACGGGCCGTGGCGACGTCGCCTCGGCCGTCTCGATGTTGACGCTCATCGCGTGCGGTCCTCTCTGATGACGCGCACGGCGCCGGCTGGCACGCGTGCAATGGAGTCGACGGGTTCGCCGGTGACGAGCTCGCGCCCGCTGGCCGGCAGCTCGACGTCGTTCGTCGAGTGGTTGATGAGGAAGAGGTAGCTCCGACCCTCATCGGCGCGGCGGATGACCTCGAGGCCCGGCTGGTCCGGATCACCCTGTGGCAGCGCCCCGGCCCCCGCGGCTGCGTCGCGGAGCACCTCGTCGAGCGCGACGGCATCCAGGTTCGTCGCGAGGTACCAGGCGTCGCCGCCACCCGCGATGCGGTTGCGCGTGATGGCCGGGCGACCGGTCGACGGGCCGTCGGCGAAGGAGTCGACGACCTCGGCACCGCGGACGCGGGTCCGCTCGGACCAGGCCGTCGCGGTCCGGCCCGACGCGAGCGTCAGCACCTGGCCGGGGAGGACGGGGGCGAACTCCTCGACGTTGACGCCGAGCAGGTCACGGAACGCACCGGGGTAGCCGCCGGGGCGGACCCGGTCCTCCTCGTCGGCGATCCCACTGAAGAACGTGACGACGGCGTGCCCACCGGCTGCGACGAAGTCCGAGACGACCGCGGCCTCGCTGTCGCGCACCAGGTACAGGTTCGGGACGACGACGAGCCGGTAGGCGGAGAGGTCGGCGCCCGGACGCACGACGTCGACGGTGTGGCCCAGACGACGCAGCGACGCGTGGACCGCGTGGACCTGCGAGAGGTGGTCGATCGCGTGGGTCGGGCGGCTCTCGCCGTCGGCGGCCCACCAGTTCTCCCAGGAGAAGAGGAGGGCGACATCGGCCTGGACGCGCGTGCCGGTGATCTCGTCGAGTCGGTCGAGCGTGCCGCCCAGCTCGACGACCTCGCGCCACACGTCGGAGTCGGTGCCCGCGTGCGGCAGGAGGGCCGAGTGGAACTTCTCCGAGCCCTGCAGCGACGCGCGCCACTGGAAGAAGCAGATCGCCTCCGCGCCCTTCGCGACGTGCGTGAGCGAGTTGCGGGTCATCTCGCCCGGTGCCTTCGCGAGGTTCTGCGGCTGCCAGTTGACCGCACCGGTGGACTGCTCCATGAGCAACCATGCGCCGCCCCCGGCGAGACCGCGCGTGAGGTCGCTCGCGAACGCGAGTTCGGCCGTGGGGTCCGCGAGGCGGTTGTCGAGGTAGTGGTCGTTGGCGACGACATCCATCTCGGGCGCCCACTGCCAGTAGTCGAGGTTCCGGATGTGCGCAGTGACCATGAAGTTGGTCGTGACGGGCACCGAGCTGTGACGGCGCAGGACCTCGAGCTCGGCCCGGTAGTAGCCGAGGAGCTCGTCGGAGGAGAAGCGGTGGAAGTCGATGACCTGGCTCGGGTTCCGGCTCGACAGGGTCAGGCGCGGCGGCAGGATCTCGGCGAAGTCGCTGTACTGCTGGCTCCAGAACGACGTGCCCCACGCGGTGTTCAGGCGCTCGATCGTCTCGTAGCGGGCGCGGAGCCAGCCTCGGAAGGCCTCGGCGCTCTCGTCGTCGTAGCAGAGCGCGTTGTGGCAGCCGAGTTCGTTCGACACGTGCCAGAGTTCGACGGCGGGGTGCTCGCCGTAGCGCTTGGCGACGCGCTCCACGAGTTCGAGGGCGTAGCGACGGAAGACCGCGGACGACGGGCACCAGGCCTGGCGACCGCCAGGGAAGCGGGTCGTTCCGTCCTCGGTCTCGGGGAGGATCTCCGGGTGCCGGAACGTCAGCCACGGTGGGGCCGATGCGGTGCCGGTCCCGAGGTTGACCCGGATGCCGGCTTCGTGGAGCAGATCGAGGATCTCGTCGAGCCCGGCGAAGTCGAACTCCCCCGGCCGTGGCTCGAGGTGCGACCAGCCGAAGATGTTGAGGGCGACGAGGTCGACGCCCGCCTCCTGCATGAGCGCGACGTCTTCGCGCCAGACGGACCGATCCCACTGCTCGGGGTTGTAGTCGCAGCCGTAGGCGATGCCGTCGTGGCTGAACGTGGGGGTCGTGCTCATGGCGCCTTCCGCGATCTGTGAACGTGCACAGATCGAAGAGCGACAACTCCACGTTGAGAGTCTGTGAACGTACACAGAGTAGGCGTGCGTTTCGGAATCTGTCAACACGGAGCCCGCCGAAGGCCGCCCGGACCGGCGCTAGGGTGGAGCCGTGACCCCTCCGCCGACCCGACGCAAACGAGCGACGGTGCACGATGTCGCCGTCGAGGCCGGCGTCTCCCGAGGCACGGTCAGCCGGGTCGTCAACGGCGAGCGCTACGTGTCGGCCGAAGCGCGCGAGGCCATCGAGGCCGCCATCGAGAAGGTCGGCTACGTGCCGAACACGGCCGCCCGGAACCTCGTCATGCAGCGCACCCAGGCCGTCGGATTCGTCGTCCACGAGCCGCACAGCCTGTTCGTCGACGACCCCAACATCGGCAACATCCTGCTCGGGGCGAACGAGGCCCTGTCACAGGCCGACCACCAGCTCGTCTGCCTGGTCGTCGACTCCGAGCGCGACACCGACCGCATCACCCGGTACCTCTCGGGCGGCTTCGTCGACGGGGTGATCATGGTCTCCGCCCGCCAGAACGACCCGATCACGCGCGTCATCGAGCGCCTCGGTCTCCCCGCGACCTTCGTCGGCCACCCGCCCGACCTCCGTGAGCTCCCGTTCGTCGGGATCGACAACCGGGCGGCATCGGTCGACATCACCGGTGAGCTGATCGGCGCCGGTCGACGGCACATCGGCATGATCGCCGCAGCCCTCGACCGGGACTCCGGCTCCGACCGACTGGCCGGATTCCGCGATGCGCTCGGCGACCGCTTCGACGAACGACTCGTCGTGGAGGTCCCGCTCTACTCGCACCAGGACGGCTTCGCCGGGATGGCGGAGCTGCTCCGCCGTGAGCCGGCCGTCGACGGCGTGTTCGCGGCCTCGGACGCCGTCGCGGCCGGAGCGCTCGAAGCCCTCCGTGCGGCGGGGCGGAGTGTGCCGGAGGACGTGTCGGTCGTCGGCTTCGACGATTCGGCGTGGGCGCTCCGCTGCCACCCGCCCCTCACGACCGTCCACCAGCCGGCGGCGGCCGTCGGTCAGCGCGCGGCGGAGGTGCTCCTCGCGCAGCTCAGGGGTGAGACGATCTCGCCTGTCGGCTCGTTCGTCCCCACGTCGATCGTGCGTCGCGGGAGCGTCTGAACCCGTTCGTTCGCCCATGCTTGGGCGAACCGGCATTCCGTCGCCCGAACATGGGCGAATGAACGCCGACGGAGCGACTCAGAGCTGCGGCGACGGCCGTCGGATCGCGGCGCGCTTGGCCTCGTCGAAGGTGTCCACATGCAGCCATTCGGGCGGGCTGGGCGCGACGATGAGGACGTCGTAGCCGGTGCCCTGTGCCTCGACGTACGCGAGACAACATTCGGGTGAGGAGGGATCGGCGTCGTTCGAGATCCGCCATTGCCGGGCACCGATCGGGACGACGTGGTGCCGTTCGGACGAGTCTCGCGCTGGAGGAAACGGCGACTCGAGCGACACTGCTGGAGCATGCTTCGTAACCATGCCATCAGGCTAGGCGCGCTCGCGGAACGCGTCTCGAGGCTTGACTTCACAGGTTCGCGGCGACGCGCCGGGCTGCAGGTGAACGATCAGCGCGACGGGCGTCGCACGGTCTCGAGCCCCAGGAGCATCAGGGCCACCACGATCGGGCCGTAGACGAACCCGTCGGCGACCGTCAGCGATTCGCCGAGGAGCAGGACCGCCACGAGGACGAGCAGCACCGGTTCCAGGTAGCTGAGCAGCCCGAAGACGCCGAACGACAGCAGGCGACTCGCGACGAGGTACAGCACGAGGGCGACACCACCGATCACCCCGAGGAGCACGATCCCCCAGCCCAGCTGCGGGTGCGCGGCGAGGACGGCGAGTGAGGACGGTTGCAACGCCAGCACGATCGCGACGGGGACGAGGACCGCCAGCTCGAAGCAGAACGCACCGATGGAGTCGAGCCCGGCTCGGCGCCGGATCGCGAAGTACACCGGGTAGCCGACCGCGACCGCGATGGTCGCCCAGGACAGCCCACCGGCCACGACGATCGCGGCGGTGACGCCGAGGGCGGCTGCGGCCACAGCCGCGATCCGGAGCGGCGCGAGTCGCTCCCGATGCAGGACGACGCCGACCACGACCATCGCCAGCGGCATCAGGAGGTAGCCGAGTGCGAGTTCGAGCCCGTGCCCCGTCTGCGGTGCCCAACCGAAGAGCCACAGCTGCAGGGACAACAGGAGCCCGTCGAGCACGACCACGAGGACGAGGATCGGACGACGCGCGAGACGGACCGCGATGTCCCGGACCTCCCGCCGCCACCCGAACACCGCGATGAGCGTCGCCAGCACCGGCACCGTCGCGATCACGCGCCAGGCGAAGATCTCGTTCGCCCCGAACGGCTCCAGCAGGGGTGGCAGGAAGAACAGCGCCGCGAACAGGAATGAGGCGACGACGGAGACGAGGACTCCGCGGGGCGTCGTCTCGCGCTGCTCAGGGGGAAGGGCGGCCGTCACGGGTCCTCACCCTATCGTCGCGCGGGCAGCTCAGCTCGCGGCTGACTGGGCGGCCAGGACGAGGGACTCGGCTTCGCGACGTTCGTCCTCCGTCAGCTCCGAGTAGCCCGATTCCATGAACCGGTCCGTCTTCGGTTTCCGCAGCGAGTACAGGAACTCGATCGAGGACCGCCTGGTCGTCAGGTCTTCCGCGAACGCGCCGTAACCGTTCCGCCGGAAGCCTCGAATGCTCGGTTGATCGCGCACGGCGATCCGGAACATCCCCCCGGCCGCGCTCGGTCCGACGGAGCGGACGTCGTCGAGACTGACCACCCGAGATCGAAACGCCGCGTACGCGACGAGGTGCCCGTCGAGCACGACGATCCGGTGCGTCGTCCAGACCAACGTCATCCAGGTGTTGAGTGCGAGGATGACGCCCATGCCGACCAAGACCGGTAACGCAGACACCAGTTTGTCCTTCGGGATCACCAGGAAGAGGAAGATCGGCGCCACACAGAGCATGAACACCTGCGCCTTCAGGCCGAATGCGGGAACGTACTTCATGCGTCGCCTTCCGTCGTCAGATGCATCATGTCGCCCATCCTCACCAGGTGTACGGGTCGAAGGTCCACGTGCCGTCGGTCGACAACACGACGGCACCGTCCACCCACACCTCGCAGTCCTCCGCGGTCACGATGCCGTATTCGCCCGAGGCCGAGGCGAACGCGGCGAGGAAGTCGGCACTGCCCCGACGGGTGGTGGTCACGAGGAACCCCGCCGTCGCGGAGTACTCCGAGAACTCGAACTCGGGACCACGGGTCAACAGCCAGGTGACGCCCGACATCTCGTCGCCCTCCGAATTGTCGATCGCGATGGAGCAGCCCGCGGGTTCAGAGGACGTCGATGCGATGCAGGCGTCCACGTACGCGCGGACCGCAGCGGTCGCCCCTTCCTGCCCGAGCGCCGTCAGTGTCGGGTACAGATACGCCGTCGGCCTGCCGTCCCATTCGGCCTCCACGCTGGGCACCTCGAAGTCGAAGAAGCCGGTGGTCGAGTCGGCCGCGATGTCGTACTTCCCCGGTCCGACGACGTAGACCGTCGTCTCGTCCACCGTGCCCACGTGCTCGCCTCCGACGGAGAGGTCCAGCGCACCGAACCTGACCGTGGGCACCGTGATGGTCGGCAGGCTCGCCGGTTCGATGCGCCACGCGCTGAACCACAGGAAGCCGGACGGCTGTGCGCGCAGCGTGAACGCCGTGGTCTGCCCTTCACCGCCGCGCTCGAACGCCACGTCGACCGTGGCGACCCCGTTCTCGGTCCGGGTCGCTCCGACGCGATAAGCCGTCGGGCGGTCGGTCGCGAGCGCGTACCGCTCATCGGTCAGGAGGTCGGCACTGTAGCCGAGTTGGGCGGCGGCGGCGGTCCCGTCCATCGCGACCGCCCGTTCGAGGTGCCCGTCCTCCAGTGCGTCGAGATACGGCTGCAGCATCACCGACGGTGCCGTGGCAGCCGTCAGCGACACCGACGCGCCGACCACCCAGGCCGCGGCGACGACGACCGTGGCGGCGATGACACCGCCGAACGCGACCGGACGCAGTCGGTGCGACGGCGAAACGACGGGGGCGACTCTGCCGCCTCGGGTGACTGGTTCAGCGGTATCGGCCGCGCCGACGGTCGGGTCCTCGTGCACCGGGCATCCTTCGATTCCGGGTCGCAGGGAGGAGCTGCCGTCCCGGAACCCGCAGCGCCTCGCGCATCGGGACGGACGTGGCGGAGGACCGCACGCGTTCGAGGCAGCACCGCATCATCTCACCTCACAGCCGCCGAGCACCAGATGCCACAACCGACGCCGCTCACCAGTCGTGGACGGTGCCGTCCGTCAGCCGGTTCACCGGCAGGTACGCCTTCGTGTACTCGAACGCCGCAGCCGCGTCCTCGTCGAGTTCGACGCCGAGGCCGGGCTGCTCGCCGGGGTGCAGGAAGCCGTCGTCGAAGGTGAAGGAGGTCTGGAAGACCTCGAGGGTCTGTTCGTTGTGCGGCATGTACTCCTGGATCCCGAAGTTGTGGATCGCGAGGTCGAGGTGCAACGCTGCGGCCATCCCGATCGGCGAGATGTCGGTGGGGCCGTGGATGCCGGAACGGATCCCGTAGATGGCCGCGAAGTCGAGCAGTTTCTTCATCGCCGTGATGCCACCGGTGTGCGTCACCGCCGAACGGACGTAGTCGATGAGGCGCTCGGTGATGAGGGTCTGATAGTCGTACACCGAGTTGGAGACCTCGCCGATCGCCAGCGGCGTGGTCGAGTGCTGGCGGACGAGTCGCAGGGCGGTCTGGTCCTCCCCCGGTGTGCAGTCCTCGAGCCAGAAGAGCTTGTACGGCTCGATGTCCTTCGCGAACCGGGCGGCCTCGATGGGCGACATGCGGTGGTGTCCGTCATGCAGGATCCGGAGGCCCGTCCCGAAGTCCTCGCGGATCCGTTCGAAGACGCCCGGCATGTGCGCGAGGTAGCCGGCGGTGTCCCAGGACTCCTCGGTCGGTGCCGTGGCAGCCGAGCCGTCCGCCGCTCGCTTCGCCGGCTCGTAGTCGTAGCGGACGCCGGGCCCTGAGGCGGACACCCCGTACACCTGCCCGAGCCCCGGCACACCGGTCTGGACGCGCACCGCGGTGAACCCGAGCTCCTGGTACCCGGTGATCGCGTTGGCGAGCGCCTGGTAGTCCGTCCCCGAGGCGTGCGCGTACGCCCGGATACCCGATCGGCTCGCACCGCCGAGCAGCTGGTACAACGGCACCCCGGCCTTCTTGGCCTTGATGTCCCAGAGCGCCATGTCCACCGCGGCGATGGCCGCCATCGTGACGGGGCCGCGCCGCCAGTAGGGTCCGCGGTACAGGTACTGCCAGGTGTCCTCGATGCGGTCCTCATCGCGGCCGATCAGCATCGACGCGACGTGGTCGCCGAGGTACGACGCGACGGCGAGCTCGCGTCCGTTGAGGGTCGCGTCACCCCAGCCCACGACACCGTCGCTGGTGGTGATCTTCAGGGTGACGAAGTTCCGGCCGGGACTCGTGACGATGACGTCCGCGAGTTCGATGCTCATGGGGGTTCCTTTCGAGGAGGTCGGGTGCCGGTCAGATGGCATCGCGCGGGTCGGTGAGGTCCCGACCGGCGACCTCCGGCATCCAGATGGACGCGACCAGGGCGCAGAGGGTGAAGACGCCGAGCATGATGATGATCGGGATGAAGGAGCCGGTGGCGGCGGACACCCAGGCGGCGGCGATGACGGGGCCAGCGCCGGTCGCGACGATCGCGGCGATCTCCCGGGCCATCGCGGTGTAGGTGTAGCGGTTCCGAGCGCCGAAGAGTTCCGGCAGCGTCAGGTTCTCGAGCGATGCGAAGCTCATCACCGCCAGGTTGTGCAGGACGACGTAGCCGACGAACACCAAGGCGGTGTCCTTGCTGTGGATCATGAGCATGGTCGGGACGATGATGATGAGCGCGATGATCGCCCAGACCATGTACATGCGCTTCCGGCCGTACCGGTCACCGAGCCAGCCGGAGAGCGGCACGGTGATGAAGGCGACGAGCGAGGAGACGATGACGGCGTTCACCCCGATCGACCGGTCCAGCAGCAGGACGACGGTGATGTAGCTGATGAGGTACGTCTGGACGAGTCCCGAGTTGCCGGCCTGACCGAACCGCAGCAGGAGCGCGATGCTGAACGCCTTGATCGGCTTGCGGTTCATGGCCTCGAGCGTGCGGAGGTTGCCGGTCTCGGTCGCGAGGGCGATCGTCTCCTGCTTGGTGAGCGCTTTGCCGTCGACGACGTCGTCGCGCTCCTCGAAGACCGGGCTCTCCTTGAGGTTGAAACGGACCCAGACCGCGAAGAGCATGATCACGACGCTGCCGATGAACGGGATGCGCCAGGCCCAGGCGATGACCTCGTCCTCGCTGAACGCCAGGAGCAGACCGGCCCACAGCGCGGACGCGAGCAGGGTGCCGCAGTTGGTCCCGAGCGCCACGAGCGACGCGATGATGCCGCGGCGTTTGGCCGGGGCGTACTCGGCGAGCATGACGCCGGCGCCCGAGATCTCGGCACCGGCTCCGAAGCCCTGCGCGATCCGCAGGAGGACCAGCAGGATCGGCGCGAGGAGGCCCACCTGCGAGTAGGTCGGCAGGAAGCCGATGAGCGTCGTCGACAACCCCATGAGCAGGATCGTGTAGAAGAGGACCTTGGTCCGGCCCGTCTTGTCGCCGAGCCGGGCGAAGAAGAACGCGCCGACCGGACGGGCGACGTAGCCGACCCCGTACGTCGCCATCGCGGCGACGACGGCCATGGCCGGGTCCTCGTTGGAGAAGAAGAGGTCGGCGAACACGAGCGCGGCGGCCAGCGAGTAGAGCTGGTAGTCCATGAACTCGAGCGCGGTGCCGAGCCACCCGGAGATCGCGGCGCGGACGAGGTCGCGGACGGATCGGTTCTCGGTGGGGTCGCCGGTGGCGACGGACGATCTGGGTTCTGACATGAGGTACTCCTTCGGACCTACGGGATGCAGCGGAAGTGGGGGTGGGAGTGTGCGGTGGGTGGCTCAGAAGGCGAGGAGCACCTTCGCCGAGCGGGATGAGTCCCGAGCGACGGCGAAGGCGTCGACCGCCTCCTCGGCTGGGATGACCTGGGTCACGACGGCGTCGAGGAGATCACCCTCGGTGAGGAACGCGATCGCGTCGTCGATCTCGGTGGAGAAGCGGAACGCGCCGCGGATGGTGAGCTCCTTGGCAAGCATGGGGGCGAGGTTGATCGGGCTGTCGGCGTCGGGGAGCATGCCGACCTGGACGATCGACCCGCCTCGTCTCGCGGCCCGGACCGCCTGGGTCAGTGCGACCGGTGCGCCGGAGCATTCGAAGACGACGTCGTAGGACTCGTCGGCGACGGCGTCGCGACCCACGAGCAGGAGCTCACCGGCTCCGACGGTCGCGGCGCGTTCCAGTGCCTGTTCGCGCATGTCGCTCGCCGCGATCGTCGCTGCACCGGCCCGGCCGGCCGCGGCGATCACGAGCAGACCGATGGGCCCGGCACCGATGACGAGGACCCGCGAACCGCGCACGTCGCCGGCCAGCCCGACCGCGTGCATGGCGACCGCGAGGGGTTCGGCGAGCGCCGCCCGCTCGAGCGGGAGTCCGTCGGGCAGGACGCGCACCATCGAGTGCTCGACGATCAGGTACTCCGAGGCCCCACCCTGTCGGTGCGGGTCCGCCGCGGCGCTCCCGAGGTAGTCGCCGCCGGGCCGCAGGTGTGGGCGGTCCTCGAGCCCCGGCAGGCTCGGGCCGTAACGCGCCGGATGCACGGTGACCCGGGTGCCGGGGGCGAGCCGACCGGAGGGGTCCACGTCGACGACGGCCGAGAGCTCGTGGCCGGGGGTGAGCGGCTCACGGATGACGTACTCGCCGTTCGCTCCGTGGAAGTAGTAGTGCAGGTCGGAGCCGCAGACACCGACGTACCGCACCCGGAGGCGGACCTCGCCGGCGCGTGGTTCCGGGGTGACGGCGTCCTCCCAGCGGATGTCCTCCGCGCCGTGGATCGCGAGCGTCTTCATCGGTGGGCTCCTGTCGTGGTCATGGGTGCCTGCGAGGCGGCGATGCTGTCGCGGATGGCCGCGTCGACGCCGTGTCGGCGGATGGTGTCGATCAGTTCGCCGACCCGCGAGATGAAGGTCGGCTGCTCGGCGAGGTCCTGCCCGAAGAGGTGCAGCTCGGCGATCACCCGCTGCGCGAGATGCCGGCCGTCCGTCGACGTGTCCGCCAGCCGGGCGAGCTCCTCGCGGGCGGGATCGACCATGGCGCACGCGTGCGGACCAGGGTCGAACCCCGGCATCGGGGCGATGCAGGACAGGTAGGCCGCGACCGTGAGGGCGATGAGGTGCGGAACGGATCCGGCCTCGAGCAGACGGAGGGCGGGTTCCGGGATACGCTGCCGGAGCTTCACCGATCCGTCGGTGCCCACCTGCGCCGTACGGTGCCCGAGGGCGTGGTTCGCCCAGCGTTCGAAGAGCTGCCCCTCGTACGTGCGGACGTCGACGCCGGAGGGGAACCGCACCGACGGCTCGTACTCGCCGCGGAGGATCGCCAGTGCGGCGGATTCGACGGTGGTGTCGGCGATCGACTCCGAGATCGTGGCCACCCCGCGGAGCGCACCGAGGTAGGCGATGAGCGAGTGCGTCCCGTTGAGGAGCCGCACCTTCATCTGCTCGTACGCCCCCACCTCGTCGGTGAACACGGCGCCTCCTACCTCCCAGGCTGGGCGGGCGGCGGCGAAGCGGTCCTCGATCGCCCACATCGTGAACGGTTCGGCGGAGACGGGCGCGTCGTCCCGGACGGCGAGGCGGGCGGCCACGAGCTCGCGCAGTCGCGGGGTCGTCGCCGGGACGATGCGGTCGACCATGCTGGACGGGAAGGCGACCGCGCCGTCGAGGTAGGCGAGCGCTTCCGTGCCCTCGGTGCCGCGCAGTTCGGTGAGGAAGGCCCGGACAAGCGCCTCCGTGCGAGCGCCGTTCTCGCTCAGGTTGTCACAGCTCAGGATCGTGATCGGGGCGCCGCTGCCGGAAGCCCGCCGCTGCAGGCCGCGAGCGAGCTGGCCGATGGTCGTCTGCGGCGCACCTCCCCGGAGGTCGGCTGCGATCAGCGGGTCGTTCAGGTCGAGGAGGCCGGTCGACGGCGAGGCGCTGTAGCCGTGCTCGGTCACGGTCAGCGTGACGACCCGGATGCGGTCGTCCGCGAGGGTGCCGACCACGCGCTCCGGATCCTCCGCCGCGACGAACGCGTCGGTGTGCACGGCAGGCACGGAGAACGAGGTCCCGGTGGGTGAGATCTCGGCGACCGTGTAGCGGAGATCCTGCGCCTGCATGGCGTCGACGACCGCTCGGGACCGGGATGCGACACCGATGATGCCCCATTCATCGCTGCCCGCGCTGAGCGCAGCCGCCGTGTAGACGGCCTGGTGCGCTCGGTGGAAGTTGCCGAGGCCGAGGTGCAGGATGCCGGCGGCGGACGGTGCCGGGTGCTCCGGACGCGGGCCCGAACCAGCGCCCAGTCGCGTCGGCAGGGCCGTCATCGCCGACCCTCGGGGCACTGCGTCGTCGGCTGGAGGAGATCCGCGTCGATCATCATGAAAGCGATTCTGAATGGTTTGTACAAAGTTTGTCAAGTAGTTTCATGGCAGCACGATGCCGCATCATGAGTACACCCGACCCCGCGAAGGATCAACCGTGACCGCCACCCTCACCGATGTCGCCCGTCACGCGGGCGTCTCCATCGCCACCGCGTCGCGGGCGTTCGGCGAGCCGGATCGGCTTGCGAACGCGACGCTCGAGCGCGTCCTCACGGCGGCGGCGGACCTCGGGTATTCGAACCCGAACGGCTCGACGGCGGAGAAGACCTTCGGCGTCATCGTCCCCGACATCGCCAGCCCGGTCTACGCGACGCTCCTGAAGGGCGTCCACGCACAGGCCTGGCAGGGACGCCACCGCCCGGTGTTGTTCGACACCGATGAGGACCTGCATCGGGAGCACGAGCAGCTCGAACTGGCGCGCAAGCTCAACGGGATGCTCCTCTGCTCACCACGCCTCCCCGACGACGAGATCCGCGCGCTCGTGGGCGACACCCCGGTCGTGGTGGTCAACCGCATCATCGACGGACTGCCCTACGTCGTGATGGACACCGAGAGCGGGCCACGACAGGCGGTCGAGCACCTCGCCGCACTGGGTCACCGACACCTCGCCTACGCGGCCGGTCCGAGGCACTCCTGGGCGGACCTCCGCCGTGGCGACGCGGTCGCGGCGGCCTGTGCACAGCTCGACATCGAGTTCACCCGCCTCGGCCACCAGGCGGCCTCGATCCAGGGCGGTCTCGCCGCAGCGGCCACGATCGTGGCGAGCGGTGCGACGGCGGTCATCGCCTACAACGACCTGGTCGCCCTCGGTATCGACGCCGGCATCACCTCGATGGGCAAGCGCTGCCCCGAGGACCTCAGCATCATCGGCACCGACGACATCGAGATGGCGTCCATCCGCCAGCCCGGTCTCACCACCGTGCGGCTCGCGATCAACCGGTGCGGGTCGCTGGCGGTCGAGGTGCTCCTCCAGGCCATGGCCGGAGGGTCGCCCCGTTCGGTCGCGAGTCTCGACTCGCAGCTCATCGTGCGCGATTCGACGGCACCCCCGCGTCGGAACTGACGCGGCGGACCGCAGCTCCCCCGATCAGCCGGCGTTCCATCGGTGGAGACGAGCGGCCGCGAGACCCGACACGACCGCGCACGCCGCCATCAGACTCCAGACCACCGCGAGCGGCACGGGCTGAGGGCCCTGGGAGATGATCGCCTCGAGTGCGCCGACGATCCAGGTCGTGGGCAGGAGCCGGAAGAGACCGGCGACCCACTCCGGAAGGGCCGCGAGCGGGAAGAGCGCCCCGGATGTGGCGAGAGCGAGCATCGGCAGCAGGTACGCGAGTTGCATGGCGATGTCCGGGTTCGACAACCGCGCCGCGAGGAGGTAGCCGAAGCCGAGCAGCATCGCGCCACCGAGCAGGATCGTGCCGGCGATCGCGACGAGGTCGGACAGAGGACGGGTCGGCACCGTCCAGGCGGCCAGGGCGATGATCACCGCGGCCTCCACGACGACCAACCCCACGCGGATCGGCAGATGTCCGAACAGGTAGGCGTCGCGACGGGCCGGCGAGGTCGACAGCGCCCGCAGCAGGCCGGTGCTGCGATGCCGGACCAGCGGCACCGTGGTGAGCATGAACGCGATCGCCATCGATCCCGTGCTCGAAACGAGCGGGAGGCCACGCTCCAGCACACCGGCAGGAGCGCCGGACGCCGTCGCCACGACGGCGTCCACACCCCAGAGCAGTGCTATCAAGGCCAGGAAACTCGCCACGAGTGCGATGACCGAGCGCGGGTCCCGGACGAGGTCACGCGCGTGGGCCGCGGCGAAGCTCCGCACCTGCGCCGGGAACGCATGCGTCGTGCTCATGGGCTGTGGGCCGGGTCGCCCGTGGTTGCTGACGTCGGCCGGTTCGCGAGATCGATGAAGAGGTCCTCGAGTGATCCGTGCGCCACTCGGAACCCGCGCGGTCTGAGACCGGTGGAGAAGGTGAGTCGACGCAGCACGGCGTCAGGGTCGTCGGTCACGATCCCGACCAGGCTGACGTCGCCCTTCGCCGTCACGGTGATCTCGCCGGGGAGGTCGTGGGAACGCAGCTCGTCCGCGGTGGTCGGGCCGGGGATCTCGAAGGTCACCGTGGCCGTGGAAGCGTGTTCCCTGACCAGGGTCTCAGGCTCCCCCGAAGCGGCGATCGAGCCGTTCACGAGGACGGCGATCCGGTCGCAGACCTGGGTGGCCTCGTCCATGTGGTGCGTCGAGAGCAGGATCGTGGTCCCGCGTTCCTGCTGGCGCCGGATGATGCCCCAGAGGTTCCGTCGGGCCTGCGGGTCGAGTCCGGCCGACGGCTCGTCGAGGACGACGATCTCGGGATCGCCGATCAACGCGATGGCGATCAGCAGGCGCCGCTCCTGGCCGCCCGAGAGGTGCTTCACGCGCACGCGCCGCGCCTCGCGCAGATCGAGCTCGTCCAAGACCTCCTCGGGGCGCCGCGCGTCGCGGTAGAACGACGCGAAGAGGTCGAGCGTCTCCGCGACCGTGAGCGTCGGGAACAGGGTGGCGGCCTGCGGCTGCACCGCCATCCGCTCGGTCACGTACCGGCGGTCGATCGCCGGGTCTCGTCCGAGCACCCGCACGGTTCCGTCGGTGGGACGGCGGAGACCGACGATGGTCTCGAGTGTGGTGGTCTTCCCGGCACCGTTCGGTCCCAGCAGTCCGAACACCTCGCCCGCGCGGACCCGGAGAGAGACGTCACGCAGGACGCTGCGGTCGCCGTAGCGCTTGCTGAGCCGGTCGACGGTGACGACCACTCGGTCCGGTCCGTTCATCGTCGTCCTCCAGACGGCGGGGCATCGTGTTCACCCGGGAAGAAGATCTCCTCGATCGGGCGGGAGAGCAGTGCGGAGACGCGGAACGCCAACGGCAGGGACGGGTCGTAGCGCCCGGTCTCGAGTGCGTTCACCGTCTGCCTGGAGACGCCGAGGGCTTCGGCGAACTGGACCTGGGTCCACCCGCGTTCGGTGCGCAGGACGCGGACGTCGTTCTTCATCGGGTGGCCCGGAAGGAGACGACACCGATGGACACGCCCCAGACCGCCATCCCGCCGATGAACACCCACCATTCCGGCTGGGGGACGACGACACCGGCGGTCGACAGGAACACGACCGCGAGACTGATCAGCATCGCCGCACCGAACCCGATGGCGAGACTCAGCACGATCACTCCGCGCTGCAGTTCGTCGACACGACGCACGTGCCGGATGAGTGCGATCGCGATCCACACCACCGGCACGAGCGGGACGAGCGCCACCACGACGGCTGCGGGCGATCCCGGCTCGGTGGGGAACAGTTCCGGCAAGAAGAGGAACGTCACGAGGAACCCGACGGTACCGGCCGCGATCTCCCACATGTATCTGCGGGACGCACGACGCTCCTGTGGCGTCGATCTTCGTGTCGTGTGCTTGTTCATGCAGCCACCTCTCGTTGTGTATCGGACGTCGTGGTCGTCCCCCCGTCGCGCTCGGACTGATCCCACTCGAACCACCGCACGGCGAGCACGCCTGCTGCGACGGTGACGAGCGACATGAGCCCCCAGAGCGCGGGGACGGGGAGGAACGGTTCGGCCCCGGTCAGTGAGGCACTCGCGGCGGCGGCGAACCAGGTGGTCGGCAGGCAGTCCATGGCGACCTGCACGGCGGCAGGGAGGATGGACTGCGGCAGGAGCCCACCCGACGCGAACACGAGCCCGATCGTCACCATCACCATCGTCTGTTGTGTCGCCTCGGCGTTCCGCGATCGGGCGGCGAACACCAACGCCAGAGCGAACAGCATCGCCGCCCCGAGGAGGAACGAGACCCCCAGGGCGAGGAGGTCCACACCGTCGACGTACCTGCGCCAGACCGCGATCCCGGTCGTCAGCACCAGGATCCCCACCGCCACCAGCGCACGCAAGGGGAGCTGCGCGAGGAGGAACGTCGACCGTCGGAGCGGCGTCACACCGAGCAGCCGGAGCAGCCCGCGCTCCCGCATCGCCACGAGCGGGACGGTCGTCCCGACGAACGCCAGGCTCGCGACCCCGACCAGGACCACGATCCCGAGGTTCTCCTGGAGGGGGTCGATCTTCACGTCGCCCTCGTCATCCGTCACCGTCACGTCGTGCGCAGGGACGCCTGCGTCGCGCAGGCCTCGCCAGATCGGGTCCCACGCGGCCTGGTCGGCAGCGGCGAGCACGACCAGGGCGCTCCCCTCGTGCACGGTCACCCGCGTGTTCCGATCGGGGGCGTCGTCGGTGACCAGTCGTACACCGGCGCGCTCCAGAGCCGACGGGACTGCCGGGTCGTCCGTGTCCAGCACGACGACCGGAGCGGGGCCCAGGACGACGAACGCGAGCCACATGGAGACGTAGATCACGAGGACGATGCCGGTCATGAACCACATCGAGATCCCGGTGAGCGGGTTCCTGAGCACGTCGCGAGCGCTCATCGACGCCAGCCGCCGGAACGCGGCGCCACCGCGCCCCGCGCGCTCGGTGAGCGCCGCCATCAGCCGCACACCTCGGGTCCGCGATCCGCGGTGACAAGGAAACCTGACATAGGTCAAGCATGCTTGTCACACGATGACGTGTCAAGTGACCTTGTCAGCGCGCGACGGACGCCCCTGGCTCCACGAACACCGAGAGTCGACTCGTCGATCGACGCCGACAACGACGAAGGCCCCCGATTCCTCGGGGGCCTTCATGTCACATCCACTGGTGCGCGAGGCGGGACTTGAACCCGCACGCCCTTTCGAGCACTGGCACCTGAAGCCAGCGCGTCTGCCAATTCCGCCACTCGCGCGAGACACCAGACGTCACCGCTCTCGCGGCAACTTATCGAGGATAGCACGCGGAGCCCGGGTGGCAGAACACCGGAGATCCGCGCCAGAGCAGGACGAAACGGCCCCGACGGTCCGGTGCCGATGCTGATCTCCTGCTGCCGAGCGGGTGAACACCTGGCGTCGGCGCCCGCGTCGATTGGCCTCGTGTGCAGGCAAACCGTCTAACATTGCCTGGACACCGACACGAATCGAGAGACCGTGGGCATTCTGGACAACTTCGAGAAGGGACTCGAGCGCGCCGTCAACGGCGCCTTCGCGAAGACCTTCAAGTCCGGACTCCAGCCGGTCGAGATCACGAGCGCGCTCCGACGCGAGCTCGACACTAAGGCTGCCGTCGTCTCCCGCGACCGCATCCTCGTGCCGAACAAGTTCACCGTCCGCATGTCGCCCACCGACTTCGAGCGCATGGACGCCATCGGCCCCTCCCTCATCGACGAGCTCGGTTCGCTCGTCCAGAAGCACGCCAAGAGCCAGGGGTACTCCTTTCCGGGTGCCGTGACCATCAAGCTCTCCGGCGACCGCTCCCTCCCCGACGGCCTCGTCCAGATCGACAGCGTCAACCTCAAGGGCTCCGTGACCTGGGCACCCGTGCTCGACATCGGCGGCAAGCGCTATCCGATCACGCAGGCCCGCACGGTCATCGGCCGTGGTGCCGAGGCCGACATCACGATCCCCGACACCGGCACTTCACGGAAGCACGTCGAGATCCTCTGGGACGGCAACGCCGGTCAGGCGCGCGACCTCGGCTCGACGAACGGTTCGAAGCTCAACGGCCAGCCCTTCCGCCAGGCGGCCCTCTCCCCCGACTCCGTCATCGAGATCGGCCGCACCAGGATCGTGTTCCGGGTGGTCGCCAAGGCCGGCGGATCCGATCGCCAGATGAGCGATGCGACCCGACGTCACGATGTGTCGTCCTTCGGCGACTCCTGGGGGGACGGCGCGTGAGCGAACTGACCCTGCTGGTCCTCCGCATCGGCTTCCTGCTCCTGCTCTGGACGTTCGTCTTCGGCATCGTCTACGCCCTCCGCACCGACCTCTTCGGACCACGTGTCCGGAAGCCGCAGCAGCAGTCGTCGAACGGAGCTCCGGCCACCCCGCCGCAGCCGATGCGCGCCGCGACCGCCCCGGCACCCAGTCGGCCCGCTGCCGGAGGATCGAGCGGCACGCCTCCGCGCGCCACGGTCGACAACACCTCGCGCCTCGTCATCGTGTCCGGCCCCAAGCAGGGCACCGAGCTCCCGCTCGGCCGCGAGCCGATCACCATCGGCCGTTCAGCGGACTCCGGCCTCATCATCCGCGACGACTACACGTCCACGCATCACGCGCGCCTCATGCTCTGGAACGACGAGTGGATGGTCCAGGACCTCGACTCCACCAACGGCACCTTCCTCGCGGGCAAGCGCGTGAGCGTCCCGACGCAGATCCCACTCGACACCCCCGTCAAGGTCGGCCAGACCAGTTTCGAGTTGCGGCGGTAACCCGGTGACGACCAGCGGCGCCGGCGCAGCGCTCTCCCACGTGGGTAAAGTGCGCTCAAACAACCAGGATTCCGGCTACTCCGGGCACCACCTGTTCGTCGTCGCCGACGGCATGGGCGGCCACGCCGGCGGTGACGTCGCCTCGGCGATGGCACTCAACCGGATCATCGAAGCCGACGAGCCGTACCCGTCGTCCGAAGCCGCGGAGGCGACGCTCCAGTCCGCGATCCTCGCGGCGAACTCCATCCTGGGCGACACGGTCTCGAAGCACCGCGAGCTGACGGGCATGGGCACCACGGTCTCCGCGCTCGCGGTCATCGGCAACGAGGTCGCCATCGCCCACATCGGTGACTCCCGGATCTACCTCTTCCGTGAGGGCGAGCTCAGCCAGATCACGGTCGACCACACGTTCGTCCAGCGCCTCGTGGACTCCGGCCGGATCACGGCCGAGGAAGCGATGGTCCATCCCCGCCGATCGGTGCTGATGCGCGTCCTCGGCGACGTCGACGCCTCCCCCGAGATCGACACGATGACGCTCGGGACGCAACCGGGTGACCGCTGGATCCTCTGCTCGGACGGTCTCTCGGGCGTGGTCGACGAGACGCACATCACCGCGACCCTCACCGAGAAGCTGTCCGCGCAGCGCACTGCCGAGAAGCTCGTCCGGCAGAGCCTGGACCGCGGTGCACCGGACAACGTCACCGTCGTGGTCGTCGACATCGTCGACGAGCCGGTGGGTGACGGCGAGCCCGTCGTCGTCGGTTCGGCCTCGAAGCCCGTTGCCTTCGCGCTCACCCCGTCGGTGAAGAAGCCCTCGCTCATCCCCAACAGCTGGCTGCACCCCGGTCGGGTCACCTCGCTCGGCAACTCCCACTTCGAGCCCGCCTCCGAGGACTACCTCGACGAGCTCATCGAAGAGGACGAGCGTCGTGCGAGACGGCGGCGCATCACCTGGCTCGTCGGCCTCATCGTGGTCATCGTCGCGATCGTCGGCGGGGTCGTGCTCGGGTACGCCTGGACCCAGACCCGCTACTTCGTCGGCGGCGACGACGACACCGTCGTCATCTACCAGGGCATCCAGCAGGACATCGGCCCCATCCAGCTGTCGAGCGTCAAGGAGGACACCGGCATCCCGCTCGGCTCGCTCTCCGATTTCGATCGCCAGGCCGTGGACCAGACCATCAGCGCCTCCTCCTTCACCGAGGCCCTCGACATCGTGAAACGTCTGCGGGTGACCGATGACCAGTGACGTCGCTGCCCCCATCCAAGCCGACACCGGCGTCATCAAGACGATGCGCCGACTCCGGCTGCCGAAGAAGCTCCGCAACCTCGAGCTCGCGCTCCTCATCTTCGCGTTCGCCATCAACGCGGTCGCGGTCATGCTCGTGCAGCTGGGCGCGCTCGGACACCTCGATTTCGCTCTGATCACCTTCGGCTCGGGCCTGTCGCTCCTGGTCCTCGCCTTCCACATCGTGCTGCGCTACACCGCGGCGGAGGCCGACCCCTTCCTGCTGCCGATCGCCACCGTGCTCGGCGGCGTCGGCATCGCCGAGATCTACCGGATCGACATCGCCCTCGGCGACTCCGGTTGGGCGAGCGCCGCGGTCCGACAGATGGTGTGGAGTGCGATCGCGATCGCCGGAGCCATCGCCGTGGTCCTGATCATCCGCAACCACCGCGTCCTCTTCAAGTACACATACATCGCCGGCCTCTTCGCCTTCGTCCTGCTCCTGCTGCCCCTGCTGCCGGGCATCGGTCGCGAGGTCAACGGCGCCCGCGTCTGGATCGGCATCGGCGACGCGGTCACCTTCCAGCCCGGTGAGATCGCGAAGATCGCTCTCGCGGTCTTCTTCGCCGGTTATCTCGTGCGCACGCGCGACAGCCTCTCGATGGTCGGCAAGAAGTTCCTCGGGATCCAGTTCCCCCGCCTGCGCGACCTCGGCCCGATCCTCGTGGTGTGGGCGATGGCGATGGGCGTGATCGTCTTCCAGCGCGACCTCGGAACCGGTCTGCTCTACTTCGGCATGTTCCTCGTGATGCTGTACGTCGCGACGAGCCGTGCCAGCTGGATCATCATCGGCCTGACGATGTTCTTCGCCGGTGCGTTCATCGCCGGTCAGACCCTCTCCTACGTCGCCGGCCGTTTCCACAACTGGTGGGACGCCTTCAACCCGGAGGTCTTCGACCGCGACGGCGGCAGCTACCAGCTCGTGCAGGGCATCTTCGGCCTCGCCCACGGCGGACTGCTCGGCACCGGGCTCGGCCAGGGCATGCCCGAGATCACCCCCGTCCCGCAGAGCGACTACATCATCGCCAGCCTCGGTGAGGAGCTCGGTCTCGCCGGTCTCTTCGCGATCTTCGCGCTCTACCTGCTGCTCGTCTCGCGGGGCTTCCGGGTCGGCTACGCCGGTACCGACGACTTCGGCAAGCTCCTCTCGGTCGGCCTGGCGTTCACCGTCGCGCTGCAGGTCTTCGTCGTCGTCGGCGGCGTGACCCGCATCATCCCGCTCACGGGGCTCACCACGCCCTTCTTGGCGGCCGGCGGGTCCTCGCTCGTCGCGAACTGGATCATCATCGCCGTCCTGCTCCGCATCTCCGACACGGTCCGAACCCAACCCAAGGCGGTGGTCTCATGAACCGCGAACTCAAGCGGGTGAGCATCGTCGTCCTGGCGATGTTCCTGGCGCTCTTCGGGTCGACCACGATCATCCAGATGTTCCAGGCCGACACCCTCAACGCGGACGGTCGCAACACCCGGACGCTCTACGACAGCTACCGGACGGAGCGGGGTCCCATCCTGCTCACGGACGGAACCGCCATCGCCTCGTCCGTCGCGAGTGACGACGAGTACAAGTACCAGCGCGTCTACGCGAACGGCCCGCTGTACGCGCCCGTCACCGGTTACTTCTCGCCCACCCAGGGCTCGTCCGGTCTCGAACTCGCGACGAACGACCTCCTCAGCGGTACCTCGAACTCGCAGTTCCTCGACTCCATCAACCGGCTCATCTCCGGACAGGCGCCGAAGGGCGCGGCGGTGGAGGTCACCCTCGACCCCGTCGTTCAGCAGGCCGCCTTCGACGCGCTTGGCGACCAGGAGGGCGCGATCGTCGCCATCGAACCGAAGACGGGCAAGATCCTCGCCTCGGTCTCGAGCCCCGGCTACGATCCGAACGTCCTGGCCAGCCACGACAACGCGGCGGTGCTCGACGCCTACCGGACCCTCGACGACGACGACCGCCAGCCGCTCCTCAACAAGGGCGTCGACGGCGACCTCGATCCGCCCGGTTCCACGTTCAAGCTCGTCACGGCGGCCGCGGCGTTCGCGTCGGGCGATTACACGCCGGAGTCGGAGTTCCCCAACCCGTCCACCTACACGCTCCCCGGGACGAGCACCGTCATCCGCAACTCCGAAGGTGGAAGCTGCGGCGGCGGGGCGACGGTGTCCATCGCGACGGCCGTCGAGCTCAGCTGCAACATCCCGCTCGCGGAACTCGGCGTCGAGCTCGGCTACGAGAAGATCCGTGACATGGCGCAGAGCTTCGGCTTCAACATGGACGTCAACATCACCGGGACGGGACTCAACCCCATGCCGATGCAGCCGAGCACCTTCCCGAACGCGCTGAGCGACGACCAGACCGCGATGGCCGCCTTCGGGCAGTACACCGTGCGGGCCTCGGCACTCCAGATGGCCATGGTCTCGGCCGGCATCGCGAACGGTGGCATCGTCTGCAACCCGCAGCTGGTGAACCGCGTCGTGAACCCCGATCTGAGCGTCCTCAAGGAGTTCGAACCGGCGCAGCTGTCGCAGCCGATCTCGAGTTCGGTGGCCAAGGAGATCACGGACATCATGGTCCAGGGCGTCCAGAGCGGTGCTGCGACTAATGCAAGAATAGATGGGGTCGATGTGGCTGGAAAGACAGGCACTGCGCAGAACGGTTCCGACGATCCGTACACGCTGTGGTTCACCGGTTTCGCGCCTGCGGACGACCCGAAGGTCGCCGTGGCGGTCGTTGTTGAAGATGGCGGTGGACTCGGACAGGACGGTTACGGCAACCTCGTGGCCGCGCCGATCGCGAAGAAAGTACTAGAGGCGGTGCTGAACAAATGAGACCGACAGCCGGGCTGACCTTCGGAGGTCGCTACGAACTGCAATCTCGCATTGCGATCGGTGGCATGGGCGAGGTGTGGCAGGCCACTGACCTGGTCATCGGCCGGACCATCGCCATCAAGATCCTCAAGGACGAGTACATGGGGGACCCCGGGTTCCTCGAGCGGTTCCGTGCCGAAGCGCGGCACGCCGCACTCGTGAACCACGAGGGCATCGCCAACGTCTTCGACTACGGCGAGGAGGACGGCAGCGCGTTCCTCGTCATGGAACTCGTGCCCGGTGAGGCCCTGTCCACCGTGCTCGAGCGCGAGCGTGTCCTGCCCACCGACAAGGTGCTCGACATCGTCGCGCAGACCTCGTCGGCACTCCAGGCCGCACACGCCGCGGGCCTCGTCCACCGTGACATCAAGCCGGGCAACCTGCTCATCACGCCGGACGGCCGCGTCAAGATCACCGACTTCGGCATCGCCCGCATCGCCGACCAGGTGCCGCTCACGGCTACCGGTCAGGTCATGGGCACCGTGCAGTACCTCTCGCCCGAGCAGGCGAGCGGGCACCCCGCCTCACCGTCGACGGACATCTACTCGCTCGGCATCGTCGCGTACGAGTGCCTCGCCGGACGCCGTCCGTTCACGGGCGAGTCGCAGGTCGCCATCGCGATGGCGCAGATCAACGAGCAGCCGCCGGAGCTCCCCGTCACGATCGCCGAGCCGGTCCGCCGGTTCGTCATGTCGATGATCGCGAAGAACCCGGTCGACCGTCCGGCATCGTCCGCCCACGTCGCGCGCGCCGCCCAGGCGCTCCGTCGGGGCGATCTCAACGCCGCGGCCGCAGCCGTGCCGATGATCCTCGGTGGGGCCGGCGACGCCGCGACCACCGTGATGGACCAGACCCGCCGGATGCCCGCAGCCGACGACGCGACGACGCAGTTGCTGTCCGCCGCCGAGGCGGACCAGCTCGAGGACGACGTCGAGGGCGAGGGCGAGAAGAAGCAGCGCAGCAAGTGGACCTGGCCGCTCATCGGTCTCGTCGCCCTGCTCGTCATCGTGCTGGTCGGTTCGCTGATCGCCGTGTTCGCGAACCAGGGCAACGACGCAGGGGGCAAGACGCCGTCGGCGACATCGACCTCGGCCTCGCCGACCCCGTCGAAGACCCCGACCCCGACGCCCACGCCGGTGCCCACGGTGTTCCCGATCAACCTGAGCGATCTCCAGGGACGGTCCTTCGAAGAGCTCAACGCCATCTTCAGTGCGGCGCCGTACAACTTCAGCGTGTCGAAGAACGTCGGCAACGCAGCGACGTCGCCGGAGCAGGTCGACACGGTCTACGACGTCAACCCGACGGGTAACGTGAAGACGGGTTCAGCCATCACCCTCACCGTGTACGGCGAGATCGCCGTCATCGATCCACCCACGGAAGCGCCGAAGGTCGATCAGTCCAAGTTGAACGACGCCGGTCAGCTCGAGATCCCGAAGGACGCGACGTCGACGACCATCGCCGTCGACTGGGCTACCGTGCAGAACGCCTGTCCGACCGGCACGGACTTCCTCGGCTACACCGTGACGGTCGGCGGCGGTTTCTTCCAGAACAACGCATCGGGTCAGTTCGACGCCAACACGACGAGCGGCACGATCACGGTCGACGCCGCCGGTCAGCTGACCGTGTCCTACGCGGTCCGGTGCAGCACCGGCACGTCGGCGGCATCACCGGCATCGACGCCGATCGACGTGGTCAAGGCTACCGAGTAGTCACATCTCGTCGTGTGCTCTCAGGGGCATCCCTGAGAGCACACGAAGGGTGCCCGGGTAAGCTGTTAGTGTTTGTCCTCCAAGCGAATTCAGGGGTGGTACGTGGCTGACGATCAACGCCTGCTCGCAGGTCGATACGTCGTCGGCGACCTCATCGGTCGCGGGGGCATGTCCAACGTCTTCCGTGGCGTGGACACCAAGCTCGGTCGCACCGTCGCCATCAAGGTCCTCAAGTCCACACTCGCCACCGACCCCGCGTTCCGCTCCCGCTTCCGTCAGGAGGCACAGGCCGCCTCGCGGATGGCGCACCCGACGATCGTCCGCGTGTACGACGCCGGCGAGGAGCGGGTCAAGGACGGCTCCGGTCACGACCTCATCGAGCCCTTCATCGTCATGGAGTACGTCGAAGGGCGCATGCTCAAGGACCTCATCGCCGAGGGTCCCGTCGAGTCCGACGAGGCGGTGCGCATCGCGCACAGCATCCTCACCGCGCTGGAGTACTCCCACCGAGCCGGCGTCGTGCACCGCGACATCAAGCCGGGAAACGTCATGATCACCACGGCCGGCGACGTCAAAGTCACCGACTTCGGTATCGCGCGCGCCGTCTCGGATTCGTCCACGACGGTCGCCCAGACGACCGCCATCCTCGGCACCGCCGCATACTTCTCTCCCGAGCAGGCCAAGGGCGAGACGGTCGACGCACGGACCGACCTCTACTCGACCGGCGTCGTCCTCTTCGAGATGCTGACGGGCAAGGCGCCCTTCCGCGGCGACACCGCCGTCGCCGTCGCGTACCAGCACGTGAGCGAGCGCCCGGTGAAGCCGAGCTCGATCAACCCGAAGGTGTCGCCGGCGCTCGACCAGGTCGTCCTCCGAGCCCTCGCGAAGGACCGCTTCGAGCGGTATCAGAGCGCCGTCGAGTTCCGTGAGGATCTCGACGAAGCCGGGGCCGGCCATGTGCCGGTCCGACGCGATGACCACGATTCACTGTTCGGCCCATCACCGACCGCGGCCTCCAGTACCGAGCAGGCGATCCGTCAGCTCACCTCGGACGACACCGTCACGCGCACCCAGCGCCGCCCGCCTGTCGTGTGGATCTGGGCTGCTATCGCCGGAATCGCCGTCATCCTCTTCTCCCTCGTGTTCTGGGTGGTCCAGCTCCCGCCCGCGACGAGTATCTCCACGGACTCCCGAGAAGTACCGGATCTCGTCGATGCCACGTGGGAGAGCGCGAACAGCACGATCGAGCAGCTCGAACTCGTCCCGACCAAGTTCGACGAAGCCAGCAGCGACTACGATGCCGGGCACGTCATCCGAACGGATCCGCCAGGCGGAACCACGGTCACGAAGAACACACAGATCAAGGTCTACGTGTCGACCGGTCGAGCTCAGGTCGAGGTTCCCGACGTCATCAACCAGTCCTCCGAGGCGGCGTGGGCTGCGGTCGCCGCTGCCGGCCTCACACAAGGCTCCGTGACTCGCGAGAACTCACCGACTGTGCCGGCAGGTGTCGTGTTGCGGATGGATCCCGAGGCGGGTACCTCCGTCGACCAGGGGTCCACGGTGAACCTCGTCGTCTCCAGCGGGAACGTCACGCTGACGGACGTCGTCGGGCAGCCGCTCCTCGACGCGACGAACTACCTCCAGGACGCGACGAGGCAGTTCACCGTGCAGCCGCAGGCCGACGCGACGTGCAAGGCTGTCGCCGGCGACCCGGTCACGGCCATGTCGCCCGCACCAGGCGACATCCCGCAGAAGTCCGTCATCACACTCACCTACTGCACCGGTCCGTAGGCTGCACCGGTCCGCGGGCGGCGCTGGTGCCTGAGCCTGTCGAAGGGCCTACGGGGTCACGAGCGGACTGAGCCCCCGTGCCCGCTCATGCGCGCCGCTGAGCCCGGTCGTCTCAAGCCAGTTGGCCAGGAGCTGATAGCCGCCCTCGGAGAGCACCGACTCCGGATGGAACTGCACGCCGTGGATGGGGGCGTGACGGTGGCGGAGCCCCATGATCACGCCGCCGGTCGTCCGGCTCGTCACGACGAGCTCCTCGGGCACGGTGCCGTCGACGACGGCGAGCGAGTGGTACCTCGTGGCGTTGAACAGCTGCGGGATGCCCCGGTAGAGGACACTGCCGTCGTGTTCCACGATCGAACTCTGCCCGTGCATGAGCTCGTCGGCGGTCTGCACGGTCGCTCCGAACGCCTCCGCGATCGCCTGGTGGCCGAGGCACACCCCGAGGAGTGGTGTACCGGTGCGGTACGCCGCGTGCACGGTGGCCAGCGAGATCCCGGCGTCAGAGGGTCGACCTGGTCCGGGTGAGACGAGTACGCCGTCGAACCCACGGATCCGCTGCTCAAGGTCGTCGAGTGCTACGCCGTCGTTCTGGACGACGACGGTCTCTGCACCCAGTTGTTCGACGTACCCGTTCAGCGTGTAGACGAAGCTGTCGTAGTTGTCGATGACCAGGACGCGGGTCATTCGTCGCCGACGGTCACATTCTGATCGACGATGAACGAGTCCACGTAGGGGAACACCCAGGTGAAGAGCGCGGCCACGACCGCCACGAAGAGGACGACGAGGATGATGATCCTCAGCCAGACGGGTCCGGGCAGGACCCTCCAGAGTGCGCCGTACATCGTCAGCCTCCAGCGGCCGCGACGGACGCGGCGATCTCGGCGGGCGGCCCGGCGGACAGCGGCTGCCAGGACTCGTACACCGCGTAAGCGATACTGCGTTCCGCCGTCGAATAGAGCGGGTTGCAGGTGGTCAGGGTGAGGATGCGCTGTGTCGGTGCGACGCCGTCCACCTGCGGGACGGGGTTGAGGACGTCCACCTGCGTGGGCAGCACGTAGGTGATGTTCCGGAACACGTAGGTGTAGTAGCCGTCCGCCGTCTGGACGTAGACCTTGTCGCCGATCTGCAGGTCGCTGATCAGGGTCATCGCGCCGCCGTAGGCCTTGCGGTGACCGGCGACCACGAAGTTGCCGACCTCTCCGGGCATCTGGGTGCTCGGGTAGTGACCGACGCCGAGGTCGAAACTGTTGAGGACGGTCGCGGTGTCGACACCCTCGGCGACCACCCGGCGGTAGTCGGCGCCGTATCGCGGCACGTAGAGCACCGCGAACGGGTCGCCCGGCGCGGGGCGGGCGGTCACGGGCGGTTCACCGTAGTTCGGCGTGCCGCTGGCGTCGACGGTCGGTTCGGGTGCGGGAGCGGTCTCGGCGTTCTTGATCCACTCCTGCGACTGGCTCGATGCCGCGTTCGCCTGGCTGCCGGCCATGATCATGTCGTTCCACCAGAGCTGCCAGGCGAGGAACAGCAGGACGACCATGCCAGCTGTGATGAGCAACTCGCCGGCGACCCCGAAGACGCTGATGCGGTGCTTCGACGGCGCTCTGCGCTCAGCGGCGCGTGCGCTCGCTCGCGAGGGTAGGTCGTCGGTCACGCATGGATTCTACCGAGAAGAGCTCCGGATCGGCTGATCCCAAGGCACCGATTGGGGTGAACAGGTAGAATGTCGGCATGGCACGCACGAAGTCACGAAGCAAACCGTCCCGCGAACCCGAGCAGACGAGCGGCGAGCCCGCACCGAACGCGGTCTGGTTCAAGCCGGTCATGTTCGGCTTCATGCTCCTCGGCCTCGCCTGGATCGTCGTCTACTACCTGAGCGGCACGCTGCTCCCGATTCAGTCGCTCGGCCCGTGGAACATCCTCGTCGGCTTCGGCATCGCCTTCATCGGCTTCCTCATGACCACCAGGTGGCGCTAGCCTCCCTCACTTCACGCGTGCACAGCGGGTCGTCCTCTCGGACGGCCCGCTGTTTCGTTGTACTCGGGATCCAGTGACGCGAGTTCTCCACAGGAATGTGGAGAACTTCCGAGTTATCCACATACCGGTGTGGAGAACATCAGAGACTCCCGGAAACACGGGGAACCACACCGGTGTAATTATCCCCACTGTTCATAACTCTGTGGATAACTCGCGCAACCTTCAACGTCTGCTGCACGGTTGTGGCTCGCCGCCGGGCGCCGACTGGTCGACGCTGGTCACCCGGCGGTACCCGGTCACTGAGCCGACCCCGGTCACTGAGCCGAACCCGGTCACTGAGCCTGTCGAAGTGCGGTCCCGTTCAGAGCAGGGCGGGCAGCAGGCTGGCTCCCACGAGGACGACGCTCAAGGCGCCGATCAGAACCGCCTGGAGCGGCTGCTGGGTGCGCTTACGGGTGTTGACGAGGATGAGGCCGACGAGGGCTCCGCCGACGAGCCCGCCCAGGTGGGCCTGCCAGGCGATGTTCACGCCGGGGATGAAACCGATGACGAGGTTGATGCCCAGGAGCACCAGCAGCCCGCGGGTGTCGGCACCCATGCGTCGTTGGATGACGAGGAACGCGCCGAGCAGACCGAAGATCGCGCCCGAGGCGCCGACCACGGCCGTCGTCGGGTCGGCGAGGAACAGGACACCGACCGAACCGGCGAACCCGGCGACCAGGTAGAGGGCGAGGAACCGCCAGTGACCGAGCATGGTCTCGAGGATCCGGCCGAAGATCCAGAGCGTGTACATGTTCAGCAGGATGTGGAAGATGAAGCCCTGCGAGTGCACGAACACGGCGGTCAGCATCCGCCAGGGCTGGAAGGCACCGTACGACGGATCGGAGTACACGCCGGCATAGAGCAGCGCGTTCGTGACGCCGAGCCCGGGTATCCACTGCAGCAGGAACACGAATGCCGTCACGGCGATGATCGCGTACGTGACGATGGGGGAGGAGTTGCTGATCCTCGCGCCGAGGCGGTTGCGAGGGGCGCTCTGTCGTTGCGCCTTCATGTCCTCCGGACAGATGAAACCGACTGCCCCGGGCGTCTGGCACTCTCCACAGATCGTCCGGCCGCAACGCTGGCAGAGCACGAAGCTCTGTCGGTCGGGGTGGCGATAGCAGAAGTTGGCCGACGGATCCCGGGGCAGGGTCACGGTCTGTCCTCCGAGCGGGGTCTAGGCCTCGGAGATGGTGACGCTCTCGAGGACGACGGGCTCGATCGGCTTGTCGCCGGCACCGGTCGGGACGGCCTGGATCGCATCGACGACCGCGCGGGACTCGGCGTCGGCGACCTCACCGAAGATGGTGTGCTTGCCCTGGAGCCACTGAGTGGGAACAGTGGTGATGAAGAACTGCGAGCCGTTCGTGCCCTCGACGGCGCCCGTGATGGCGTTGCGGCGCTTGCCGGCGTTCGCCATGGCGAGGATGTAGGGCTCGTCGAAGTTGAGCTCCGGGTGGATCTCGTCGTCGAAGTTGTAACCCGGACCACCGGTGCCGGTTCCGAGCGGGTCGCCGCCCTGGATCATGAACGCGGGGATGATGCGGTGGAAGATGAGGTCGCTGTACAGCGCGTCGTTCCGCGTCTGGCCCGTCTTCGAGTCCGTCCACTCGCGCCCGCCGGTCGCCAGGTCGGTGAAGTTCTTGACCGTCTTGGGAGCGTGGTCCCCGAAGAGGTTGACCTTGATCTCACCGTGGTTGGTGTGCAACGTGGCGACTGCGGTGTGCTTTGACATACTCCCAATTCTTGCACAAGGGTTCGGGACTCTCGGATGGTATCCAGGGGTCTAAGTGGCAAGATGGAGGTTACGTTGTTGCCGCGATCATTGGAGATGACCACATGAGCCTGTCACGCAAGCGCCGGAAAGAGCTCAAGAAGCTCAAGGGTTCCGCTGCCGACCTCTGGGACTCCCAGCAGGATGTCCTGAACCACGCCAACGAAGTCGCTCGTGAGGTGAGCCGTCAGCTCGGGAACTTCTCGAAGGAGCAGGTGGTGCCCGTCGTGCGCGACACCTATGAGCACCGCGTCGTCCCGACGGTCGACCGGGGGATCAAGGTCTCCCGCAACGCCGTCGACGGCGTGAAGAAGGGCATCTCGGATGGCGTCGTCCCCGCAGTCGGTGGCGTCGTCGGCACGGTGCTGAGCATCGGCGACATCGCCAAGGACACCCGCGTGCAGGCAGCCCTCCGCCGCCTTCACGTCCCCGAGCAGGTGCTGCCCGCCAAGAAGGGCGCGAGCGCCGGTACCGTCATCGCGATCGGCCTCGGCGTCCTCGCCGCTGCCGGTGTCGCCTACGCCGTCTGGCAGACGTTCCGCGCAGACGACGAGCTGTGGGTCTCCGACGAGGAGCCTGCCGCTTCCTGATCCCGCATCGCACGACGCAGCCCCTCGCCGGTTCCGACCGGGGAGGGGCTTCGTGTTGTGACGGCTGTGCTCAGATGAGGCCGGCGAAGCGTCGTCCGACGTCGACCAGACTGACACGGTCGAGTGAGCCGACCTCCTCGAGCGGGTACCACGCGGCGTAGTCGGTGCTGCCGTCGGCCTCGTAGGTCAGGGTGCCGCCGGTGAGGTGCGCCCGGTAGACGATGCGCAGCGTGTGGAGCGGTCCGGTGGCCGTCGTGCTGAGCCGGCGCTCCGCCGGCACGACCTGCGAGTCGACGCCGATCAGCTCGTCGAGCTCGGCGTGGTAGCCGGTCTCCTCGAACACTTCGCGGACGGCCGCGTCGGCCGGGTCCTCACCGGGGTCGATCCCGCCGCCGGGGAGCGTCCATCCGCTGTGTCCGCTCTCGTTCCAGTGGGAGAGCAGCATGCCCCGTTCGTCGACGATGACGGCATATGCAGCGACGCGGATATCCATGCCGCCAGCCTAACCGCCGGGCCCCGCGACAACGGAGAACGCCCCCGGCGTCTGCCGAGGGCGTTTCTGGACTGTGGAGCCTGGGAGAATCGAACTCCCGACATCCTGCTTGCAAAGCAGGCGCTCTACCAACTGAGCTAAGGCCCCGGATGGAACAGATCCGGGGATCCGATCCAATCGGTGTGTTACTGGTCATGCAGGGTGGGGCTACCAGGACTTGAACCTGGGACCTCTTCGTTATCAGCGAAGCGCTCTAACCGCCTGAGCTATAGCCCCGTTTTGAACCTTGTTGAGACTACCCGATTCCCGCCGCAACTCATAATCGGGCGGCGCCGCACGGCGCGGCGCCGACCCGACCGAGCTTCAGTTGTTGGTGAACCCGACGAGCAGGCCACCCGTGATCTTCACGCTGAGGTTGTAGAGCCCCGCGAGGAGGGCTCCCATCAGCGTGATGACGATGAGGTTGAGCAGCGCCACGATGCCCGCGAAGGCCATGACCTGCGGCAGGTTGACGTACTGCAGGATGTTGTTCCCCGGGCCCGCGATGTCGGTGAACAGGCCACCGACCTTCGTGAAGACACCGGTGGTGTTCAGCACGGTGTAGACGAGGAAGAAGAACACCACGATGACCACGGCGACCGCGATCGCCGCCAGGAACGACAGCTTCACCGCCGACCAGAAGTCGATGTACACCAGCTTCAGGCGCACCTGCTTGGTGCTGGTGCGTTTGGTCGACTTCTTGGCCAACTTCTCTGCGACGCTACTGCTCATCTACTTCTTCCTTCATCGCCGGAGTCTCGTCCGGCACGGATGCCTCGGGTTCTGCACCCTCCGTGGCGGCTGCGTCTGCAACCGTCTCCGGAACATCCTGGGTCTCAAGGTTTCGGTCACTGTTCTTGGCCAGCGCGATGATTCGGTCGCTCTCCGCGAAACGCGCGAAGACGACGCCCATCGTGTCGCGCCCCTTCGCTGGAACTTCGGCCACGGCAGACCTTACCACCTTGCCACTGGCAAGAACCACAAGGACCTCGTCGCTCTCGTCGACGATCAGGGCGCCCGCGAGGGTGCCTCGATCGTCGTTCAGCTTGGCCACCTTGATGCCCAGACCGCCGCGGTTCTGGCCGCGATACTGGTCGATGTTGGTGCGCTTCGCGTAGCCGCCCTCGGTCACGACGAAGACGAACGCCTCGCGTTCCTCACCCTCGACGGACGGCAGCACCGACGCCGAGAGCAGCTTGTCGTCGTCGCGGAAGTGCATGCCGATGACGCCGCTCGTCGCGCGTCCCATCGGCCGCAGGGTCTCGTCGCTCGCCGTGAAGCGGATCGACATGCCCTTGCGCGACACCAGCAGGACGTCGCTGTCGTTCTCCACGAGCAACGCGGAGGTGAGCTCGTCGCCCTCGCGCAGGTTGATCGCGATGATGCCGCCCGAACGGTTGGTGTCGTACTCCGAGAGCGCCGTCTTCTTGACGAGGCCGTCGTGTGTCGCGAGGACCAGGTACGTCGCGGCCTCGTAGTCGCGGATGTCGAGGATCTCGGCGATCTCCTCATCCGGCTGCATGGCGAGCAGGTTGGCGACGTGCTGGCCCTTGGCGTCGCGGCCGGCCTCCTGCAGCTCGTAGGCCTTCGCGCGGTACACGCGGCCCTTCGTGGTGAAGAAGAGGAGCCAGTGGTGCGTCGTCGTCACGAAGAAGTGGTCGACCACGTCGTCCGCGCGCAGCTGGGCACCCTTGACGCCCTTGCCACCGCGGTGCTGCTGACGGTAGTTGTCGCTCCGCGTGCGCTTGATGTACCCGCCGCGGGTGACGGTGATGACCATCTCCTCTTCGGGGATCAGGTCTTCCATGTTCATGTCGCCGTCGAAACCGAACATGATCTCGGTGCGGCGGTCGTCGCCGTACTTGTCGACGATCGCGGTCAGTTCCTCGCTGACGATCTCGCGCTGGCGGACCGGCTTCGCGAGGATGTCCTTGAGGTCGGCGATCTGCGCTTCGATCTCGGCTGCCTCGTCGATGATCTTCTGACGCTCGAGGGCGGCGAGACGACGCAGCTGCATGTCGAGGATCGCGCTGGCCTGGAGCTCGTCGATCTCGAGGAGGTCCATGAGGCCCGTGCGCGCCTCGTCGGCGGACGGCGAACGACGGATGAGCGCGATGACCTCGTCGAGGGCGTCGAGCGCCTTCAGGTAGCCGCGGAGGATGTGTGCGCGCTCCTCCTTCTTGCGGAGTCGGAACACGGTGCGGCGGACGATGACCTCGACCTGGTGCGTCACCCAGTTGGTGATGAACCCGTCGAGCGGCAGCGTCCGCGGGATGCCGTCGACGATCGCGAGCATGTTCGCGCCGAAGTTGTCCTGCAGCTGCGTGTGCTTGTAGAGGTTGTTGAGGACGACCTTCGCGACCGCATCGCGCTTCAGCACGATGACGAGCCGCTGGCCGGTGCGACCGGAGGTCTCGTCGCGGATGTCGGCGACGCCGCCGAGACGACCCTCCTTGACGAGGTCGGCGATCTTCAGCGCGAGGTTGTCGGGGTTCACCTGGTACGGGAGCTCGGTGACGACGAGGCAGGTCCGACCCTGGATCTCCTCGACGTTCACGACGGCCCGCATCGTGATGGAACCGCGACCCGTGCGGTAGGCGTCCTGGATGCCCTTGACACCGAGGATCTGCGCGCCGGTCGGGAAGTCCGGCCCCTTGATGCGCTGCATGAGCGCCTCGAGGAGCTCTTCCCGGCTGGCCTCGGGGTTCGCCAGGTGCCAGAGGGCACCGTCGGCGACCTCGCGGAGGTTGTGCGGCGGGATGTTCGTCGCCATGCCGACCGCGATGCCGACGGACCCGTTGACGAGGAGGTTCGGGAAGCGCGCCGGCAGGACGACCGGCTCCTGGGACTCACCGTCGTAGTTGGGCTGGAAGTCGACGGTCTCCTCGTCGATGTCGCGCACCATCTCCATGGCGAGCGGGGCCATCTTCGTCTCGGTGTATCGAGGGGCTGCCGCGCCGTCGTTGCCCGGTGAGCCGAAGTTGCCCTGGCCGAGCGCCAAAGGGTACCGCATGCTCCACGGCTGGACGAGGCGCACGAGCGCGTCGTAGATGGCGGTGTCACCGTGCGGGTGGAACTGACCCATGACGTCGCCGACGACGCGCGCGCACTTGGAGAACGAGCGGTCGGGGCGGTAGCCGCCGTCGTACATCGCGTAGATCACGCGGCGGTGGACGGGCTTCAGGCCGTCGCGGACGTCGGGCAGGGCACGGCCGACGATGACACTCATCGCGTAGTCGAGGTAGCTGCGCTGCATCTCGAGCTGCAGGTCGACCTGGTCGATCCGTCCGTGCACGCCGTGGTCCTCGTCCGGGACCGTGATCTCGTCGTTGGTTTCGTCTGCCATGTTCTCTTACTTCTCCTGGTCCCTGAGCTTGTCGAAGGGCCTGTTTGGTGCGAGGTGGATCACTTCGACAAGCTCAGTGACCGGTGGATGAGGGTGGTTCGTGCCACTCAGATGTCGAGGAAGCGGACGTCTTTCGCGTTCTTCTGGATGAAGGTCCGGCGGGACTCCACGTCTTCGCCCATGAGCGTGGAGAAGATCTCATCGGCAGCCGCGGCGTCGTCGAGGGTGACCTGGAGGAGCGTCCGCGTCTGCGGGTCCATCGTGGTCTCCCACAGCTCCTTGTAGTTCATCTCGCCGAGACCCTTGTAGCGCTGGATCCCGTTCTCCTTCGGGATGCGCTTGCCCGAGGCGACACCGTCGGTGAGGAGGGCGTCGCGTTCGCGGTCGCTGTACACGTACTGGTGGTCGGCGTTCGACCACTTCAGGCGGTAGAGCGGCGGCTGCGCGAGGTACACGTATCCGAGGTCGACGAGCGGGCGCATGTAGCGGAACAGGAGGGTCAGCAGCAGCGTCGTGATGTGCTGGCCGTCGACGTCGGCGTCGGCCATCAGCACGATCTTGTGGTACCGCACCTTGTCGGGGTTGAAGTCCTCACCGATGCCGGCACCGAAGGCCGTGATCATGGCCTGGACCTCGTTGTTCGCGAGGGCGCGGTCGAGGCGTGCCTTCTCGACGTTGAGGATCTTGCCACGGAGCGGGAGGATCGCCTGGGTCTCCGGGTTGCGACCCTGCACGGCGGAGCCGCCTGCGGAGTCACCCTCGACGATGAAGATCTCGGACAGTGACGGGTCCTTCGACTGGCAGTCCTTGAGCTTGCCGGGCATGCCGCCACCCTCGAGGAGGCCCTTGCGGCGGGCCGTCTCGCGCGCCTTGCGGGCGGCGAGTCGAGCGGTCGCGGCCTGCAGCGCCTTCCGGATGATCTCCTTGGCCTGGTTGGGGTTGCGGTCGAACCAGTCGTTGAGCTGCTCGCTGACGACCTTCTGCACGAACGCCTTCGCCTCGGTGTTGCCGAGCTTGGTCTTCGTCTGGCCCTCGAACTGCGGCTCGGAGAGCTTGACGGAGATGACGGCCGTGAGGCCCTCGCGGACGTCGTCGCCGGAGAGGTTGTCGTCCTTCTCCTTGAGGATGCCCTTCTCACGTGCGTAACGGTTCACGAGCGTGGTGAGCGCGGCACGGAACCCTTCTTCGTGGGTGCCGCCCTCGTGCGTGTTGATCGTGTTCGCGTAGGTGTGGACGCTCTCGTTGTACGCCGTGGTCCACTGCATCGCGACCTCGAGCGCGATCTTGCGCTCGGTGTTCTCCGACTCGAAGGAGATGATCTCGTCGTGGACGAGCTCGGCCCGCTTGGCCTTGTTCAGGTACTCGACGTAGTCCTCGAGACCGCGCTCGTAGAAGAAGACGTCCTTGCGCTGCGAGTGTGCCGCCGAGTTGTCGTCGACGTCGTCGGCCTCGATGGCGTCGCGCAACGGACGCTCGTCGGCGAGCTCGATGCGGAGGCCCTTGTTGAGGAAGGCCATCTGCTGGAAGCGGGTCCGGAGCGTCTCGTAGTCGAACTCCGTCGTCTCGAACGTCTCGGCGCTCGGCCAGAAGGTGATCGTGGTGCCCGTCTCGGAGGACGGCTCGTCCTCGTGGAGCGGGGCGTCGGGGACACCGTGCTGGAAGCTCTGGCGCCAGACCGAACCCTGACGACGGACCTCGACGGAGAGGCGTGTGGACAGTGCGTTGACGACGGACGAACCGACGCCGTGGAGCCCACCGGAGACCGCGTACCCGCCGCCGCCGAACTTGCCGCCGGCGTGCAGGATGGTCAGGACGACCTCGACGGTCGACTTCTTCTCCACCGGGTGGATGTCGACCGGGATGCCTCGACCGTTGTCGATGACGCGGACGCCGCCGTCCTCCAGGATGGTCACGAGGATCGTGTCGCAGTAGCCGGCGAGGGCCTCGTCCACGGAGTTGTCGACGATCTCGTAGACCAGGTGATGCAGACCACGTGGACCGGTGGACCCGATGTACATACCGGGCCGCTTCCGGACGGCTTCGAGACCTTCGAGAACCTGGATGGCACTTGCGCCGTAATCAGAGTCTTGGGCGTGCGTGTTGGGTTCTGATGTCATAGGAAAAGAGGGCTCCAAACCGTCGAGATTCGACCATTCCATCCTACCAAACAGACCCCGTGAAGCCGCGAGAAAACGCCCGTTTGAGGCACTTTTCCATGCCCGGAGGCCGTATTTGCCTCCCTAGCCGTAAGTATCGCGTGGACCACGCCCTGGGATCGACCTGGGGCCTCTTTTCCAGGAGGGTGCTCCGGGGCCCTGGAAACGGATCGTGTCGACGCCGGCGTCGGGATAGCGTTCGGCGATGCGGACGAGGATCTCGTGGCGCATGTGTCGCAACTGTGTCGCCCAGGCCGTCGACTGGCATTGGACGAGCAGGACGCCGTCCGCGATCGACACCGGTTCGGAGTACCTGGCGGTGTCCTCGCCGCACAACTCCGCCCAGTTCCCGAGGACCTCGTGTTGGGCGAGTGGCGAGTTCCACCCGAGTCCGGCGGTCAGCGAATCGATGACCGTCCCGAGGCCCTTGGGGTCGCGTCCGACTCCGTACGGCACCGAGTCCTGCGGCCCCTCGGCCGAGCGTTCCCGGCGCTTGCGATCACGGGAGACCCGTTCGCCGCCGAAGATCTCCTTGAACCGGAGGTACACCGTGGCGGACAGTTCCCCCGCAGGGTCGGCGTCCCGTCCGAGTCGCCGCGGCTCAGTCATGCGTCGACTCCGTGGTGAGCGGCTCGTTCACTGGGCCGGCCGCCTCGTCCGGACCGTCCACGATCCGTCCGGCTTCGATGCGCACGACGTGCGCGGTGAACCGTTCGGGGACGTCGTCGAACACGGCCGCGGTGATGATGACCTGGTCGTACTCCGCGACCGCGGCCGCGAGGCGTTCCCGGCGACGTGCATCGAGCTCGGCGAAGACGTCGTCGAGGATGAGCACCGGATCGCCGAGGGACGAGTCGGCCCGGAGGAGTTCGGCAGAGGCGAGTTTTGCGGCGAGCGCGAACGACCACGATTCACCGTGGCTCGCGTAGCCCTTGACCGGCAGCCCGTTGAGACCGAAGAACACGTCGTCGCGATGCGGTCCGACGAGCGTCAGGCCGCGCTCGAGTTCGGCCGACCGACGCTGCGCGAGCGCCGCACGGAACCGTTCCGCGATGCGCGCAAGATCGACGGGTGCGCCAGGTTCGACACCCTCCGTCGGATCAGCCGCTGCCGACTCGTCCTCGGCGTCGGTGCCGGCGATACTGAGCACGGGCAGGAGGACCGGTCGGTGATCGTCGCCGGCCACGGCCTCGTACGCGGCACGCAGTGGCCCACCGAGCATGGCCAGGAGCTGCAGACGTTCGGCGATGATCTCCGTGCCGTACTGCACGAGTCGGTCGTCCCAGAGGTCGAGCGTCGCCAGGGGACCGGATTTCAGCCCACGCGCCCTCGCCGACTTGAGGAGGGAGTTCCGCTGCTTCAGGGAGCGGTCGTAGTCGGCCATCACGCCGGCCAGGCGAGGGATCCGCTGCACGAGGAGCTGGTCGATGAACCGCCGGCGCGCCGACGGGTCGCCTCGGACGATCAGGAGGTCCTCCGGGGCGAACAGCACGGTGGACACGTACCGCGGCAGTTCGCGCGGCTTGATCTGGGACCGGTTCACCTGGGCGCGGTTGGCCGAACCCCGGTTGAGCTGCACCTCGGCGAGCAGCTCACGACCGTCGTGCACGATGCGCGCCCTGATGATCGCCGCGTCTGCACCGTGTCGGATGAGTGCCTGTTCGGAGGAGACCCGATGGGACCCGAGGCTGCTGAGGTATCCGATCGCCTCGACGAGGTTGGTCTTGCCCTGGCCGTTGCGACCCACGAACAGGTTGGGTCCGGGTTCGAGCGCCACGTCGACCACCGCGTAGTTGCGGTAGTCGGTGAGATTCAAGTGCCGCACGATCACCACGTCACCCTACCGCGTCGCCCTGACGCCGAGCGGGTCGGGGCGCCGTCGGACGTCCGAGCGCGCCCGTCACGACGACGCAGGGTGAACGAAATCGACCCTCCAGCGAAGCGGAATGCTCCGGGAGGGTCGATTTCGTTCGTCAGGAGACGTCGTGTCGTCAGTCGTCGGCCTTCTTGACCGCGTGTCCGCCGAACTGGTTGCGGAGTGCGGCGACCGCCTTCATGGCCGGCGAGTCCTCCTGGCGCGACACGAAGCGGGCGAAGATCGATGCCGAGATGGTCGGGACGGGCACCGCGTTCGCGATGGCCTCCTCGATCGTCCAGCGGCCTTCACCCGAATCCTCGACGTAGCCCTCGATCTGCTCGAAGTCCGGGTCCTCCTCGAGGGCGCGGACGAGGAGCTCGAGCAGCCAGGACCGCACGACGGTGCCGCGCTGCCAGGCCTTGAACGTGCCGGGGACGTCCTTGATGATGTCCTCGCGCTTGTCGAGGAGCTCGAAGCCCTCGGCGTACGCCTGCATGAGCGCGTACTCGATGCCGTTGTGCACCATCTTCGCGTAGTGGCCGGCGCCGACCTCTCCGACGTGGACGAAGCCCTCATCGCGAGGGCCCTCGGGGCGCAGGGCGTCGAAGACGGGCATGACCCGCTCCACCTGCTCCTTGGAACCGCCGACCATGAGGCCGTAGCCGTTGTCGACACCCCAGACACCGCCGGAGACGCCGGCATCGATGTAGTCGATGCCCTTCGCCGACAGCAGTTCAGCGTGCTTGAAGTCGTCCGTGAAGCGGCTGTTGCCGCCGTCGATGATCAGGTCGCCGGCCTCGAGCAAGCCGTTCAGCTCCTCGACGACCGAGTCGGTGATGGCCCCGGCGGGGACCATGACCCAGACCGTGCGAGGTGCCGGGAGCGCAGCGACGAGGTCGCTGATCGTCGCGACGTCGGTGACATCGGGGTTCCGGTCGAAACCGGTGACCTCGATGCCGTTCGCACGCAGACGCGTGCGCATGTTGTTGCCCATCTTGCCGAGACCGACGAGACCGATGTGCATGGAGGATCCTTTGCGTGTCAGCGCAGCAGCAGGTTCGGCTGCAGCAGGTACTTGTAACTGTCGGCACCCGGCTGATCCTTGGAGGATTGGCTCGTGATGAGCATGGGTCCCGGCTTGTTCGTGTTCTCCGTCTTCGTGAACGAGAACCGCACGTACTCGCTCCGGACCGCGGTCAGACCGTCGATCAGGAACTGCGGCTTGAGGGAGAGCACGATGTCGTCGCCGGTGAGGAGGGCGTCGATGCCCTCGGATGCCTGCGCCTGCTCGGATCCGACGGCCTCGAGCGTGAGGCCGTCGATGGTGAAGGTGAAGCGGAGGGCCGCTTCGCGCTCGAGGACGAGCGACATACGCCTGGTCGCCTCGATGAGTTCCGCGGTGTTGATGATCGCGTAGTTGTCGGTCGTCTCGGGGAAGAGCCGCTTGACCGGCGGGAAGTTGCCCTTGATCAGCAGCGAGGTGACCGTCTTGCGGTCGGCCCGGAACGCGATGAGCTCGCGGTCGTCGCGATTCGTGATCGCGACGTTGATGTTGCCGCTGTGGCCGAAGGTCTTGCCGACCTCCTGGAGGGTGCGGGCCGGCACGAGGGCCGTGATCGTCTCGCTGGAACCGTCGCCCTGGCCCGAGTCCCAGTCGATCTCGCGGACCGCGACGCGGTAGCGGTCGGTCGCGACGAGGCTGAGGCTCGTCTTGGAGACCTCGAGCTGCACGCCGGTGATGACCGGGGTCACGTCGTCGCGGCTCGCGGCGACAGCGACCTGGCTCACTGCGGTGGCGAACTCATCGGCGGGCACGAGGCCGAAGTCGGCGTCGACCTGCGGGATCGTCGGGTACTCCTCGACGGGCATCGATCCGAGCGTGAACCGGGCAGAACCACAGGTGACCTCGATGCGGTTCTCGACCTTGCTGAACCGGACGGGCGCGTTCGGAAGGCGGCTGGCGATCTCCGAGAGCAGCCGGCCGTTGACGAGTGCCGTGCCGGCCTCCTCGACCTCGGCCGCGATGCCGGTCTGGCTGGAGACCTCGTAGTCGAAGGAGGACAGGATGAGACCGTCGTCACCGGCTTCGATGAGGATGCCGTTCAGGATCGGCAGCGTCGGGCGCTGCGGGAGCAGCTTCACTGCGAACGAGACGGCTTCGCTGAATACATCCCGGTTGACGCTGAATCGCACGACAAGTCCCCTGTCTCTGGCTCTCGATGACGTCACCAATGCTAGTGGGTCTGCTTCCGGGGTCGAGTGGGACGAGGTGCTGTGGAGAAGCGAGCCTGGGGAAAGGTTGTTTGGCGGAGAGATCATTGAATTAACGGTTAACAGTCTTAACCGGTGTGGAAACTGTGGATAAGTCCACCGAACCCGCTCGAACACAGGGAACTACATGTGTGTAACTTGGTGGTGGCCTGTGGAGAGAGCGACACGAGGGTGTGGGACGCGAAGGTCGGTGAACGGTGTTCACTCACAAGCCCGCACGGAGCTTCCACATCTCTCCACAGGTTATCCACAGGGCTGCGACGGCGGAATGTGGAGAGATCGGTCGCGCATCATGTCGTCGAATGAGCGCTCGTCGTCGCCTGATGAACGAAATCGGCCCCTCGAGCGCACCGAGTGCGTCGAGGGGCCGGAAACGTTCACCGGGACGCGTCAGGCGCCGTAGCGGAGGTTCTGCTTGA
This sequence comes from Plantibacter sp. MMLR14_011, assembly GCF_001865025.1. Lineage (NCBI taxonomy): Bacteria > Bacillati > Actinomycetota > Actinomycetes > Micrococcales > Microbacteriaceae > Plantibacter > Plantibacter sp. MMLR14_011. Next base: position 149,958 of record NZ_MJGW01000050.1, read on the forward strand.
TGCGGCTCGTGAGCTCGGTCACCTGGTTGTAGATCGAGCGCTTCTCCTGCATGAGGTCGGTGATCTTCCGGTTGGCGTACATGACCGTCGTGTGGTCCCGGTTGCCGAACAGCTGACCGATCTTCGGGAGTGAGAGGTTCGTGAGCTCGCGACAGAGGTACATCGCGATCTGACGCGCCGTCGCCACGGCCTGCGACCGGCTCGAGCCGTACAGGTCGTCGACAGAGAGCTTGAAGTAGTCGGCCGTCGTGTTGATGATGTCGATCGGCGAGATGACGTTGTCGTCGTCGAGGCTGATGACGTCCTTCAGCACCGTCTGGGCCAAGGTCATGTCGACAGCGGTCCGGTTCAGGCTCGCGAACGCGACGACCCGGATGAGCGTGCCCTCCAGCTCACGGATGTTGCTCGACACCTTGGTGGCGATGAACTCCAGGACCTCGTCCGGGATGTGCAGCTTCTCGTTCTGCGCCTTCTTGCGCAGGATCGCGATGCGCGTCTCGAGGTCGGGAGCCTGGACGTCGGTGATGAGTCCCCACTCGAAGCGGGAACGCATCCGCTCTTCGAAGCCGGTGAGGGCCTTCGGCGGCAGGTCGCTGGTGATGACCACCTGCTTGTTGTGATCGTGCAGGGTGTTGAAGGTGTGGAAGAAGGCCTCCTGCGTCTCCGCCTTGCCCTGGAGGAACTGGATGTCGTCGATCAGCAGGATGTCGATGTCGCGGTACCGCGACTGGAAGAACGAGCCGCGGTTGTTGGCGATCGAGTTGATGAAGTCGTTCGTGAACTCCTCGCTGGACACGTACCGGACGCGGATCCCCGCGTAGAGGTTCATCGCGTAGTGGCCGATGGCGTGGAGGAGGTGGGTCTTGCCGAGCCCGGAGTCGCCGTACACGAACAGCGGGTTGTAGGCCTTGGCCGGCGCTTCGGCCACGGCGACCGCGGCCGCGTGCGCGAACCGGTTGGACTGACCGATGACGAAGTTGTCGAAGCTGTACTTCGGGTTGAGTCGGGTGTCGTTCTCGCGAGCCGGAAGCGTGGGCGTCGGGGTCAGCTGCGGCTGCGGTGACTCGAGCGGTGCCGGGTCGATGTGCTGGAAGCCGGTCTGCTCGTACCGTTCCTCGACGATGTCGGGGTTGACGACGATCGCGTAATTGCCGACGGGACCGCCGTCGACGATGGAAGCGAGTGCAGCGAGGATCGGTGCCCGCATGCGCTGGTTGAGCATGCCCATCGTGAACTCGTTGGGCACCTCCAGGTAGAAGGTGCCGCCCATGATGCCCTTGGGGACGATGAGGTTGAGGAACCCGCGGAGCGGCGGGGTGATGCGGTCGTCGACGGAGAGGATCTCGAGCACCGATTGCCAGGTCTCAGCGATCGCATCGTCGGCGTCCGACATAGTTCTCCCCACACATACTCACAGGTTCATCCACAGGCTCTCCCCTGAGTATTCGGGGCTGAGCGCGGTGCTATCCACACGCTGTGCATAACCCGAGGGCTTACGCTAACAAGACGTCGCCCCAGTCCCAAATCACTGTACGGCCGCCCTGCGTGTCACTGCTACAATTTCTGAGAATCCTGTGGATAATCATTCGTTTGGGCGCCGCTGGTTTGACCTTCGCGCGAGTAGACCGTAGGTTTAATCAGTTGACTTCTGCCCACGGGCACCCTTCCGTACCCTGCTGCCACCTGTGCAGTGGTGGGTCATGATCCGGAGATCGTAATTATGAGCAAGAGAACCTTCCAGCCGAACAACCGTCGTCGCGCCAAGAAGCACGGCTTCCGTCTGCGCATGCGCACGCGTGCCGGCCGCGGCATCCTGTCGGCTCGTCGCGCCAAGGGCCGCACCGAACTCTCCGCGTAGAGCCGTCGTGCTCGAGCGTGCGAGCCGGATCACGTCCGGCGACGACTACCGAGGGGTAGTTCGTCGCGGGTCCCGGTTCGTCGGCGAGCACACGGTCACGTACGTACGCATGAACCCGAAGGGCGGACAGCCGCGCTTCGGGTTCATCGTTGCGAAAACGGTCGGAAACGCAGTGACCCGCAATCTCGTCAGACGTCGCTTGAAGGCCATCTGCCACGACAGCGTCGTTCACGCTGCCCGCGGCGCTGACGTGGTCATCCGTGCGCTGCCGTCTGCAGCGACGGCGCCGTTCGCGTCGCTCCATGCCGAGGTCGATCGAGCCTTCGCCAAACGCGGTGTCACCGCCGAGACTGCGGACGCGCACCGATGAACGGCGTCCTCGCTGCAACCTGCCTCGCGCCCCGCAATGCTGCGGTGCTGGCGCTTCGCGGGTATCGCGCCGCGATCTCCCCGTTGTACGGCGACGTCTGCCGGTATTACCCCAGCTGCTCCGCGTACGCTCTGGGAGCGGTGCAGCAACACGGTGTCGTCGTCGGTTCGGCGATGGCAGCGGCGCGCATCGCGAGATGCCACCCCTGGGCAGCACCTCGTTTCGACGAGGTACCGCCCAAGAAGAACTTCCGGTACAGCGTCACTTCTCACGGATTTGTCGTGCAACCGAGCCACGGAAAGGGCTGACCCGCACCTATGGACATCATCGGCACAATTCTCTGGCCGCTCAAGTGGGCGGTCGAGCTGCTCCTCGTGGGCTGGCACCTGCTGTGGACGGCCATCGGACTCGACCCCGCGGCCGGTCTCACCTGGGTCCTCTCGATCGTCGGGCTCGTCCTCGTCGTCCGCGCCGCCCTCATCCCGCTGTTCATCAAGCAGATCAAGAGCCAGCGCAAGATGCTCGAGATCGCGCCGCAGATGAAGAAGGTGCAGGAGAAGTACAAGGGCAAGCGCGACCAGGCCAGCCGTGAGGCGATGTCCCGCGAGACGATGGAGCTGTACAAGAAGCACGGCACCTCCCCCGTCAGCGGATGTCTGCCGCTGCTCGTCCAGATGCCGATCTTCTTCGCCCTGTTCTCCGTGCTCAACGACGCCCAGAAGAGCAAGGCCGGGGTCGGCCCCCTGAACGAGACCCTCGCCGTGCAGTTCGGCGACGCGAACCTGTTCGGGATCGCTCCGCTGCACACGAGCATGCAGGCGGCACTCGCCGGCAACCCGGTCAACTGGGCGGTCGTCATCATCGCCGCCGTCATGGTCATCCTCATGTGCGCCTCGCAGTTCATCACGCAGCTGCAGATCGTGTCGAAGAACATGTCGGCCGAGACGAAGGCCAGCCCGCAGTTCAAGCAGCAGCGGATCCTCCTGTACATCCTGCCCTTCGTGTTCCTCTTCTCCGGCTTCGCCTTCCCGCTCGGCGTCATGTTCTACTGGCTGACGTCCAACGCATGGACGATGGTGCAGCAGTTCCTCGTCATCCGGAACATGCCCACCCCTGGTTCCGACGCTGCGAAGGCTCGTGAGGAGCGTCTCGCACGGAAGGGCAAGCTCATGACGCCGAACGGCGACGTCATCTCGATCTCCGAGGCGCCGGTACCCGAGAAGAAGACCCCGACGCAGCGCCAGCAGCCTATGGGCAAGGCGCGTGCGAAGAAGCAGCAGACCGACGGACGAGACAAGTAGGAGTATCGGTGACTGACCAGGAACTGGCCCCGGCCCAGGACGAAGCACCCACCATCACGCAGCTCGAAGAAGAGGGCGACGTCGCAGCGGACTACATCGAGGAGTTCCTCGACATCTGCGACATCGATGGCGACATCGACATCGATGCCCGCAATGGTCGTGCGTACGTGTCGATCGACTCCCCCACGGAGAGCAACCTGCGTCTCCTGTCGCGTCCCGACACGGTCAACGCGCTGCAGGAGCTGACGCGCCTGGCTGTTCAGAACCGTACCGGTGGCTTCTCCCGGCTCATCCTCGACATCGGCGGATCCCGTGAAGCGCGTCAGCAGGAGCTCGGCGCCCTCGTGGAGCGGGCGGTCGAGCGCATCGAGGCCGGTTCCACCGAGGCGGCACTCCCCCCGATGTCGAGCTACGAGCGCAAGCTCGTCCACGACATCGTGTCGGCTCGCGGCTTCGTGTCCGAGTCGCACGGCGAAGGCCGCGACCGTCACACCGTCATCACGCGCGGCTGACGCGGCCTGATCGTTTCACGTGAAACTGCGATGACTGACGTGCCTGCAGGACTCGAACCGGAACCGGCGGAAGCAGTCGAGTTGTTCGGCGACCGGATCGATGTCGGTCGTGCCTTCGCCGCGAACCTGGCGGAGTTCGGTGAGCCTCTCGGGCTGATCGGGCCCCTGGAACTTCCGCGTCTGTGGACGCGCCACATCCTCAACAGCGTGATCGTGGCACCGCTCCTTCGTGCCGGGCGAGTCGGCGACGTCGGCACAGGCGCGGGGCTGCCTGGACTGGTGCTCGCGATTGCGCGGCCAGATGTCGAGTTCGTCCTCATCGAACCGATGGAACGTCGGGTCGCCTGGCTCAACGACCAGGTCCGCGTCCTCGGGCTCGAGAACGTCACCGTCGTGCGAGCGCGCGCTGAGGAGGTTCGCCTCGATGAGCCCCTCGACCAGGTGACCGCGCGCGCGGTCAGTGCGCTGCGCAAGTTGCTCCCCCTCACCGCTCCCCTGCTTCGGGATGGCGGAGAGCTGGTCCTCATGAAGGGCGCCGGCGCGCAGGCGGAGGTCGACGCGTCGACCAAGGAGCTTCGCAAGTACCGGGTCTCCGGCGTCGAGGTTCGAACGCTTGGTGAGGGTGTTCTCGCGGAGCCGACCCGAGTCATCGTGGGAACCGTTCGCGCCTGAGGTCGGTCGGGAGCGCCCGGGCCTCCGTGAGGGGCGCCGCAGACGGTGTCGGTCGGCTTGTGAGCCCTCGGGAGAATGGCTCCTGACGAACCGGCCCGGAATATGCGGCCAGTTTAACGGTCCTGAGTTCGTCAGGAACGATTCTCCGGTCCATTCGGACACGAATCCGGCGCGCTGGGCGGGCTGGATTCGAGTGTTTTCTGACGTTTGTCAGCCCTGGGGTATCTGGTATTTCATATATTTCCTTCTTTGGCCGGTCATCCCGTTCCTGTGACGCGGGGTCGGCACGGCCACTGGCGGGCGGCGATGCTCTACGCTCCGCCGATCGTCCCACCCAGACGTCGATACTTGACGCGGTGGCCGACCGTCCGACCGCCCCTTCGGAGATGACGGCCGAGTGTGGGTGGCAAAGGTGAACCTCCCAGGTTGGTGATCCGGGCGTGCTGGTCAGGGATCTGCGGCCTTCGTTCGAAGTCCGGGTAGGCCCGAGTTCGTCCTTGGTTGCAGGGAAGATGCGTCGCCCCATCCCGCACGTTTGACTGACTCGCGGTGGTTCATCGCGTGGCGGATGGTGCCGTCGGGCCCCTGCGGCGAGGTGCGCATTCCGCCAGTTCCTCAGGTGCTTGCGGGCTGACTGGTGCCCGGCCGCCGGCAGACTCACGTCCGCCGGCGGGTTGGTGTTGGCTGAAGTGCTGGGAGAACCGCCGCACGGGAGGTCGGGGATGGTCGGGCTGGTGCTATCGCCTGCGTCGGAGGCGCCCCGCTCTCGGAGGTTTTGGCGTCGAGCGACGCGGTCAGATCCGAGCAACCTGCTGCTCCCCCCGGTGCTGTACTTGGCCGGGCGGTGACGTGCGCTGCGCAGAGGCCAGTTGGCGTGACGAGGTGTCGAAGTACGCCGGCACTTCGGAGGTCGTGCTCGTGACTCCTGTCGGCCTGGACGGAGTAGGCGTGCTACCGATTGACGATGCATCACTTTGCGCGCCGAGTCGGCTTCGGTAGAGGGTGCTCGGTGCCTGACGGTTGAGATTGCACGACGTTTCACGTGGAACGTGGAAGGATCCCACTCGCTGGGGTTCCTCGTTCTCAGAAGTGGTTCATATCGGACTGGAAGTCGTGTACTCAGTTCCCTTAGTAGGTACCCTCCCGAGGCAGGCCGTCGTGGTTGGATCGGCTTCGTGTTCGGTGTTTCACGTGGAACATGAGTTGCAAGCGTTTCCTGCGTTGCTGCATCGCGGTGGTGGCCATCAGTGGAGTTCGACGAGCACCACGCGCGGTCGCCGGCTGGCTTGCACTCAAGGTCACACTTACCCGTTGTGTTGATCCTGTCGAGAGTGTTTCACGTGAAACAGCGGTCGAGTGCGGCGTTTCGAGTGCGGGGCTGGAACGGTTGTGTGAGGTCGCGCCGCTATCGCTCCCCCTCGTGTCGTATCAGGCCGGTGAGGCGAGTGCGGGCTGTGGCCAGAGGCCGCAGGGGTGCCCATCGATGCGAGCCGTCGGGTGACTCGGCGTGCGCCACACCTTGGTTTCACGTGAAACGCTGGCGCGGACTCGTGCCAGTCGCACGGAGCTCATCTATGCAAGGGAGTGGGGATGACGCCTGTGGATAACTCTGTGGACAGTTCTCGAGTGCAACCGCAGAAATTTGTGGTCTCTCGGAAAGACGCGGGCTCCAATCCGTACACCACCACGCTGCGGCCAACGCGCGCTGGGGCAGGAGCCCAGACCTGCCGGGACCGGAGTGCGGCGTTCGGGTCCGAACTTCCGCGGAAAGACGCGGATCTCTGCCTGATCGCGGAGGGAACTCCCCCATGGTTGTCAACACACGTCCGCTGGAGTCGTCTCGGGTCGATCGGACCAGCATCCCCCTCCACGCGCGAAACGCACCCGGTTGCGCGATATTGCACATACAGTTGCCCTGTGGATAACCCTGTGGAAGATGGAGGGCGGGGTGTCCCTGCTGGGCACCATTCGAGGCGTTCGATGAGATGCGGGTGTCGCGAAACGGCGCTCTGAGGCCGGCATGCGTACGCACTTCCCCCGAGCACGCTCGGAGATCGCTCCCCCGGCGTCAGCCCACGCTGGTACGGTTGAAGTACACGTTTCGAGCGAGAAGGTTTCACGTGAAACAACCCGAACCAACGCATTCCGCGGCTCCCGAGCGCGACTCCGTTGGTAGCGCCTTCGACGCGTCCACGCCGTTGGCTCGCGAGCTCCATCATCTGACTGAGAGGCGTAAGGCCTTGGCTCACGCAACCCTGCCGACGCCCGACCACACTCGGGTCTTCACGGTCTCCAACCAGAAGGGTGGGGTCGGCAAGACGACGACCACTGTCAACATCGGCGCCGCCCTCGCCCGTTCGGGCGCTCGTGTCCTCGTGATCGATCTGGATCCCCAGGGGAACGCGTCCACCGCACTCGGCGTCGAGCACCACTCCGACGTCCCGAGTGTCTACGACGTCCTGATCGACGACTTCCCCCTGGCCGATGTCGTCCAGCAGAGCCCCGAGTTCCCCACGCTGTTCTGCGCTCCCTCGACGATCCATCTCGCCGGTGCGGAGATCGAACTCGTTTCACAGGTAGCCCGTGAGCATAGACTCCGGACGGCCCTCGAACAGTTCATCCAGGATGCCGATGAGCCGTTCCACTACGTCTTGATCGATTGCCCACCGTCTCTCGGACTCCTGACGATCAATGCCTTCGTTGCGGCCAAGGAGGTGCTCATCCCCATCCAGTGCGAGTACTACGCGCTCGAGGGATTGAGTCAGCTCCTCAGCAGCATCCAGCTGATCCAGCGGCACCTGAACCCGGGGCTCGCCGTCAGCACCATCCTCCTGACGATGTACGACGGGCGCACCAACCTTGCGCAGCAGGTGGCTCAGGACGTCCGAGACCATTTCACCGGGCAGGTCCTCGAGTCCGTCATCCCACGAGCGGTGCGTATCTCCGAGGCGCCCAGCTTCGGACAGAGCGTCATCAGCTACGACCCCACGTCGCTCGGCGCGGTGTCCTATCTCGAAGCAGCGGCGGAGATCGCCAACCGATGGGCCGCAGGCTCCTCCGATACACCCGATACGAACCACCCTGAGGGAGTCAGTCACTGATGGCAACGAAACGAACTGGACTCGGTCGCGGGATCGGTGCACTCATTCCGACGACGAGTTCAGACTCGCAGGCGAACCGTCCCGTCGATGTCTTCTTCCCCGACAACCAGGGCACTGCCCGCAAGGCGGCGAAGGATGCTGCGACAGCAGCCGCGGACGCCGCCGCAGCAGAGGCCGCGGCAGCCGACGCCCCCACTGGCCCGGACGCCGCTGCTACGACGGCAGATGGACCGCAGCTCGTGGCCGTTCCCGGTGCCCGTCTGGCGTACCTCTCCCCCGAACTCATCGTGCCGAACGCCAACCAGCCGCGCACGGTCTTCGATGAAGACCACCTCGCGGAACTCGTCACGAGCATCCGTGAGGTCGGCGTCCTGCAGCCGATCGTTGTCCGTCCGATCCCTGGCGACGACGAACGATACGAACTCATCATGGGTGAGCGGCGTCTTCGAGCCTCGAAGGAGGTGGGTCTCGACCGCATCCCCGCGATCATCAAGGACACCGCCGACGAGGACATGCTGCGCGACGCGCTGCTCGAGAACCTCCACCGCTCAGAACTGAATCCGCTCGAGGAGGCTTCTGCCTACCAGCAGCTCCTGGCCGACTTCGGAATCACCCAGGACGAGCTTGCCAACCGCATCGGGCGGTCCCGCCCCCAGATCAGCAACACCATCCGCCTGCTCAAGCTGCCGGCGGCCGTGCAGCAGCGCGTTGCTGCCGGTGTGCTGAGCGCCGGACACGCCCGAGCCATCCTGTCGCTGACCGATCCTGAGTCACAGCAGCGCCTGGCCGACAAGATCGTGAACGAGGACCTGTCCGTCCGCGCGGCCGAGGCTGCTGCGGCTCAGGGCGTTCAGGCGAAGAAGCCGCGTCCGATCGCCGGATCGCGACGCGGCCAACTCGATGAGATCGCAGACCGTCTCGGCGACCGTTTGAACACCCGCGTGAAGGTGACGCTCGGAGCGAAGAAGGGTCAGATGGTGGTGGAGTTCGCCACCATCGCCGATCTCAACCGCATCCTGAGCGAGCTTGGCGAGTCCGGCTTCGGTCAGTCATCCTGACACTGTTTCACGTGAAACACGGCCTGCTCGGCTCTGAGTTCCCCGCACCCTTCGACAAGCTCAGGGACCAAGAAGGTGGGTTCTCGAGGTTGACTGGCGGTCGCGCCATCGCGGTCATTGAGCTTGTCGAAGTGCCACAGACAGACTCCAGGTGATTCAAGAAGCCCTGGTCAGGGCACAATTCACCGTGTTTCACGTGGAACACCCCGATAACGAAGAACCGCCCGACTCTGATGAGCCGGGCGGTTCAGTGGTTCAGAATGACCTGATCAGGCGAGGAAAGCTGCGAGATCCTTCTCGAGTGCGGCCTTCGGCTTGGCGCCGATGACGGTCTGCACGACTTCGCCGCCCTTGAAGACCTTCATCGCGGGGATGGAGGTGATCTGGTACTTCATGGCGAGGTTCGGGTTCTCGTCGACGTTCAGCTTGAGAACGGTGATCTTGTCGCTGTTCTCGGAGCCGATCGTGTCGAGGATCGGGCCGACCGCGCGACACGGACCGCACCAGGCGGCCCAGAAGTCGACGAGGACGGGCTTGTCGCTGTTGATGACCAGTTCGTCGAACGTGGCCTCGGTGACTGCATCTGACATGAGTGTTCTCCTTCGTGGTGGCCAGGCCAACAGCCTGACCGTCGATCAAACGGTGGTGGTGAGCACGGGGTCGGCCGGCTGCGGACGACCGGCCGTCTGTGCTTCGCCGATGGCCGACGCTTCCCCAGCAGCCTGCTCGAGGTCTGCGAGGTAGTGCTCCGCGTCGAGGGCGGCGATGGTGCCGCTGCCGGCGGCGGTGATGGCCTGTCGGTACGTGGGGTCGATGACGTCGCCCGCGGCGAAGACGCCGGGCAGGTTGGTCTTCGACGAGCGGCCCTTGACGGCGATCGTGCCCTCGGGGGCCAGCTCCAGCTGGCCGTGGATGAGGTGCGTCCGCGGGTCGTTGCCGATCGCGATGAACAGGCCACCGAGCGGCAGGTGGGTCTCCGTGCCGTCGGTCGTCGAGCGCAGCGTCACGCCGTCGACCGCGTCGGCACCGGTGATGCCGACGACTTCGCTGTTCCAGATGAACTCGATCTTCTCGTTCGCGAAGGCTCGGTCCTGCATGATCTTCGACGCGCGGAGGGTGTCCTTGCGGTGGATCACGTAGACCTTCGACGCGAACCGCGTGAGGAAGGTGGCCTCCTCCATGGCGCTGTCGCCGCCACCGATGACAGCGATCGTCTTCTCCTTGAAGAAGAAGCCGTCGCAGGTGGCGCACCAGGACACACCGTGGCCGGAGAGTCGCTCTTCGTCGTGCAGACCGAGCTTGCGGTAGGCGGAGCCGGTGGCGAAGATCACGGTGTGTGCCTCGTGCACCTGTCCGTTGCCCAGGGTGACCGTCTTGACGTCGCCGTCGAGCTTCAGCTCGGTGACGTCGTCGTAGAGCACCTCGGTGCCGAACCGCTCCGCCTGCTCCTGGAGCTTCATCATGAGCTCGGGGCCCTGGATGCCCTCGGGGAAGCCGGGGAAGTTCTCGATCTCGGTGGTGTTCATGAGCTCGCCGCCGGCCTCGACCGATGATGCGACGAGCAGCGGCTGCAGCGAGGCGCGGGCAGCGTAGATCGCCGCCGTGTAGCCGGCGGGTCCTGATCCGATGATGATGACCTGACGCACGATGCTCCTCAGTGGTTCGTGGGCTCCCGGACCAGGTGGGTTCCGGGGTTCCGAGTGGTGTAACACATCCTAACCGGCCGCTATTCCGCTCCACCGGGGCCTCGGGCAGCTCCCAGCCGGTGTGTGTCAGGTGGTGTCGACGCGTGCGCGTCAGCGCCCGAACCGGGCGAGGACGGGCGCCAAGGCCGCCTTGAGTTCCGGCGTGCGGAGAAGGGCGAGCACCGCCAGGTACACGGCGGCCATCGCCGCCCCGACGACGGCCATGGTGACGATGGCGCCGGGGATCGTGGCGGTCGGGAACCCCTCCTCGCTGACACCGCCGAGCAGCAGCAGCACGACGACGCCGACCACGGCGGCGGGCACGGCAGCGGCGATGTATCGCAGGAGACTCGGAATGATCGTGCCGAGGTCGAGCGACCGCAACCGTCTTCTGAGGAGCCAAGCGGCGACGCAAGCCTGCGCAATTCCGGCGATGGTGATGGAGAGCGCCACGCCGGCACCGAGGTACTCCTTGGGCATCGTCATGACGACGATGAGCGCGAGGAGGGTGAACAACAGTGTCTGGAACAGGGTGTAGAAGAACGGAGTCTTCGTGTCTCCGAGGGCGTAGAACGCGCGCTGCAGGATGAACAGGATACAGAACGGCACGAGCCCTATGACGAACGCGATGATCACGATTCCGAGATCGATGCTCTCGCCCGTCGACTTCGCGAAGACGCTGGCGAAGGGTACGGCGACCACCATGATCACGGCGGATGCCAAGACGATCAGCAGACTCACGACGCGGATCGCAGCAGAGACGTCCGAGCGCAGACTCGTGAAGTCCGGTCCTCCCGCGCGCGTTCCTTGGCCGTGCTCGCTCATTCTCGTGAAGTACGCCGTGGCGACCGAAACCGTGATGATCGAGTGCGGCAGCATGAAGATGAGCCATGCGTTCTGCAGGGCGATGATCGACGGCCCCTGTCCGGATGCGGAGGCCACGGCCTGTGTCTCGATCAGACCGGCCGCGGTCGTCAGAATGAGCATTCCGAAGGTCCAACTGGCGATTTTGCCGGTGGCGCGGAGCCCAACGCCACGCCAGTGGAAGTCCGGCCGGAAGCGAAGGCCGGCCCGACGCCAGAAGAACATCAGGAAGAACGCCTGGACGATGACGCCGAGCGTGGCAGATCCACCGATTATCGCAGTCATGGTCGGTGTCCACTCGCTGAACTTCGGCGTATCAGCACCGAACAGCACGACGAAGAGGACCAGTCCGGCTATCGCCACGACATTGTTGAGGACGGGTGCCCAGGTGAAGGGTCCGAACATCTTTCGCGCGTTGAGCACCTCGCCGAGGACGGTGTAGAGCGCGTAGAACAGGATCTGGGGAAGGCACCAGTACGCGAACGCGGTTGCAAGAGCGAATTGATCGGCCGGAAGTGTCGCTGCTGCCGCGAACACGAACACCGGGGCTATCGCGGTGGCCAGCACAGTGGCCCCTCCGATGAAGACGAGAGTGATCGTCACGAGCTTGTTGATGTAGGCGTTTCCGCCATCGACATGGATGCTCGCCCTGACGATCTGCGGGACGAGGACTGCGCTCAAAACACCGCCCCCGATGATCACATAGATCGTGTTAGGCAGCTGGTTCGCGACGCCGAATGCGTTGCCGACGATACCCAGACCGATGATGTTCGCGACGAGGGCGGCTTTGACGAAGCCGAGCAGTCGGGAGACGAGGGTTCCCGAGGCGAGGAGCGCGCTCGCCCTGCCGATGCCGTCAGCCATTCGTCTCCTGTCGTCCGGGTGACGACTCTACCGGGGGCTCATCGCCTGGCGGCTGACCGCTGTCCGGAGCAGCTGCGGAGGCGGCGGAAGTGGCGCCCGACGCGCGTCGCTTGGCTCGTCGACTGAGGACCATGCGGACCACACCGCTGACGAACAGCAGGGCGACGAGCAGGGCGAGGACGACGGCACCGATGCCCTCCCAGTCGGCGCGGACGTTCACGCCCACGAAGGACTGGTCACCGATCGCCTGCCCGCTGGTGCTGAAGAGTTGCAGCCGGAGGGTGACGTCGCCGTTGCCGATCTGCGACTGCACGGGGACGAGCACGGTGGCGCGCGAGTCCGCGGCGATCTCCTGCGTCACGGAACCGGAGATGCTCAACCGACCGTTGCTCGGTGAGGCCTCCATGACCACGGTGACGGGATAGGGCAGGTCGTTGCGAACGGCGAACGGCAGGGACACCTCGCCGCCGACCATGTTGATGCGACTGCTGTCGGTGACGCGCACCGACGCGAGGACCGTGTCCGTCCGTTCCTGCTGCGCGGTGACCGCCGATCCCCAGTCGCCCTCCGCACGCAGCCAGCCGGCCGCGAGGCTGGAGAGCAGGGTGGCGCGCTCCCGTCCGGTCAGCAGCTCGGGTTCGTCGAGCACCGAGGAGAAGGCGGTGACGTCCTGTTCCTCGTCGAGGAGGACCTGCACGTCGGACACGCGTTCGCTGTCGGGTGCCATCGCCCCGAGCGTCGCCGCGGCCTGGGGCTCGGCGAGCGTCGCCGCCAGGGCGGTCTGCGCCGTGGCCGGCAGGGAGCGGAGCGCGTTCACGGTGTCGGCGAGGGCCGGCAGGGTCGCATCCACTCCCCGAGGAAGCACGGCGACGACCGTTCCGCCGGACGACCCCTCCGTGCCGATGGCGGCCGCCCGGGCGTTCACGTCGGCGATGGCGCTCTCGAACGCGGCGTCCGTCGTGGCGGCGGCGGCGTCGCCCAGCGACTCGGCGAGGCCGTGGTCGGCCAGCAGCGTCCGCGCCGTGCCGATCGTCGCCGAGGCGCGCACGGTCTGTCCGGTGTCGGTCGTGTTCGCGGAGTCGAGCATCGTGACCGTTCCGCCCGATGCGGCGAAGACGGCGAGATCCGCATCGGTCACCGCGCCTCCCGCCCACACGATGCTGGGGAGCGAGTAACTCCACCTGAGGAGTTCGTCCATCGTCGGAACGGTCGGCACCGCCTGGCCGGGCGTCTCGGAGGGGCTCGGTGTGGGTGTCGGTTCCTCCGAGGGAGTGGCTGCCGCCGATGGGTCGGAGGACGTGGCCGTCGAGGAGCCGGCCTGCGGCGTCGGCTGGACGTCGTCGGGCCCGGTGGTCGGCGACCCGGTCGGGGTGGGCGTCTCGGTCGGCTGCACGACGGGGAAGTCGGCGACGTTCAAGGCGAAGGAGAACGAGCTCGGGGTCAGCAGTCGATCGAGGCCGGCCTCGGCCTGCACGGCGGGTTCGGCGTCGCCGTACTGGAGCGCGAAGGTCTCGTTGGGTGCGGCCTCGAGGCGGGCGAGCCAGGCGACGGCGCTCTCCGGAGCGCGCGTGCCGAGCGCGCGGACGGACGCGATGATGCGAGGGTCGATCCCGAGCGCGATCTGCTCGCCGAAGAGTGCGTCGAGCTGCGTCGTGAGCGCACCGTCGTCGGCCGTGAGCTCGGTGAGTTCGTCCGCATCGAGGAGTCCGCCGTAGCTGAGCGGCACGGTGAGCGGGGCCACGAGCGCGACGGTGGCGGACGTGGGCTGGCCCTGCGCCCGCCAGACGAGCGCCGTCCGACCTCCGGCCGCCGTGTCGCCCGCGACGTAGCCGGCTGAGACGCCGTAGGAGCCCCACGCGTCGGTGTCGTCGAAGCCCAGCGCCGGAGGAGTGAAGTCGAGCCCGCTGACGACGTACTGCTGTCCGGCGATGAGCTCGGGGATGTCGATCGTCCGCACCACGGTGGTGCCGGCGGGGGTCGCGGCCGCGTCCGCCCCGGTCGTGTCGAGCCACGCATCGAGCGCCGCCGTGCCGGTGATCCTCGCCGTGGTGACCGCCACGGACACGGAGCCGGCGGGGAGATCGGCGTCGGTGCCGTTCGTGAGCGTGATGCCGAACGAGGTGAGGGACGAGGGTTCGACCGCTCCCCCGTCGCTCGGGCTCACCTCGACGGACACGAGGCCGTCGGGAGTCGATGCCGTGTTCGCGCTCAGCTCGGGCGAGGCGATCGCACTGGAACCCGTGGACCAACCGCCGGCGGACACCACGGCGAACGACAGCGCGGCTGCTGCGAGGGCGCTGAGGAGGCGTGGGCGGTGGCGGTGGCGTGTCATGGGCGGTGGGGACGGTCCGCTCGGGCGGAGCCGTCCGGTGACGATTGTACGGGGGCCTCCCAGTCGAACCTGGGTGCTGGTGTCCTGGGAGACGCCGTTGCGCCGCCGGCGGAGGTGTGAGGTGGCCTCGCGCCCTACGCCCGCGGGGCCGGGTCGGACGTCTCGGACGAGTCCGTCCCGCCTGCTCGTGCTTCGGCGTCGCCCGGTCGATCCTCTCGGCGCCCGGACCCGAGCGACAGGGTGGCGAGGAAGCCGACCGCCAGGAATCCTGCGGCGGCGAACGCCGCGGAGCGGGTGCCGTCCGACAGGGCGATCCTGGCGTCCTCGGCCACCGTCGCGGTCGCCGGGTTCGCGTCGAGACCGGCGATGGCGGCGCCCGAGCTGTCGACGACGCTCGTCACGAGGGCGTCGCGCTGTTCGGTCGGTACACCGGCGTCCTCGAGTCGTCCGTCGAGGACCGACGCCGTACTCACGAAGAGGATGGTCCCGAGGACGGCGATACCGAGGGCCGAGCCGATCTGCCTCGCCGTGCTCTGCGTCCCGGAGCCCTGGCCGCTCTGCTCGACGGGTACGTCCTTCAGGACGACGCCCGTCAGCTGTGCGGTGGCGAGACCGACGCCGAAGCCGTAGACGAACAGGAACGGCACGATCGCGAACCATTCGGTCGCCGGCCCGACGACCAGCCCGATGCCCGCGACACCGATGATCTCCGCGACGATGCCGACGCGGACGATGAGGACGGGTGCGACCCGGTTGCCGAACGCGCCGGCGAACCCGCTCGCGACGAAGGAGCCGATCGCGAGGGCCAGGAGGATCAGACCGGTCTGCAGTGCGCTGTAGCCGAGGACGAACTGAAGCCAGATCGGCAGTGAGAGGATGATGCCGAACTCCCCCAGCGAGACGATGAGGGCGGCGACGTTGCCGTTCCGGAACGACGGCAGCGAGAACAGGGAGAACGCGATGATCGTGCTGCGCCCCTGCCGCATCCGGTGGCGTCCCCAGAGGACGAACGCGACGCCTGCGACGACCGTGACCATGAGGGCCACGGGTACCGGGGAGAGCCTGAACGGCCAGGTCCAGTCGCCGATGACGAGCGGGTTCTCCGTGAGCCACCACCCGAGACTCCGGCCCTCGATGAGTCCGTAGACGAGGGACGCGCTCGTCAGGATGGACAGGACGGCACCGACCACGTCGATGCGGTCGGTCGCGGGTTCTCGCGACTCCCCCACGAACAGCAGGAGTCCGACGATGATCAGGACGCCGAGCGGCACGTTGATCCCGAACGCCCAGCGCCAGGAGAAGTCGGTGGTGAGCCAGCCACCGAGGAGGGGCCCGACCGCCACCATGCCGCCGATCGTGGAGCCCCAGACAGCGAAGGCGATCGCACGGTCGCGGCCTCGGAAGGTCGCGTTGATGATCGAGAGGGTCGTCGGCAGGATCATCGCGCCGCCGACGCCCTGGATGACCCGGGACAGGATCAGGAGGTCGCCCGTCGGCGCGACGGCGGCGAAGACGGAGGCGCCGCCGAAGACGACGACGCCGACGAGCAGCATGCGACGACGGCCGAACCGGTCGGCGAGCGTGCCGAAGACGATGAGCAGCGCGGCGAAGACGAGCGTGTAGGACTCCTGGACCCACTGCACCTGGGTCGAGGAGATCCCGAGGTCGTCGACGATCGACGGGATCGCCACGTTGACGATCGTCGAGTCGACGATGATGAGGGCCACGGCGATGCTGATGACGACGAGGCCGAACCATTTGCGACGGTCCGACGGCGAGCGCTCAGGCTTCGCGGAGGGCGTGGACTCCGTCATGCGCGGAAACGATCAGCTGGCTGCATATTCTGATTATGCGCCTTCTCGAGGCTGATGTCACACGGACGTCCGGCGGTCAGACCAGGAGCGGCTGCAGCTGGCGCGAGCCGTCGATCAAGAGGTCGAGGAGTGCGGCGGGGCGCTCGATCCGCTCACTCGGTGCCGAGAGCGACAGCCCCGCGACGAGACCGCCGCGGTCGTCCCGGATCGGGACCACGAGGCAACCGTGACCTGGCGTCACCTCACCCACCTGTCGTGCGTACCCGAGTCGTTCGACGTCGTGGATCAAGGGCTCGGCGTCTCGGAACGGCCGCTGGACGAGTCCTGACCAGTCGTATCCACCGTGAGCGAGCTCGTGCAGGAGCAGACGCCCGATCGCGGAGGTGTCGAGGCGCCTGACGATCCGCTGCTCGTCACTCAACGGGAAGTCGGGATCCGCATCCGCGATCCTGATGCGTTCGCCCTCGTACCGCACGAGGTGCACCCCGCCTCGCACGCTCGACCGCAATCGTCCGATCACCTCGCGCGCAGCGAGCGGGGGTGGTGCCGGAGCGACGAGGTGGGCGAGCTCGACGACCTTCCGCCCGAGCGCGAATCCACGCAGGTCGGGCATGCGGACGAGGTATTCGTCCTGGACGAGGAGGTTGAGGAGCCGGTAGGTGGTCGCCCTCGGCATGTCGAGTCCGGCCGAGACCTCCTGCGCCGTCACACCGGCACCGCATCGCGCGACCTCTTCGAGTACCGTGAGCGCGCTGTGCACGGCCTTCGGTTGTCGGGCGCGGAGCTCGCCCGCGCCGCTCACCGGTGCTCCGCGGACGGTCCGCCGAGCACGTCGGCGCTCACCGTCTCGTCGTAGACCCCCACGGTCGAACTCAGCCACGGTCGGCGTCGATGCCGGATCGCCCAGATCGAGATGCCGAGCGCCATCGTGACGAGGAACACCCAGACGCCGACGCCCCGCTCGCCGGCGCTCTCGACGACCAGGTAGACGACGAGCGCGACGGACAGCAACACCCCGGCCACCACCGCTCGCAGGAGCGGCCAGAGCGTCAGTTCTCCGATCCGCCAGAGGAAGGCCGGGGCTGCGATGCAGACGAGGACGTAGGCGGTGATGTACCCGGCCGCGGCCACGACGATGAGGACCTGCATCGCCGCCCAGGCTCCTCCGGTCAGCACGAGCGCGAGCACCGAGACGGGCGTGACGATCGCCAGAGCCGCGATGATCGCCACATGGGGCGTACGGAACCGGCCGTGCGTGGTCCCGAGGCGCGACGGGAGGACGCCCTCTCGACCCATCGAGAACACGACCCGCGAGAACGCCGTGATGGAGGCGATCGCACAGGCGAGGAACGACGCCGCGACGGACAGGTCGAGCAGCAGCCCCATCCATTCGACGCCGAAGGCCAGCGCCAGATCGTTGATGGGTGTCCGGGTCGCGGTGATGTCCTCCCCCAACGCCGCGAAGCCCGCCAGCTGACTGTACGAGGTGACGAGGAAGAGGAGACCCGCACCGACGACGGTCCAGACCAGCGACCGTGGGATGCTCGCGAACGGCCGCCGGGCTTCGACGCCGAGCGTCGAGGAGCTCTCGAATCCGACGAAGGCGGTGACGGCGAGGACCGATCCGACCGCGAGGTGCTCCGGGGAGGCGTCCAGCCCGAGCACGGCCCAATCGGGCGTCGGTCCGAGCTGCGACAGGAGCACGCCCACGAGGATGAGGATGGTCGCGACCGAGGCGCTCTCCACGATCAGGGTCACCCGGGTGGACAGATGGATCCCGCGGACGAGCACGACGACGCAGACGACGGCCATGCACACGAGGAGTGCGGACACGACACCCGTCGAACTCGGCATGCCGGGCCAGAACCGGTGCAGCAGGATCGACAGGTAGTACCCGGCACCGGCCAGGGCGAACATGGCGATGAAGCCGTACCCGATGAGCAGCGCGACGCCCGTGACGAAGGCTGCACCCGTTCCGAGCCCCTTGGAGACGAAGGTGTACAGCGAGCCGGTTGCTGCGATGCGCTTCGCGAACACGTTCACGGTGGCGGCGACGAGCAACGACAGCAGCATCGCGATGGCGAGCGACCACATGGTCGCCCCGCCCGCGGTCACGGTGACGATCAACGGGATCGTCGTCGCAGCGGCGGACGGCGCCACCGCCGAGACGGACTGGGCGAACACGTCGATGAACCCGACACTGCGCCGCTGGAGGCCGTCGACCGGTGACCGGGACTCGAGACCACGGACGCTCGGAGGATTGCTGATCGCGCGTTCCAGAGCCGTCACGTCCCTCACCTCCTCCTCGTCGTTCAGGCTAGGCGCGTCCCATTGCACCGGCGTGGCGGGCGTGTTTCGGCTTCATGACCGTCAAATGAGACAGCGGTGTCGACCGGTCTCATTCGGTGCCGAGCAGGTGTTACGGCGACGAGACGAGGCGGCAACAGGAGACCGGGATGCTGGCCTCGTCCCGATACCGCCGCATTGCTCGAGGAGTGTCCATGACCGTCACGAAAGGTCCGGCCACCGATGCCGGACAGCCCACCCGGTCCCTGAAGGGATCGCTCGGCGTCACCGCCATCGTCTTCATGGTCGTCGCCGCGGCGTCGCCGTTGACGGTCGTCGGTGGAGCCGCACCGCTCGGCATCCTGCTCGGTAACGGGATCGGCTTCCCGAGCATGTACGTCGTGTCCGCCGTGATCCTCCTGCTGTTCGCCGTCGGACTCTCGGCCATGACCCGGCATGTGCCCAAGCCGGGTGCCTTCTTCACCTTCGTCGGATACGGGCTCGGCAAACCGGCCGGTCTCGCGTCGGCGTTCCTCGCCCTCCTGACCTACACGACGATCCAGGTGTCGGTGTACGGCTACATCGGTTACCTGTTGAGCGTGACCTTCGCCGGTCTCGGCGCTCCGGAGATCCCCTGGTACCTCTACTCGCTCGCTTCGATCGCCGTGGTCGGTCTGCTCGGCTACCGCCACATCGACCTCAGCTCGAAGGTCCTCGGCGTCCTGCTCGTGGCGGAGGTCGGGATCGTCCTCGTCCTCGCCGGGGCGGTCATCGTGACCGGCGGTGCCGACGGGCTGTCGGCGGAGCCGTTCGTGCCAGAGCAGGTGTTCTCCGGGTCGCCCGGTGTCGGACTGATGTTCGCGATCGCGGCGTTCATCGGGTTCGAGGCGACCGCGATCTTCCGCGACGAGGCGAAGGACCCGTCCCGCACGATCCCACGGGCGACCTACATCGCGGTGATCGGGATCGGCCTGTTCTACACCCTCGCCTCCTGGGCGCTCGTCATGGCCTGGGGCCCGGACGACGTCCTCGCCGTGGCCGGTGAGGATCCCGGCGCGATGATCCTCCGCACCACCCTGCTCTACCTCGGGCCGGTGGGAGAGCTCGTCATCAACGTCCTCCTCATCACGAGCATGTTCGCCTGCGTCCTCTCCTTCCACAACGTCATCACCCGGTACCAGCACACGATGTCGAACGCCGGCGTCCTGCCGGGCCGGCTCGGCGGCGTCCACCCCAGGCACCTCTCGCCGCACACCTCGTCGCTCGTCCAGAGCGCCACCGCGGCGATCCTGATCGTCGTCTTCGCCGTGCTCGGTCTCGACCCCGTCCTGCAGGTGTTCACGTGGTTCGCCGGCGTCGCGACCCTCGCGATCGCGATCCTGATGGCGGTCACGAGCCTCGCGGTGATCGTGTACTTCGCTCGCACGAAGCAGGATCGGCGGGTGTGGAACACGGTCGTCGCACCCGGCCTCGGGTTCATCGGACTCGTCGGTTCGGCCGTCGTGATCGTCGTCTACTTCCCGATGCTCGTCGGAGACGTGGATGCGGGCGGCAACCCCGTGTTCGGAACCGTGAGCGCCGTCCTCCTCGCCCTCATCGTGGTCTGCCCCGTCGTCGGCCTCGTGCAGGCCGCGTACCTGCGTCGTCGTCGCCCGGCCGCCTACGCCGACGTCATGGACGCCATCGGCGGTTGACCATCCGACTCTTCCCCTCACCTTCCGAGACCAGCCGCATCACCGAACCAGGAGCCTCACGATGACCATCACCGACCCCACCACCCTGCGCAGCACCGGCGGCGACACGCCCATCCAGCACCCGCTCGCCAGCCTGTCCGCGCCGGAGTTCGACCGCATCCGCGACATCGTCACCGGCTTCGACGACTTCACCGAGACGACCCGGTTCGCCTACGTCGGCCTCGAGGAGCCCCACAAGCGGGCGGTGCTCGCCTGGCAGGCCGGCGACGGTCCCCTGCCGGAACGCCTCGCCCGCGTGATGCTGCTCGACATGGCCACGGGTCGATCGACGGACAACGTGGTGTCCATCGACAGCGGGTCCCTGCTCAGCACGGTCGTTCTGGACGGTTCCCGCGGCCAGCTGCCGATCCTCATCGAGGAGTTCGACGCCATCGCGGAGATCGTGGCGGAGGACGAGGGGTGGGTCGCCGCCCTCGCCGCCCGTGGCTGCACGGTCGACGAGGTGAAGGTCGTCCCGCTGTCGGCCGGCTTCTACGACTATCCGGAGGAGGTCGGGCGTCGGATCGTCCGGGTCCTCGCGTTCCGCCAGGACTACCCGGCCGACCACCCGTGGGCCCACCCCGTCGACGGACTGAGCGCCTATGTCGACACCGCGGCACGACGGATCACCCGCCTGATCGACGCGACAGCCCTGGCCATACCGGCGGAGCCCGGGAACTTCGACGACCCGGCGGTCCAGGGTGCTCCGCTCTCCTCGCTCAAGCCGATCGTCATCACCCAGCCGGAGGGTCCGAGCTTCCAGGTCGACGGCGAGTTCGTCGAGTGGGGCAACTGGCGGTTCCAGGTCGGGTTCGACGTCCGTGAGGGGCTCGTCCTCCGGCAGCTGTCGTTCGACGATGCCGGCGAGGAACGACCGATCATCTACCGGGCGTCGATCAACGAGATGCTGGTCCCCTACGGTGACCCCTCCCCCGTGCGCTTCTGGCAGAACTACTTCGACACCGGCGAGTACCTGTTCGGCCGGTTCACGAACTCCTTGGCGCTCGGGTGCGACTGCGTGGGCGAGATCAAGTACTTCGACGCGGTGCTCGCCGATGAACTCGGCAACCCGTTCACGATCGAGAACGGGATCTGCATGCACGAAGAGGACTTCGGAACCCTCTGGAAGCACTCAGACCTGTACACCGGCTCCAACGAGGTCCGGCGGTCGCGTCGGCTGGTCATCTCCTTCTTCACGACCGTCGGCAACTACGACTACGGGTTCTACTGGTACCTGTACCTCGACGGCACCATCGAGTGCGAGTCGAAGCTGACGGGCATCCTCTTCACCTCCGCGTACCCCGGGCTCGACGCGGAGGGCGCCGACTACCCGTACGCCTCGGAGGTCGCGCCCGGGCTCGGTGGGCCGTACCACCAGCACCTCTTCTCGGCCCGTCTGGACATGATGGTCGACGGTCTGTCGAACGCGGTCGAGGAGGTGGACGCGGTCCGGGTGCCGATCGGGCCGGGGAACGAGCACGGCAACGCGTTCACGAAGCGGGTCACGCGGCTCAGCACGGAAGCGGGGTCCGGACGCATGGCGGACGGCTCGGCCGCTCGAGCCTGGCACATCGTCAACACGGAGAAGACGAACCGGATGGGACGCCCGACGGGGTACGTGCTGTACCCGCAGGAGTCGCCGACGCTCATGGCCGACGCGTCGTCGTCGATCGCCAAGCGGGCGGAGTTCGCGACGAAGCACCTCTTCGTCACGAAGTACGACCCGGCTGAACGATACGCGGCGGGCGACTTCGTCCACCAGAACCCGGGTGGCGACGGAATCACGCGGTTCATCGAGGGCGACGAGTCGATCGACGGCGAGGACATCGTGCTCTGGCACACCTTCGGACCGACGCACTTCCCCCGTCCGGAGGACTGGCCGGTCATGCCGGTGGACTACGCCCGGTTCACGCTCAAGCCCTACGGCTTCTTCGGTGAGAACCCGACCCTGAACGTCCCGCCGAACGAAGCGGGCGGGCACTGTTCGCACGACACCGGCGCCGCGCACGTGGGACACGGCGGTCACGACCAGGGTGCCGAGGAGCACTGTGGCCACGGGCACTAGGTCGCGGCGATGAGCGAGGTCCTCCACCTCGGGGCGCTCGTCCCGGCCGCCGTCGGCGCCTGTTGCACCGTCGGCGGCCGACGCGGACCCCTCGACCTCGTGGCCGCGATCGTCATGCTCGCGGCGATGCTCGACCTGGCGACCGGTGCCGGGATGCTGCATCCGTTGCTCTGGGCGGTCGTCCTGATCGTCCTCGCCGTCGCCTCGGCGGTCCGGCTTCGGTCCGTCGCCGGGCTGCCGGCTCCGGTCGACGACGCGGTGGCGCTCGCCGTCAAGCGCCACCGTGCGGCGATGACCGTGCACACCTCAGGCGGTCTCGTCATCATGGCGGCGCTCATGTGCACCATGGCGGGTCATGCCGCCGGGAGTGTATATACCGGATCGGGTATGCACCCGACAGGACATCAGAACGGAATGGGCGCCCTCCCCGCCGTGCTCATCGCGGCCGGCATGGCGGTGTTCACGGCCCTGTCCACGCGGATCGCGGTCGAGGCGGCTCGCCGGCGTGAGCGGGTCGTCGTCATCGAGGTGGTGAGCATGACGGTCTCCGTCGTCGCCATGGCGCTCGCCGCGGCGCTGTGACCTGGGCGGCGGCGTCGATCTACTCGGCGTCGTCGCCCTCCCACGGCGGCCGGGCGACCTTGCCGGACATCCGCCATACCGCTCGGGTCAACTCGGGGTGCACGCGGGCGATCTCACGGAGCACCTCGTACTCGAGGTGGTCCGCGTTGTCGCGGTGATCCTGCGCGTCGTCGAGCGACGAGTACCCGGCGAGCCGCGCCATCGCGTGCTGGGCGGCCAGACCCCGGGCGTGCAGCGCGTCGTCCCGGAGGACGGCGACGACGAGCTCGTCGACCGTCGGCATCGAGGGCAGGAAGTCCCAGGGGTCCTCACCGTCGCGAGCGCGGTGCTCGATGATCACCTCGCGCTCGAGCTGTGCGTCGCGGCGCAACCTGGGGAGGTCGACGGCCTGCAGATCCACGTACCCTCCTCGCTCCGGCGCACCCCGCGGCGCGCACTCGGGTATCAAGGGTACGCCCGGTATCGGAGGACCGTGCCGTCAAGGCGCAGCTCCCTCGCGGTCGAGGCTGGTACTGCGGGACCACCGATGTCGTCCGATCGGCGGATGTCGGTGCCGTTTCAGGTCCATCCTCGTGCGGATGTGATCAGGGGCGCCGCTCCATAGCGTGGAGTGGGGCGGATGGCGCCCACTCCGCGACCGAGAGGCCCGTCCTTCCATGTCATTCCTCACGAGGCTCAGCCTCGCCAATCGACTGATCGTCGGCCTCATCACCGCGGCGATCGTGGCCTTCGGACTCTTCGCGGTCGGTTCCCTGAAGCAGGAACTGTTGCCGTCCGTGCAGCAGCCGGGTGCCGTCGTGGCCGCGACGTACCCCGGCGCCTCGCCGTCGTCGGTGGAGCGCGAGGTCACGAAGCCCGTCGAGCAGGCGGTGCAGGGGGTCAAGGGCGTCACCGGCGTCACCTCGACGTCGGTCAGCGGTTCCACGTCCGTGCAGGTGAGCTGGGACTTCGGGCAGGACGACGAGAAGATCGTCGGTGACATCCGCAGCGCCCTCGCCGGCTTGAAGAGCACGCTTCCGAGCGACACGACCACCGAGGTCTACGCGGGCGGCAGCGACGACATCCCCGTGCTGCAGCTCGCGGTCGCGTCCGAGGACGAGTCCGGTGAGTTCGCAGGCAGGGTCGAGACCACCGTGCTCCCCGCGCTCCGCGGCATCGCCGGCGTGCGCCAGGTCGATCTCGCGGGCGAGAACGCCACGCAGCTCGTCATCACGATGCGTCCGGCCGACCTCGCGGCCAAGAAGGTGACCGCGGAGGAGGTCATGGCGGCCGTCCAGGCGAGCGGCGTCATCACGGCTGCCGGGACGAGTGTCGACGCCGGCAAGGAGCTCTCGATCGAGGTCGGCTCGGCCGTCGGCTCGCTGGCCGAGGTGCAGGCGCTCCCCATCCAGCACGAGGACGGGCCCTTCGCGCTCTCCGCCGTCGCGGACGTGGAGCTCGTGCCCGCAGCCGAGACCTCCATCGCCCGGGCGGACGGTCTCCCGTCGCTGTCGCTCACGATCCTCAAGGACCCGTCGGCCAACGCCGTCCAACTCGCCCACACCATCCGTGACGCCCTCCCCGGGCTGGAGCAGGAGCTCGGCTCGGGTGCGGCCTTCACCGTCGTCTTCGACCAGTCGCCGATGGTCGAGCAGTCCATCCACGACCTCTCCGTCGAGGGCGGGCTCGGGCTGTTGTTCGCGATCATCGTGATCCTGGTGTTCCTGCTGTCGATCCGGTCCACGATCATCACGGCCGTGTCGATCCCGCTCTCGCTCCTCATCGCGATGATCGGTCTGTGGATCGGCGACTACTCGCTCAACATCTTCACGCTCGCGGCGCTGACCGTCGCCGTGGGGCGGGTGGTCGACGACTCCATCGTGGTGATCGAGAACATCAAGCGTCGGCACACCGGGCGGGCGATGACGACCACGAGCGTCGTCGAGGCGGTCCGCGAGGTCGCCGGGGCCGTGACCGCGTCGACGATCACGACCGTGGCCGTGTTCCTCCCGGTCGCCTTCGTCGGCGGGACGGTCGGCGAGCTGTTCCGACCGTTCGCCGTCACCGTGTCGGTCGCGCTCATCGCATCCCTCGTGGTCTCGCTCACGATCGTGCCGGTGCTCGCCTACTGGTTCATGCGAGGCTCCTCCGCCCCGGCTGTCGGCAAGGCCACCGACGATGCGGCCACCGAAGCGGCGTCCGTCGTCGAGGACGAGTCCGAGGCGTACTCGAAGCTCCAGCGCGCCTACCTGCCGGTCCTGCGCACCGCCCTGAAGCGTCCGTTCGTGACCCTGCTCGTGGCGGCGGTCGTGTTCGCGGGGACGATCGTCTCGGCGGGGTTCCTGAAGACCGACTACCTCGGCGACATCGGGGGCGAGAACACCGTCACGGTCACGCAGGAACTCCCGGAGGGGACAAGCCTCGACGTCACCAGCGACGCGGCCGCGGCCGTCGAAGCGGTCCTCGCGAAGACCGCCGGCGTGTCCGGATACCTGACCACCGTCGGTGGGAACGGTTCGAGCAACACGGCACAGATCAGCGTGACCGTCGGTGAGGAGAGCTCGCGCGAGGGCGTCGCCGACACCATCCGGGACGCCGTGGCGAAGCTCGACGACGTCGGCGAGGTCACCGTCGGCGACGCCGGGGGCGGATTCACCGGTGGCGGAGGCGGCATGGAGGTCACGCTGCAGGGTGAGGACCCAGCGGCGCTCGCCACGGCGGCGGCCGCGGTACAGGACATGCTCGGCGGTACGGACGGCCTCCGCGATGCGACGAGCGACCTCGCCGACGAGCAGGGCCTGCTCAAAGTGAACGTCGACCGCGCCGCCGCCGCCCGGTACGGCTTCACGCAGGAACAGGTCGGCCAGGCCATCGCCAGTGCGCTCCGCGGCACCCCGATGGGTTCGGTCATCCTCGAGGGAGCGTCTCGCGACATCATCGTCCGCTCGCAGCGGGTCGGCACGACGCCGGCCGAGATCGCCGCACTCCCCCTCCCCGTCAGTGCCTTGCAGCAGGCCGCGGCTCAGAAGGCCGCGACCGACGCCCTCACGGCCGAGCAGGACGAGGCCACCCAGCGCGCGAAGGACGAGGCGGCATCCCAGGCCGCGACCCAGCGCTCGGAACTCCAGGACGCCCGCTCGACCGCGGCCTCGCAGCTCGACGCCCTGCGGGCTCAGCTGAGTGCGTTGCAAGCGGCTCCCGTCGAGGTGCCGCCGGTCACGCCCACGACACCGGAGGAGGAGGCGGCACGACAGGCCTACGAGGCACGCGCCGCCCAACTCGCCGGATTGAGCGACGCCATCTCCCAGCTCCAAGGCTCGATCACGACCATCGACGAGCAGCTGGAAGCGATGCGGGACGCCGAGAGCGAGGCCGCCGAACAGCAGGCGGAGGCGGACCGCCTCACCCAGGCGCAGAAGGACCTCGCCAACGTCAGCGCCGTCCCGATCCCGGTCAGCGCCGTCGCGCAGGTGGGCGAGGAACGTGCCGCAGCGGCGATCACGCGTATCGACGGCGTCCGGACCGTGACCGTGTCGGCGACGCCGACGGGTGACGACCTCAGCGCGACGACGCTCGCCGTCCGGGAGGGCCTCGACGGCCTGGACCTGCCGAGCGGGGTCACCGCCTCGGTCGGTGGTGTCGCCCAGGAGCAGGAGGAGTCGTTCGCGCAGCTCGGCCTCGCGATGCTCATCGCGATCGTGCTCGTCTTCATCGTCATGGTGGCGACGTTCCGGAGCCTCCTGCAGCCGCTCATCCTGCTGGTCTCCGTGCCCTTCGCGGCGACCGGCGCGATCGCGGCCCTGCTCATCACGGGGACCCCGCTCGGCATCCCGTCGATGATCGGCCTCCTCATGCTCATCGGCATCGTCGTCACGAACGCGATCGTCCTCATCGACCTGGTCAACTCGTACCGGGCTCGGGGCGACGGCATCGACGACGCGGTCCTGCACGGAGCCCGACTCCGTCTGCGGCCGATCATCATGACCGCCTGCGCGACCATCTTCGCGCTCGTGCCCATGTCGCTCGGGCTCACCGGCGGTGGGGTGTTCATCTCGCAGTCGCTCGCGATCGTCGTGATCGGTGGCCTGGTGTCGTCGACGCTCCTGACGCTCATCCTCGTGCCCGTGCTGTACCTGCTCTTGGAGCGCCGGACCGAGCGCCGTCTGGAGAAGCGTGAGCTGAAGCGCACGGCGAAGGCCGCGCAGCGCGAGGTCGAGGAGCACGACGAGCAGACCGATGAGGACCTCGACGCGATCCTCACCACGGATCGCTGACGGCGGCTGCGGGGTGGGCGATCCGGCCCACCCCGCAGCTGGCACACTGGTGGGCGTGGACCAGCGACTGATCGACCTCCTCCGTTCCGACCTCGACGCGGCCGGCTACACGGTGGAACGGGTGCGCGGTCTCTGGGGTGAGACGGCCGAGGCCGCCCTGCACCGCTCGAACCGGGCCGTGGCGATCCGTTCGCTCGACGAACGCCGCCGGACGGCCGGCACTGAACCGATCGCGACGCTGTCGACGCTGTTCGTGCTCGGCGTCGCCGTGGGGGCCGATGACGCGGCGCGTGCTCTGCCGTCGCTCGGCCTCGATGGCGCGGTGGCGCTCGGTCTCGTCGGCCTGAGTCACGACGGATCGGTCGCCCCGGCCATCGATCTGCGTCCGTACGCCTGGGTCGACGCCAACGGGAGCGGTGCGTGGTGGATCGCCTCCGACCTCGGAGAGCTCGCGCTGGGTCACGAGCTCGGCGAAGAGCACGTCCTCGGGGTCGGCGGCGCGTCGATGACCCTGAGCGGCATCATCCTCCCCGAGCGGGTCGGAACGGCACTCGACCTCGGGACCGGGTGCGGCATCCAGGCGCTCCACCTGTCGCGGATCGCGGATCACGTGGTCGCGACGGACATCTCCGAACGAGCACTCGAGCTCGCCGCACTCAACGCGCGCCTGAACGGCATCGACTCGATCGAATTCCGCCACGGCGGCATGTTCGAACCCGTCGCCGGTGAACGGTTCGACCGCATCGTCTCCAACCCGCCGTTCGTCATCACCCCGCGCGCCGAGGGCGTGCCGAGCTACGAATACCGCGACGGCGGTCTGGTCGGCGATGCGCTCGTGGAGTCGGTGTTCCTCGAGGCCGCCCGGCATCTGACGCCCGGCGGGGTCGCGCAGTTCCTCGGGAACTGGGAGTACCGAGACGGTGCCGACGGGCTCGACCGCGTGGCCGGATGGGTGGAGCGCAGTCCGGAACCGGTCGACGCCTGGGTCATCGAGCGCGAGGTGCAGGATCCGGCCGAATACGCGGAGACCTGGATCAGGGACGGTGGCACCCGTCTCGGGACGCCGGAGTTCGAGCGCTTCGCGGCAGCCTGGCTCGACGACTTCGCGGCTCGGGCTGTGACCGGCGTCGGCTTCGGTTATGTCCTGCTCCGTCGATCGGACCCGTCCACGCCGCTGCGCCGTTTCGAGCGGCTGCACGGGCAGGCGGGTTCGAACGCCGCCGGGCTCGGTGCGCACCTCACCGTGTGTCTCCTCGCACACGACTGGCAGGTCGCGCTCGACGACGAGCAGCTGCTCGGCGAACGCGTCATCCTCGCGGGCGACGTCACCGAGGAGCGCCACTACTGGCCCGGTGACGAGGATCCGACGGCGATGACCCTGCGGCAGGGTGGCGGCCTGGCCCGCTCGGTGGGAATCGACACGGGCCTGGCGGGGCTCGTCGGCGCCTGCGACGGCGAGTTGACCCTGGGAGCCATCATCGACGCGATCGCCCAGCTCGTCGAGGTCGATGCGGCGGAACTCCGCGCCGAACTCCTCCCCCGGGTCCGCGCACTGCTGGACGACGGCATCCTCCTACCGAGCTCCTGAGCCGTTCCGGGTCCCCGGCCCTACTCGTAGTGGAAGCGCGCCTGGGCGATGAGGACGCCGTCGTCCGTGCGGCGGTAGACCAGCCGATGCTCGTCGGTGATCCGTCGTGACCAGAATCCCTGGAAGCCGTGCTTGAGCGCCTCGGGTTTGCCGATGCCCGACCGGGCGCCGGTTCGGGCGGTCTTCCAGGTGATGGCGATAGTCTGCCGTGTCGGACCGACCGACGCCGCCGACGAAAGCGACCACCCTCCATGCCGGAGAGCCCACTCTCAGCCAGCCCGTACGAGGTGCTCGGTGTGAGCACGACGGCGACGCAGGACGAGCTCCGAAGGGCCTACCGACGGCTCATGCGCGAGACCCACCCCGACCTCGGCGGGAGCGCGCGGCAGTTCAACGCCGTCCAGCTCGCCTGGGAGCGCGTCGGAACCGAACAGGACCGGGCCGCCTACGACCGCGGGCGCAACACGCCGTCCTCCGACGCGGGCGACGACGACGCTCCGACCTGGTCGGCGTCGAGCACGGGTCGGTCGGGTACGCAGCGCGCCGACTCGCGACCCCGCGCTCGCGCCTACGGGCACCCCGGCGGAGACTCGCGCGAGGCCTACCTCGGGCTCATCCGGGAGTGGGTCGGCCGTGGTGTCCCGCTCGACGACCCCTACGACCCGAAGCTCGTCCGCTCGGCTCCGCGCGAGATCCGGCACCAGTTGGCCAACGCGCTCGCCGAGGAGCAGACGGCGCGCACCGTGGCGACGCTCGGCATCGGATACACGGTCTGGCACGACGTCCTGGCGCCGGGCGAAGCGAAGCTCGACCATGTCGTCCTCGGCCCGACCGGCCTGTTCGCGGTCAAGTCGGAGGACTGGGGTGGGCCGGTCCGGGTGCACCGCGGCGAGGTCGTCGGGGAGACGCTCGATCCTCGCGAGGAGCCCGTCCGGTCGATCGTGCGCTCGGCCCGGACCGTCGCGAAGGCGGCCCGGGTGAAGTTCACGGCTTCCGTCATCGTCGTGCCGGACGGCACCACCCCGGAGTCGGTGGAGTTCATCGGTCGCAAGCATCCGGTGACGGTGCTCGTCGAGCGCTCCCGCCTGGCCGACCTCCTCCGCACCGGTCTCCCGGGCGTCGACCGCATGGGTGGCAACCAGCTGTTCGACATCCGCACGCGCCTGCAGCAGACCATCCGCTTCGTCGGACTCTGACGAGCGGCCCGACACGGCGGGGGAGGAATCCCCTCTCGCCCCACTCGGGGACCTTGTGCCGTCCTGCTCCAGGCCCCAGCATCAGGGCATGACTTCTCCCGCAGGCTGGTATCCCGATCCCGAGCAGGCCGGCCAGCAACGATGGTGGACCGGAGTCGGCTGGGGTGGACAACGCGTGCCGGCGGCCGTGCCCGCTCCCCCGGCCACCGTCCCTCCTGCTGCTGGGGCGACCCGGACGCGCCACCTCGGTCCGCTCCACATCGTCCTGCTCAGCCTGGTCGGAGCACTGTTGCTCGTCAGCGCCGTCGGTGGCGCGTTCTGGGCGATGCTCGCACTCGTCGCCCTGGTGGCCATGGTGATCGGTGCGGTCGCGCTCGTCCGTGGTCGCGTCTCCTCCCTCGGGATCCGCAACCGCGGGATGGCGGCCGCGGTGATCGGTGCCGCCCTGTGCCTGGTCGTCGTGGGTGGTGGCGCCAACGCGGCCATCCACCCGGTCGCGCCCCGGCCGGCGGCGCTGTTGTCGGCTCCGGAGGGGACGTCCGCCGCCGAACCGAGTGCCACGCCGACCCCCACCCCGACCGAGGTCGTCACCGAGGTGACCGAGGTGGTGGAGATCCCGTTCGCGGTGACCGAGGTCCAGGACCCGGACATCGACGTCGGTCAGGTCGTCGTGACGACGGCGGGCGTCCCCGGGCAGCAGACGAACACCTACCGCGTCACCACGCGAGCCGGGGTCGAGATCGCTCGAGAGCTCGTCGCGCAGCTCGTGTCGGTCCAACCGATCGCGCAGGTGACGTCCGTCGGGACGCGGCAACCCGCTCCGCCGCCGCCTCCTGCGCCCGTCGCCGAGCCCGCCGGTGGAGGATGCGACCCGAACTACGAGGGGCAGTGCGTTCCGATCGCCAGCGACGTCGACTGCGCCGGCGGGAGCGGCAACGGCCCGGCGTACACGCCCGGCCCCGTGTACGTCGTCGGAAGCGATGTCTACGACCTCGATCGGGACGGTGACGGCATCGCCTGCGACGCCTGAGCAACCCCGTTCGCGTTCGGCGGAAGCCCGGGTCCGAGCGGTGGAGCCGAGCGTATCGTCGCTGGCGAGGCGCCGGACGGTGTCTCGACGCTGACGGATTGGAGCGACGATGAGCGCAGAACTCAACGGCAAGCAGGTGGCCTTCCTGCTCACGGACGGCTACGAGGACAGTGAACTGACGAGTCCCTGGGAGGCGGTCACCGGAGCCGGAGCGACCGCCCGACTGGTGTCGCCCGCCACCCAGGACGTGACCGGGAAGAACGGACACGTCCAGCCCGTCGACGTCGCGGTCGCCGAGGCCTCCTCCGACGACTACCACGCACTGGTGCTGCCCGGCGGTGTCGTCAATGCGGACGACCTCCGCGTGGACGAGACCTCGGTCGCCTTCGCGAAGGCCTTCTTCGAGCAGGGCAAGCCGGTCGGGGTGATCTGCCACGGCGCCTGGATCCTCATCGAGGCGGACGTCGTCCGCGGTCGCGAACTCACGAGCTACCCGAGCCTCAAGACGGATCTGCGCAACGCGGGTGCATCCTGGGTGGACGAGGAGGTCGTGGTCGACCAGGGACTCGTGTCGAGCCGCACGCCCGATGACCTCCCGGCCTTCAACGCGAAGCTCGTCGAGGAGATCGGCGAGGGCGAGCACGAGGGCCAGCACGCCTGACTCCGGTCGCAGCGTGACGCACGAACGCCCGGTCCTGGTAGACCGGGCGTTCGTGCGTGCGGGTCAGAGCCAGCCGCAGATCGCGCGCAGCAGCTCGAGCAGCTTCCGGTAGAAGTCCATGAGACCCCCTCCTCTCATATCAGATGCTGATATCGGACATCAGACATTCTGACAGGACCCGGGGCGCTACACAGTCCCCGAAACGGCGGACACCGTGCTGTCGGCGACGACCTCGACACGCACGAACGCCCGGCCCCCTGGAGGGGCCGGGCGTTCGAGTGCTGTGTGGAGGCGCTTACGCCTTCTTGTTGCGGGTCAG
The DNA here is from genome assembly GCF_001865025.1 of Plantibacter sp. MMLR14_011. Classification (NCBI taxonomy): domain Bacteria; kingdom Bacillati; phylum Actinomycetota; class Actinomycetes; order Micrococcales; family Microbacteriaceae; genus Plantibacter; species Plantibacter sp. MMLR14_011. The sequence goes on from NZ_MJGW01000050.1 coordinate 182,102, forward strand.
TGCGCCGTAGATGAGCAGCACGACGATGGATCCGCCGATGGCGAGGAGCCACGTCTGCAGGGAGAAGAACTCCTGCAGGTTCGCGCCGAACAGGATGCCACCGAGCCAGCCGCCGAGCAGTGCTCCCACGACGCCGAGCAGCAGCGTGATCAACCAGCCGCCGCCCTGACGGCCCGGAAGGATTGCCTTTGCGAGGGCGCCGGCGATGAGGCCGAGCAGCAGGAAGCCGAGAAAACTCATGATGTCTCCAAATGTGATTGCTGGATCGAACGGGGTGCCGGTCGACCGTGTTACCGCCCCCGCCGGTGAGCGGGGGCAGCCACTGTATCGCGAGGACTAGTGCTTGAACGCGTCCTTGACATTCTCGCCGGCCTTCTTGGCGTCGGCCTTCGTCTGGTCGGCCTTGCCCTCTGCGACCTTGCTGTCGTCGCCGGTGACCTTGCCCAGGGCCTCCTTCGCCTTGCCCGCGAGGTCCTCAGCGGCGTTCTGGATCTTGTCCGATGCACTCATGGCGTTCTCCTTCGTCTGCGTTGGAAACCGGTGATGATGTCCGGTCATCGGGTAAGACGCAGCTCAGTGGGCATTCGTCACGAAATCCGTCGAAAAACTTCCGGGGCGCAGTGGGTGTCCGATCGAATGCGAGACTGGACGTTCGTGTTCCGCCAGGCAGCGCCGCCGTCCAGACCCGCCAGGAGGTGAATCGCTTGAGGACAGCACCCCCTCGCTCGGGCTTCGCGCGCTTCCTCCGTGTCGTCCGCAACACGATGTTCTGGATCATCGGCGTGATCCTCGCCATCGCGCTGGTGATCTTCGTCTGGTTGCAGCTGACCCCGTGGCCCGGCTCGATGGTCATCCGCATGGCCTTCGACGAGCGGGCGAAGGTCGTGCAATCGGACCTCGTGAAGTACGTCCCAGACGGTGTCGACGTCCGACAGGACATCCCGTACCGCTCCGGCGACGCGGACGCGCTGCTCGACGTCTACACGCCCGATGGCGTCCGCGGGAGTGGCGCGGCCCTCCCGACGATCGTGTGGGTGCACGGCGGAGCCTGGATCTCCGGCAGCAAGGAACTCATCTCCAACTACATGCGCGTGCTGGCCGGAGAGGGGTACACGGCGGTCGCGGTCGAGTACACGATCGCGCCGGAGGGCCAGTACCCGTTGCCCATCGAGCAGGTCGCCGACTCGCTCGGCTACCTCGACGCCAACGCACGCGCGCTCAACGTGGATTCGTCCAAGCTCATCCTCGCCGGCGACTCCGCCGGTGCCCAGATCGCCGCCCAGGTCGCGAACGTGGTCACGAGCTCCGAGTACGCCAGCTCCATCAAGGTCGAATCGCCGATCGAGCCGGAGCAGCTCGCAGGGGTGGTCCTCGCGTGCGGGGCGTACGACCTCAGCCTGGTCAACGCCGAGGGCAGCTTCGGGTGGTTCCTCGACACGGTGCTCTGGTCGTATTTCGGTGCGCGCGACTACAAGACCCGACCTGAGGTGGCGTCCGCGTCCGTCGTCGACTACCTGACCGCGAAGTATCCGCCGACGTACATCACGGTCGGCAACTGGGATCCGCTCTACCCGCAGTCGGTCGAGTTCAAGGCGAGGCTCCAGGGCCTCGGCGTGGATGTGCAATCGATGATCTTCAACCCGGACTTCCGGCCAGGGCTCGAGCACGAGTACCAGTTCCTGCTCAACGACCAGGGTCGGTTCAACCTCCAGCGCATGGACGCCTTCATCGACGGCGTCACCGACACGAGCCTGCCGTTCGGCCAGCAGGGTCCGCCCGTCCGCTGAACGACCTGTGTCAGGGGAGGCGGATGCGTTCGCCGTCCTCGATGAGACGACCGTGGAGCACCGCCTGGGCGAGTGTCAGGTCGAGCCAGCGTCGAGCGGTCTCACCGAGGCGACCGTAGCCGAGCACGGACGCCGCCTGCATCGGCAGCTGCTCGCGGTCGACCTCGTGATCGGGGCTCGCGGTGATCACGAGCTCCATGGCGTTGCAGATCTCCGCGGGACTGATGTCGGTGACCGCGCGGTGGTCGCGATGCACGACCCGGCGGACGCCTCGCCACGTGACGACGTCGAGTCCGGTGGGCCAGGCGAAGCCGTTCTGGACGACGAACGCGTCCGTCACCAGCGCCGACAGCTCGGTGCGGGACTCCTCGGACGGTCGGTCGACGCCGAAGCGCCGAGCCACGATGGTCACGAGGCGAGGGACGGCGATCGGGCCCTCGGTCGTGAGGATCGCCGATGCGACCCGGGTCACGGCGGCCTTCGTGAGTTCGAGGTTGTCGAGGACGGATGCCGGGCCGATGACGGAGTCGTCGGCGAGCTCGAAATCGGTGATGGCGACGCTCAGCGGGACGACCGGGGCTGACGCGGTGACGGGGAGGGCGACCGGGTCCACCAGGCCGGTCGTGGACCGCGCGTCTGCTGAGGCCGCCTCGTCGACGTCCGGGCCGGCGACGGGCCTCCGGGGTGCGTGCGCGTCACCGCCGTCCAGTGGCGCCGAGTCGTCGGGCTGCTGAGCCTCGGGCGTCGGCGTCGCCCAAGGCGTGGGATCCGGCGTGCGCCGTGGCGAGTGGTCCGCTGCGGACTCGGCGTCGTTCGTGTCCGGTGCGATCGGCGCCGCGGGGGTCTCCGACAGCGCGCGCTCAGCGCGTTCGCGCCAGGACTTCGGGAGCCACGTCGACTTCGCGACGAAGCCGTTCCACCCACGACTCACGGTGCCACGCTCCGCTCGGGGCGCGGGCTGGCAGAGCGACGACGCCCTGCGGGGTGGGTCGACGAGGTCAGAGGTGGCACCTCCACAGGATAGACCGCGGCGGACGTTCGCTCAGCTCGTCGTCTGCCGACGCGCCTCGCGTCGGCGCTCGCGTTCGAGGTCGGCGGCTGCAGCCTCGGCAGGCGTCGGAGCCGTCCCGCCCAGAGCGCGAGGTTGCCACCACGCCCCGGTGCCGTCGACGGGATAGTCGCGTTGCAGCTCGTCGATCATGCCCTGGAGGCGGTCGCGGAGCTGCTCGGTGCTCGCGCCCACGTCGGCGCCGGGCGCGACGCTGATCGGCTCGCCGAACGAGAAGTGGACTGGTACCCCGAACCGCTCGCGGAAGCCGACCCGGTGGTTCTTCGTCAGGAGGCGATGACCACCCCAGACCGCGACGGGGATGATCGGCACGCCGGCCTCCTGTGCGAGGCGGACCGCGCCCGACTTGAGCTCGCGGACGGTGAACGAGGCGCTGACGCCGGCCTCGGGGAAGACCCCGACCAGCTCGCCGCTGCGGAGTGCTGCGACGGCGTCGGCATAGGCGGCCGCGCCGGCGCGCATGTCGACGGCGATGTGCCGCATGCTCCGGAGGAGACGGCCCACCAGGGGCTGGTCGAAGGCGCCCTGCTTGGCCATGAATCGGATGCGGCGCCGGTTGTGGAGCACGGTCGCCCACTCGACGAGTGCGAACTCGAGGTACCCGAAGTGGGTCATCGCGATCACCGCGCCACCCTCGTCGGGCAGGTGCTCGATGCCACTGGTGTGACGGCGCAGGCGCCAGAAGCCGAAGAGGGAGCGACCGACACCGACGGCGGTGTCGTACACGGGCTCGATGCGGCGTCTCATGGCGACACCGTACGACAGGGACCTGGGGAAGTACCGGGCTGGGGGTGCCTCGGGACCCTTCGCCGGCGGACCGCACGCCCGATACGATCGCAGGATGACGGTGACGCAGACGGGCCGCTCCCGCGGCAGCTACGCCAAGACGGCGGCACGACGCCGGGAGATCCTCGAGGCGGGGATGGACGTCTTCGCCGAGCAGGGCTTCCGCAGCGGATCGCTCCGCGAGGTCGCGGAGCGCGTGGGCATGAGCCAGGCCGGCCTCCTCCACCACTTCTCGACCAAGAACGACCTGCTCGCCGCGATCCTCGACTTCCGCGACGACCGGGATCGCGAGGAGTCGGGCATCGAGATCGGGAGCGGCATCGAAGGCATCCGCGGGCTCCTCCGCCTCGTCGAGCACAACATGCGCGTCCCCGGTCTCGTCGAGCTCCACTGCGTCCTGTCCGCCGAGGCGACCTCACCGGACCACCCGGCGCACGAACACTTCGTCCGGCGGTACAGCTGGTTGATCGACGGGATGACCGTCTCCTTCGAGGTGATGGCGCGCGAGGGTCAGCTGGTGGACGGCGTCGAACCCGCGAGTGCAGCGCGCATGCTCATCGCGATGATGGACGGTCTCCAGCTGCAGTGGCTGCTCGATCGTGACTCCGTGGACATGGCCGAGGAGACCCGACGTTCGCTTCGACCTCTGCTGACGGTCGAGCTGTAGCCCGGCGCTCGCCCGTCGTGACCGGGAGTTCTCCACATCCGGCGCCACCCATCGGTCCATCACTCATATCTGATATTAGAGTTGAGCTGGCTGCGGGACAACGCGGAGGGGAAGTCCTTATTTTGACTAATTCAAAACAACTCGGTACGGTGGCTGCATGAACGGATCGAAGGTGGAGTCGGCGACGAACGACTTCCACACGAGGATCCGGGCCGCCGGGCTGCGGGTGACCACGGGACGTCTCGCCGTCCTCGAGATCCTCGCCCGGACACCGCACGCCGACGTGGAGCAGGTGGTCGCTTCCCTGAAGCCGCGAGCACCGCAGACCTCCCCACAGGCCGTGTACAGCGTGCTCAACGCCTTCGTCGCAGCCGGCCTCGTGCGCAGGATCGAACCGGACGGCCATCCCGGCCGGTACGAGCTGCGTGTCGACGACAACCACCATCATCTGGTGTGCAGCTCGTGCGGCGCCGTGGTCGACGTCGACTGCACGCGGGGCGCGGCGCCGTGCATGCACCCGGACGACGCGGCGGGGTACCTGATCGACACGGCCGAGATCACGTTCTGGGGAGTGTGCCCCGCGTGCCAGGCGGATGCCGCCTGACACCGTTCCACAGACCACTCGACGGCACCTCCATGCCGATCGTCAGCTGTCACCGCCAAGGTGGCAGTGCTGAATCCATCCGACCGTCCGACCAGCCCCACCCTCGAGGAGAGACATGTCCGAGACCAGCTACACCACCACCAACAGCGGAGCACCCGTCGCGAGCGACGAGCACTCCCAGAGCGTCGGCGCAGACGGAGCGATCGCGCTCCACGACCACTACCTGGTCGAGAAGCTCGCTCAGTTCAACCGCGAGCGGGTGCCGGAGCGTGTCGTCCACGCCAAGGGCGGTGGTGCGTTCGGACGGTTCGTCACGACCGGCGACGTCTCCCAGTTCACGCGTGCCGCACTGTTCCAGCCCGGTGTCGAGACCGAGATGCTCGCACGCTTCTCCACCGTCGCCGGTGAGCAGGGCAGCCCCGACACCTGGCGCGACCCCCGCGGCTTCGCGCTGAAGTTCTACACGAGCGAGGGCAACTACGACCTCGTCGGCAACAACACGCCGGTGTTCTTCATCCGCGACGGCATCAAGTTCCCCGACTTCATCCGCTCGCAGAAGCGACTCCCGGGCTCGCACCTGCGCGACCACGACATGCAGTGGGACTTCTGGACGCTCTCCCCCGAGAGTGCACACCAGGTCACCTGGCTCATGGGCGACCGCGGTCTTCCGGGCTCCTGGCGGCACATGGACGGGTTCGGGTCGCACACCTACCAGTGGGTCAACGCCGCAGGCGAGCGCTTCTGGGTGAAGTACCACTTCAAGACCGACCAGGGCATCGAGATCCTCACGCAGGACCAGGCCGACCAGATCGCCGGCGAGGACGCCGACTTCCACATCCGCGACCTCTCCGAGGCGATCACCCGTGGCGAGCACCCGAGCTGGACGCTCTCCGTGCAGGTCATGCCGTACGCCGACGCCGCGGGCTACCGCTTCAACCCGTTCGACCTCACCAAGGTCTGGCCGCACAGCGACTACCCGCTCATCGAGGTCGGCAAGATGACCCTCGACCGCAACCCGGAGAACTACTTCGCGCAGATCGAGCAGGCGACCTTCGCGCCGTCGAACTTCGTCCCCGGGATCGCTGCGAGCCCCGACAAGATGCTCCTCGCCCGCATCTTCAGCTACGCGGACGCACACCGCTACCGCGTGGGCACCAACCACGCACAGCTGCCGGTGAACGCCCCGCATGCGCCGGTGCACACGTACTCGAAGGAAGGCGCCATGCGCTACACCTTCAACGACGCGGACGCGCCGGTCTACGCACCCAACTCGGTCGGTGGCGCCCACGCCGACCCTGCGCGTGCCGCTGAGTCCAACGGGTGGCAGTCCGATGGCGAGCTCGTGCGGGCAGCCGCGACGCTGCACGCCGAGGACGACGACTTCGGTCAGGCCGGGACCCTCGTGCGCGAGGTGCTCGACGACGCCGCACGCGACCGTCTCGTCGGCAACATCATCGGCCACGTCTCGAAGGTGACGCGAGCGGATCTCCGCGAGCGGGTCATCGCCTACTGGACCGCCGTCGACGGCACGCTAGGCGCTCGCGTCGCAGCAGGCCTCCCGCCGCTCGTCTAGAGCCCAGCGCCCAATGTGCGGAAACGGTCGCCATCCCTCGCGGGTGGCGACCGTTCCTGTGCGTTCGCGGGGTCAGAACCCCATCGGGCCACCGCCACGGCGCGGCACGCCGCCGGTGCCCTCCGCGAGGCCTCTCGCGCGCTCGCGCTCGACCTCCGCGTCGTTGTCGTGCGAGTGGTGTTCGTCGGCCGAACGCGCGGCGCGGTCTCGCCGTGACACGTACCAGACGGCCGCGACCGCCAGGAGGACGAGCGCGGCGAGGATGACGATGGTGCCGATGTCCATGTGATGCTCCTCTCCTCGTCCATCGACCCTAACGAGGCCTCAGATGCACGCAACCCCCTCGCCCGACGGGCGAGGGGGTTGCGAAAGGGGCGTGTGATCAGCCGGCGACCTGTTTGGCGCGGGCGAAGACCTTCTCGATCTCCTCGCGACGACCCGGCTGCTTCAGCGACAACGGCGAGGGGTGCGGAGCGTTGAAGGCGCTGTACGTGTTGCCGAGCAGTGGCTCGACGTGCTTCCACCAACCGTCCTGAGCGTGGGGTCCGCAGAGGACGACGACGCGCAGGTTCTTGAGGAGCGGCAGGAGGGCGCGCAGTTCCATCGCGCCCTGGGCGACCTCGGGCGCGTTCGGCTTCTTCCGCCCGGCGCTCAGGTACCACGGGACGATGTTCCACACCATGACGTCGTCGAAGCCGATGTCGTTCCGCAGATTCCAGAGGCTCTCGGCGATCGGGTCGTCGTTGTCGACCGAGGCGAACCCGGATCCCGGAGCGTCGAGGCTGTCGGGGGCCAGGGTCCCCGGGGCGTCGAGGAGGATCAGTGTCTTCGCGTTGACGGCCGCATCGGCCGGGTCGACGAGCGGGAGGACGAGGTCCGCCTGCCGCCGTCCTCGGCGGGTCATCATCGCGTCCGACCAGTCGCGCAGCGGCGCGAGTGCCGGCGACTCGGCCAGCATGCGGTGTCGTTCGGCCAGTTCGTCGGGGTCCTGCAGCCCGCGAGGGGCATCCATATGCATCTTCCGAGCGTAGCCCGTGACGGCTGCCCCGTCATCGTCTGCGCCGGTTCTGAGCCCGAAGATGCTGCACTGGACGGTGGATCCGCGCCCGTCAAGCCGGGGCGGACCGGGTTGACGCGGGCCTAGGGTGGCCAGGATGACTGACGAGCGAACCGCCCCCGACGACCGGACGAAATGGCGCGCGTTCGCCATCTGCGTGTCGGTCGCCGCCCTCACGATCCTCGACCTCTCGAAGGTCAACGTCGGACTGCCGTCGATCGAGCAGGCGCTCGACGCCGGCCCGACGGCCCTGCAGCTGATCGTCGCCGGGTACGCCCTGGCGTTCGGTCTGATCCTCGTGCCCGCCGGGCGCTACGGCGACCTGCACTCCCGGCGTCGCATGTTCATGATCGGCCTGAGTGTGTTCGGGGCGGCCAGTCTCGCCTGCGCCGTCGCACCGAACGTCGGGATCCTCATCGGCGGTCGGATCCTCCAGGGCATCGCCGCGGGTCTGCTGATGCCGCAGGTCATCGGGCTCATCCAGCAGCTGTTCGTCGGCAAGGAGCGTGGCCGCGCCTTCGGTCTCTTCGGAGCCATCATCGGCCTCTCGACGGCGTTCGGACCGACGCTCGGCGGCCTGCTCATCGCCATCGGCGGCCCGGAGGACGGCTGGCGCCTGCTCTTCTGGATGAACGTCCCGCTCGCGATCATCCTGTTGCCGATCGCCGCTCGACTGCTGCCCAAGCAGCAGCCGCACGAGGCGGGCGCCGGATCGCTCGACCCGGTGGGCATCGTGTTCCTCGGTCTCGCCGTGCTGTCGCTCATGCTGCCGTTCGTCCTGACGACCGGCTCCCCGGGCGACGACCCGGCGCGCTGGTGGCTGCTGGTCGCGTTCGCCGTCTTCGCCGGCCTCTTCGCCTGGTGGGAGGGTCGTTATCAACGCGCCGGGAAGACACCCGTCGTCGACTTCTCCCTGTTCAAGCTCGGCAGCTACCGCAACGGCGTCCTGATCTCCACGACGTACTTCGCGGCGATGCCGGCCACCTTCCTCACGCTCACGCTGTTCGTACAGCAGGGGCTTGGGCTCGAGCCGGTCTTCGCGGGCATGATCACGATCCCCTTCGCCCTCGCCTCGGCCGTCAGCTCGTGGTTGAGCGGTCGGGTCGTCGACCGACTCGGACGCCCCCTGGTCGTCGGTGGGCTCGTGCTGGTCGTGGTGGGGTTCAGTCTCAACTCACTCCTCGCCTTCATCACGCCCCCGGAGATCACGCCGTACGCGATGGGTGCCGCGATGCTTCTCGCCGGCATCGGCGGTGGCGCGGTCATCTCCCCCAACCAGACACTGATGCTCGCGGACATCCCCGTGGCCTCCGGTGGTGTCGCCGGATCGATCGGCCAGCTCGGCCAGCGCATCGGGACCGCGGTGGGACTCGCCGCCGCGACGGCGACGTTCTACGCGACGGTGTACTCCGAGAACGACGGCGGCGCCTCCGGTGCGTCGCTCGACGTCTATCACGACGCGTATCGCAACAGCACCCTCGTCACGATCGGCTTCGTGGTCGTGGCGTTCGTGTTCGCGTCACTCGACGCCCGTTCCCGGAAGGTCGCCGCTGCCGAACCCGACGCCTCCAAGTAAGGGCGACCTGAGTTAGGGTAGCCTCAGTCGCGGCCGCCGGAGCCGCCGGAGGAAGGGGCTCGAGTGGCTCGTACGAATGCCGAGACGGCGCGCATCAAACCCGACGCGGCGACACTCCTCACGCTGCGGGTCGTCCGCCGCTCGCGCATCTCACCGAAGATCGCCAGGGTCACCCTCGGTGGCGGTGACATCGCCGACTTCACCTTCCTCGGCTACGACCAGTGGTTCCGGTTCTTCATCCCGGTCTCCGAAGGTGGGCTCGAGCGGCTGCCGACCAAACTCGACATGCTGGCCTACGCCAAATACCTCGCGATCTCCAAGTCCGTGCGACCGGTGCTCCGGAACTACACGGTGCGCGACTACCGGCGTGACGGTCCCGACGGGCCGGAGCTGGACATCGACTTCGTCATCCACGGGTCGGCCGCCGAGGGGACCGCGGGGCCCGCGGCGAGCTGGGCCCAGTCGTGCGAGGTGGGCGATGCGGTGGGGCTGCTGGACGAGGGGCGCATGTTCAACCTCCCGGCCGACGTGGATCGAGTGCTGTTGGTCTCCGACGAGACCGGGCTCCCCGCCGTCGCAGGCATCCTGACCTCGCTTCCGGCGTCGACCGTCGGGACGGCGATCGTCGAGATCCCCTCCGCGGAGGACGCGCAGGACGTGCGTGTCCCGGACGGGGTCGAGCTGCGATGGGTGGTCCGAGAGGATCCGCACGACGTCCCCGGACGAGCGGCGCTGGCCGCCGCGACGGCCCTCGGGGTGCCGACCGCCCCGTGCTACGGGTGGGTCGTCGGAGAGCAGTCCCTGGCGGCGAACGTGCGTCGGCTCTGGGTCCGTGGTGGCATGCCCAAGGACCGTGTCATGTTCTGCGGCTACTGGAAGGTCGGCAAGGCGCACTGATCGGCTGACGGTGTCGGCGTTCGGGTCGGCCATGCGGTGAATTGGGTCGATCACCCGAATTCGGGGTGTCACCGACGTGCTGCGCTGACGGCTCCACTAACCTCACGACATGCCCTCTTCCGCCGGTGCGTCCGGAAACACGATCGGTGCGCTGCCGACCGGCGTCGCGACGGGTCTGATCCGGACGGTGACCGGCGGATCGGCCGACCGGGCGTTCGAGGTCGATGTCCCCGAAACGGCCTCGAGCGGTGTGGACACGTCGTCGGACTCGCACGACGCCCTCCGCAGCTGGGACGTCGTCCGCTCCACCTTCGGACCAGGTGAGGCGCTCACCTTCGACGAGCGCTACCGGTACGCCCAGCTCCCCCTGATCGACGCCGACCACCCGCTCGCGCTCGCCGCGAGTCCTGACGGCGTCTACCGTGACGGGCGGTACGACGAGGCGCGCCTGACGGTCGTCGTCCCCGTCCCGGTCGAACGGCTGTTCGTCGATCCGATCTTCCTGAGCTACGAGGCCGACCTCGCCTCGGCACCCTTCGCACCCAAGCTCGCCCGAGGCATCGAGCTCCGACGCGCACACCGGTTGCACGCGACGCTCTCCTCCATCGACGCGGAATCCGGGTTCCTCGACGGGCTGCGGACGAGCGTCGGCGCGTTCACGCCCTTCCGGGTCAGGCTGGCGGGCCCCGTCATCGGTGGCTTCAACCGCGGACGCTGTTACCTCCCCGCCATCGCGGACGCCTTCGCCCCCATCCAGCGGGCGGTCGGCGGGCGTCCAGCACCGCTCGTCGGGGTGGGCCTGCACCACTTCCGCGATGAGCTCGACGCCGCCGAGACCGCGGCGCTCGCCGCATTCCTCGAGCGTTGGCGCGACGTCACCCTGTTCGAGTGGACGGTCACCGAGCTGGCGGTCACCTCGACCAACGACGACCTCGTGCTGAGCGGACGCACGCTCGCCCGCATCCCGCTCCACGCGGTCGAGTGACGCCCTGGGGCTCCGGGGTCAGCTCGCGGTGAGTCGCCCGACCATCGGGAGGTCGGGCGTCGCCCAGTCCAGCCCGAGGAGCCGTTCGCGGGTGACCCAGCGCAGTTCGTCGTGGTCCGTGCTGTGGACCGGGGGCGCGCCGAGGAAGGTGATTTCGTAGCAGGCGAGGTCGATCACGAGCTCGCCCACGGTGACGGTGGACCGGTCCAGCAGTGCCCCCACAGCGACGGCGGCGTCGAGCTCCTCGCGCAGCTCACGAGCCAGCGCGTCTTGCGGCCGCTCGCCGGTCTCGACCTTGCCTCCGGGGAACTCCCACAGGCCACCGGACGCCCGCCCGGGTGCCCGCCGGCACGCGAGCACGGTGTCGTCCTGCGTGGCGACACCCGCGACGACCTGGATCGTGGTGGTCATGATGCACTCCCGTCCCATGGCGTCGTGGTCCGTCTCCAGGCTAGGGGACGCGGGATCGAGCGCGCCCGACGCCGCTCCACAGACGGCTGCCGCTCGGCTGGCCTCACCCTGCGTCCCGCGGCGGCGCTGTGGTCGGTGGTGCGTGCCAGACTGACAGCGATCGGAGGCGGACCTGCCCCCGCAGCAGTCGTCTCGAAAGGCACCCACCGCACCGATGTTCCTCCTCGACGGTTCCGCCATCACGAGCGCCAGCGACCTCTCCAACGCCTCCCACTGCGAGTTCGCGTTCCTGCGCACGGTCGACGCGAAGCTCGGTCGGATCGAACCGATCGTCGAGCCGGAGGACGAGATGCTCATGCGGACCTCCAAGCTCGGCGACCAGCACGAGCTGCGGGTCCTCGAGTCGTACCGCGCCGAGTTCGGCACCGGCGTCGTCGAGCTCGACCGCCCCGACGTCCGAGACACGGTGGCGCTCGCCGCAGCCGTCGAGTCGACGATCACGGCGTTCCGCGACGGAGCCCCGGTCGTCTTCCAGGCCGCGTTCTTCGACGGATCGTTCATCGGCTTCGCCGACTTCATCGTGCGCCGGCCCGACGGCCGGTATCGCGTGCAGGACACCAAACTCGCGCGCTCGCCGAAGGTCACCGCCCTGCTCCAGCTCGCCGCCTACGTGGAGCAGCTGGAGACGGCCGGGATCCCGGTCGACGACGACGTCGACCTCATCCTGGGAGACGGCACCGTCAGCACCCACGCGGTGGCCGACATCCTGCCGGTGTACCGTCGCCGTCGTGCGCGCCTGCTGCGGATCGTCGCCGAACGGCTCGAAGCCGACGCTCCGGTGGCCTGGGGCGACCAGCGCTACAGCGTCTGCGGACGATGCGCGTGGTGCGACGCCGAGATCACGGCCTCACGCGACGTCCTGCTGGTGGCCGGGCTCCGGTTGACGCAGCGCGACCGCCTGCTGGCGGCCGGCATCGCCACGATCGACGATCTGGCGTCGCTCACGCTCACCGGGTCGACCGAGCGACCAGGGCCGCACGGGCTGTCGGGTGGCGCCGGCGGGACGGTCGACGGCATCGCCGAGAGCACGCTCGCTGCGCTGCGCGAGCAGGCGCATCTGCAGCTCGAGCCGTCACCAGCCGCCGGCGTGCCGGCGTTCCGTGTGCACGACGCCACGGCACTCGGGCTCCTGCCGCAACCCGATCCCGGCGACCTCTTCTTCGACTTCGAGGGCGACCCGCTGTACACCGAGGGCGAGCCGGGTGACGCCCGCCGGGGCGACCGCACGAGGTGGGGCATCGACTACCTGTTCGGCCTGGTCGACACCGACGGCCGGTTCCGATCCTGGTGGGCGCACGACTTCCATGAGGAGCGGACGGCGCTGATCGACTTCCTCGCCTACCTCGCCGCCCGCCGTGCCGAGTTCCCGGGCATGCACGTGTATCACTACGCCGCCTACGAGCGGACGCACCTGCTCTCGCTGGCCGCCCGGCACGGGGTCGGGGAGGACACGATCGACGACCTCCTCCGCGAGGCCGTGCTGTTCGACCTCTACCCGTTCGTCCGCAAGACGGTGCGTGTCGGATCGCGGTCGTACTCGATCAAGAAGCTCGAGCCGCTCTACATGGGTGAGGAGCACCGCGACAGCGACGTCACCGACGCCGCGGCATCCATCACGGCCTACGCGGAGGCGCGCGAGCTGAGTCGGAGCGACGACCCGGAGCTCGTCGCCGAAGGCGAACGGAAGCTCTCGGAGATCGCCGAGTACAACGCGTACGACTGCGAGTCGACCCGTCGGCTGCGGAACTGGTTGCTCGACCTCGGTGCGGAACGGGGCGTGCTGCCCGGCACCTTCGTCACCGACGCACCCGAGCCCCTGGTGGACGAACCGACGCCACTCCACGACGCGCTGACGGCGTTGGCCGGCGACCCCCTCGACCCCGAACGCTCCGACGACGCCACCGCGTATGCGCTCGCGGCCGCCGCCATCGACTACCACCGGCGCGAGCACAAGTCGTTCTGGCAGGAGCACTTCTCCCGACTCATCGCCGCGCGCGACGAATGGGAGGACACCCGGAACGTCTTCACCGTCACCTCGGGAGTCGTCGAGCGCGACTGGTTCCGCGAGGGGCGGCAGCGCAGCGACCGCCGTCACGTCCGACTCCGCGGCCGATGGGCTCCCGGCAGCAGCGTGAAGGTCGGCGCCGATCCGTTCGCCGTCTACGACCACCCGGGACCGTACACGGTCCCCCGCGCCGAGCCCGGCTCGCGCCCGGCCGGACAGATCACGATCCTCGAGGTCGACGACGACTCCCTGCTCATCCAGGAGACGCTCAAGACGGATCGTGAGCCTTACACGGAGCTGCCGGTCGCGCTCACGCCGTCTCCTCCCCCGCGACCCGGAACACAGGTCGACGCCATCGCCGAGTGGGGGCAAGCGGTCCTCGACGCCGCTCCCGGGTGGCCGGACGACGGCGTCGTCGACATCCTGCGGCGACGACCGCCCCGCACGAGCTCGGGCGATCCACTCCCCCACCGCGGAGACGGCCGGACGATCGAGGACGTGACCGCCGCGTTGCTCGACCTCGACGACTCGGCGCTCGCCGTCCAGGGGCCGCCCGGAACCGGCAAGACCTACGTCGCCTCGCACGTCATCACGGCCCTCGTGCAGCAGCACGGCTGGCGGATCGGGGTCGTGGCGCAGTCGCACGACGTCGTCGAGAACCTGCTCGAGCGTGTGGTGAAGGCGGGGCTCTCCCCCGCGCTCGTGGCGAAGACCCTGCGATCCGGTGCCGACCCGGATGCTGAGCGCGGCTACACGGTCCTTCCGGCCAATGGTCATGGCGCGTTCGTGGCGGAGCAGACCGGCGGCTTCGTCATCGGCGGGACCGCCTGGGACTTCAGTAATCCCAACCGGTTCGACCGGAGATCGCTCGACCTGCTCGTCGTCGACGAGGCCGGGCAGTTCTCACTCGCCTACACGATCGCGGCGAGCGTCGCCGCGCGGAACCTCCTGCTTCTGGGCGACCCGCAGCAGCTGCCGCAGGTGAGCCAGGGGACGCATCCCGAACCGATCGACACCTCGGCGCTCGGATTCGTGGCCGACGGGCGTGACGTCCTCCCTCCGGAACTCGGCTACTTCCTCCACGAGACCTGGCGGATGGACGCCGCGGTCACCGAGCCGGTCTCGCGGTTGTCGTACGGCGGCGAGCTGCGCTCGGCAGCGGCCACGACGAAGCGGCGTCTGGAGGGTCGTGTGCCGGGACTGCACGTCGTCCCGGTCCATCACGTCGGAAACGCGACGAGTTCGCAGGAGGAGGCCGACCGCGTCGCCGAGCTCGTCCGGTCGACGATCGGGCTCCGCTGGACCGATCCGGATGCCGGCCGCATCGACGACCCGGTGAGCGAGGCCGACATCATCGTCGTCTGTCCCTACAACGCCCACGTCGCCGTCGTCCGAGCGACGCTCGACGCGGCCGGGTTCGACGCGGTGCGCGTCGGGACCGTCGACAAGTTCCAGGGTCAGGAGGCCGTCATCGCGATCGTCTCGCTGGCCGCGTCCTCCCCCGCGGACGTCCCGAGGGGTATGTCGTTCCTGTTGATGAAGAACCGACTGAACGTCGGTATCTCCCGCGCCCAGTGGGCGGCGTACCTCGTGCACTCCCCCGCACTCACCGAGTACCTGCCGGTCACGCCGGAGGGCGTCGCCGAGCTCAGTGCCTTCATCCGGTTGGTCGACGGCCACTGACCAGTTCTGCGGCCGCAGCGGAGGAACGAGAACTCCGTCGCGCCGCGTCGGCACGACCGTTCTGTGCCGCCTTCGCGAGCCACCGCCGACGCTGCTCCACGGTCGAATCCTTCACCCGACCGAACCGGTTCACGGCGACGGGCTTGACCCCGCAGAACCTGAGGGTGGTGGTGCGGAGTTGCTTCACCGTCGTGTCGCCGACGAGCGGGAGGTACCACCACGGCGAGTCGGTCGTGACCATCACCCGCCCCGAGCGGCCGGCGAGCAGTCCCTCGGGGAGACCGTTGTCCTTGGTCCGGTAGGCGCGACGGGGAAGCAGCAGGCGATCGAAGAACCCCTTGAGCAGCGCCGGCACCGATCCCCACCAGACCGGCGCCACGATCACGAGGTGGTCCGCGGCGAGGATCTGCTCCCACGCTCGTTCGAGGTCGGGCTCCAGGTCTTGACGGCGGGTGTACCCGAGGCGGAGGTTCGGGTCGAACGCGAGGTCGCGCACGGCGAGGACGGTCGCGTCGCCGTGCGCCTCCGCGTAGTTCGCGGCGAGGGCGGCGCACAGAGACCCGGGGTTCGGGTGTCCGTCGATGACGAGGGTGGGCATCAGTTCTCCATCAGTTGTAGGTCTGGACAGTGCCAAGAATCTGGACACTGTCCACTTCTGGTCGGAACCGACGGTACGGGTACGATGTTGCTTGTGTCAAGATCGACGACGGCGTACCACCACGGCAACCTCGGGCCGGCGCTCGAGGACGCTGCGCTCGAACTCATGCGGACGCACGGCCATGCCACGCTGAGCCTGCGAGAGGTCGCACGTCGCGCCGGAGTCAGTCACAACGCGCCGTACCACCACTTCGGCGACCGGACCGCGCTCCTGAAACGGTTGAGCGAACGCGGCATGGCCGAGCTCTTGGACGCCATGCGCGAGGAGCGGCACGCGACGGCGGGTCGAGACCCACAGGAGACGGCCGTCCGGATCGGTTCGACGTATGTGCACTACGCGGCGCAGCATCCGGAGCGGTTCCGCCTGATCTACGACCCCGAAGTCTGTGTCCCCGGCTCACCCAGCGAGGCTATGGCGCCACTCATCGGTGGCGTCGAAGCGCTGCTCGCCGAGACGACGGCGTCGCTGGCCCCCGGCGCCGAGCCGCAGATCATCGCCGCGCTGACCACGGCGGTCTGGGCCGCGGTCCACGGCCTCGCGGAACTCGTCGTCGCCGGACACATCTCCGAGGCTGAGGCCCGACCCGCGCTGGAGGCGTTGCTCACGCGACCCTGAGGTGGTGTCCCGCATGGAGCCTGTACACGATCGTCATCCGGGAAACGGTCGGGAAGCTCAAAGGTCGTTCATGGTCGAACCAGACGATTCACTCGGATTGCGGGAGTCAGATGATCTCAGCACCCCCGCCGAGAGGAATCCCCGTGAACACCACCCCAGACCCGGAACGCCCTGAGCCGCGTCCAACGGACGGCACCGGAGCGGCGGAGACGCCGCAGTCGTCCCCCGCTCCCGATCCGTACCAGCCGCCCACCGGCTCGTACCAGCCCCAGCCCGATGTGGACGTCACTCCCCCGGCCGGCTACCCCGGCAACACGGCCGCGGGTGGCCCACGACGCGAGCCGACGACGCCCTTCGGTTACGCGACGGCTCCCCACGCGACGAGCGGTCACGTGTGGCCCGGTCATCACCAGGGCCCGCAGGGTCAGTACGGACCGTACGCCGCCGGCCAGGGCCAGTACGCCCCCTCCGGCACCTGGCAGCTCCGACCGTACGGACAGCAGACGATGCCCCAGCCGCCGTCGACCACCGGCACCCCGGCGAAGAAGCAGCCCATCGGGTGGATCATCGCCGCCGCGACGGCCGCCACGGTCGTGTCCCTCGTGACCGGTGGCCTCGGCCTCGCTTCGCTGGCGGCCGGCGCGTTCCAGAGTGTCGCCGCCTCCTCACAGGTGACGGAGACGGTGCCGGACGAGGGCGGTCAGAGCTTCCGCGCTCCCGGTGGGCAGCCTGGGCCACAGCAGGCGACGCCGGATGCCGCGACGGCGAACACCCGGAGCGCCACCGCCGCGGAGTCCGTGGGTGTCGTCGACATCGACACCGAGCTGGCCTATCAGGGGGCCGCCGCCGCGGGAACCGGGATGATCCTCACCGCGGACGGCCAGATCCTGACCAACAACCACGTCGTCGCGGGAGCGACGAGCATCGTCGTCACCGTCGTGGCGACCGGAGAGCAGTACGACGCGCGCGTCGTCGGGACGGATGCCACGAACGACGTCGCGCTCCTGCAGCTCGACGGCGCCTCGGGGCTGGACACCGTCACGATCGACGACGACGGCGGCGCAGCCGTCGGTGACGCCGTCACCGGGGTCGGGAACGCCGGCGGCACGGGTGGGACCCCCAGCGCTGCGGACGGGTCCGTGACCGCCCTCGAGCAGGACATCACGGTCCAGGATGAGACGACCGGGGCGGGCAAGCAGCTGACCGGATTGATCCAGACGGACGCGGACATCCAGTCCGGCGACTCCGGCGGGCCGCTCTACGACTCGGAGGGCGAGGTCGTCGGCGTCGACACCGCTGCCTCCTCCGGTGGGACCGACATCGACGGATTCGCCATCCCGATCGACGACGCGTTGTCCATCGTCGACCAGATCCGCACCGGCGTCGAGACCGACACCGTCTCGATCGGCTACCCGGCCTTCATCGGGATCGGTCTGGCCGCGTCCGGCGCAGCCCAGACCATGCCGGGTGCCGTGGTCGGTTCGGTGATCGAGAACACGCCCGCGGCGTCGATCGGCCTCGCAGCCGGCGACGTCATCACCGGCATCAACGGTGCCGCCATCGACTCCGCTCAGACCCTGACGGCGACCATGGCCACGCTCGAACCCGGCCAGACGGTCTCCGTCACCTGGACCACGGCGAATGGGACCTCCCAGACCGCTGACGTGACGCTGATCGAGGGCCCGGTCGGCTGATCGAGCGCTCGGGAGGCTCGACGGCTCCTCACCTCCGGCCCGCCGCCGGATCCGAGGAGTCGTCGACGTCTGCCCAGTAGGCTCGGGAGGCGGTGCCTCGCCGCATGCACCGGAAGGAACCGCTCGTGACCCGCTTCCTCGGAGTCGACCTCGCCTGGGGCGAGGGGACCGGCTCCCGCGCGGCGAACGAGTCGGGACTGGTGTGCATCGACGAGACCGGGACGGTCATCGAGGCCGGGTGGGCCGTGGGGATCGACGCCGTCGTCGCCTGGATCGTCGCCACCGCCTCACCGGGCTCCGTGATCGCGGTCGACGCCCCTCTGCTCGTCCGGAACGAGACCGGCATGCGTCTCTGTGAACGTGAGGTCGGGCAGCGGTACGGGCGCTGGCAGGTCTCGGCCTACCCGTCGAACCTCGGCCTGCCCGCGCTCGGTGGTGTCGCGCTCTTCACGGCGCTGGAGGCGGCGGGGTTCCAGTACTTCGACGGACTGAGCACGCCGGCGGCGGATGCCGTCGTGTTCTTCGAGGCCTATCCCCACACCACCTTGGTGGGTGCCGAGGAGTTCGGGTACCCGGATGCGCGGCCCCGGTACAAACGCCTCGACCCCGGTCTCCCCGCCGCCGAGCGACGGCGACGCCGCGCGGAGGTCTGTGACGACCTCGTCTCGCGCCTGCAGGCGCTGACCTCGGCGACGCCGCCACTCGACCTCGACACCCACCCGGTGACGGCGCTCCTCGCCGCGGAACCGTCGCCGCTGAAGGAATCGGCGCACAAGCATCGGGAGGACCTCATCGACGCGGCCATCTGCGCGTGGACGGCGTCCGCCTGGTCCCGTTGGGGCCTGGAACGGTTCCAGGTCCTCGGTGCCTCGGATGCTCCGGACGACCGTGGGCGTGTCCCCACGCTCCTCGCCATGGCGCGACCTGAACAGCGCCCCAAGCAGGACATTCCAATATCGGCATATATTAGGTCGGCTCCGCCGCTGGCATCTTCGCCGCTATCGGAGCCCATCGCCCGGCAAGCCACAACAGTTCACAACCTCGATGAAGGACATATGAAGAAGAAGGCATACGCTCAGGACGACACTCCGGCGGAATCGAACACGATCGAGTTCGTCCCCGGCGGAGCGGCGAACGCCGACGTCTCACCCGCGGCCTCGACGCGAGCGCCCTCCCCCGCTCCGACCACCGTCGAACTCCTGCGCAGTGCCACCTGGCACCTCGAGCATGCCCGGGTGGTGGGCCACCCCGACGACGTCGAGTTCGAAGCGGCGAGGTCGGCGTTGGCCGAGGCCGTCTTCGACCTCGAACACGTCCAGTACGGGGAGACGACTCGCGGCTAGGGCACTGGTCAGGCGGGTCCTGAGTCCGATCGGCGCCGTGTCTCCCGGTCCGCGCGTGCGCGTCGTTCGAGGATGTCGTTGCGAACCCAGCGGATCACCAGCGACATGGCGAGCGACAGGAACAGGAACGCCGCCGCGCCCAGGGCGTAGGAGATGAAGTCCGTCGGGATGAACGTCGTGCCCAGCACGAGCGCCGAGGGCGGCCACTGGTCCGCGAGTGCGGCCGGCACGCCCGTGGCCTGGAAGCACTCGATCGCCGCCGAGAAGCCGAACGCGCCGAGGGCGATCTGCCACAGCGGACGCCGTGGGGCGGCGAAGGCCAGCAGGAGCGCGACGAGGACCGTGTAGAGCGCGTTGGTTACGGGGTTCGCCCAGGCCGCTGCCACCGACCAGTGCACCGTCAGCCCGGCGACGATCGTGATGATGGCTGCGCCGAGGAGCAGCGCGCGCTTGAGCGAGGTGGCGGGGCGTGGCCCCTCATCCGTCTGGTCGGGTGCGTCGGTCATGCTTTCGTCCTCCGGGTGCGTCGTTGTCGCCCACGGGCCCAGTCACGGGCCTCGGTTCCGGAGAGGGCGAGGATGATGGAACAGTCGACCGCGAAGCCGATCAGGTTGGTCTGCAGCGTCAATCCGCCGGCGCCGGCGACATAGCTCGCGGCGAGGGTGGCGATGGACGTCGAGCTGAAGGTCATGGCGAGCAGGCGCGCGAGGTTGCCTCCCCGATGGACCCGCCAGGCGAGGACGAGGTAGCAGAGCGTCACCACGGCCGACAGGGCCAGCACGGCCCCGACGACCCACGGGATGAGGACGACGTCGTCAGCCGTCGCGGCCGTTGCACGGGCCTCCGAGATGACCTGCTTCCAATCGGAGACGAGGATGACGCCGGAGAGCACGGTGGACAGTGCCGCGACGACCATCAGGACCACGCCGACGGTGGTGTCCAGCGGCCGCGGGTCGCCGGCCCGGATGAGGGAGCGCGTCGGGGGAGCGTCGGCGGCCGGCAGGGTCGCCGCCGGCGGGACGACCACCGCGCTGAGATCGATGATCGGCAGGTCGCCGTCGGTGACGATCGCGTCGCCTCCGCCGTTCCGTGAGTGGTAGCCGGTGGAGAAGTTCTCGATCACGGACGTCGTCGCTCCGACGTCCGCTGCCGCGATCGACGCGACGATGTGATCGCGCTCGTCGTCGACGTCGTCGGCGATCCGGTGGGTCACCTGCAGCGTGAAGATGCTGATCCCGACCGATCGGTCGTACGTCCCGGCGGCCAACCAATCCGCCTGGTATCCGCCCGGGAGCAGCCAGCCCGCTGGTGTCGGCCAGAACCGGACGTGGTGCCGCTTCCCCGGACTGCCGTCGACCTCCTGCTGGTAGCAGAACGCCTGGCGGCGACCGAACAGGTAGAGCGACGAGACGGGCGCCTCCGAGTAGCTGCGCCTGGTCAGCGTCGAGGTCACGATCCGCAGGTTCGCACGCAGGCCGAGGTCGTCGGCGAGCGTCCAGCCCGCCGAGAGCATCGCCATGTGGATCTGCTCCTCCCGACCCCGGAGGCCGAGGTTCACGGGATCACCGAGGATGCCCTCGCGCGTGCGAGTGCGTCCGATGAAGTAGTCGGGCAGGTAGACGCGCGACAGCACGGTGTGCAGGCGGGGGAGGATCAGGTAGGCGATGACGAGGTAGATGACGAGGATGAACCAGGCTTGGGCCCACCCGCGGGCGAACGCCTCGGTGAGCAGCACGTACGCCAGGAAGACCGCCGCAGCCGTGCCGAAGGCGAAGAACCAACCGTCGACGATGCGTGCGATCCGTCCGCGACGATCCTCGGACAGGCCGCTTGCGGGCCCGATGAGGTCGCTGCGGGTCTTCGTCACCCGTCCAGGGTAGGGCCTGGTGCATCCACGTGCCGGGTGCGTGGCTGGTGGGAGGATGGTGGCATGGACTCCGTCGCCCACATCACCGACCTCGCCGACTTCATCGTCGCCTCGCCCACCTCGTATCACGCGGTCGCGGAGAGCGCTCGGCGCCTCACGGCGGCCGGCTTCACCCGGCGGCTCGAGACCGAGTCCTGGAACGGTGGCGCCGGCCGGTTCTTCGTCGAACGCGAGGGTGCGGTGATCGCCTGGGTGCAGCCCGAGCAGGCGCACGCCACGACGCCGTTCCGCATCCTCGGCTCGCACACGGACTCGCCGAGCTTCAAGCTCAAGCCGAAGCCGACGACCGGCGCCCACGGGTGGCTGCAGGCCGGGGTGGAGGTCTACGGCGGACCGCTCCTCAACTCCTGGCTCGACCGCGAACTCGAACTCGCCGGACGCCTGGTGACGCTCGACGGGACCGTGCACCTCGTCCGGACCGGCCCGTTCCTGCGCATCCCGCAGCTCGCCGTGCACCTCGACCGAAGCGCCAACGACGGCCTCGTCCTCGATCGCCAGCGCCACCTGCAGCCGGTGTACGGGGTCGGTGACCTCGGCCACGCCGACGTGCTCGCGCATCTGGCGTCGATCGCAGGCATCGATCCCACCGCGATCGCCGGGTACGACGTGCTCCTGGCCGACACCCAGGAGCCCCGGCGATTCGGTCTCGACGGGCAGCTGTTCGCCGCCGGACGCATGGACAACCTGACCTCGGTCCACGCCGGACTCGCGGCGCTGCTGGCCGCGAGTGACGGGGGAGCGACGGACGACGCCGCACACATCACGGTGTTCGCCGCCTTCGACCACGAGGAGCTCGGTTCGGCCTCGACCTCCGGCGCCAGCGGTCCGTTCCTCGACGACGTCCTCACCCGCATCGGTGCGTCGCTGGGGGCGACGGTGTCCGAACGGCTCCAGGCCTATGCGGCCTCCTGGTGCCTGTCAGCGGACGCCGGCCACGCGATCCACCCGAACTACCCGGAACGCCACGACCCGGCCAACCGGCCGATCGCCGGTGGCGGTCCGCTCCTCAAGATCAATGCGAACCAGCGCTACGCGACCGACGCCCTCGGGGCCGCGCTGTGGGCCCGGAGCTGCGCCGCCGCAGGTGTGCCCTCGCAGGACTTCGTGTCGAACAACACGGTGCCGTGCGGCTCGACCATCGGCCCGCTCACCGCGACGCGACTCGGCATCAGGACGGTCGACGTCGGGACGCCGCTGCTGTCGATGCACTCCGCCCGCGAGCTGTGCCACATCGACGATCCGACCGCTCTGAGCGCGGCGGTCCAGGCGTTCTTCCGGGGCGCCTGAGCACCGCCGCAGCAGGAGATCCTCGCGGGAGCAGGACGCCCGAAGGCGGACGGTCCTGCTGCGAAGCTGATCTCCTGCCGCGGGGTCGGGCTCAACCCAGTTCGCGCAGCCGCAGCCGTCGTCCGTCGGGGCTCGCGTCCGGGTTCACCTCGACGAGGTCCGAGCGCGAGTTGATGAAGTCGCTGAACGAGCGGTAGCCGAGCGGCTTCTCCTTGAACGCCGGGTCCATGCGGATCATCTGGTTCTTCACCTCGGCGTTCAGCAGCCAGTCCTCGTCGTCGTTCTTGGCGTGCACGAGGCGGAGTGCGCGCACCAGGAGCTCCGTCGCCGCGCGCTGTGCGTCGGGACCGGAGGGGTCCGCGGTCTCGTCGTCGGAGTCGTCCAGGTCGTCGGCGTCGCGGTGGCTGAAGACCGGCTCGGTGAAGAGGCCGCCGATCCGCGGAGGTGTCTGGGCGACCGGTGCTTCGGCCGTCGGCGCGGACCCGGACGAGGCGCGACGACGCCCTCCGGACTTGGGTGCGGACTTCGGTGTCTCAGAGGACACCTCCGCCGTGCTCTCGACGGCGGCAGGGGTGCGGGGCGTGCGCGTGACGACCGGGCGGACGATCCCGGGGATGTCGTCGTAGTCGGAGAACTCGTCGCACGCCGCCATGAGCGCACGACTCGTCGCACCGGCGACACCGATCCCGATCACGTGGCGTCCGAGGCGTCGGCAGCGCTGCGCGAGGGAGATGTAGTCCGAGTCGCCGGCGACGATCACGATGTGCGTGAGGTCGGGGAGGCGGAACAGGTCCTCGACGACGTCGACGGCGAGGCGGATGTCGGCACCGTTCTTCATCGCCTTCGTCGTGGGGAACATCTGCGTCAGGTCGACCGCGCGGTCCACGAGGTCCTTCTGGTACGCGGAGTTGACCGGCTCGGACCAGTCGGCGTAGGAACGGCTGATGACGATGTTCCCGAACGACGAGGTGTAGTCGAGGATGGCGCCAACGTCGACGCGAGCGGCCTGCAGGCGCTCGGAGATCTCGTCGCCTTCGGGTGCGGCGGAGGGCACGTGGGACCGCGCGCGATCCCGGCTGAACGCCGCCTTCCCGTAGAGCTGGTTGTAGCGCGAGATGACGATGTTGTCGAAGTCGATGTAGACCGCGACTCTGGGCGTTCCGGTTTCTGCCATGACTCCATCATCCTCTGGTGGCCTGCGAATCGGCGACTTCAGTCCTCCACAGCTCGGCTTGCGAAGCTCCTCTCCACCGCTGCTGCGCGGGCCAGGCCGTGACCGACCTGGGCTGCGTAGCGTGCGCCCATGCCCAGTCACGCCGTCGACATCTCCAGCCCTCGCTCGCCGAGCTCCCGGGCAACGTGTTCCTCCCTGCGACGGCTTCCGGCCTGCCGAAGGACTCGGTCGTGAACACCACACAGCTGCTCACCCTCGATGAGGACGACCTCGGTCCGGCCGCCGGAAGGGTGCCCGTCGCGCTGTCACTGGATCTGGACGCGGGGCTCCGGCGAGTGCTGCACCTCTGAGGTGGTGCCGGAGCGATCGGCTCAGAGGTGGCCGGTGAGCTTCCCGTGGAAGGCCGAGCTGCGTTCGTCGAGTCCGGTGAACACGACCTGCTTGCCGTGCGCGGCGTATTTCTCCTGCACGGCGTCGAGGACGGCGACGCTCGAGGCGTCCCAGATCTGCGAGGCGGTGAAGTCGACGACGACGTCCGCAGGGTCGGCCGCGTAGTCGAACTGCTCGACCAGGTCGTTGCTGCTGCCGAAGAACAGGGGGCCGATGACGCTGTACCGGACGGAGGTGGCGTCGTCCGCGAGGACCCGGCGGACGCGGATGACGTGGGCCACGCGTCGCGCGAAGAGCACCATGGCCAGGACCGCTCCTGCAGCGACGCCGATCGCGAGGTTGTGGGTGACGACGACCACCGCGACGGTCACCACCATCACGACCGTCTCGGGGATCGGCATGCGTCGCAGGGTCGCCGGGCGCACGCTGTGCCAGTCGACGGTCTTGATGGCGACGATCATCATCACGGCGGCCAGCGCGACCATCGGGATCTGCGCCATCACCGGGCTGAGCGCGGTCACGAGCAGCAGGAGGAAGACGCCGGCGACGAAGGTGGAGATCCTCGTCCGAGCGCGGCCCAGTTTGACGTTGACGACCGTCTGACCGATCATCGCGCAGCCGGCGATCCCGCCGTACCACCCGGCCAGGATGTTGGCGACGCCGAGGGCCCACGATTCGCGCCCCTTCGACGACGTCGTGTCGGTGATGTCGTCGACGAGTTTCGCCGTGAGGAGGGTCTCCATGAGCCCCACGAACGCGACGCTCAACGCGGTCGGCCAGATGATGCCGAGCGTCTCGAGGTTCAGCGGCACGAGCAGCGCGGTCAACCCGGGGAGGCCGCCGGAGACGTCGCCCTGGTCGCCGACGGTCGGCACGGCGGCGTGCGCGATCATCGTGATCGCGGTGACGACGACGATGGCGACGAGCGGCGCCGGCACCGCGGTGGTGAGCTTGGGGAGCAGGAGGACGATCAGGACCGTGATGACGAACAGCGGGTAGACGAGCCACGGGACACCGAGCAGGTGGGGGACCTGGGCGACGAAGATGAGGATGCCGAGCGCGTTGACGAAGCCGATCATCACCGAGCGGGGGATGAACCGCATGAGTCGGGAGAGACCGGTGACGCCGAACACGATCTGGATGAGGCCCGCGAGGATCACCGCGGGGAGCAGGTACTCCACGCCGTGTTCCTTGACGAGCGGCGCGACGACCAGGGCGACGGCGCCCGCGGCGGCCGTGATCATCGCCGGACGCCCGCCGAGGATCGACATCGAGATCGCGAGGACCACGGAGGCGATCAGGCTGACCTTCGGGTCGACGCCGGCGATGATCGAGAAGGAGATGACCTCGGGGATGAGCGCCAGCGTCGTGACGATCCCGGCGAGGATCTCGACGCTGAAGGCCCTGGGGTTCCGCAGGGTCGCGAGGACGCCGGGGCTCGGGCGGACGGCGGTGCGCATGGGGGCGTCGGGCTGACTCACCGTGCAAGCCTAGGCTCGTTCGCAACGCAGGACGCACCGGGCGAGTCGCTGGTAGCACCGAACGGAAGGGCCGCGACACGCGGCGACCGTCCTGAGTCGCGAACCGTCGGTCAGCTCTGCAACCAGGCCTCGAGACCGTCTGCGCTGATCGGGAGTGCCGCGGAGAGGACCTCGTGGCCGGTGGCGGTCACGAGCAGGTCGTCCTCGATGCGGACGCCGATGCCGCGCAGCTCCGGCGGCACGGTGAGGTCGTTCGCGTGGAAGTAGAGACCTGGTTCGACCGTCAGGACGGCGCCCGGCTGCAGTGGCTCGTCGAGGTACCGCTCGTCCCCGATGCGGGCGCAGTCGTGCACGTCGAGTCCGAGGTGGTGGCCGGTGCCGCTCGGCAGGTAGCGGCGGTGCTGCTGGCCGTTCGGCGACATCGCCTCGTCGACCGACACCTGCAGGATGCCGAGGTCGCGAAGGCTCGTGGCGATCTGCTCGTACGCCGTGTTCCGCATGTCGATGAACGAGCGGCCGGGGCCGACCTGCGACATCGCGGCACGGTGGGCCCGCTCGACGTGGTCGTGGACCTCGCGCTGGGCCGCGGAATACGACCCGCTCGCCGGGAAGGTCCTCGTGACGTCGGCGGTGTACAGCGAGCGGGCTTCGACGCCGGCGTCCATGAGGATGAGGTGCTCGGGGAGGACCGGACCGTCGCAGCGCGTCCAGTGCAGCGTGGGAGCGTGTGGCCCGCTGCCGATGATGGTCGAGTACCCGACACCGTTGCCGAACGTGCGGGCGTGGCGCTCGAAGGTCGACTGCAACCAGCGTTCTCCGCCGAACTCGATGGCGGCGGGCAGTTCGCGCACGACCGAGCGGAACCCGCCGACCGTCGCGTCCACGGCGGCGCGGAGCTGCGCGATCTCCCAGTCGTCCTTGACGAGCTTCGCGGCGGACAGGGCGATGAGGAGCGCTCGCGACGCCGCGAAGCGACCGTCGACCCGGGGCTCCGGGGCGCCTGCGCGGAGTGCGTCGGCGGGCAGGAGCGCGAGGGACTCGTCCAGCACCTCGAGGGAGCGGACCTCGATGCCGAGCGCCTCCGCCCACTGGGGGAGTCCGGCGGACGGGCCGATCCAGAGCTCGCCGCGCATGGCGTCGGCGTAGAACGCCTCCTCACCGGGACCGACGGGCTCGGCGAGGTACAGCGTCGCGTCGTGCCCACCAGCGGTCGGCCGCATCACCAGGACCGCGCCCTCCGCCTGACAGGAGGTGAGCCACACGAAGTCGCTGTCCGGACGGAACGGGAACTCGCTGTCGTTCGCGCGCGTCACGGCGCGTCCCGCGGTGACCACGAGCCAGTGGCCGGGGAACTGCGCGCTGATGGCGTCGCGGTGACGTCCGGCGGCTGCGCCGGCGCCCTCGGCGAGGTCCACGGAGCGGTCCACCGCACCCCAGCCCGTCGCGAGGTACTCGCGGAACGCGTCGTCCCGGGGGAGTGGCTGGGTGCGGGGGTCGCGGAACTGCAGGCTGTCTGGACACATGGACATCAGTAAGCCACCCGCGGTGGACGCCGTCAAGCTGCGACCTCCGGAGCCAGCGGAACATCTCGTCCGTACCGCCTGATCCGTCGTTTCGTCCTGTCCGACCGGCTCAGGTGATGGACGGGATGGACGGATCGTCGGCAGGTTGACACCTGTTCGGACGCCTCCGCAGAATGACGGCATGACAGGAACCGCCGACACCGGCACCAGCTCGACGCTCGACTTCAACCTCGACGCGAAGGTGTTCGACATGGTTTCGTCGTCCGCGAGCGTCGTCGACGTCGACGCGCCCACGCGATTCGTCTACCACGAGACGCACGGCGTGCTGTGGGGCGAATACGTCGGTGACACCGTCTCCGTCGGACGGTTCTGCGGGGTGCGCACCGGCGAACGCATCGACATCTCGTTCGTGCACCGCAACCGTGCCGGCGACCTGACGACGCGCGGCGAAGCGAGCTCGATCATCTCCCGCGCCGAGGACGGCTCGTTCATCCTCACCGAGGACTTCATCGGTCCGGACGGACAGGCTCATGTCAGCATCTGTCGGGAGATCGTCGCCGCCTGAACCGGTCGGGTCGGCACGCCACCGCCGGCGGGTCAGCGTCCGCGTCGCTCCGGCACCCGCTGGGCGCGCTCGTCGCTCGTCCGGACGAACCGGGTCATGCCGAAGCGCTCGCCGGAGTCCTCGACGCTCGTGCGCTCGGACCTCGTCATGCGGAGCGACACGTTCGACCGCTCCTCGTCCATGAGGAAGACGGTCGTCGTCGCCTTGATGGACGGCCACTGTGCGAGCCGGGTGGCGACCAGTTCGTGGATCGCCGCCACGTCGGGGGCCCGGATCAGCATCATCGCGTCGTGCTCGCCGGTCGTCACTGCGAAGTACTCCAGCTCCGGGACCGAGGAGAGCCGTGCGCGGAAGTCGGCCCACTGGCTCTGGCGCAGCGTGATGAAGACCATCGCCGCGACACCGAGCCCGACCGTGGCCGGCTCGATCTCCGCGTGGACCCCCTTCAGGACGCCGGCGCGGAGCATCGCCTCGTAGCGCGAGTAGGCGTTCGAGCGGGAGATCCCGAGCTCCTCCGCGAGAGCGGCGACCGAAGCCCGCCCGTCCTCCCGGAGCAGCTCCAGCATGCGGATGTGGGTGTCGTCGAGTTGCATCGATTGCTCCAAACGTCCAGATTCGGCGGTGGTCCTGGCGGTCGATTGAGAGGATATGGCAGATTCACCGCGAAATCGAGACATTTCTTCTTTGGTAACGGCTTGTGGATTGACGAATGATCGCATATCGCACTACTTTCAGCTCATCCCTCCAACCAGATAAGGAGCTCCACCTTGTCACGATCCTTCAGCCGCACCAGCCGGCGCGGCATGGCGGCCCTCGGCCTCGCCCTCGCCGCCGGCCTCGCGCTCAGCGCCTGCTCCTCCTCAGGTGGCTCCGATGACAGTGCGGGCAAGTCGCTCGTCGTCGACGCGTCCTTCGACCTCAAGACCGCCGACCCGAACCGCGAGTACGAGACCACCGGCTCGATCGTCGCGAAGGCGCTCTACGAGACCCTCCTCACCTTCAAGGACGACGACGTCACCGCCCCCGTCGACGGCCTCGCGAGCTACGAGATGAACGCCGACAACACGGTGATGACCCTCACGATGAAGGACGGCAAGAAGTTCTCCGACGGCTCCGACGTCACCGTCGACGACGCGGTGTTCTCGCTGCAGCGCGTCCAGGGCGTGAAGGGAAACCCGTCCTTCCTGCTCGACGGCGTCACGATCGAGAAGACCTCGGACACGACGCTCACGCTCACCTCGGCGACGCCGAACCCCGCCCTCCCGTTCATCCTTCCGAACCCGGCCCTCGGTGTCGTGAACAAGAAGGTCGTCGAGGAGAACGGTGGCAGCGCGACCGCCGACGACGCGGCCGAGTCGTTCCTCAACACCACGTCCGCGGGCTCCGGCCCGTACAAGCTCGAGTCCTTCGACGCCGCCTCGCAGGTCGTCTTCACCGCGAACCCCGAGTACACGGGGACCAAGCCGGCGTACGAACGCGTCGTCCTCCGCAACGTGCAGGGCCCGACGCAGAAGCTCAACGTCGAGGCGGGTGACTCGCAGGTCGCCCTCGACCTGAACCCCGACCAGGTCTCCGAGCTCGACGACTCGAAGGTGAAGATCATCGCGAACCCCTCGCGCTACATGATCTTCCTCATGCTCAACCAGGACCCCGCGATCAGTGACATCACGAGCAACCCGAAGTTCCTCGAGGCCGTCAAGCTCGGCATCGACTACGACAAGATCGTCGACCTCGCGGGCGACGGTTCCGTCCGTCCCGGTGGCTTCATCCCCTCGATCTTCAACGGGGCGCTCGACGCCGCCGACGGCAATCAGTTCGACGCCGATGCGGCGAAGGCTGCGCTCAAGGAGTCCGGGTACGCCGGCGAAGCCGTCACCCTGAACTTCCCGAACGACATCACGGTGCAGGGGCTGTCGCTCCAGAGCATCGCCGAGTCGGTCCAGGCGCAGCTGAAGTCGGTCGGCATCACCATCACGCTGGCCCCGGCTCCGGTCGCCACCGAGCTGGACGCCTACCGCGACGGCAAGGAGACCGTGGGTCTCTGGTACTGGGGCCCGGACTTCCCGGACCCGTCGAACTACCTCGCGTTCACGCCGGGTGAGCTCGTCGGCCTCCGCGCGGGCTGGCCGGCAGGCGCCGACCCGACCGTGACCGACCTCGCGAACGCGGCGCTCGCCGCGACCGACACGGACGCCCGTGCCGCCGCGTACCAGGACCTCCAGAAGGCGCAGAACGCGAGCGGACCGTTCATCCCGCTCCTGCAGCCGGCGCAGAACGTGGTCACCGCGACCACGATCACCGAGGTTCCGCTGAACCCGACGTGGACCGTCGACCTTGCCGGAATCAAGTAGCGTCGCACCGACGACGTCCAGCGCGCGAGCGGGTCTCCACCCGCTCGCGCGCTACCTCGGCATCCGGCTCGGACTCACGGTCCTCCTGATGTTCGGGGTGACGCTCGTCACCTTCACGCTGACCAACCTCGTCCCCGCGGATCCCGTGCAGGCGGCGCTCGGTGAGCAGGCCGCAGCGGATCCGACGATCGTCGCGCAGTTCCGCGAGAACGCCGGCCTCGACAAGCCATTGCCCGTCCAGTACGTCACCTACGTCGCGAACCTGTTCCAGGGCGATCTCGGGACCTCGCAGCAGACCCGGGGCGCCGTCGCGGACGAACTCGGTCGCGCCTTCCCGGCCACGGCCGAACTGGCGCTCACCGCCATCGTCATCTCGATCGTCATCGGCGTCGGCCTCGGCATGTGGGCCGCGCTGCGCCGGAAGACGATCACCGACCAGGTCATCCGGGTCGTGAGTCTCATCGGCATCTCGGTACCGTCGTTCTGGCTCGCACTCGTCGTCTACTTCGTGTTCTTCTCCCAGCTGCACTGGTTCCCGGGCTCCGGGCGGCTCTCGCCTGCGGCGATCCCGCCGCCGAAGGTCACCGGGATGTACACGATCGACGCATTGCTCGCCGGCCAGTGGTCCACCTTCGGCGACGCCATCGCCCACCTCATCCTGCCCGCCTCCGTCCTGGCGCTCTACACGATCGGCCTGCTCACCCGGTTCGCGCGGTCGGCGATCCTGGAGGTGCTCGACCTCGACTACGTCCGGGCAGCGCGGGCGAAAGGCCTTCCCGGCCACGTCGTCGTGACCCGGTACGTGCTCCGCGGTGCGCTCGTCCCCATCATCACCGTGCTCGGCGTCGCCTTCGGATCGCTGCTGTCCGGAACGGTCCTCGTCGAGAAGGTGTACTCGTGGCACGGCCTCGGCGAGTACGCGTACTCCGCGGCGACCAAGCTCGACCTGCCCGCGATCATGGGCGTCGGGCTCATCGTCGGCTTCGTGTACATCGGCCTGAACTTCCTGGTCGACGTGCTGTACGGCTTCATCGACCCGAGAGTGAGGGTGGCATGACCGACGTCCTCGCCGTCCAGACCAAGCGCAGGGGCCGCCTCCGCATCTCGAAGCAGTTGCGCACTCCGCTCGCCGTCGCGGGTGGTGTCATCGTGCTCTTCTGGCTGCTCGTCGCGCTGCTCGCGCCGTGGATCCGGCCGTTCGACCCGCTCGCCCAGGACTTCGACCGGCTGCAGGCCCCGAGTGCCGCGCACTGGTTCGGCACCGACCAGGTGGGCCGCGACGTCCTGTCCCGGGTCGTCAGCGGCGCGCAGGTCTCGATCCCGCTCGCCCTCATGCTCGTGATCTTCGCGATGCTCATCGGTTCGCTGCTCGGCGCGATCGCCGGCTACTTCGGCAAGGCACTCGACGAGACCATCATGCGGATCGCCGACCTCGTGTTCGCGTTCCCGACGATCATCCTCGCGATGGTCATCGCCGCAGCGCTCGGCCCGAGCCTCACGAACGCCGTCATCGCGATGCTCATCGTGTCGTGGCCGGCGTACGCCCGCGTGACGCGTTCACTCGTCATCGGAGCCAGGGGAGCCGAGTACGTCATCGCCGGTCGTCTGCTCGGCAACGGGCCGTTCACCTCGCTCGGCAAGGACATCCTGCCGAACGTCGTGTCGCCGGTCGTCGTGCTCGCCACGCTCGACGTCGGCACGGCCATCCTGCTGCTGTCGGGTCTCTCGTTCCTCGGTCTCGGTGCCGTCCCGCCGACGCCGGACTGGGGTGCGATGGTGTCCGACGGGGTGCAGAACTTCTCGTCTTGGTGGATCGCCGTCTTCCCGGGACTCGCCATCCTCACGGTGGTGCTCGCCTTCAACTTCCTCGGCGACGCCCTTCGCGACGCCCTCGACCCCCGGTCGCAGGAAGCCGTGCAGGGGCGCGCACTGTGAGCGGCGCACGCGGTGCGGGCGACCCGAAAGGACGCGACATGACGCAGGCAGCAGGCGGTGGCGGCGGGATCGTCATCGAGGGGCTCACGCTCGGCTTCGGTCGCGGCGCCGCCACCAAGCAGATCCTCCGCGGCATCGACCTCGAGGTCCCCGCCGGTCGCATCACCGGGCTGGCCGGTGAGTCGGGGTCCGGCAAGACCATGACCGGGCTCGCGATCTGCGGGCTCCTACCGGCCGGAGCGGACCTCGGCGGCAGCATCCGCTTCGACGGCACCGAACTCGTGGGGCTCAAGCAGCGCACCATGAACCGGTACCGCGGCACGGAGATCGCGATGATCTTCCAGGACCCGACCGCGAGCCTGCACCCCATGCTCACGGTCGAGGCCCAACTCGTCGACCACTACCGGCACCACACGGGAGCCTCGAAGGCGGCCGCCCACGCGCGGGCGCTCGAGATGCTCGGCCTCGTCGCCGTCCCGAACCCGGAGGCGGCGCTGCGCAAGTACCCGCACCAGTTCTCGGGGGGACAGCTGCAGCGCATCGCGATCGCCTCGGCGCTCATGTGCGAGCCCTCCGTGCTCATCGCCGACGAACCGACGACAGCGCTCGACGTCACGGTCCAGGCCGGCATCCTCCGCCTGCTGCGGAAGCTGTGCGACGAGCTCGGGATCGCGATCATCCTCGTAACCCACGACCTCGGGGTGATGTCGGCGCTCGCCGACACGATCGCGGTCATGCGGCTCGGCGAGATCGTCGAGCACGGCAGCCGGTACCAGGTCATCACCGCTCCGCAGCACGAGTACACCAAGGCGCTCATCGACGCGCTGCCCGACACGGGAACGGAGGCGGCGTCATGACGCTGCTGCACCTCGACGACGTCCATGTGACGTACAAGCTGCCCGGTCGCGGCACGCTGAACGCGGTCGACGGCGTGAGCTTCGACCTCGAGCCGCGACAGGTGCTCGGCCTGGTGGGGGAGTCGGGCTGCGGCAAGTCGACCCTCGCACGAGCGGTCTGCGGGCTGGAACCGACCTCGGGTGGCGCGATCACGTTCAACGGGACGCCCATCGGCAAGCTGGGCCTCCGGAAGCGCGCGCCCGAACTGCTGCGGATCCAGATGGTCTTCCAGAATCCGTACGCGTCGCTGAACCCGCGCCGCACGGTCGGGAGTCAGATCGAGGACGGCCTCCGGGTCAACCCGGTGCGCGACGCGTGGGACGTCGGTCAGCTGCTCGAGCACGTCGAGCTCGACGCAGCCAGCCGCACCCGCTATCCGCACCAGTTCTCGGGCGGCCAGCGGCAGCGCATCGCGATCGCCCGGGCCATCGCGGCGGGCCCCGAGCTGCTCATCGGCGACGAGCCGATCGCGTCGCTCGACGCCTCCCTGCAGGCACGCGTGGCGAAGCTCATGCGGAAGCTGGCGGTCGAGACGGGCGCGGCGCTCCTCTTCATCAGCCACGACCTGTCCGTCGTGCGGGTCATCGCGGACGACGTGGCGGTCATGAGCGCCGGTCGCATCGTCGAACACGGTCCGGTCGACCGCGTCTGGTCCGACCCGCAGGACGCCTACACGCAGCGGCTGCTCGCGGCGATCCCGGTCGTCGACGGACTCGGCACCCTCCCCGGCGCCTGACCGGACCCCTGCTCCGTCCCTGTCTCAGGAGCGTCTCGGCGTGTCGGGTCCCCCGCGCTCGACACGCCGAGGCGTTCCTGAGACAGGGAACCGGTCAGCGGAGGGTCGGCGGGCCGACGGGGCCGGGGGAGTCGTCGATGAACGGACGGTCGATCGTCTCCCGGACGAGCAGTTCGAGGAGGCGGAACGCGCCGACCGCCGCGAGCTGGACGAGGAGGAGCGGCCCGAGGAGCGCACCGGCGTAGGGCAACCAGACGAGGAGTCTCCGTTCCTCCCGCCAGCACACGGCGAGGACCGCGGGTGCCATCGCGAGGCCGAGCCACCCGGGCGTCGGAGCGCCGAGCACGGGCGTGACGAGTCCGATCGTCGCGACCCAGACGGCCAGGACCCCGAGGACCGACTGCCCGATCAGCACGGCGGCGACGCCTGGAGTGTGCCTGACGTGCCGCTCGACCGACACGACGGCCCACATGAGCCAGGCCCGGAGGAGCGGCACCCGCTGCTGGCGGAGTCCGACGCGGAACTGTCGGTCGTCCTCGAACCGCTGCTCGAGTGCCTGGTCCGCCGGGAGCCCCAGTGCGAGGAGCGCGCGGTGGTCGTGCACGACGGCCGGCGCGGACTGTCGGCCGTAGCTGCCGATGAAGCTCCACAGGACGCCCGGGACGGACGCGAGGTCGGTCCAGCCCTCCGCCCGGTCGCCGTCGTGCCCGTCGTCGGACGCCGGTGCCCACACGACGGGACCGTCAGGGGCGTGCTCCTGGAACCCGATCC
This sequence comes from Plantibacter sp. MMLR14_011, assembly GCF_001865025.1. NCBI lineage: Bacteria > Bacillati > Actinomycetota > Actinomycetes > Micrococcales > Microbacteriaceae > Plantibacter > Plantibacter sp. MMLR14_011. The sequence continues at coordinate 216,609 of NZ_MJGW01000050.1, forward strand.
GCCGCTCGAGGCGGAACCGGCGTCCGGCCGGGGGGATCTGCGCCAGATCGATCCGCTGCAGCGGCTGCTCATCGTCGTCGAGGTAGGGCATGCGGACATCCTCTCGCAGCCCACCGTCAGGTGTGAGTCCCCTGGATGTCGGCTTCTGACCTTGCTCACGAGTTTCCCGCGTCGTAGCGTGGCGTTCCGTCGCCGTTCAACCGAGTCTGGTCAGATGGTCAAACAGCTGCGATGCGGTTCGGAGAGCATCGCTCGAACGAGAGTTGTCACGTGAGTCTTCGCACGGCCGAGTACCCGAGGCCCGATCACTTCCTGCTCCATGTGAGCGACACGCACCTCCTCGCCGGCGGGGGGAGCCTCTACGACAGTGTCGACAGCGAGACGCACCTGCGTCGACTGTTCGCCGAGTTCGAGGCATCCGGCGGTCGGCCTGAAGCGATCGTCTTCACGGGCGACCTCGCCGACAAGGGCGAACCCGACGCGTACGACCGCATCCGCTCCATCGTCGAGCCGGTCGCCGAGCGCCTCGGATCGCAGATCATCTGGGTGATGGGCAACCACGACGACCGCCAGGCGTTCCGGGCCGGGCTGTTCGGTGAGGTGCCGACCACCCGACCGGTCGACCGCGTCTACGACGTCAACGGCCTCCGCGTCATCACCCTCGACTCGAGCGTCCCCGGGCACCACCACGGTGAGGTGTCGGACGAGCAGCTCGACTGGCTCGCCGAGGAACTCTCGACCAAGGCGCCCCACGGCACGATCCTCGCGATGCACCACCCGCCCGTCCCGAGCGTGCTCGACCTCGCCGTGAGCGTCGAGCTGCGCGACCAGGCGAAGCTCGCCGAGGTGCTCGAGGGGTCCGACGTCCGGAGCATCATCGCCGGGCACCTGCACTACTCGTCGACCGCGACCTTCGCGGGTATCCCGGTGTCGGTCGCGTCGGCCACGTGCTACACGCAGGACCTCAACGTGCCCGTCGGCGGCACGCGTGGTCGCGACGGCGCGCGGGCATTCAACCTCGTCCACGTCTACGGCAAGACGGTCCTGCACTCGGTGGTGCCCCTGGGGGAGACCCCGCCGCTGCACTACATCGACGCCGAGGAGAGTGCGCGCCTGCTCGCTCGCGACGGCATCGAGCTGCCCGTGTCGGACACGGTGCCGGTGCAGCCGGAGCCGCCGCTGACGATGCCGATCGGCGTCCTCGTCTAGGGCTGCACCTCCCTGCTCCCTGAGCTTCCCCTCCGGTCCCTGAGCTTGTCGAAGGGCCGCACCGCGGCAGGGTACCGCAACCCGGCGGAACCGCCGTTCCGGGAGCCTCCCCGGTCGGACGCGCCTATCGTGGACGGATGACCTCCCCAGAAGCACCCCGCACCGCACTCGTCGTCGGCGCCAGCGGCATCACCGGTTCCGCGATCGTGTCGCAGCTCCTCGAGGACGGCGACTGGCGCATCCTCGCCCTCTCTCGCCGCGCGCCCGCCGCCCACCCGCAGGTCGAGCACGTCGCGGCCGACCTCCGGGACGCGGACGACCTCGCGCACGCCCTCGGCGGCACCGGTGTCACCCACGTCTTCTTCACCGCCTGGTCACGTCAGGACACCGAGGCCGAGAACATCCGGGTCAACGGCGGCATGGTCCGCGACCTGCTCGCCGCCCTCGCCGCCGAGCCCGTCCAGCACGTCGCCCTGGTCACCGGCCTCAAGCACTACCTCGGCCCGTTCGAGGCCTACGCGGCGGGGGAGATGCCCGACACCCCGTTCCACGAGGACGAGGACCGACTCGACACGCCCAACTTCTACTACGAGCAGGAGGACGAGCTCTTCGCCGCGGCTGCGCGAGCGGGCTTCACCTGGTCGGTGCACCGTTCCCACACCGTGATCGGACATGCGGTGGGCAACGCGATGAACATGGCGTCCACGCTCGCGGTGCAGGCGGCGCTCTGCAAGCGACTCGACCGACCGTTCGTGTTCCCCGGTTCCGAGACCCAGTGGAACGGCCTCACCGACATGACCGACGCCGGACTCCTCGCCGAGCAGATGCTGTGGGCGGCGACCTCACCGGCCGGTGCGGACGAGGCGTTCAACATCGTCAACGGCGACGTCTTCCGCTGGCGCTGGATGTGGCCGCGCCTGGCGGCGCACCTCGGCGTCGAGCCGGAGGGCTTCGACACCGCGCCGCGTCCGCTCGAGCAGCAGATGGCGGGCGTCGGAGGCACCTGGGCCGAGGTGGTGGCCGAACACGGTCTCGTCGAGGCCGACCTCTCCCGCGTGGCGTCGTGGTGGCACACCGACGGCGACCTCGGCCGGGACATCGAGGTCGTCACCGACATGAGCAAGAGTCGACTCGCCGGCTTCACCGGCTACCGGCGGACGCTGGACGCCTTCACCGCGATCTTCGACCGACTCCGCGCAGAGCGCATCGTCCCGTAGCCGTAGCGGTCCCGGAGCACCCCTCCGGTCCCTGAGCCTGTCGAAGGGCGGTCAGCTGAGCTTGGCTGGCTCGATCTCGAGCGCGTTCGGCACGGCCGCTTCGCGCTCCCACGGCGCCGGGAACGGGAAGTACCGCTCGAGGAAGTCGATCACGGCGGTGGTGCGCTGCTCCACCGAGATCTCCGGCCGGCTGCCGTCGTTCAGGCAGAACATGTCCTGGTCGCGTCGCTTGAGGAGTCGCTCCATCTGCCCGAGCGACTGCTTGAGCGTCGTCTCGATGTAGCGGACCTTCGCCTGAGTCTGCTGGACCGCGCGACCCGTCATGAGGCCGTAGTAGTGGTAGAAGGAGTTGGTCACCGAGATGTTGTCGGCCGCGCGGAAGGCGCTGTGGGCGGTCGCGCGGAACTCCTCGGCGAACTCCCGCTCCATCTCCGCCATGATGCTCCGGCGGAGGGGGGCGGCGCAGTGCTCGAGATGGCGGGTGGTGACGCGCCCGAAGCGCTCGTGCAGGAGCCGACGGTTCACGCGGGCCGCGTTCTCGAAGCCGCTGCGCGAGGGATCGTTCGCCCCGAGGCCGATACGGGTGGTCGCCTCCACGAACTTGCTGATGCCGCCCGGTGAGAAGAACAGTTCGGGACTGATCGGTCGGCCGAGGAACATGTCGTCGTTGGAGTAGAGGAAGTGCTCCGACAGCCCCTCGATGCGGTGGAGCTGGCTCTCGACGGCCATGGAGTTGTGCGTCGGCAGGGCGTCGAGATCGCCGAAGAACTCCTCGCTGCGCACGATGGTGACCTTCGGGTGTTCCGCCAGCCATTCGGGCGCGGGGGAGTCGGTCGCGATGAAGATGCGTCGGATCCACGGGGCGAAGGTGTGCACGCTGCGGAGGGCGTACTTGAGCTCGTTGATCTGGCGGAAGCGGGCGTCGGAGTCGTCGCCGTCGCCGACGACGTAGCTCTGCATCCGCTTGGCGCGGGCGCGCTGGAACTCCTCGGAGGAGCCGTCCACCCACGAGAAGACGAGGTCGATGTCGAAGGTGACGTCGCTCGCGAGCGCGCCGAACATGTGCTCGAGCGTCCGCCAGCTGCGGCCGTAGCGTTCGACGGTCGTCTCGACGGCCTCCGTCCGCGGCATGTACGTCCGCATGAGGACGTTCTCCACGGGCGCGGTGATCTCCTCGTCGCCGAAGCGCCAGAGTTCGAGCTGCAGGGCGGTCTCCATGCCGTAGCGGAGGCGGCCGAGCGGTTCGATGCGCGGCCGGTACAGCCGGAACACCTCGGCCTTGCGGGCGCCGTTGAGCAGGCCGTCGGAGAGGAGGTGCGGATCGCCGGCCGGCTTCACCGTCGACATGCGTGCTTTGAGCGGCACGCTGTAGAAGGGCTCGTCGGCGAACGCCTCCGCGAGTGCGGTCTGCAGGCGCTTGCGCAGGGAGCGGTCGACGACGATGACGGGGCGGTCGTGCTCGCCCCGGATGAGGAGGTACTCGATCTCGGCCGCGTCGAGCACGTCGGCGACGGCGAGCAGGTCCTCCACCATCGACTGCTGTGGGGTCAGGTGACCGTTGATGAGGGTGTAGACGCCCTTGCGCTGCACGACGTCCGGTCGGTCGAAGCGCTGGGACCGCGAACTTCCGGTCACGAGGACGAGTTCAGGGGCGGTGGTGAACGGGAGTTCCGGCGGAATCGGGTCCTTCACGGTACTGGTGAAGGCCGTCGGTGCCTGAGTGCCGACGGTTGGCCGCTGGTCGTCGAGTTCGTTCGTGATCGTGTCCGCCTCTGGTCTGCTGGGGAGTGGGTTCCTCGTTATTGTACGGCCGTCGCCCAGGAGCGCTCGCTGCTTGACGGCGACGGGGTCGCGGGCGGCGTCCGGGTACGATTGACCCCATGGTGAGCGTGGCGGAATCCTTGGTGCGCCTGCAGGACCTGGCCTCGTCGCCCGTGGTCGCTCGGGTGGCGTCGGCGTTCGCCGAAGCCGGGTACGAGCTGGCCCTCGTCGGCGGACCGGTCCGCGATGCGATGCTCGGTCGCACCGTGAGCGACCTCGACTTCACGTCGAACGCCTCGCCCGACCAGATCCTCGCGGTCCTCAAGCCGATGGCGAGCGCCTGGTGGGACGTCGGCCGCGACTTCGGCACGATCGGTGCGAAGGTCACCGTCACCGACGACGACGGCGTCGAGCACGCCGACACGGTCGAGATCACCACCTATCGGGCCGATGCCTACGACGGCGTGACCCGCAAGCCGGTCGTCGCGTTCGGTGACACCCTCGAAGACGACCTGCGTCGGCGCGACTTCACCGTCAACTCGATGGCGCTCCGCATCCCCGAGATCACCCTCGTCGACCCCTCCGGCGGCGTCGAGGACCTCGTCGCCCACCTGCTGCGGACGCCGAGCTCGCCCGAGGTGTCCTTCGGCGACGACCCGTTGCGCATGCTCCGGGCCGCGCGGTTCGCTTCGCAACTCGGCTTCCGGCCGGCCGACGACGTGATCGAGGCGATGGAGGAGCGTCGCGAGACCATCTCGATCGTGAGCCCCGAGCGCGTCCAGGCCGAGCTCGGCAAACTGCTCGCGACGGACCACCCGCGCGCCGGCCTCGAGCTGCTCGTCGACACCGGCATCGCCGACCTGGTGCTGCCCGAGCTGCCGGCACTCCGGCTGGAGCCCGACGAGCACCATCACCACAAGGACGTCTACCAGCACTCGCTCACGGTGCTCGAGCAGGCGATCGGCTACGAGCACTCGAGGCACCCCGGTGAGGCGCCCGACCTCGTCCTGCGTTGGGCCGCGCTGCTCCACGACATCGGCAAGCCCGCGACGAAGAAGACCGGCCCAGGCGCAGCCGTCACCTTCTACCACCACGACCTCGTGGGTGCGAAGCTGGCCAAGAAGCGCCTCACCGCGCTCCGGTACGACGGCGACACGATCAAGAGCGTCGCGCGGCTCGTCGAACTGCACATGCGGTTCTTCGGCTACTCGGAGGGCGTGTGGGCCGACTCGGCGGTGCGGCGCTACGTCCGCGACGCCGGTCCGCTGCTCGAGCGACTGCACATGCTCGTCCGTGCCGATGTCACGACCCGCAACCGGCGCAAGGCCGACCGCCTCGGCTTCGCCTACGACGACCTCGAGCAGCGCATCGTCGAGCTCCAGGAGCAGGAGGAGGTCGAGTCCGTCCGGCCCGACCTCGACGGCAACCGCATCCAGGAGGTGCTGGGCATCGCACCCGGTCGCGAGGTCGGCGAGGCGTACCGCTGGCTGCTGGAACTGCGTCTCGACGAGGGCCCGCTCGGCGAGGAGGAGGCGACGCGTCGCCTCCTCGACTGGTGGTCCTCCCGGTGACGCCCCCACCTGCCCGCGAACTGTCACGAACGCACAGTCCGACGGCGTCACACTGACCGTTTCTGACAGCTCGCGGGCGTTCAGACTGAACTGCTAGCCTCCCTGAGGTTCACGGAACGAAGGATTCTCATGCTCAAGAGACACGCCGCCCTCGCGATCGCGGCCGCCTCCGCCCTGATGCTGAGCGGTTGCGCCGCCGGATCCACGGAGCGCACGACGGTCACCGTGCGTGTCTGGGATTCCGCCGTCGCCGACGCCTATGAGACCTCGTTCGCCGCCTTCGAGCGCGAGAACCCCGACATCCGCGTCCGCGTCGACGTCGTCGAATGGGCGGACTACTGGACGAAGCTCCGCACCGACGTCGCGGCGGACAGCGCTCCAGACGTCTTCTGGTTGAACAACTCCTATCTCGCCGGGTACGCGGACAGCGGGAGCGTGCTCGACGTCGGTCAGACGCTCGGCAAGGACGCCTCGAAGGACTGGGCACCGAGCGTGGTCAGCCAGTTCACCCGGAATGACAAGCTCTGGGCCGTTCCGCAGCTGTCCGACGCCGGTATCGCGGTCTACTACAACGCCGACCTCCTCGACGCGGCCGGCGTGAAGCCCGCCGAGCTCGAGGATGCGACCTGGTCGCCCGACGCGACGAAGGACACCTTCCTGCCCCTGGCGAAGAAGCTGACGAAGGACGCGGCCGGGGTCTCCGCCGATCAGCCCGGTTTCAACCCGGCAGCGCCCGCGACCTACGGCACCGGCCTCGGGTACGACCTGCAGGCCGTGCTCCTGCCGTTCATCGGCTCGAACGGCGGAAAGTACCAGGACGGCGACGACTTCGCGTTCAACGACCCGAAGACGAGCGAGTCCGTGAGCTACCTCGTGAACGCGATCAACGGCGCCAAGGTCGCCCCGCCGGCCGCCTCCACGAACGCCGACGGTGACTTCGCCCGCGACGCCTTCATCCAGGGCAAGGTCGCCATGTTCCAGTCGGGGCTCTACAGCCTGAAGGCCGTGCACGATGGCGCCGACTTCCGTTGGGGTGTCGCCGAGCTCCCGGCCGGTCCCGCGGGCAAGGTCAGCGTCACGAACGGGATCGCCGCAGCGGGCAACGCGGCCACCAAGCACCCCGACCAGGTGAAGAAGGTGCTCGCCTGGCTGGGCAGTTCCGAGGGCAACGCGCCCGTCGGTGCATCCGGCTCGGCGGTCCCGGCCGTCACCGCCGCTCAGAAGCAGTACTTCGACTACTGGAAGGGCCAGGACGTCGACGTTCAGCCCTTCTTCGACGTGATCGCCGACGACGCGAAGACCATCGCACCGCCGACGGGTGCCGGGTATGCAAAGGGACTCGCCGCCTACGACCCGATCTTCAAGGAGATCTTCGCCGGCACGACGCCCGTCGCCGACGGCCTCAAGAAGGCGCAGGAGGCGGCCAACGCCGCCATCAACGATTGAGTCGGCGCCGGGCCGGACGCACGTCGAGCGCTGCCAAATTCTGACCGGTCAGCGCGCCCGAGGGCTCACGCCGGTTCGACGACCGCTCCGTCGCTCGCAGCAGCGCGGGCGTCTCCAGCCAGTCGTTCGCTGACCCGCCCGTACCCGGAACCGATGTGCCGCTCGATGGTCTCGTCGATCGCACCCGAACGCCGTCCGACGAGCAGGTCGAGGAGTTCGGTGTGCTCCTGCACGATGATGCTGTGGTAGTCGTCCACCTTCACGCGCCGGGTGAGCAGGAAGAGCGCGACCTGCCACTTGATGGCCTGCCAGGCGGTGTAGAGCCGTGAGTGGTCGGCGAGGAGGAACACCTGGTCGTGGAAGTCGATGTCGAGTCGGACGAGCTTCGCCTTCTGGTCCGTCTCCACGGCGACACGCATCTCCTCGATGATCGCGCGCATGGCCGCGACCTCGTCGTCGCCGGTGCGTTCGATCGCACGCGACCAGGCGAGCCGTTCGAGGGCGGTGCGGAGCGTGGACAACTCGAGGAAGTCCTGTGGTGACAGCGTGACGACCGACGCTCCCTTGTACGGCAGCGACACGACGAGCCCCTCCTGCTCGAGGTGGAGGAGGGCTTCTCGCACCGGGGCGCGGCTGACGCCGAGGGTGGTCGACAGATTGACCTCGCTGAGGCGTTCACCTTGGACGAGGCGACCCTCGAGGATCGCCTCCCGCAGCTCGTTGACCGCGGCTCCTGTCAAGCCGGTTCGTTCGAGAGTTTCCATGCCCGAATCCTAGCTCAAACGAATCGTTGTTGTCGATTGTCGACAGTGTGCAGTCTGTGATATCGTCCACCAACAGCACACGAACGTTCCGTCGGCGGCTCGCTTCCTCAGGAGGTCCGGCACAACCCTGACAGGAGAACTCAGTGAAGAAATCACTGCGAGGCGCGCTGCTCGGAGCAGCGCTCGCGGTCGCTCTGACGGCGTGCAGCGCTGGCGGTGCCGGCGGCGGTAGCACCTCCGCCACTGGTGGCGACCCCAAGTACGGCGGCACGATCACCACCGCCGCGGCGTCCGACCCCGAGACCTTCGACCCGGCCGTCTGCACGGGAGCGACGTGTTGGAACATGATGCGGATGATGTTCGACCGCATGTACGACTACGACCGCGACACCAGCGAGCTGAAGCTCCAGGCGGCCGAGTCGTTCCCGGAGGTCAGTGACGACGGGCTCACCTACACGATGAAGCTCAAGGAGGGACTCACCTTCAGCAACGGCGACCCGCTCACGGCCAAGGACGTCGCCTACTCCTACGCCCGGGTCCTCGACCCCGCGACGAAGGCGGGTCTCGCGGAGTTCTGGCGCGGTATCGCCGGCGCCGAGGAGTACGCGGCGAACCCGACCGGACTCCCGACCGGCATCGAGGTCGTCGACGATCAGACCCTCAAGATCACGCTGACGACGCCCAACTCCTCGTTCAAGTACATCCTCGCCATGCCCGCGGGCTCGATCATCCCCGAGGGCAGCGGCGGCACCGTCGCGACCGAGCCCGTCGGCTCCGGGCCGTTCACGCTGAACACCTTCAGTGCGGGCAAGGAGATCACGCTCGACCGCAACCCCGACTATTGGGATTCCCCGCGTCCGTACGCCGACCACATCCGCATGATCCTCGGCGTCGACCCCGACAACCAGGTGCTCATGCTGCAGAAGGGCGACATCGACCTGATGGGCAGCCCGATCCCGCCAGCCAAGTTCATCCAGGTGACCTCGGACCCGAAGCTCAAGGATCAGCTCGTCGAGATCGAGAAGCCGAGCACCTACTACCTCACGATGAACGTCAACACCGCCCCCTTCGACAACCCGAAGGTGCGTGAGGCCGTCTCCCTCGCCTTCGACCGGAAGGCGCTGCTCAAGCTCGTCAACGGCCAGGGCTCTGCGGCGACCGAGTTCATCCCGCCGAAGGTCCTCGGCTACACGGGCGACGAGATGACCCACGAACAGGACGTCGAGAAGGCCAAGCAGCTGCTGGCGGAGGCCGGGTTCGCGGACGGCATCACGACCGACATGTACGCCTGGAACGTCCCGCCCTTCTCTGCCCTGGCGCCGCAGATGCAGCAGGACCTCAAGGCCATCGGCATCGACGTCAACCTCCAGACGCTGGCTCCGAACACCTTCAGCGAGTTGGCGGGAGCCGGCAAGGCGCCGCTCGCCCTCACCTTCTGGGTGGCCGACTACCCCGAGGGCTCGGACTTCCTGCAGGCGCTCATGTCGTGCGCCTCGGCGGTCCCGCAGGGCCACAACTACGCGTACTACTGCAACCCGGAGATGGACGACCTCGTCGCCCAGGCGCTCGCCGAGACCGACCCGGATGCGGCGACCGCGAAGTACGAGGAGGCGTCGAAGCTCATGCTCGCCGACAACCCGATCGTGCCGCTGTACTTCGGTACCAAGACCGAGCTCCACAGCACCGGCATCGAGGGGTACTTCCCGCAGCCGATCTGGGGCTGGGACATGGCCGAGTACTGGAAGTCCGACGGCACCGCCAAGCGGTAGCCACCGGATACGCATCACCCGGCGCACCGGCGCGCCACCCGCATCACCGCACCACGGAACCCGAACCGCGGGTGGTCCCTCGACGGACCACCCGCGGCGCCCCCACCGAAAGGACGCGACATGAGTGCGCTGCTCGACGTCTCCAACCTCGTGGTCGACTTCCCGACCTCCTCGGGGGACCCCTTCCACGCCGTCGACGGCGTCTCGTTCCAGGTCTCCGCGGGTGAGCGCGTCGGCATCGTGGGGGAGTCGGGTTCCGGCAAGTCCCTGACGTCGCAGGCCGTGATGCGGCTCGTGTCGGACCCCGGTGTGATCGCCGGCGGATCGGTGCGGTTCGGCGGGGAGGACGTCCTCGCCTACTCCGACCGGGCGCTGCAGCAGTGGCGCGGTTCGCAGGTCGCGATGGTCTTCCAGGACCCGATGTCGAGCCTCAACCCGCTCATGCGGGTCGGCCGGCAGATCACGGAGTCGCTCGAGACGCACCTGGGCATGGGCCGCGTCGCCGCTCGCGCCCGCGCCGTCGACCTGCTGCGCCGCGTCGGGATCCCCGACGCGGAGGCGCGCATGAACGACTTCCCCGGGGCGTTCTCCGGCGGGATGCGGCAGCGCGTCTGCATCGCCATCGCGACCGCCTGCTCACCGAAGCTGCTGATCGCGGACGAGCCGACCACGGCGCTCGACGTGACCGTGCAGGCCCAGGTGCTCGACCTGCTCGACGACATGGTCTCCGAACAGGACACGGGCGTCATCCTCATCAGCCACGACCTCGGTGTCATCTCCAGCTTCTGCGACCGCATCCTCGTCATGTACGCGGGGCGCATCGTGGAGGAGGGCACGGCCGAGCAGATCGTCGGCGACCCGCAGCACCCGTACACGCACGCGCTGCTCGGCTCCATCCTCAAGTTGTCCGAGCCGATCCCGCCACGGCTCCGCACCATCTCCGGGGCGCCACCGACGGCCGGTCGTCGGCCGAGCGGTTGCGCGTTCGCGCCGCGTTGCCCGGCGGCCGTCGACGCGTGTCTGACGAACGACCCGGCGCTCGTCCAGGCACCGCTCGGCGGTGTCGGGCAGCGGGTCGCGTGCGGCGTCGTCGCACCGGAGGCCTTCGCGGGCGAGCAGGAGTCGGCCGCATGAGCCGGCTCGACGGTTCGGACCTCGTCAACGGTCCCAGCAGCCGCTCGCGGGCCGGCGAGGCGCTGCTCGACGTGCGGGACCTCGAGGTCACGTTCCGCCGCTCCGGTGGTATCGGCCGACGGGCGTCCCGCGTCCCCGCCGTGCAGGGCGTCAGTTTCCAGCTCCGTGCCGGCGAGACCCTCGGCATCGCCGGCGAGTCGGGCTCCGGGAAGAGCACCATCGCCAGGACGCTCATGGGCATCAACCAGGCCTCCGCCGGCAGCATGCGGCTGAACGGTGAGAACGTGGGAGCGCTGCGAGGACGTCGGCTCGCGGAGTACCGCCGCACGATGCAGATGATCTTCCAAGACCCCTACGACTCGCTCGACCCGAGGATGAAGGTGGGGGAGACCCTGCTCGAGGCGATCTCGCTCCGGACCACCAAGCCGACCGACCCGAAGCGGGCGGTCGAGGGCATCCTCGACCAGGTGGGCCTGTCGCGGAGCTTCATCGAACGGCGTCCGCGCGAGCTGTCCGGCGGACAGCGGCAACGCGTGTCGATCGCTCGCGCGCTCTGCGTCGACCCGCGCCTCATCCTCTGCGACGAGGCCGTCTCCGCGCTCGACGTCTCGGTCCGGGCGCAAGTGCTCAATCTGCTCAAGGACCTGCAGGAGGAGCTCGGTCTCGCGTACCTCTTCATCTCGCACGATCTGTCCACCCTCCGGTTCATGGCGGACCACGTCGGCATCATGTACCTCGGACGTCTGGTCGAGATCGGGACGCGCGACGAGATCTTCGAGAACCCGCAGCATCCGTACACGAGAGCCCTGCTGTCGGCGGTGCCGGAGCCGATCGTCCGCGATCGCTCGACCCGCCTGCCGCGCGTCCGTCTCACGGGCGAACCGCCGAGCGCCGCGAACCCGCCGAGCGGGTGCAGCTTCCACCCGCGGTGTCCGATGGCCCAGGAGGTCTGCCGGACCGTCGCCCCGCCGCTGCGGACCACGACATCGGGGCAGGACGCGGCGTGCCATTTCGCGGATCCCGTCCTGGTCCCGGAACCCGCTCGGATCGGAGCCGACGCATGAGTGAAGCACTGCCTCCCGTCATCGGCCAGGGTGTCGACCTGGCGGCGACCGACGATGACCGACCGATGCGCGCCCGCGAGGTGCTGCGCAGTCTCCGACGCGACCCTGCGGCGTTCGTGTCGCTCATCGTGCTGCTCCTCATCGCGCTCATCGCGGTGCTGGCTCCGCTCATCACGCCGCACGACCCGTTGCAGACCTACAACGACATCGGACTCGGGCCGCAGGGACAGCCGCTCCCGCCCGGGACGCCCGGGTTCCTCCTGGGGACCGATGCGCTCGGTCGCGACGTGCTCTCGCGGCTCATCTCGGGCACGCAGGTGTCCCTCGTGATCGGGATCGTGGCCAACGGACTCGCGACGATCGTCGGGGTGACGGTCGGGGTGATCGCCGGCTACTTCGGCGGCATCGTCGAGGCGGTGCTCATGCGCATCACCGACGTCGTCATCTCCTTCCCGATCCTGCTGCTCTGCACCGCCCTCATCGCGGTCACGACCCGGAGCACCACGAACGTCATCATCGTCATCGCCCTCATCTACTGGACGACGCTCGCCCGCATCATCCGCGGCATGGTGATCTCCCTGAAGCACCGCGAGTTCGTCGTCGCGACCAGGACGCTCGGTGTCGGGCACCTCCGCATCATGTGGAAGCACATCATCCCGCACCTGCTGCCGGCGATCATCGTGTACGCCACGCTCGGCGTCGCCTCCTCGATCCTCATCGAGAGCGCCCTGTCGTTCCTCGGCATCGGTGTCCCGATCCCACAGGCCTCGTGGGGGCAGATGATCTCCGACGGGAGCACCTACTTCCAGATCGCCCCCTGGATGCTCTTCATCCCCGGCATCTGCCTGATCGTGACGGTGATGGCGTTCAACCTCGTCGGCGACTGGTTGTCCGAGATGCTCGACTCAGCTGCACCGATGGCGAGGTAGACCATGTTCTGGTGGCTTGCACGACGACTCGGCCAGATGGCCCTCGTCCTCTTCGGGGTGGTCAGCCTCGCGTTCCTCCTCGTCTACGCCGTCCCCGCGGACCCGGCGGCCACCCTCGCCGGGCCGAACGCGAGTGCCGAGACGATCGCATCCATCCGCGCACAGCTCGGCCTCGACGCCCCGCTGTGGGAGCAGTACCTCGGGTTCATCGGCCGGCTCCTGAGCGGCGATCTCGGCACCTCGTACGTCCTGCGGGAGACGAGTGTGTTCGAGCGGATCGTCTCCGCTCTGCCGACGACGGTCCTCGTGGCGATCGGCGGGCTCGTCTGGCAGATCATCCTCGGTGTCCCGGCCGGCATCTACGCCGCCTACCGTCGCGGTGGTTGGGTCGACCGCACGGTGACCTTCGTGTCGCTGATCGGACTGTCGGCGCCGTCGTTCTGGCTCGGCCTGCTCCTCATCTACTACTTCGCGTTCAGTTGGGGACTGTTCCCGCTCAACGGGCTCGGTGACCCGATCATCTGGTACCTCGTGCTCCCGACCTTCACGCTCGGGTCGGGCGGCGGTGCCTGGTACGCCCGCATGACGCGGACGAACATGATCGAGACGCTCGACTCGCCGTTCGTCCGGATGGCCAGGGCGAAGGGCATGCCCGAGCGGACCATCCTCTGGCGCCACTGCTTCCGGCACGTCGCGATCCCGCTCGTCACGATGATCGGACTCGACTTCGGATACTTCCTCGGAGGCGTCGTGATCGTCGAGACCGTGTTCGGACTGAACGGCATCGGCCGGCTCGCCTTCGACGCGATCTCCAACCTCGACACCCCGATGATCGTCGGCACCGTGCTCTTCTCGGCCCTCTTCATCGTGGTCGTCAACTTCATCGTCGACCTCCTCTACTCCGTCATCGACCCACGCGTCCGCCTGCAGCGCGCGTGACCTGAACCTCCGACCGATCCCACCACCGTCCGCGCATCGCACGATGCCGGCACCCGCAGAAGGAGAACCACCATGTCCGAGTCCGATCGCAAGCTCCGAGTCGCCGTCGTCGGTGCCGGCCGCTGGGCCGTCCGCTCCCACATCCCCGGCTGGCAGCGCGACCCGCGTGTCGAGGTCGTCGCGCTCGCCGAGATCGACGAGGAGGCGCTCGCGTCGGCGGCCGCGGAGTTCGGTGTCGAGCGTGCCGTGACCGACTACCGCGAACTGATCGACGACCCCGACATCGACGTCATCGACGTCGCGACCGGCAACGCCATGCACTTCGAGATCTCCATGGCGGCCATCGCGGCGGGCAAGCACGTCCTCTGCGAGAAGCCCGTGAACAGCGACTACACCGAGACCCGGCGCGCCGCGGCGCTCGCCGCCGAGCGTGGTGTCAAGACGAAGCTGGGCTTCACCTTCCGCTTCGCCCCCGCCATCCAGTACGCGAAGCACCTCATCGACCAGGGGTTCATCGGCGAGCCCTACATTTTCAACGGCTACGAGCAGAACAGCCAGTGGATCGATCCGAAGACGCCGCTGCGTCAGGTGGACCCGGACGCGGACCCCGAGGTCATCGCCGTCTCCTCCATCGAGGGCTACGGCGCGCCGATCATCGACATCATGCACTGGTGGCTCGATGCTCCGATGACGAGCGTCGTCGGGACGATGCGCAACTTCGTCCCGGAGCGGATGGTCCGCGACACGGGCGCGATGCAGCGGATGAACATCGACGACGGCGACATGTGGATCGCCGAGTTCGAGCAGGGCCGTCTGGCGTCGATCCAGTCGTCCTACGTCACCGTCGGCAACTTCCCCGGCATCGAGGCCCGGATCTACGGTTCGGAGGGTGCGATCATCGTCCGCCTCGTCGAGGAGGCCGGCATCTGCCAGACGATCAAGGTCGCGAAGAAGGACCAGGTCGAGTTCGAGGAGCTCGAGATCCCGCAGGAGTTCTTCCCCGAGGGTGGGGCGTCCACCGAGCCCTGGCCGTTCCTCTTCTACTCGAACCTCTGCAAGGACTTCGCCACCGAGATCCTGTCCGGCGACGACTTCAACCAGGGCAACTTCGACCAGGGCGCGCTCGTCCAGGAGACGATCAACGCGTTCGAGCTGTCGTTCCGCACCCGCGCCTGGTGCGACTTCCCGCTCGCGCTCGCCCCGTCGGATGCGAACGACGCCGAGGCGGCCCGCGCGTGACGGACGCCGAGACGGTCGCGCCGCTCGCAGCGGTCGACGCGGCGGCCCACGCCTGGGGCGAACTCGCCGACGATCAGGCGGCGGCGACGATGCTCACCAGGGTGCTCGCAGCGGTCGACGTCCCGGGCGTGAGCTACGCCGACGCCCGGCTCATCGAGGCCGAGGAGGTGCGCCTGTACTCGACGCTCGAGTCCGGACTCGACGAGCGGATCGAGCACAACCTCGGTGTCGGCGTGCGTGTGCTCTTCAACGGCAGCTGGGGGTTCGCCTCCGTTCCGATCGACGACGCCGACGACCTCACGCTCGCGGCTCATCGCGCGCTCGCCAATGCACGCAACGCCGATCGGGTCTCCGACGCGCACCGCACGGAACTGCCGCCGATGCCGGCGGTGAGCGGCCGGTACGCGACCGACGTCGTGCTCGACCCCTTCGCGGTGTCGGCGTCGACCCGGCAGGCGCTGCTCGGCGACATCCTGAGCGCCGCGAGCGCGCCCGTCGAGGTGGTGATGGCCCAGGCCGGCCTGAACGCCAAGCGACAGCACCGGCACTTCGCCAACACGGAGGGCTCGATGCAGCACCAGCACCTCATCGAGAGCGGGGCGATGGCGCTCGTGAACGCGGTCGGCCACGGCACGATGCAACGGCGTTCCTTCCCGAACTCCTTCCACGGCAACACCGCGCAGGCGGGGTGGGAGTACGTCGAAGGCCTCCGGATGGTCGAGGAGGCCGATCGGATCGGGCGGGAGGCCGTGGAGCTGTTGACGGCGCCACTCGCGCCGCAGGGCACGGCCGACGTCATCATCGGCCCGGCGCAGATGGCCCTCCAGATCCACGAGTCGACGGGTCACGCCCTGGAACTCGACCGGATCCTCGGTGACGAGGCGAACTACGCGGGCACCTCGTTCATCGGGCCCGACGCGGTCGGCTCGCTCCGATACGGCTCCGAGGCGGTGAACATCACCTCCGACCCGACGGTGCCCGGCACCCGAGGCTCCTTCGCGTTCGACGACGAGGGTGTCCCGGCGTCGCGCCAGCCGCTCATCTCGGAGGGGATCATCCGCAACTTCCTCTCGACGCGCGACTCGGCCGCCCGGATCGGGGTGCCATCGATCGGCGCAGCCCGCTCCGACGGCTGGGGGTACACACCCGTGTGCTTCGCGACGAACGTGTTCCTCGAACCCGGCAGCGGGTCGACCGAGGAACTGCAGGAGCGTCTCGGCGACGGCTACTACATCGACGACAACCGCAGCTGGTCGATCGACGAGCGGCGACACAACTTCCAGTTCGGCACCGAGGTGGCGTACGAGGTGGAGAACGGTCGGCGGGGTCGCCTGCTGCGTGGCTTCTCCTACGGCGGCACGACGCCCGAGTTCTGGCAGTCCGTCGAGGCGGTCGCCGGGCCGGAGGAGTTCAAGGCCTTCGGCATGCCCTGCGGCAAGGGCGAACCCAAGCAATGGGGCTTCCTCGGGCACGGCGCCTCGCCGACGCTCGTGCGGAACCTCCGGATCGGAGTGGACCGATGAGCGACACCGACAGCACGACCACCACCGCCTTCGGGCCCGTCGTCGGCGGCGAGCGAGCCGCCGAGGCGCTCGAGGCCGCCCTGCGCGACGCCCCGGCGGACCGGATCGAGGCGTTCCTCACCGGTCGACGAGGGGACTTCACCCGCTTCGCCGGTCGTCGGGTGCACCAGAGTCAGGCCATCGACGAGGTGCAGATCATGGTCCGCGCCGAGGTGGACGGGCGGGCGTCGCTCGCCGCGGCCAGTTCGATCGCCGGGCTCGGCCGGGCGGTCGCGAACGCGAGCGCCGCCGCGCGGGAGCAGGCCAGGCAGGGGCTCCCCGCCGGGCCACCGCGAGCCGAACCGGGCCCTGTCGACGAGCCGGTCGTGTCGGGACGCACCGCGTCCGGTGCCCTGCTCTGGGGCGAGGACACGGCGGCCTGGGACGTCGGCGAACACGTCGCCCTCGCCGATCGCGCGATGACGGAGGCCGACCGCGCCGGTGGTGTGGCCGCGGGCATGTTCGGCCGCGCGGTCACGGAGGTCGCCTTCCACGACCGCGAGCGCGGCACGTCCCGCTATGCCGCGGCGACCGAGGCGCAGGGTTCCCTGACGGTCCGCATCGACGACGGGTCCTCGCACTGGAAGGACCTCTCCCGTTCCTCGGACCGCCTGCTCGCGGCGGAGTCCGTCGAGCGGACCCTCTCCGAGGCGTCCGCCACCCGGGGTCGCTCCTCGCTCGCCGCCGGCGAGTACGACGTCGTGCTCGGGGCGCTCGCCGCCGGTGAGTTCCTCGACTTCTTCGGCGCCTTCGGATTCACCGGTGGGGCCCTGGCATCCGGCTTCGGCACGGCCGCGACCCGCGCCGGGGAGCAGGCTGCCTCGTCGCTCGTCTCGGTCCACGACGACGCGACGGCCGACCTCGGACTGCCGTTCCCGTTCGACTTCCAGGGCACCACGAAGCGCGACGTCCCGTTCCTCGACCGTGGACGGGTCGCGGAGGTCGTCACCGACCGGGAGACCGCCTTCGCGCTCGGGACCGCCTCGAGCGGCAACTTCCACATCGCCCGTGAGGAGGCGCCGCACGCCATCCCGATGAACGTCATCCTCCGCGCGGCCGACACGACCGAGCTCGACCTCATCGCGGGCGTCGAACGCGGGGTGTACCTGCAGCGCTTCTGGTACACGCGCACGGTCGACCCGGTCCGTTCCACGATCACGGGGGTCACGCGCGACGCATGCTTCCTCATCGAGAACGGCCGGATCACGCGTCCGGTCGAGTCGCAGCGGTTCACAGTGAGCGTGCTCGACAGTCTCGCGCGGGTCGACGGCGTCGGATCGGTGTCGCTGAGCCAGCCGCTCATGAACGTGTTCAACGGTGCCGCGACCGCGCCACCGCTCCGCATCCGCGGCTTCGCCCTCGGCACCGCACCGGCCCCGAAGGGAGCGACGGCATGAGTCTCAGGACCAACGAGGACCGCCTGGTCACGCAGATCCTGACCGGAGAGGTCTGGCCGCCCCAGGCCGACCGTCACGGCTACCGGGTGGATCCCGACGGCCACCCCTTCATCCTGCCCGGCATGGGCGGGGTCACGATGGGCGCGCACGTCGGAGAGGCCGCCACGGGGCACGCGAGCGACCATCTCGAACCCGGGCTGTCGATCCGGCACGCGGGTGCCGAGGCGAACGCCGCACTGCAGTTCCTCAGCTGCGTCGGCAACGTCGTGACCGTGCGCTCGGGGGCGGCGGCAGGAGCCGAGGGTGTCGTCATCGGCCAGCACGCCTACGTCCTCGCCGACTTCGCCGACGGGGCGCTCCGCCAGGTGACGACCGGCGACGCCGTGAGCGTCGAGGCCCGCGGTCAGGGCCTGCGCCTCCTCGACCACCCGGACGTCCGGGTGAAGAACCTGGACCCGCGGCTCCTGCCGCACCTGCCGTTCTCGACGGCGGCTGACGGCACACTCGAGGTCGGCGTCGCCATGCGCGTCCCGGCCGAGGCGGCGGGTGCAGGAGGCGGCATGCTCTCCGAGTTCGCCAACACCGATCTGATGGGTGCCTACCCCGGTCTCAGCGAGGACCTGTCGCTCGGCCTGGAGTCGCTCCGCATCGGCGACATCGTCGTGCTCGAGGACCAGGACCACTCCTACGGACGCGGCTACCGGCCCGGCTGGATCACGATCGGGGTCATCTCCACCGGCGAGTGCCGCCTCTTCGGGCACGGACCAGGGCCCTCGACCCTGCTGTCGGGACCCGCGTCGGCGTTCACCGTCCTCGACGATCCTGCGGCGAACCTCGCCACTGCGCTCACCGCGATGGGCCGGGCGACGACCACCTCCACCCCCACGACCGCGACGGAGACGACCGTATGAGCTCGATCATCGCCAACAACCTGCTCGGCTTCGTCGAGCACGCCGGCCTCACCCCGATGGTGTCGTACCGGATCGACCGCGACGGGCACCCCTACGTGCCGGTCGGCGACGGCGGTGTCGTGCTCGGCGTGCACCTGGGGGACTCGGTGTTCGCGACCGACACGGACCACGCGGCACCCGGCGTCACCCTCGTGCACCCGGACCCGGGATCGCGCTTCGGCCTGACGTCCTTCGCGTGCGTCGGCAACCGCGCCACGGTGCGATCCGGCGCGGCGACCGGCGCGACGGGTTCCGTCGTCGGCAAGCGCGGCGAGGCCGGCAGGGTCATCGTCTCCTTCGACGACGAGACCATGGCGGCGCTCCTGCCCGGAGACCGCATCGCCGTGCACGCGATGGGGCAGGGGTACGAACGCGCCGACCTACCGGAGGAGATCGTCCTGCTGAACATCGACCCCGCACTGCTCGACGCCCTCCCCGTGACGGTCGACGCGGGTGTCGCGACCGTGGACGTGGTCGGGGTCCTCCCCGGCAAGGTGGCCGGGAACGGGATCGGCCGGCCGGCGCACCAGTGGGACGTCGATCTCGCCGTCACCCCGGACTCGCCGGAACTCGACGGCATCGACATGCGCCTCGGCGACCTGTTCGCCGTCGAGCACCTCGACGTCCGCCACAACATGGGGTTCCGCCGCGATTGGATCACCGTCGGGATCGTCGTCCACGGAGGCTCGCCCATGCCAGGGCATGGACCGGGATTCCTGCCGATCGCCTGCGGACCCCGTCGGGTCCTGCAGCCCCGCACGGTATCGGCGGAGGCGTCTGGCGACCGCCCCGCGCTGACGGCCGAGCGGCTCGCCGCGGTCGACCCCTGGCCGACCGCCTGACACCGCGCGCACCCGACCGCCCGCACACGCCGCCGCGTCCGCGGCAGGATGGACCATCATGCAGATCCTCATCACGAGCTACCTCGAACCCGAACACGTCGAGGCGATCCGCGCCTCCCACCCGGACGTCGAGGTGCTCTACGACCCGACGCTCATCGGCGTGCCGCAGTACGTCGCCGACCACCACGGGCCGACGCCGCAGCTGAGCGCCGCGGACCAGCGGCGCTGGGAGGAACTGCTCGCGCGGGCCGAGGTCGCGTTCGACTTCGACTGGCAGGACCCGGCGGCGCTCCCGCAGCGGGCACCGAACCTGAAATGGATCCAGGCGACGAGCGCCGGCATCGGTGCGTTCATGCGTCGCACCGGACTCGATCGCAGCAGCATCATCGCCACGACCGCCGGTGGCGTGCACGCCGTGCCACTCGCCGAGTTCGCCCTCACCGGGGCGCTCTTCGTCGTGAAGGGACTGCCGTACCTGCAGCGGCAGCAGCGCGAGCATCGGTTCGAGCGGTACACCACCCGGCAGCTGGCCGGCATGCGGGTCACCGTCGTCGGCGTCGGCGGCATGGGCTCGAACGTGGTCCGGACCTTCGACGCGATCGGCGCACGCGTGACCGCGGTGGGTCGTGTGGGCGGACGCTACGAGCTGCCGCAGGGTGTCGAGCTGAGCGATGTCGACCGGCTCGACGAGGTGTTGCCGACGACCGACGTACTGGTGCTGTGCACGGCGCTCACCCCCGAGACCGAGAACCTCATCAGCGCCGACCGCATCGCGATGCTCCCGACGCACGCGGCCGTGGTCAACATCTCGCGCGGTCAGGTGATCGACGAGGACGCCCTCATCGAGGCCCTCCGCTCGGGTCGACTCGGCGGTGCCGCCCTCGACGTGTTCCGTGAGGAGCCCCTGCCCGCCGACTCGCCCCTCTGGGACCTCGACAACGTGCTCATCTCACCGCACTCCGCGTCCACGGTGGAGAGCGAGAACGCGACGCTCACCGCGCTCTTCATCGAGAACCTCGCCCGGTACCGCGCGGGGGAGCCGCTGCTCAACCGCTTCGACGCCGACCGGGGCTACTGACCCGTCGACCCACGGTCACCGCTCGCGGATCGCCCGCCAGTCGTGCCGCGCGGCGAAGCGGCCGTCGATGAACACGTCGATGTAGCGTGCGCCACCGTCGATCGGTTCCTGGATGATCACCCGAATCGACACCATGTGTCGTTCCTGCACCCCGACCTCGACGTCGAAGACGTTCGGCATGATGCGCCCCAGATTGCCCCCGCTGTCGGCCGCCAGCCACCCGTCGACCTCGATCGTCACCCGGTTCCGGATCCCGGCGACCCGCACGGTGACGTGATGGGGCTCGTCGACCCCGACGGTGAAGCTGAATGAGACGGCCATGACCACCATCAGACCACACGCGTCGACCGCTGGGCGCTGATCAGGTGATCGGCCCGCCGGTGCATCGCGCGACGAGCTGGATCTCGACGGGTGCATCGCCGGGAAGCGCGGCGACCCCGAGGGCGGCGCGGACGGGCAGTGAGGCGTCGGGGAACCGTTCGACGACCACGGCGCTCGCCGCGTCGGCGATCTCACTCAGCCGGACGAAGCCGTCGGCCACGGCGAGGTAGACGGTCAGGGAGACCACTTCGGTGAGGAAGGCACCCTCGGGGACCGCGTTCGCAGCGGCAGCGAGCGCCCGCTCGGTCGCGATCCGGGTGGCGGACAGCGCCTGGGCGTCGTCGAGTTCTCGACCGATCCGGCCGGTCGCCACGAGCGCGCCGTCGACCCGCGGGGTCATGCCGGCGGTGTGGACGAGCTCGCCGACGAGGCGTGCGACCGAGTAAGCGCCGGCTGGCCGGATCCCCGCGTCGCGAGATGCGCCGTCGGTCACGCGTCGATACCGGCTGCGGTCGCGAGGCCGGTCAGGCACACGACCATCCGCTCGAGCGCCGCAGCCCACTCCGTCTCGTCGCGGGCGTAGCAGATCCGGAAGTGCCCGCTGCCGGAGGGGCCGAACTGGTACCCGGGCGAGACGACGACCTGCGCCTCGCGCTGCAGGGCTCCGGCGACCTCGACGTCCGACACCCCGAACGCCGAGACGTCGAGGAACAGGTAGGCGGTCCCGTCCTGCGGCGTCATGCGTAGGCCGGGGACCCGCGACAGGCTCTCGACGGTGGTGCGCTTGATCGCCTCCAGGTCGGCGATGCGTTCGTGGAGGAAGTCGTCGTCGTCGACGAGCCACCGGGCGAGCATGCGCTGCGCGTAGGCGGGGGCGCGGAGGGAGGTCATCGCGAGGGTCTGCTCGACCGACGCGATGACGTCCTCCGGGGCGACCACGACGCCGATCCGGAAGCCGCTCATGGACTCGGTCTTCGACGGGCCGAGCAGGGTGATGGTCCGGTCGGCCATGCCGGGCTCGGAGCGGAGGTGGGGGAACGGGGTGTCCGTGTAGAGCAGGCGACTGTACAGCTCGTCGACGAGCACGCGGAAGCCGCCGGCGACGGCGAGCTCGGCGACGCGGGAGATCATCTCCGCGGGATAGACGGCGCCGGTCGGGTTGTTCGGGTGCGAGAACATGAGCAGCTTCGGCTGCTCGGGCAGGAACCGTTCGACCACGTCGAGGTCGAGGCCGGGGCGCTCGCCGTCGAGGATGAGCGGGATGCGCTCGACCCGTGCTCCGAGGAACGCGAGGATCCGCTCGCAGAACAGGTAGTCCGGGTCGGCGAGGAGGACGAGGTCGCCCTCGTCGACGATCGAGGACAGTGTCGTGAACAGGGCGCCCTGCGTCCCGGGGGTCAGGGCGAGGTTGCCGGGACCCACCGGGCTGCCGAGGAAGCCGCTGATCGCCGAGGCGAGGTCGGTGAGCACGCCGGGGTCGCCTCGGTACGGGGTGTACGCCCATTCGCCGGTGGCGACGGCCTCGCGGATGGCCTGGTCGGCCCAGGCCGGTGGTGGGAAGCGGACGGTGTCGAAGTGCGTCGTGTCGAGGAGCCCGTGACCGCCGCCGTCGAGTCTGAGCGACAGGTCCGCTTCACGGACGGAGAGCCCGGGAGCCGCCTCCCGATAGGTGAGGTGCGTCCGCGCCACGCGAGCGCTCTGCGCCGGGCGCAACTCGGGAGCGGCGGGCGTGTCGCCGCCCAGCTGGGCGGTGGTGGCCGCAGGCGGGTGCACAGACATACGAGCTCCTCAGAGTCTTGAGGTCCGCCTCATCCGGACCTGTCATCTGTAGACTGTATACTATCGACAACCGGTGATCCATGATCGGTGCGAGATGGCGAGTTCCACGGAGTGCGGGCCAAACGCGCGGTCCTTGCGCGACAGCTGCCGCATGCGCACGTTTCGTGCTCGTAACGAATCAGCACCGGAAGCCTTCTGGGTTTGAGGGATTTGTTCGGAGCGTGCTGTAATCCTCTACAAGCACGTGCGAAGAACCTGCACACAGCCGTGCCGTCTCTCACACACAGAAAACGAGGTCGACATCAATGTCATCCCTACGTAGCGGATTCCGGAAGAGCGCCGTCGCGCTCGCGGGTCTCTCCATCACCGCCCTCGCCCTCGCCGGCTGCGCCGCCGGCGGCGGGAGCGGCTCCAGCAGCGGCGCCAGTGGCACGATCGTCATCGGCACGACCGACAAGGTCACGACGCTCGACCCGGCCGGATCGTACGACAACGGCTCCTTCGCCGTCATGAACCAGGTCTTCCCGTTCCTCCTGAACACGCCGTACAACAGCCCCGACGTCGAGCCCGACATCGCCGAGTCGGCCGAGTTCACCTCGCCGACCGAGTACACGGTGAAGCTCAAGAAGGGCCTCAAGTGGGCCAACGGCAACGACCTCACCTCGTCCGACGTGAAGTTCAGCTTCGACCGTCAACTCGCCATCGCGGACGACAACGGACCGTCCTCGCTCCTCGGCAACCTCGAGAAGACCGACGCGCCCGACGACCTCACCGTCGTCTTCACGCTGAAGACCGAGAACGACCAGACCTTCCCGCAGGTGCTCTCGAGCCCCGTCGGCCCGATCGTCGACGAGGACGTCTTCTCCGCCACCGAGATCACCCCGGACGCCGACATCGTCAAGGGCAAGGCGTTCGCCGGCCAGTACACGATCGACAGCTACAAGTTCAACGAGCTCATCTCGTACAAGAAGTACGCCGACTACCAGGGCCTCCTCGGCGCGGCGAAGAACGACACCGTCAACGTGAAGTACTACACCGACGAGTCCAACCTGAAGCTCGACGTCAAGCAGGGCAACATCGACGTCGCGTCGCGCAGCCTCTCCGCGACCGACATCGAGGACCTGAAGAAGGACAAGAACGTCAAGGTCGTCGACGGCCCCGGTGGCGAGATCCGCTACTTCGTCTTCAACTTCGACACGATGCCCTACGGTGCGACCACCGCCGACGCCGACCCCGCGAAGGCGCTCGCCGTCCGCCAGGCCGCTGCCGACCTGATCGACCGCGCCGCGATCGCCAAGGACGTCTACAAGGACACCTACACCCCGCTCTACTCCTACGTGCCCGCCGGCCTGACCGGTGCCACCGAGTCCCTCAAGGGTCTCTACGGCGACGGCGACGGCGGCCCCGACGCCGCCAAGGCGAAGGAGACCCTCGAGGCTGCCGGCGTGACCGTCCCGGTCGCGCTCAACCTCCAGTACAACGGTGACCACTACGGTTCCGGCTCCGGCGACGAGTACGCGCTCATCAAGGACCAGCTCGAGGCCGACGGCCTGTTCACCGTCAACCTGCAGCAGACCGAGTGGGTCCAGTACGCAAAGGACCGCACGACGGACGTCTACCCGGCCTACCAGCTGGGTTGGTTCCCGGACTACTCCGACGCCGACAACTACCTGTCGCCGTTCTTCGCCACGGACAACTTCCTCGCGAACCACTACGACAACCCGGCTGTCAACGACCTGATCAACGAGCAGCGCTCGACGACGGACGCCGACGCACGGACGAAGCTCATCGAGCAGATCCAGGACACGGAGGCGGCCGACCTGTCGACCATCCCGCTGCTCCAGGGCGCTCAGGTGGCCGTCGTCGGCAAGGACGTCGAGGGAACCGTCCTCGACGCGTCGTTCAAGTTCCGCTACGCGCCCATCACCAAGGGCTGACTAGCCTGACCAACTGATATCCGACTATGGTGAGTCGGACGTCGCGATCGGGGTGGCTCCACAGAGCCGCCCCGATCGTGTGTCCGGGCTCTACCGAGTCGGTGATCGAGGAGGATCCACTGCAATGACGGCAGCTGTCGCAACCCCACCCCCCAAGGCGGCCAGACGTTCCGGAGGTGGCGGACTCTGGCGGTATCTCGTCATCCGCTTCCTGCTGATCATCCCGACGGTGTTCATCCTCGTCACCATGGTCTTCTTCCTGATGCGCCTGACCGGTGATCCGATCACCGCGGCGCTCGGAGGCCGACTCCCGGCCGATCAGCTCGCGGAACGCATCAGTGCCGCCGGCTACGACCGGCCCATCTTCATCCAGTACGTCGAGTTCCTCGGACAGATCGCGGTCGGCAACTTCGGCACGACGATCTCCGACAACCGGCCGGTCATCGAGGTCCTCCTCACGTACGGCTCCGCGACCCTCGAACTCGCGATCTACGCGCTCATCGTCGCCTTCATCGTCGGCATCCCGCTCGGCATGCTCGCCGCCGCCCGCCGTGACCGCTGGCAGGACGCTGGCCTCCGCGTCTTCGCGATCCTCAGCTACGCCACCCCGGTGTTCTTCGCCGGCCTGCTGCTCAAGCTCATCTTCTCCGTCTGGCTCGGGATCCTCCCGGTCGCCGGGCGAGCGAGCACCGGCACCGAGCTGACGCTCCAGACCATCTCGAACCCGTCCGGCATCTACCTGATCGACGCGATCCGCCTCGGCGATCCGACGGCGATCAGTGACGTCCTCGCCCACGCGGTGCTCCCGGCGATCGCCCTCGGCCTGTTGACGGCCGGCGTCTTCCTGCGGCTGGTCCGCACCAACGTCATCGGCACGCTCGGTTCCGGCTACGTCGATGCGGCCCGGTCGCGCGGCGTCAGTGAGTTCCGGCTCGTGACGAAGCACGCCTACCGTCCGGCGCTCATCCCGATCATCACGGTCATCGGCCTCCAGATCGCGCTCCTCCTCGCGGGCGCGGTCCTCACCGAGACGACGTTCGAATGGAAGGGCCTCGGCTTCATGCTGAGTGAGTACCTCAAGGCGCGTGACTTCGTCGCCGTCCAGGGGATCGTCGCGCTGCTGGCCGTCATCGTCGCCCTGACCAACTTCATCGTCGACATCATCGCGGCGATCATCGACCCGAGGGTGAGGTACTGAGCATGAGTGCTCCGACAGCCACCACCGCCGTTCAGACCGCGCCGGCGAAGCGACCGTTGCGGGAACGTCTCCCCGTCGTCAAGCAGTTCCGGCAGTCGGTCGGGCTGCAGCGGGCGATGCTCGTCATCGGTCTCGTCGTCACGGGCGTGTTCGTGCTCATCGCGATCCTCGCGCCGCTCGTCGCGCCCTACCGGTTCAACCAGCTGCGCGGCGACGACGGTTCGTTCGGCACGCAGCAGGCGCCGAACGCGACGAACCTCCTCGGCACGACCGTCGGCGGGTACGACGTCCTGTCCCGGGTGCTCTGGGGAGCCCAGACCGCGCTCTTCGTCATCGTGGCCGCGATCATCCTGTCGATCTTCATCGGCGTCCTGCTCGGGCTCGTCGCCGGGTACTTCGGCGGCTGGCTCGACCGCGTGCTCGTGGTCGTCTGCGACGCGGTGTACGCCTTCCCGTCGCTGCTGCTCGCGATCGTGATGTCGATCGTCATCAGCCGCGGCCAGTCCAGCCTCTGGGGCGGCATCCTCGCCGCCGCGATCTCGATCACCGTGGTCTTCATCCCGCAGTACTTCCGGGTGATCCGCTCCGAGGTCGTGCGCATCAAGAGCGAGGCGTTCGTCGAGTCGGCGAAGGTCATCGGTGCGTCCAGCTCCCGCATCATGTTCCGTCACGTGCTGCGGAACGCGACCCGGACGCTGCCGCTCATCATCACCCTCAACGCCTCCGAGGCCATCCTCACGCTCGCGGGGCTCGGCTTCCTCGGGTTCGGCATCGAGCCGACCGCGGCCGCCGAGTGGGGCTACGACCTCAACCGGTCCGTCTCCGACGTCACGAGCGGGATCTGGTGGACCGCGCTGTTCCCGGGCCTCGCGATCGTCCTCGTCGTGCTCGGCATCACGCTCGTCGGTGAGAGCCTCAACGACCTGTCCGACCCACGTCTGCGCAGCCGTCGTCGGGTCGGCGCGTCGAGTGGATCGGTCGCTGCGACGTCGAGCATCACGACCACCGGTGGCACGCCCGACAGCCCCGGTGGCGCCGGGATGATGGACGCCGAGTCGCTGGGAGCCGTGAGCGACGCCGCGGCGGACAGCGATCTGGAGAACCGACGAGAGGACGAGCGCTCATGAGCCAGTCGACGCCGACCACCGGTCCACGCGACCTCGGCACCAAGGACATCGTCAGCATCCGCGACCTCGGGGTCTCGTTCTCGACCGACGCCGGCGCGGTGAAGGCGATCAACGACATCTCGCTGTCGGTCGCACCACGCGAGATCGTCGCGATCGTCGGCGAGTCCGGTTCGGGCAAGACGGTCACGGCCAAGACCATCCTCGGTCTGCTCCCGGAGACGGCGACGGCCTCCGGCGCGGTCGTCCTGCGCTCCCGCGACGGTTCGACCGAGCAGGACGTCGTCACGGCGTCGGCGGAGCAGCTGCGGTCCATCCGCGGCAGCGACGCGGCGATGGTGTTCCAGGAACCGTCGACCGCGCTCAACCCCGTCTACAAGGTGGGCTGGCAGATCGCCGAAGGTCTTCGCGCGCACGGTTCGTACACGAAGGCCGAGGCACGGGCCAAGGCCATCGACATCCTGCGTCGCGTCGGCATCCCTGAGCCGGAGGAGCGGGTCGACTACTTCCCGCACCAGTTCTCCGGCGGGCAGAAGCAGCGCATCGTCATCGCGATGGCGCTCGTGCTCGACCCCGGACTGATCGTGGCCGACGAGCCGACGACCGCGCTCGACGTCACGGTGCAGGCGGAGATCCTCGACCTCCTGCGTCGGTGCCGCGACGAGTTCGGGACGGCCATCGTCCTCATCACCCACAACATGGGCGTCGTCGCCGACCTCGCCGACCGCGTCGTTGTCATGTACCAGGGCGACATCGTCGAGGAGGCTCCCGTCCAGGAGCTGTTCTCCTCACCGAAGGCCGAGTACACGAAGAAGCTCCTGTCGTCGGTGCCGCACGTCGGCCGCGGCAAGAGCTCCGCGCCGGCCGAGGTCGAGCGCGGCAAGCAGCTGCAGCTCGGTGAGCCGGTGGTGGTCGCGAAGGGGCTCGAGATCGAGTACCCGGGTCGCTTCGGGCGTGCCGGGTTCCGGGCGGTCAAGGGCGTCGACTTCACGATCCACGCGGGCGAGGTCCTCGGCCTGGTGGGGGAGTCGGGGTCGGGCAAGACCACGATCGGCCGCGCGATCGCCGGGCTCACCAAGGTGACCGGCGGCTCCCTGTCGGTGCTCGGCGTGGAGATGAACCGGGTGAAGGAGCGCGAGTTCGCTCCGAAGCGCCGCGAGATCGGGTTCGTGTTCCAGGACCCGGCGACGAGCTTCAACCCGCTGCTCACGATCGCGGAGTGCGTGGCGGAGCCGCTCATCGTGCACGGTCGCTTCGGCGACACACGGGCGGCCCGACGCCGGGTGGACGAGCTCCTCGAGGCGGTCCAGCTGCCGAAGGCGTTCGGCGACCGGTTCCCGCACGAGCTCTCCGGCGGGCAACGGCAGCGCGCTTCGCTCGCGCGGGCGTTGGCGCTCGAACCGGCACTGCTGGTCGCCGACGAACCGACCTCGGCACTCGACGTGTCCGTGCAGGCCCGCGTGCTGGAGCTCTTCGCCGAGCTGCAGCGTGAGTTCGGATTCGCGTCGCTGTTCATCAGCCACGACCTCGCGGTGGTCGACATCCTCGCCGACCGCATCGTCGTGCTGTATCGCGGCGACATCGTCGAGGAGGGGCCCGGCTCAGCGGTGCTCGGTGCGCCGAGCGACGTCTACACGCGCCGACTCCTCGCATCGCTCCCCGTGCCGGACCCGGCCGAGCAGGCAGTCCGTCGCGAGGAGCTCAAGCGCCTCCGCGCCTGACAGCAGGAGATCTGCACGAGGGCAGGATCGAACGTCGCGTTCGGTCCTGCCCTCAGGCGCTTCTCCTGTCGCCAAGCGGTGGTGTGTGACCTCAGCCGAGCTTGACGGCGGTGCCGTAGGCGACGACCTCCTGGTAGTTCTGGCCGACCTCGGCCGCGTCGAACCGCATCGCGAGCACCGCGTCGGCACCGAGCGCGGTGGCCGCCTCGATGAGTCGCTGCTTCGCTTCCTCGCGGCTCTCAGCGAGCTGCTTGGTGAGCCCGGAGAGCTCACCGCCCAGCAGTGCCTTGAAGTTGGCGCCGAGTTGCACGCCCGCGTTGCGTGCACGGACCGTGAGGCCGGTCACCTCGCCCAGCACCTCGGTGACCTGGCGGCCGGGGACATCGTTCATCGTCGAGATCAGCATGCTCGCAGTCTGGCACCGCTGCGCCCGCCCCCATAGGGGGGATGTCCCGGTCTCCAGGGCCTTACCGCGGTCACCGACCTTTCCCCGGTCACTGAGCTTGTCGAAGTGCAAGCACAGTGGCGCCTCGCTTTTCGACAGGCGCAGGGACCCCCACATCGTGCGCCGAGGACGTCAAGACGGTCGACACGACAGCAATCTAATATATCTGTATGTCGAACCCTGAATCGCCAATCACCACGCACGGCCCACAGCCGCTCCAGATTCGCCAGGGTCTCACGGCCGGATCGATCGTCGCCGCGTTCCTGACGATCATCATCGGCGTCCGAGCGGGCTTCGGCGTCGCCGAGTACCTCGGCTCGGCGCTCTGTTTCGCCGAGCTGGTTCTCGCGGCGTACCTGGTCATGACGCGGGTGAACCTGGCCCGCGGCCGGAGGCGCTGAACGTCCCTGCGCTGCCCGCACGGGACCCGGACGGAATTCGCGATTCCGTCCGGGTCTCATGTCTCCAGCGAGAGGTCGCGTCGGGCGAGGTCGGCGGGTGACGGCAGACTGGGGTGGTGCACATCGTCCTCCAGCAGCTCGACGGCGCCCGCGTGCGCGTCGTGCACCTCGAGGACCGCCCCATTCCGTCCGGCGAACCACCTCCGGTCTCCGAGACCACCATCCCGCGCGCCGACCTCGCGGCCTTCGTCCGGCGTCTCGAAGCCGAGCCGAATCCGCCGCGCTGGGTCTGGGACGACACCACGCTCTGGTACCCGGCGCTCCTCGCCGCGGGTGTCCGGGTCGCCCGCTGCGTCGACCTCCGGCTCTCACACAACCTCCTCCGCAACGCCGCCTTCACCGCCGACTCCGCCCTCGCGACGGCTCCGGCGGGCCCGTGGGACGAGGTCCTCGACCCGCGCGTCGCCCAGCGTGCGGAGGCGGTCGGGACCCTCTTCGACCTCGACCTCCCGGGCGGCGAACGCGATCCCGTCGCCGAGTTCACGCTCCAGCGTGACGCCGTCGACGGTGCGACACCGCAGGGACGCTCGCAGCTCGGACTCCTCCTCGCCGCCGAGTCCGCCGGTGCCCTCATCGCCACGGAGATGACCTTCGCCGGTCTCCCGTGGGACGCCGAGGCCCACGACCGCATCCTCGCCGACGCCCTCGGCCCCAAGGTGCCGCCCGGTGTCCGTCCGGCGAAGCTGGCCGCGGTCCTCGAGGAGGTCAAGGCCGCCCTCGGGGTGCAGGAGCTCAGCCCCGAGTCACCGGGCGAGCTCCTCAAGGCCCTGCAGCGTGCCGGCATCAACGCGACGTCCACTCGGCAGTGGGAGCTGCAGGAGATCGAGCACCCCGTCATCGAGCCGCTGCTCCGGTACAAGAAGCTGTCCCGTCTCCTCACCGCGAACGGTTGGACGTGGGTCGAGACCTGGGTGAAGGACGGACGCTTCCGCCCCACGTACGTGCCCGGCGGGGTCGTCACGGGCCGTTGGGCCTCCGACGGTGGCGGTGCCCTCCAGCTTCCGCACCAGGTCCGCGGTGCCGTCCTCGCGGACGAGGGGTGGCGCTTCGTCGTCGCCGACGCCGCCCAGCTCGAGCCACGCATCCTCACCGCGATGTCCGGCGACCGCGCGATGGCCGATGCCGGACGCGGCGTCGACCTCTACCAGGGCATGGTCGACGTCGGCGCGGTCGACACCCGACCACATGCGAAGATCGCGATGCTCGGTGCCATGTACGGCGCGACGACGGGGGAGAGCGGGCGCCTCCTGCCCCGGCTCACGAGGGCGTTCCCGCGGGCGATCGAGTTCGTCGAGGCCGCCGCCCGTGCCGGGGAGCGCGGGGAACGGGTCAGCACCCGGCTCGGTCGCACCTCACCGCTACCCGGCGAGACCTGGCGCGAGATCCAGTCCGCCGCATCGATGGAGGGCGCCAACGCCGCCGCGACCCAGCGTGCCCGCATGGAGGCGCGCAGCTGGGGTCGCTTCACCCGCAACTTCGTGGTGCAGGGCACCGCCGCCGAATGGGCGCTGTGCTGGATGGCCGGCCTCCGGACGCGGCTGCAGGCGCTCGCCGCAGAGTCGGTCGGTCCGGCGGCCGCGCTCACCGAGTCGGCCCACCTCGTCTTCTTCCTCCACGATGAGATCGTCGTCCACTGCCCCGAGCACCAGACCGAGCGGGTCGTCGCCCTCGTGCGCGAGGCGGCGGCCGAGGCCGGTCGCCTGATCTTCGGCACCGCGCCGGTCGAGTTCCCGGTCACCACCGCCGTCGTCACCTCCTACGCCGACGCCAAGTAGCCCGCGAACTGTCACGTGACGCGGGTGTGCGCGGCCCACACTGTTCCGAGGTGACAGTTCGCGAGCTTGACGCTGGCGAAACAGGTCGGGCGGTGGGATGGAGTGCATCAGCCCTCGAAAGGATGCGCCATGACCGTCGAACACGTCCAGACCCGCCCGACCCGACCCGCCTGGGCGACCGGAACCCGCCCGACCGACGGTGACGCGGTGGCCCCGGACGACCAGCGACCGCTCGCGAGCCTGCTCGAGTCCGGCGGCGCGGTGATCGGCTGTCTCACCGGTTGGGTCGTCGTCGTCGGCATCTTCATCGGGGCCGTCGCGATTGGCACGATCTGCATCGGCGGGACGGCGGCGATGCTCGCCGCGGCCTTCCTCGCCCCCTAGCCCGCGAACTGTCACTTGATGCGGGTGCGCGTGGCCCGCACTGTTCCGAAGTGACAGTTCGCGGGCTGGGATGGGTGGGCTCAGCCGCCGGTGATCGCCCGGACGGCGTCGGTGATGATGAGGTACCAGCCGTAGACGGCGAGGGCCAGACCGATGAGCCACCACCATCCTGTCCGACGGGACAGGCGTCTTCCCTGCCGTGCCACTCCTCGTGGCGGACGGATCAGTGGGAACGAAGCCGCCATCGTCGCCGCGTCGACCGGTTCCAGTCGACGATCCCGCCAGCGCTCCCATTGCGCGATGCGTTCCGTCAGGATGTCGACGACCGACAGCAGCCACGTCCACACCTCGGGGTCGAGGGTCGAAAGGTCCTTGGGTGAGTACAGGAAGAGGTGGTCGTCGACAATCTCGACATCGAGTTCGGCGACGGTGTCGATGAACCGCGCCATGATGTCGGGTGTGAAGAGGTAGAGGGCGTCGGTCTCGTACCCACGCGGGCAGTACAGCTCGAAGTGGCGGTCGAAGTCGCCTTCGAGTGAGAGCCGCTGGTCCTTGGCGTAGGTGACGGGCAGGCGGGGGTGCAGGAGCGAGTTGTTACCGACGGCGTCCAGGACGATGTGGGGGAGCGCCACCGGCAGCCGGAGCGCCACGTAGCCCCACCGATGCTCCTTGCGGTTCCGTCCCGAACCGATGGTCGTGCGCAGGTTCCCGACGGACAGCGGCGACCTGCCGTCCCGCCAGACGAGGTCCCTGACCACGCTCGTCCCACCCATCGTGAAGATCAGGCCGGGCAACGCCACCGGTATGGCGAACGGTCGGTAGCCCAAGCCGTTCGCCCGAGCGAATCGGTCCAGCCGGTACTGACGCACGCCGCTGCGTCGTCGGACCGTGCGCACCAGCAGGACGAGCATGCCGACGGGCAGCGCGAGGTAGGGCAGGAGGATCAGGGCCGACCAGTCCAAGGGTTCATCCGGCATCGAGCCGTCTTCGAGCACGAACCACCAGGCGGAGAGGAAGCCGATCGGCAGCACCGCCAGCACGACGGCGGGCCAGATCGCCGCCAGGAGTGGTGGACGGATCTCGCCCGGGAGGCCCCTGCGGTACTCGCGAAGTGCGCGTCGGTCGATCCGTTCCGTGAGCGGTCGCGTGTCCAGCGTCGTCGTTCGAGTCGTCGGACCGGTCATCGTACGTGCGGTGTTCCGTGCGGTTCGGGCACGGGCGTCATCGTCGCGGGCGTCCGACCAGGGCGGTTCGCGGCGACCGTGAGTGCCCGGCCGGCAGCGTGGACCAGTGTCTCGAGCGGTCCGCGACGCTTCGTGAGGGCGATGATCCAGCCGAGGAGGAGCGCGCCGGCGACGTGGACGAGCCAGAGCTGCGGGCTCGAGATGAGCCACGCCGTGTCCGCGTACGTCCCGGCGATCGCGGCGATCAAGGCACCCACCGACGCCATGAAGACGTGCGCCGAGTAGACGGTGAGCGGAGCGGCCCCGGCGCCGGTCGCCGGCAGGAGCGCGAGCGACCAGCCGCGGTTCAGGACCGTCCCGAGTGCCAGGCACAGACCGATGACGACCGCCGCGATCCCGATCGTGAAGACGAGGTCGAGCGTGGTGCCCGAGTGCGGGGCACGGGCGACGAGCCACCAGAAGGACTCCGTGGGGCTCGTGCCGTACATCCCTTCGGCGAGGGCGTCCTCGACGGCGGTGATCGTCGTCGGATCGGGTTCGAGACCGCCGGTCCAGGCGCGCGCGATGCCCTGGACACCGCCGACCGGACCGAGCAGGAGGGCGGCGAGGCGGTCCGCGGCGACGGCGACGACGAGTCCGATCGCCGCGAGCTGCAGTGCGAACCGTCGCAGGGTCCCGTTCGCCCGAGCGACCATGAGCAGCCGACCGACTGCCATCCCGACGAGGACGTAGACGATCCACGTGAGCGCCGGGTACACCCCGGTGAGGAGCAACCCTCGGGCGAACCCACCGCCCGAGACGTCGAACCAGGACGCACTGCCGATCTCGGGGGAGTCGACGCCACTGAGCGGCACCCGGAGTGCTTGCGAGCAGATCGGCCAGACCACCGCCCAGACGGCTGCGACGATCAGCAACGTGCGTGGACGCCACGTGACGGCCGGGATCGCGAGCCAGAAGGTCACGCCGTAATACGCGATGATCACGTAGATGCCGCCGGGCAGCACGCCGAGGGTGAGGCCGAGGACGAGCAGGGCGAAGCCGCGTCCGAAGAGGTTGAGTCGCGCCGCGGAGGGAGAGCCGGCGGCGAGGTCGCGGCGGCTCGTGAGGACGATCCCGATGCCGGCCAGCACGGCGAAGAGGGCCGCGGCCTTGCCCGACAACACCTCTGTGATCGGCGTGTGCCCGCCGGTGGCGATGTCGAACGCCCACACGTGCGTGGCCATCATGCCGATGAGGGCGAGGAAGCGCGCGAGGTCGAGACCGATCAGTCGGTCGGCGCGCTGTCGGCTGGCTGGGCTGCTCATCGGGTCCAGCATCCCATGCGTGGCGGCTCCGCGACAGGCCCGCGGTGGCGGTACGGGCTCCCGTCCGGTATGCTGTGAAGGTTGCCCGGGTGCGTCCGCTCTGTTCTCGCCCGATCGCAACGATGCTTACACCCTCCTGCCACAGAAAGTCTGTGGCCGTTCGAGTCCGAAGGAGGTGGGTTAGTGACGCATCAGTACGAACTCATGGTCATCCTCGACCCCGAGATTGACGAGCGCACGGTTGCACCGAGCCTCGACAAGTTCCTCAACGTCATCCGCAACGATGGTGGAACCATCGACAAGGTCGACATCTGGGGCCGTCGTCGTCTCGCTTACGAGATCAACAAGAAGACCGAAGGCATCTACGCCGTCGTGGACTTCACTGCGACGAGCACTGCCACGCAGGAGCTCGACCGTCAGCTGAAGCTCTCCGAGGCCGTCATGCGCACCAAGGTGCTGCGTGCCGAAGAGGCCATCGCTCAGGTCGCCACCGAGACGAAGCGCAGCGAAGAGAAGGCCGCCCGCAAGGCTGCCGCCAAGCCCGCTGCTGCTGTCGCCGCGGCTCCCAAGGCAGACGCGGCTCCGGCTGCGGCTGAGACCAAGGAAGCCTAGGGCTCATGGCCGGCGAGACCGTCATCACCGTGGTGGGCAACCTGACCAGCGATCCGGAACTGCGTTTCACGCAGAACGGCCTGGCTGTCGCCAACTTCACCATCGCTTCCACGCCGCGCAACTTCGATCGCGCGACGAACGAATGGAAGGATGGCGAAGCGCTGTTCCTGCGCGCGAGCGTTTGGCGTGAATTCGCCGAGCACGTGGCCGGATCGCTCACCAAGGGAAGCCGCGTCATCGCGACCGGGCGTCTCAAGCAGCGTTCCTACGAGACGAAGGAAGGCGAGAAGCGGACTTCGATGGAACTCGAAGTCGACGAGATCGGCCCTTCGCTCCGGTACGCGACCGCGACCATCAGCCGTGCACCCTCGGGTGGCGGCGGCGGTGGTCAGCAGCGCGGCGGCGGAGCTCCGCAGGTGCAGCAGAACGAGCCTTGGGCTCAGAGCGCACCCGCAGCTTCCGGCGGCAACGGCGGTGCAGACGCCTGGAACACTCCGGGCAGCTACAGCGACGAGACCCCCTTCTAAACAGATTCGATCGGTCCGGTTCTGCCGGTTAGCCGATCACTCCATTCACACGCAAAGGAACAACCATGGCTGGAAAGTCGAGCGGCGACCGCCGCAAGCCTGCCCGCGGTGCTAAGGGCGGCAAGAACGTCGCTCCCGCGAAGGCGATCCGCGTCGGTGTCATCGATTACAAGGATGTCGCCACGCTTCGCAAGTTCATCTCCGAGCGGGGAAAGATCCGTGCTCGTCGTATCACCGGTGTCAACGTCCAGGAGCAGCGACTCATCGCACGTGCGGTCAAGAACGCACGCGAGATGGCGCTCCTGCCCTACGCCGGCTCTGGCCGCTAGGAGGCGCCGCACATGTCGAAAGTTATTCTGACGCACGAGGTCTCCGGCCTCGGCTCCGCTGGTGACGTCATCGACGTCAAGAACGGCTACGCCCGCAACTTCCTCGTGCCCCAGGGTTTCGCGACCCCGTGGACCCGCGGTGGCGAGAAGCAGGTCGAGCAGATCAAGTCGGCCCGCGCTGCGCGCGAGCACGCCACGATCGAAGAGGCCCAGGACCTGAAGGCTCGCCTCCAGGCCACCAAGGTCAAGCTCACGGTCAAGACGGGTGGCGAAGGCCGTCTGTTCGGTTCCGTGAAGCCTGCCGACATCGCGAAGGCCGTGGCGGAAGCTGGGCTGGGCGAGGTCGACAAGCGCAAGATCGAGATCCACACCCCGATCAAGTACGTCGGCGAGCACGAGGCCACCATCAGCCTCCGCGACGAGATCGTCGCCACGATCACCCTTCAGGTGGTCGCGGCCAAGTAGTACCCGCCGTGCGGTGTCGGGCCCTCGGGTCCGGCGCCTCATGCACGTCGTGATGAGCGCGATGGCGGTGGACCGAGAGGTCTGCCGCCATCGCGTTTTTCTGTGCCCAGAACGGGGGTGGAGTGTCGTCTCGGCGTCTGCGTGTTACACCCGTTTCGCCCTCGGAGTCAAGCAAGTTGTACACAGGTGACCCCCGTTCTCCTCAACGTTCGACACAGGATCGAAAGAACTTTCCACACACAGCCTGTGGAATCAGAATCTCCTGGTCAGGACAGTATTGACTGGTGGAAAAACTTCTCTCTCCACAGGGTTTCCCACAGCTTGTGCACACGACACGCGGCGTTTCCCCCGATCTCTCCACAGAGTTATCCACAGGCAGAGTTGGTTGTGGAGACGAGTGGCCCTATCGTGAGTCATCGGCGTCTCGGAACAGCCGGGCGAGCAGGCTGAGCAGCCCTCGTCCGTAGCCTGCGGGCGCCCCGCAGGGCCCGTGCGTGTCGCACGTTCCTGCTACACCTGAGTCGTCTCCACCCGCACCACCCGAGTCAACATCGAGAAGGGATGTCCACTTGTCGATCGCTCACCTGGGCCGCTCCGAAGGCGGCGGTTCATACGACGAGCCGCGCGGCAACGAGCGGGTCCCTCCGCACGACCTCCTCGCGGAGCAGAGTGCGCTCGGCGGCATGCTGCTGTCGAAGGACGCGGTCGCCGATGTGGTCGAGACGCTCCGTGGTGTGGACTTCTACATCCCCAAGCACGAGGTCATCTACGACGCCCTGCTGACGCTGTACTCGCACGGTGAGCCCACCGACGTCATCACCGTGACCGACGAGCTCGTCAAGACGGGTGAGCTGTCCCGTGCCGGTGGCGCGGACTACCTCCACACGCTGACGAGTCTCGTGCCGACCGCGGCGAACGCCGGCTACTACGCCCGCATCGTCGCGGAGCGCGCACTGCTGCGTCGTCTCGTCGAGGCCGGCACCCGCATCGTGCAGATGGGGTATGCGGCCGAGGGAGAGGCCGTGGAGCTCGTCAACTCCGCTCAGGCCGAGATCTACGCCGTCTCCGGCAACCAGGAGGTCGAGGACTACGTCCCGCTGACCGACGCGGTGAGTGCGGCGATCGACGAGATCGAGGCCGCCAAGCACACCGACGGTTCCATGACCGGCGTGCCGACGGGCTTCCGCGAGCTCGACGAACTGACGAACGGGCTGCACCCGGGTCAGCTCATCATCGTCGCCGCCCGACCCGCTATCGGTAAGTCCACGCTCGCGCTCGACTTCGCCCGCGCTGCGTCCGTGCACTACAACCAGCCGTCGATCTTCTTCTCGCTCGAGATGGGTCGTAGCGAGATCGCGATGCGTCTCATGAGTGCTGAGGCGTCCGTGCCGCTGCAGCTCATGCGTAAGGGCACCGTCGACTCACAGGACTGGACGAAGATCGCGCAGGTGCGTGGGCGCATCAACGACGCTCCGCTCTACATCGACGACAGCCCGAACATGACGCTCGTGGAGATCCGGGCGAAGTGCCGTCGACTCAAGCAGCGTGTGGGCCTCAAGATGGTCGTCATCGACTACCTGCAGCTGCTCACGTCCGGTAAGCGTGTCGAGAGCCGTCAGCAGGAGGTCTCGGAGTTCTCCCGTGCGCTGAAGCTCATGGCGAAGGAGCTCCAGGTCCCCGTCATCGCGCTGTCACAGCTGAACCGTGGTGCTGAGCAGCGGGCCGACAAGATGCCGGCACTGTCCGACCTCCGTGAGTCGGGCTCGATCGAGCAGGACGCCGACATGGTGGTGCTCCTGCACCGCGAATCCGCCTACGAGAAGGACAGCCCGCGAGCCGGCGAGGCCGACCTGATCATCGCCAAGCACCGTAACGGACCGACGCGCACGATCACCGTCGGCTTCCACGGGCACTTCAGCCGCTTCGCCGACATGGCGCCGGGGATGTAGTTCGCGGTCCGCGCCCAGAGTGCGCATTGTGCTTGCTCATCGTCCTGCGAGGAGCAGACTGCGCACTCTCGATGCATGCCCCTGTTGCGCGCAGCAGCCGATCTACCATGGTGGTCATGGCCGATCTCACCGGACTCAGTCGCGCGGAGCTCGTCGACCTCGTCCGCCGACTCCAGGCCGCGACGGGCACCGAGGGTGAGCAGGACCAGCTCCTCGGGGTCCTTCGCGCGAACGTGCCTGATCCGCGCGTGTCCGACCTGATCTACTGGCCGCCGTCCGTGCTCTCGCCCGACGAGATCATTGATCGCGCGCTCGCCTACCGGCCGTTTGCGCTCTGACATCGTGACCGGCATCGACCTGACCTTCGCCCCACCACTGAGGGGCACGTTCTACCGCGCGATCGACCCGAGCTTCCGCGAGTTCGCGATCGCCGGATCGCGCACCGCTGGGCGCTACTCGCGGGCGAACGAGCCGACGCTGTACCTGAGCTCGTCCGTCGACGGTGTCGAGGCCGCGATGATCGCCCACCAGGATGCTCGGGCGGGGGCGCGCGAGATCGTTGAGATCGACGTCGAGGCGTCCGGCATCGTCGACCTGCGCGACGCGCGGGCTCTGGAGTCGGCAGGCATCGACCTCGCTGACGCGACAGCCCCCTGGCAGGACATCGTCGCCGGCGGGGGCACGCCGACGTCGTGGAGCGTCCGCGACCGCCTCCTTGCCGGCGGCGCGTACGGATTGATCGATCCCTCGCGCAAGCGGCCGGGGCTCTGGCATCTGGTGCTCTTCCGCTGGAACGAGCCTGATGCGCCGAGCGTCAGCTTGAGAGGGACTCATGTCGCCGCCGCGAATTGACGCCGCGATACGACGTTCGTCCTGATCCGAGCGTGTACCGGGCCGCTCAGCTCTGAGCGCGGCGCGCATGCGTGCGCGCCTTCATCCGGTTGCCGCAGACCGCCATCGAGCACCACTTCGCGGTGCCAGGTCGGCTGTGGTCGACGAGGAACTGCGTGCATTCGTGGTTCGCGCAGGCACGGAGGCGCCCGGGGAACTCCGTGATCACGCTCGACCACGCCAGCACGACCGCCGCCACGAGGCGATCGTCCTCAGGGACCTGAAGCTCCCAGACCACGCCGCCCGGGGTGATGCGCGGCGTGCGCACGGCATCGTCGAGGATGCCCGCGAGGTCTCTGATCGCTCCGCCGTCATCTCCACGGACGACGGTCTGGAGCGCCTGCCTCGCATGTCGAAGGCGCGCCACCTCGTCCGCGGATCCGGTGCCGCCCCAGCTGCGCGCCAGGTCTTGTCCGGTCGGCCCCTCGAGACGGTCGGTCGGGGTGCCCTCGACGACCGGCGCACTGTTCAACAGGCCCAGCAGCAGCTCCTCGTCGCGAAGCATCGTTCTCCGTTCTCGTGCGCCGACCGGCGCCCTCGATCCATGCTACCGTCTGGCTAACCAGTAAAACGATCTAAAGGGGTTAGCCATGGTCACCGTCCACCACCGCACCGTCTCGATCGACGGGCTCGACGTCTTCTACCGCGAGGCTGGCCCTGCCGACGCTCCCGTGCTCCTACTCCTCCACGGGTACCCGAGCAGCTCCCACATGTTCCGGCACCTCATCCCGGCCCTTGCCGGCCAGTACCGCGTCATCGCTCCGGACCACATCGGCTTCGGTCGCTCCTCCGCCCCCTCGGTCGACGAGTTCGAGTACACCTTCGCGGCCCTCGCAGGGGTGACCGGCCGGTTCCTCTCGACCATCGGCGTGACGCAGTACACGATCTACGTCCAGGACTACGGCGCCCCGGTCGGCTGGCGCCTGGCCCTCAACGACCCCACCGCCGTCGTCGGGGTCATCTCCCAGAACGGCAACGCCTACGAAGAGGGGTTCGTTCCGAGCTTCTGGGACCCGATCTGGGCCGACGCCGCCGAACGGACCGCCGAGACGCGCGACGCGCTCCGTCCAGCCCTCGGGCGGGAAGCCGTCGAATGGCAGTACACCCACGGTGTGCCGGACGCGACGACCGTCGACCCCGACGCCTGGGAGCACGACCTCGCGCTCCTCGCCCGACCGGGTCAGGACGACGTGCAGCTGGCGCTCTTCCGCGACTACGC
Source organism: Plantibacter sp. MMLR14_011 (assembly GCF_001865025.1). Classification (NCBI taxonomy): domain Bacteria; kingdom Bacillati; phylum Actinomycetota; class Actinomycetes; order Micrococcales; family Microbacteriaceae; genus Plantibacter; species Plantibacter sp. MMLR14_011. The sequence continues at coordinate 257,105 of NZ_MJGW01000050.1, forward strand.
CACCAACCGGGACCTCTACCCCGCGGTGCACGAATGGCTCCGCACCTCACAGGTGCCGGTGCTCGCGATCTGGGGTCGTAACGACGAGATCTTCGCCGCCGCCGCCGCCGGCGCCACGGCGTTCACCCGCGACGCCCCCGATGCTCGCGTCGAACTCGTCGACGGCGGACACTTCCTCCTCGAATCCGACCTCGACCACGTCGCTGACACCATCACGGACTGGCTCCGGACGACTGACCGAAGCGCATAGCCCGGCGGCTGACGCCGAGACCGTCACCCGTCTGCGTCGACGACTCCGTCTCGCCAGGATCAGGCGCTGGCCTCGTGTGTGCTGCCGCGCTGGTGAACGTCGCCGGCACGGTCCTCAGCTACTGGTCGCTACCAGTCCTGGCCCGAGTCATTCTCGCCAGCCGTCCACGTCGCGGTCACCGACCTCGCACGCGTCCTGTCCCCGGTGTCGGTCGACACTGCATGGATGGTGCTCGTCGGCGATCTGACCGACTTCGATCCCGCAACGCTCGTGCTACAGGTTGACCGCCAGCAGGGTCACGAGTGTGATGAGGATCACGACGAGGACGCCGCCGCCGCAACCGATGGCGAGAAGGGGCCCGTAGCCGAGGCGGGACGTGCGCGCGCCGGCGTGCTGAGCCGCCGCGATGAACCCCGGGCCGCCGCCGAGGTGGAACGAGTACGCCGCTCCGGCCACATTGACCGTGCGGGCGAGGTCGACGCCCATTTCGAAGCGTGGCTTGTCGAGAATGCCGGCGACGCCGCCGGCGATGCCGTGATAGAGCGCCCGGTCCACGGATCGGGGATCCGCGAGCATCGGATAGCTCTGATCGCGCACGACAAGCGTGATCCGCTGAGCCGCCGACTTCACGACGACCTCCTGTGCGGGGACCCGGAAGTACTCCATCCACCCGGCAGGCGTTGCGACCCAGAGCGCAACGAAGCCGTCGCGGACCTCGGCACATGCCGGGAGGTACTGTCCGGTCGCGTGGTCGCCGAATGCTCCTGAGAACACCGTGTGGGGAAGGTGGTGGTCTGGTGCTGTCATGGCTACCCCTGGTCGGCGCAGTAAGCCGACAGACGCTCTTCGCCGGCGGTGAGTGCGTCGTCCCATGCTGCGAAGGCGGTATCACCCTCCGAGACGTATGCATCGACCTCGTCTGCGGAGAGTTGGAGCACCTGCTCCTCCGTGAGTAGACCGGAGATCACGTCCTCGTAGTACGTTTCGTACGCGTCGTACATGCCCGCCATCTCCGTGTGGACCTCGGAGACGGTGACCTGCGCCAGCGCTGCTTTGAGCTGCGCGAGCCCGTCAGTCGCCTGGCGCTGAGCGGCGGGCACGTCCCCGATGGCCGCGGCACCGGATGCACCGCTGTAGACGAGGCCCGCGTCGACCCATTCACCGTCGGCGATCTCACACGCTTGTGTCGCGGTCTGACCGCTCTGCATCACTCCGCACAGGTCGTAGCGCTGCACGTTCGCATCGGACATCTGCCGCTCGAATTCGGTTTCCTGCTGTCCGAGGACGACGAGGAGGTTCGTCGGATCGTTGAGATCGACGGCGTATCCCGCCGGCACAGCGGCGAGGCCCGGCCAGATGGTGTCGGCATACTGCTGATGCGCACTGATCGACGCGTCGAGGACCTGTCGCAATTCGGGGGCGGCGACACGATCGGCGATGTCCTGCAAGTTGGAGATCACCGACTGGTGCTCGGTCTGCTTCTGAGCGAAATCCTTCCGCTGGGAGTCGGCTTCGAGCGCCTCCCACGGATCGAGAGCGAATCCCCATTCCGCGTTCACCGTCTCGCACGCGACATCGAGGCCGTGTTGCGCCGGCGGCATCGACGCCGGGGCGGGGCCTCTGTTGGGTGGGAAGAGCGAGGTGCAACCCGCCGCGCTCACCGCCACGGCGATGGCCGCCGCGATCATCGGCACATTCCTACTGGCAATTCGCATGCTGTCCCCCCGGTGATCACCGACATCGCCGTTGTCCACCTTAGGGTCATGCTTCGTCACGGCGGAAGCTCTGGAGCCCACGGGGTGTTCGGGCGCGAAGGAGCCGCCACGCGACTCTGGCCTGGTGATCGGGGATGTTCGAACACCTGATTGCGAGAGACGCCTACGGCATGGGCGCGTGTACTTCCGCGGCCCACGACCGCATGAGCTCTCGTTCCTCCGCGGTGCAGACGTACCCGTAACCGTAATTTCGGCCATCGAACGTCAGCGTCCACAGGTTCAGATACGTGAGCGCATAGCAGTCGGCGAAGGCTTCGCTGTTGCCCTGGAAGTGGCCCTGCTCGACGAGCACCGAGGATGCTGACGGGGCCATGCCTTTCGCGTCACTGTCGGCGCGCGTGTAGAGGTGGGAGAGCTCGTGCAGGACGACCTGACGCCGGGCGATGTCACCGCCGATCTGGTCCTCGGGAGCCAGATGCACCGCGAGCGGCTCCTCCGAGACGCAACCTATCGTCGTGTAACCCTCATCCGCCCGCCGGGAGGTCGCGCACGCCGTGCTCGCGTCCCACGCGATGTCGATGAAGCCCTGACCGGCCTCATCGACGATCGCTTCGGTGACGGAGCCGGAGACGTTGGTGAGCCGAGTCGCGGCTTCCGCGATTCGCTGCTCCAGTTGCTCACGGACGCCAGCTGCGTCGGCCGCGTATTTCGCGACCGAACCGTCGGTGAGCGAGGGGTCCGCGATGTTCGCCTCCGCCCGCCGGAACGCCAACAGGTCGGCGACCAGGGGAGCGACGGGGTTGCTCTCGATCTGTGTATAGAGCTCGTTGTATGCGGTTCGTTCCGACTCGAACGCCGCCAGGGAGTCTTCGCGAGCGGTCGTGCCCTCGGCCGCAGGTCCATTCGGCGTCGACGGTGCCGCGAGCAGTCCGCCGACGAACGCGATCACGATGACGAACACGCCCAGCAGTGCGAGGCCGCCACATCCGAGGATCGCGCACAGTCCGCCGCGCCCACGCCGAGGGTCCTGAGTCAGCGGAGGGAGAGCGACAGGAGCAGCGCCCGTCATGGCTCGTTGCGCAGGGCTGGCGTGGAAGATCCACTCGCGCAGCTGCGGGTAGCACGCCGGGTGACGGAGGATGAGGGGATGCAGATCGTGCCTGCGGGCCGCTATCGCCGCCAGCTGGGACGGCGGCATCGCGGGATTCCGCATGCTCGCGAGATCGACGTCGTACCCCCGGTCCATCATGCGTACATGGTAGAGCCATCGCGCTGACGGGGCACGGCACCGTCGCCGACCTCAATGCCATCAGCGAGATGAGCGCGGACGTGCCGAGGTGCCATCCGATCCCACGTGATCGACGCGCGCCGTTCACCGCCGAGCGGTGCGTCGCCCTCGGATCACGCTGTCGATGCCGGAGACGTGGCTCAGCCCGGTCAGCCTGCGTCTCCGCGCCAGACCGCAGCGGGATTCTTGCGCCGAAGACGCCGTGTGTCGCGAGCGCGGAGGACCCGTGCCCGTTCCAAGAGGTCGATCGTCGCACCGTAGGAGCGATCCGCTGCACGCCGCTCAGTCGGCGTGAGCGTGCGGGGGAGCGCAGCCCACCACTGCCGAAGTGGATCGACGTCTCCCGGGCTCCTGCCCCACTCGTCCTTCGCCGCCGTGATCGGATCAGCGAGCGCGACGCGATCCCGGCGGCGAGCGACCACCGCCAGCGCAGCGATCCCGGCCACAGCTGTGCCGAGGAGCACGAGGCCCGTCATCGCCCGGGCGGGCTCGTACCGATCGACCTCATCCCAGTTGCCCACCACGTAGGCGAAGACCACCGTCCACACGACGCCGACCACCACGTACAGCCGCGCCGCGCCGCGCGTGTGCGCTCCGAGCAGGAACGACGTGAGTCTTCCCCGTTCGAGGAGGCCGAAGATCACCGCTGAGACGATCGCGCACAGCCCCACCCACATCGCCGCTTCGTCGACACCGAGAGCCGGCCGGCCGTTCCGAGGAGACGGCAGGACAAGGCCCGCCGCGAGCAGCCCGAGCAGGAGCGCGACCACCGTCGCCGCGTCGCGAGCGCCCCACCGGGTGCGGGACGCTCTTCGTCCGTCGCCACCGCTGTCCCGAGCAAGACGCGCCTGTGCGCTACGCAGCCTCGGCACTGCCGCCAGTACCGCCGCGCGGGAGGCCTCGACCACGGCATCGAGGCGCGGCTGACCTCGCATCTCGGAGAGACGGGGCATCAGCTCGGCACGCACGTCGGCGTCAAGATCACCCGGGTCACTGTTCCGCAGGACACGATCGGTCATCTCGCCAGCGTAATCGTCGCGGTCCGGGGTGCTGGGCGTGGGCAGTACGTCCGGACTTCACCCCGCGCTACGGCACATACAGGGCCGATCGGCTCACCGGCCTCCCCGCCGACGACGGGCCCGTGCGCCGAACTCGTCCAGCGCCCGCAGGACCTCACTGGCCTGCCAGTGGCGGTTCCGTCGGCCCGCGCTGGACTGGGCGAGGATCCCGGCGTCGACGAGCTTCTGCACCGAGGTGTCCGCCGTCGAGAAGTGCAGCCCCAGGGTCGATGCCACCAGCGACGTCGTGATCACCGGCTGCCGCAGGAGCAGTTGCTTCAGACGCTGCACCGATGAGTCGCTGCGCACCTTCACGGTTTCGTCCCATCGCTCTGCGATCGACGTGATGTCGCGCTCTAGGGTTCGGCCGTTGGCGACCGCCGCGTACGCGGCTTCCGTCATCGTCTCGATGATCGGGCGCAGGTCACCCGACCGGTACGCCGTGAGCGCGCGGAAGTAGTGGTCCGTGTCGCCGAGCAGGCCGGCGGACACGGGTACAGTCACGTTCCTCGTCACGTCAGCTGCCCGCAGCATGCCCTGCACGAGCGCGCGGCCAGTGCGTCCGTTGCCGTCCGGGAAGGGGTGGATCGTCTCGAACTGAGCGTGAGCGATCGCGATCTGCGCCATGACGGGCACATCGAGACGGTTCGCGAACGTCATCACATCCGTCATGAGCTCAGGCACACGATCCTGGTGCGGGGGGACGAAGGCAGCGCCGTGCGGGGAGAAACCGGTTCCGCCGATCCACACCTGGTCGTCGCGCCACCGACCGACGATGTCCGGATCGGACCGCTCCAGCAGTGCGCGGTGCATCGTGAGGATCGCCTCGGGGTCCAGGCGATCCGCCAGCGCCACAGCCGCCTCCATGGCCGCGACGTTCTGCACCACGAGCTTGGCGTTGACCGACGTCGAGTCGCCGATCTCCGCAAGGGCCACCTGCTTCGCGCTCGAGGTGAGATGCTCCATCTCCGAGCTCGATGCGCTTTCGGTCCGCAGCAGGATAGACGAGAACGGTGCCGCGAGCGTGCCGACCTCGGCGTCGAAGCGGGTCAGCTCGCGGCCGGCGTCCTCGCTTGCAGTCACGACGTCCGCGGGTAGCTCGACAGACAGATCCGCGACGAAGGGTGGGACTGCCGCCTGGTACGGGCCCGCGGCCAACCGGCGTCGTCGCTTGGACGCGACCGCGTCGCTGTCGTGCGTCCACGCCCGTGGTTCGTAGCCCGTCGCGGGCCAGGAGGTGTCCGATCCCGTGGAGCCAGTATCCGCGATCATGCTGCCATCTTATTCGGGTTTATACCTCTTGCACCGAATACAGGTCCGGATACATGGCGGACACTGGCAGTGAGACTGATCTGCAGCGACCGCCTGGTCGCGTCGGTCTGCTGGCTGAAGTCCTTCGTCAGATCGCGCCGACCAATCCGCTCTTGACGGGTGGAAAGCGCTGTCGTACGCTCGTCAGCAATCGATAGGTAACTTCCTAGTCGATTGATCGACGAAGGAGTGATCATGGCGGCATCAGGCAGTCCGAGCGTGCTCCGCGTGCTCAACGACCGAGCCGCGCTCGACGTCCTCGTGGGGGAGCGGGAGGTGTCCCGGGCGCAACTCGAGGCGCTCGTCGGCCTCTCCAAGCCGGCCACGTCGCAGCTCCTCACGCGCCTGGAACGCGCTGGCCTCGTCGAGCGTGCAGGGCTCCGTGCGGAGGGCCCCGGGCCGCGGGCGCAGCTCTGGCGCCTCAAAGCGGACGCCGGTCACGCCGCCGGCATCGACGTGAGCCGCAACGGGATCGACGTCGCGATCGCCGCCCTCGACGGTTCGGTGGTCGCAGAGCACTTCCTCGCCACCACGGCTGAGACCTCCGACCCGGGTGCCGCGCTGTTCGAGGCACTGGAGGCCGCCTGCTCGCAGATCGGTGTCGAACCGTCCGCGCTGTCACACATCTCCATCGGGATCCCGGGCGCGGTCGACCAGCTCACCGGCCAGCTGCGCTATGCGTCCGAGGTCCCGCTCTGGAAGGGCGTCGACCTCCTGCACATGCTCGAGGGTCGGCTCGACGTGCCGGTGACCATCGAGAACGACGTGAACCTGGTGGCCCTCAACGAGATGGCCAGGGGAGCCGCGCAAGACACGAAGGACTTCCTCCTGCTCTGGGTCGCCGAGCGCGGGGTCGGCTCCTCGGTCGTCGTCGGGGGCGAACTGATCCGCGGTGCCACCCTCGGTGCCGGCGAGATCGGCTTCACCCTGGTCCCCGACCTGGCGCTCGCCGCCACGACACCGGTCGGCAACCGTTTCGGTGACCTCATGACCGACACCGCGCTCCTCGACCTGGCGCGCGCCCACGGCATCGAAGCGGCCGGAACCGTCGAAGCGCTCGGCCTCGGCCTCGCGGCCGATCCCGACGGCTTTCCCCGTGACGTCGCCCGCCGCCTGTCCGCAGGCCTCGCCGCAGTGGTGAGCCTCCTCGACCCGGAGCTGATCGTGCTCGACGGCGACATCTGCGTTGCGGGCGGCGACGAGCTCTGCAGGCTCGTCAAGGAGGAGCTCCGCGGACTCGTCGAGCCACCCGTCTCGATCGTCCCAGGCCGGGACGACGCCAGCTCCGTCCGCGCCGGCGCCGTCCAGGCCGCGCTCGGCCACGCCCGAGAGCACTTCTTCGCCTCGGGTTCGACGCTCGAACTCTCCTGAGCACCCGGGCGTCCATCGACCGTTCCACCCGCTTCACCCGCACCACTCTCTCTGAACTGCGCCACCTCACCCCCAGGAGCCACCCATGAAAAGAGTCCTGCCCATGATCGCCGTCGTCGCGACGACGATCCTCGCCCTCAGCGCCTGTTCCGGCAGCGCCGGTCCGTCGACATCGGTGTCGCCGGCTCCCGGCGACGACGAGAAGATCACGCTGACCGTCTGGAGCGGCTTCGCCGACGCCGAGCTCGACGTCGTCAACGGCGCACTCGACGGCTTCCACAAACTGCACCCGAACATCACGATCAAGAGTGAGGGCAGCCAGGACGACGACAAGATCTCGCAGTCCATCCGTGGTGGCACCGCACCGGACGTCGCCATCTCGAGCAACGCCAACGCGCTCGGACAGTACTGCCAGTCGGGTGCGTTCCAGGACCTGGCCGGTTACATCAAGCGGGACGACGTCGACCTCGACCAGATCCCGAAGGCGGTGCAGTCGTACACGCAGTACGACGGCGTGCGCTGCGCGATGCCGCTCCTCGCCGACGACTATGGGCTGTACTACAACAAGGAACTCTTCGCGAAGGCGGGGATCACCGAGCCGCCGAAGACCATGAGCGAGCTCCGCGACGTGGCGGAGAAGCTCACCGAGTTCAACCCGGACGGTTCCATCAAGGTCGCCGGGTTCGTACCCACCATCGGGTTCTACAACAACCGCCTGGACGTGTGGGCGCCGCAGTTCGGAGCCGACTGGCAGGACGAGGACGGGAAGTCCAGTCTGTCGAGCAGCCCGGGGTGGAAGGACCTCTTCACCTGGCAGCAGGAGATGACGGACTTCTACGGCCAGGACAAGCTCACCGCGTTCACGGCCGCGGCCGGCCAGAAGTACTCCGCCGACAACGCCTTCCAGACCGGGCAGATCGCCATGATGTTCGACGGCGAGTTCCGCACCGGCTTCGTCGAGACGCAGGCGCCCGGGATCGACTTCGCAACCGCACCGCTGCCGGTCGCCGACGACCTCGCCGACACCTACGGCGGCAGCGACATCGGTGGGAACATCATCGGCATCCCGAAGGGCGCCAAGCACGCGGGAGCCGCGTGGGAGCTCATCAAATACCTCACCACCGAGACCGCTCCGCTGGTCGAACTCGCCAACGGGCTGAAGAACATCCCGACGACGTTCGACGCCCTGCAGTCCCCGGACCTCCAGTTCACGGGAAACCTCGCTCCCTTCCTGGAGATCTTCCAGAATGAACACTCCTCCTCGCTGCCGCCGACGGCCAACGGTGGAGCCTTCCTCAAGACTGCGAGCGACTTCGCGGTGAAGTGGCAGACCGGCGGTGTCTCGGACCTCGACAAGGGCCTCGCCGACGTCGACCAGCAGATCACCAACGCGGACTCGCTGAAGCCGTGACGTCCACCATGCACGACGGGGTGGGGGTGAGGGCAGCCCGACCAGGGCCGTCGTCGCTCCCGCCGCGCCGGCCGGCGCAGCGCCGGAAGGGGGCCGCAGCCCGCCGGAATCGCTGGACGGTCCTCGCCTTCATGTCGCCCTGGATCATCGGGTTCGGCGTCTTCTTCGCGTACCCGCTGCTCGCGACGGTGTTCTACTCGTTCACCAGCTATGACCTGATCAACGAACCGGTCTTCATCGGTGTGCGGAACTACGTCTTCATGTTCACGCAGGACCCGCTCATCTTGGTCTCGATCCGGAACACCGTCTACCTGGTCGTCGCGATCACGGTGGGCAGGGTGGTCTTCGGGCTGCTGACCGCCATGGTCCTCACGAAGATCAAACGCGGAGCCGGGGTGTTCCGCACCCTGTTCTACCTGCCCGCGCTCGCTCCGCCGGTCGCGGCCGCCCTCGCGTTCGTGTTCCTGTTCAACCCCGGGACCGGACCGGTGAACCAGGTCCTCGCCGCCCTCGGTGTCGACGGGCCGCTCTGGTTCAATGACCCCGCTCTGGCGAAGCCGGCGCTGACCGTGCTGGCACTCTGGGCGTCCGGCGAGATCATGGTCATCCTCCTCGCGGCCCTCCTCGACGTGCCGGCCGACTACTACGAGGCCGCCGCCCTGGACGGGGCCGGCGCCTGGACGCGGTTCTGGCACATCACGCTGCCGTCGATCTCGCCGGTCCTGCTGTTCGCCGTCGTCAACTCCATCATCGTCGGCCTGCAGTACTTCACCGAGGCAGTCGTGGCGGGGGCGGTTGCGTCAGGCTCCTCCGACGCGGTCGGCAACACGGCCTCGCTCGGCTATCCAGACAACTCCACGCTGACCTTCCCGATGTGGCTCTACGAGCAGGGGTTCCATTCCTACAACATGGGCTACGCCTCGACCATGGCGATCGTGCTGTTCATCGTCTCCGCCGCTTTCACCATCATCCTCGTCCGGCGCATGCGCGTCTCGGGCGTGGGAGAGGAGGACTGAGTCATGACCGCAGTGCTCGAACGTGCGGACGCGGTGCCGCAGCCGCAGCAGCCGCCGGCACGCCGGAGACGTCCCCCTCGCGTCGTCGCCAGGAGCATCCTCGCCTGGATCGGCCTGCATGCGGTGGCCGTCGCGATCGCGATCGCCTTCATCGCGCCGATCGTGTTCGTCCTCCTCACCGCCTTCATGAGCGACCAGCAGGCGCTCACGAAGGACCTCTGGCCGCGGGACTGGCACTGGGAGAACTTCGCGAACGTCTTCGAGAAGGCGCCGATGCTCGGCTACTTCGGGCAGAGCCTGTTCTACTCGGTCACGGCCACCGTGGCGATGCTGCTCTCGAGCGTGCCGATCGCCTACGGTCTGGCGAAGCTCAAATGGCGTGGGCGGACCTGGGCCTTCTACCTCGTGATCGTCGCGATGATGCTGCCTCCGCAGGTGATCGCCGTCCCGATGTACGTGATGTGGGCGAAGGCCGGTCTCACCGGGACGCTGTGGCCGCTCATCCTGCCGAACCTGTTCGGGGACGCCTTCAGCATCTTTCTGCTCCGCCAGTTCCTCGTCGCCATCCCGCAGTCGTACATCGACTCGGCCCGGCTCGACGGTGCTTCCGAGTTCGGGGTGCTCACTCGCATCGTCATCCCGATGGCACGCCCGGGCATCGCGGCGGCGGCGCTGTTCATGTTCCTCCGCACGTGGAACGACTACTTCGGACCGCTGCTGTACACCGGCGAGAACCGCGAGCACTGGACGCTGTCGCTCGGGCTCGCCGCGTTCCGGAGCACCCATCAGGTGCAGTGGAACCTCACGATGGCCGCGACGGTCCTCGTGATGGTGCCGGTCATCGTGCTGTTCTTCTTCGCCCAGAAATCGTTCATCGAAGGAATCAAATTGTCAGGAGTCAAAGGATGAAGTTGACGGTCGTCGGCGGCGGGTCGACCTACACACCGGAACTGATCGACGGACTGCTCCAGATGTCCGACTCGTTCACCATCGACGAAATCGCCCTCATGGACACGGACGAGGAACGCCTCGAGGTGGTCTCGACGTTCGCGCGACGGATGGTCGCAGCGGCGGGGAGGTCGACGGTCATCACCGCGACCGACGACCTCGCCCGCGCGGTCGACGGAGCGTCCGGCGTGCTGATCCAGCTCCGCGTCGGCGGCCAGTCGACCCGGCTGTCCGACGAGACGTTCCCGCACGCCTGTGGGTGCATCGGGCAGGAGACCACCGGAGCCGGTGGTTTCGCCAAAGCGCTCCGCACGGTGCCCGTCGTCCTCGACATCGCCGACCGCGTCCGGGCGCTCGCCGGAGACCGGACGTGGATCGTCGACTTCACCAACCCGGTGGGGATCGTCACCCGCGGGCTCCTCGAAGCGGGCCACCGGGCCGTCGGCCTCTGCAACGTCGCGATCAACTTCGAGCGGAACTTCGCCGGCATCCTCGACGTCGCTCCGGAGCGCATCCAGCTCCGACATGTCGGCCTGAACCACCTGAGCTGGGAGACGGCGGTGCTCGTCGACGGCGTCGACCAGCTGCCGAGGCTGCTCGACGAGCGGGTCGACGACCTGGCGCGGGTCTTCCGCATCACCCCGGAGCACCTGCGGATCCAGCAGGCCGTCCCCTCCTACTATCTGCACTACTACTACGCCCACGACGAGGTCTTCCGGCAGCAGCAGGTCGAACCCGCACGTGCGGAGGTCGTGATGGGTGTCGAGCGGGAACTGCTCGAGCTCTATCGAGACAACACTGTGACGACGAAGCCGCAGCAGCTGCAGGAGCGCGGTGGGCGCTACTACTCGCTCGCGGCCATCCAGCTGGTCGCTTCGCTGCTGCGTGACTCCGGCGACGTCCAGGTCGTCAACGTCCGCAACAACGGCACCCTGCCGTTCCTCCCGGACGACGCCGTCATCGAGGCCGCGTCCCGCATCGGTGCGGACGGGCCGGCGCCGCTGCCCATCGGGCGAGTAGACCGATCGATGGAGGGCCTCATCGCCCACGTCTCGGCGTACGAGGAGCTCGCCCTCGAAGCGGCACTGCACGGTGGTCGCGACCGCGTCGTGAAGGCGATGCTCGCGCACCCGCTCATCGGGCAGTACGAGCTCGCCGAGGGACTGGCCGATCGGCTGATCGCCGAGAACGCGAGGTTCCTCCCGTGGGCGAAGTAGGCTCCCGGCTCATCGTCGCGGTCGACGGCGGCAACAGTAAGACCGACGTGGTCGTGCTGGCACCGGACGGGACGGTGCTCGCGCGGGGGCGGGGAGGCGGCTACTCCCCGCACGTCCTCGGCACCACGGGCGCGGTGGCCGCGATCGAGGAGCTCATCCATGAAGCTCTCCGCTCGATCGACCGAGACCTCGGGCCGGCCGACATCGAGCATGTGGCGGCCTTCCTCGCGGGCGTGGACCTCGTCCACGAGCGCTCGGACATGGTGGCCGCCATCGTCGCCAGGAACTGGTCACGGACCGTCACCGTGGACAATGACACCTTCGCCCTGCTGCGACTCGCTTCGCTCGCGGGCACCGGCGTCGCCGTCGTCTGCGGGGCCGGGATCAATTGCGTCGCCGTCGACGATGGACGCACCATCCGGTTCCCGTCGCTCGGGCCGATCTCGGGAGACTGGGGCGGCGGACTCCAGCTCGGTGTCTCGGCGATGACCGCCGCGGCCCGGGATGCGGACGGGCGAGGCCCGCGCACCGCGCTCACGCGGGTTGTGCTCGAGCACTTCCACCAACCGGACGTCCTCGCGCTCATCGAGCGGCTGCACTTCGGCGAGATCCCGCGGGAACGCCTCGCCGAGCTCAGCCCGCAGGTGTTCGCGGCCGCCGCGGCGGGCGACCAGGTCGCCGACGAGCTCGTGTCACGCCTGGCCGGGGAGATCGCCTCCTTCGCCATCGCCGCGCTCCGTCGGCTCGGCCTGACGTCCGCGGCTGTGCCGATCGTCCTCGGTGGCAGCATCCTTTCGGCTCGGCTTCCTGCCCTGGAGGACCAGGTCCGGCGACGGATCCTGGCGGTCGCTCCGAACGCCGAGCTGCTGTTTCCGGCCGACCCGCCCATCCTCGGCGCAGCGTTGCTCGCCTTGGACGCCGTCCGCGCGGATTCGGCGGCGACGGACCGGCTCAGATCGGGCTTCGCGGCACCGGTCCTCGCGTCGGGGGCCGTCCGATGAGCGGTACGTCGACCCTCGCACCGGTGCCGGGCGCCGCGATGGAACGGGAGATCCGCGAGCAGCCGGCCGCCTGGCGTCGACTCCTGGAGCAGGCCGGTGTGGTCGACGAGACCGTCGAGCGAATCCGTCGCTTCGATCCCGCGTTCGTCCTGTTCATCGCCCGTGGCACGAGCGACCATGCGGCCCTGTACGGGAAGTACCTCGCCGAGGTCACCTGCGGACTTCCGGCAGGATCCTGGTCGCCGTCGACGACGACCGTCTACGGAGCCGTACCACGGCTGAACCGGTGCCTCGTGATCGCGGTGAGCCAATCGGGCGGGTCACCTGACCTCGTGCAGTCCCTCGAGGCGGCACGGCAGGCGGGAGCCCTCACCCTCGCGATCACGAACGTGTCCGAATCGCCGCTCACGCAGGCCGCCGAGCTGGCGTTCGACCTCTGCGCGGGCGAGGAGTTGGCCGTCGCCGCCACGAAGTCCTACACGGCAGAACTGCTCGCGCTGGCGATGCTGTTCGACGGGCTGTCGGCGAGTACCTCCAGCGGGTTCGCCGAGCTGCCCGAGTACGGCGACGCGCTGCTCGACACGGCGAGCGTGGAGCAGGTGATCGAGCGCGCTGCTGAGCGGTTCACCGGCGACCGGTTCGTGCTCGCCGGCCGCGGCTATTCGTCCGCGACCGCGCTCGAGGGTGCGCTCAAGCTGATGGAGACCTGCTACGTCTCGGCGGCGGGGTTCTCCGGTGCGGACCTCGTGCACGGTCCACTCGCGATGGTCGACGCTTCGGTAGCCTCCATCGTGATCGCCTCCCCTGGACGCGGCGGTGAGGCGATCGAGCCGGTCGTCGAGCGTCTGCGCGCCACCGGTTCGTCGTTGCTCCTGATCGGACCGCGCGCCGCTCGACCGGACGAACTCACCGTTCCTCTCCCGACGGGACTCCCGGAGCAGCTGATGCCGCTCCTCGAGATCCTGCCCCTGCAACGACTCGCGATGACGATCGCGGGCCGCCGCGGCATCGATCCGGATCGGCCCCGCGGGCTGCTGAAGGTCACCCGGACGACGTAGCGGGCGGAGTGCTCATCGGCCGGCGTCGAACCGCGCTTGGTGCACTGAGACCTCGTCGCGGTGCAGCTCGGACCACACCTTGAGCTGCCGGACGGTCTCATGGAGTGAGAGCCCGAGGTCGGTCAGGTCGTAGGTCACGGTCACGGGAACCGTCGCGGTCGCCGTCCGGCTGATGAGCCCGTCGCGTTCCAACGACTTCAGGGTCTGCGACAGCATCTTCGGGCTCACACCCGCGAGCGTCCGCGCCAGCTCGGAATACCGCATCGGTCGCGGCTCGCCGTCGCAGTCCGGACCGCTCCCGAGCGCCGACAGCACGAGAGCCACCCACTTCCCGGACACCTGCGCGAGGAGCTGCTGGCTCGGACAGGCGGCGAGGAACGCGTTGTACTGCGTCTTCGCCGCAGCCCGCTGATCTGCCGCGGTGATGGTGGCCATGGTCTCGCTTTCGGTATCAACGCACTTTCAGGTAACTCCTTCCGAAAGGGTAGCGCCTCGCCCAGGGTGGATGCCGACACTTCGTCCGACACCTACCGGAAGGCACATCGATGAACCCGACCACCCTGGAACTCCCCGGCGGCACCTGGACCCTGGGCGACCGCACGGTCTCCCGCTTCGGCTACGGCGCCATGCAACTCGCCGGCCCATGGGTGGTCGGCCCGCCGAAAGACCATGACGCGGCTCTCGCCGTCCTCCGCGAAGCGGCCGGCGTCGGCATCACCCACATCGACACCGCTGAGACCTATGGGCCCCGCGTCGTCAACGAACTCATCCGCGAGGCCCTGCACCCGTATCCCGCAGAACTGCTCATCGCGACGAAGGCGGGCGGACGCCGTGACGCGCAGGGCGGCTGGCCTGCAGCGCGGAAGCCCGATGAGCTCAAAGCGCAGATCGACGACAATCTCGAGACGCTCGGTGTCGACGTCCTCGACCTCGTCCATCTCCGCCTGGGTGATGCGAACGGACCAGTTCCCGAGCCGGTCACGGAAGCCTTCGAGACCCTGGTCGACCTGCAGCGACAGGGACTCATCCGTCACCTCGGCGTGAGCAACGCCACCGCCGAGCAGGTGGAGGAAGCGCAGGCGATCGCGCCGATCGTGTCGGTGCAGAACTCGTACAACCTGGCCAACCGAGGGGACGACGCGCTCATCGACCGACTCGCCGGCGAAGGGATCGCTTACATCCCGTTCTTCCCCCTCGGTGGGTTCAGCCCGCTGCAGTCCGACGCGCTCACCGCGGTCGCAGCTCGACTCGACGCTTCGCCGATGTCCGTCGCGTTGGCGTGGCTGCTGCAGCGCTCACCCAACATCTTGCTGATCCCGGGCACGTCATCCGTGGCCCATCTCCGCGAGAACTTCGCGGGCGCCGCGCTCACGCTCGCCGAAGCGGACCTCGCCGAGCTGGACCGGATCGCCGCGCCCTGATCGAGTGGATGAGTGGCGACCGACCGGTGCCGGTTCTCGCCCCCGCTTCGTCAGATCAGGAGGAACGCGTCGATAGAGTGGGAGTCCGTGATGCCTCCCGCGGAAACCCTCTGGTCGTTCGCCCTGGTCGTCGGTCTGTTGACGATCACCCCTGGGCTGGACACGGCCCTCGTCCTGCGCACCGCCGCCTTCACCGGCAAGCGGCGCGCCTGGGGCGTGATCGCCGGTATCCAAGTCGGCACGCTCGTCTGGGGCGCCCTCACCGCGATCGGGGTGACAGCGCTGTTGACCGCGTCCGAGGTCGCGTACGACGCACTTCGCCTCGCGGGTGCCGCCTACCTGGTCTGGATCGGTGGGCGCATGGTGTGGACGGCGCTGCGGAGCAAGCGGTCGATCGCGCCTGACGCTCGGGACACCGAATCGTCGGGCGGCGTGGTGTCGGGCTTCGTCCAGGGGCTGACGACCAATCTGTTGAACCCGAAGATGGGCGCGTTCTACCTCGCCCTGCTGCCCCAGTTCATTCCGTCGCATGCACCGCAACTCGCTTGGGGCATGGCGCTCACCAGCGTCCACGTCATCCTCGGATCGGTGTGGCTCACGACGCTCGTCCTGACCGCCCAGGTATTCCGCCAGTGGCTCAATCGACGAGCGGTCGCCACGACGCTCGACGTCGTCGCCGGCACCGCGATCACCGGGTTCGGCATCCGTCTCGCCGTGGCGCGCTGAGCACGGGCGGTCGAGGGCGTCGACTCGGGATCAGAACGGCAGCGGGGCGCGGTGTCTCCTAGGCCGGGCCGGACGACGCGGCGTCGAGCAGCTCGAGCACGTGGCGGTAGTCCTCGCCCGTCGCACGCGTCATCCCGAGTTCGCAGGTGCGGTTGCAGGACGCGTGCGCGTCGGCACCGAGGGCGGCGACCTCGGCGGCCTCGGCTTTCGTCGCGGACGCCGTCAGCTCGGGGTGCAGCATGCCGCGGTCGCCGGCGAAGGCGCAGCAGCCCCAGTCGTCCGGGACGTGCACGCGCTCGGCCACGGCTTCGCCGATCCGCACGAGATCCGGGTCGAGGCCCATCTGCCGTGAGGAGCAGGTCGGGTGGAGGACGAGTTGCTCGATCTGCGCTGAGACGTCGACCCGAGGCAGAATCTCCCGGGCGGCGAAGGCCACCGCGTCCTCGACGACCACGCCGCTCTCGCTGAGGAGCTTCGCGAAGCCCTCGGTGCAGCTCGACGCGTCGCTGACGACCACCAGGCCGCTGTCGGCCACGGCCGCTCGAATGCGTTCGACCGTGCGCTGCTCGTTCACCGCAGCGCCGGACGCGAAGCCCTTCGACGACCACGGGGTGCCGCAACAGATCGACTCGACGCCGTCGGGCACGACCATGCTCAGGCCCGCCCGTTCGAGCAGTCGGGTGAACGCGCCCATGACGCCGTCCCCGCCGTCCGCCGCGCCGAACATGCTGTTCACGCACGCCGGGACGTAGATGCCGACGGTCGGGCCGTCAGCGGCACCCACCGTCCGACCGAGTGCCTTCCGCGAGCGTCCGCCGCCCGGCAGATCTCCTGAGTACTTCGGCACGGTGTCGGTACCGAGTACGGCCCTGGCCACGTCGGTCACCGCACCGACCACCGGAGCCGGCAGGAGCTTCGCGCCGGAGAGTGCGACCGAACCGATCCGCGTGACCGGCCCCCAACCGGTGGCGGCCGCCTTCCAGCCCGCGGCGGCGACCGGAGCCGCCTCCGTGCGCCGGATGCGCTTGACCAGCGCGCCCGTGTTGATCTGGACCGGGCACGCGGTCTGGCACATCCCGTCGACGGCGCAGGTCTGCACGCCGGCGTAGTCGTAGTCGTCCGCGAGCTCCTCGGCGAGGGCGATGTCCCCGCGAGCGCGAGCGGACTCCTCGGCACGGCGGACGACGATGCGCTGCCGCGGCGTCAGCGTCAGGTCGCGACTCGGGCAGACGGGTTCGCAGTACCCGCACTCGACGCAGCGATCGACCTCCTCCTCGACCGTCGGCTGGAGCTTGATCCCCTGGAGGTGCGCCTTGGGATCCCCGTCGATCAGCACGCCGGGGTTCATCACCCCGGCCGGGTCGACCAACCGCTTCAGCTCGAGCATCACCCCGTACAGCTCGTCGCCGTACTGCCGGCGGACGTACGGTGCCATGGCGCGACCCGTGCCGTGCTCGGCCTTCAGGTTGCCGCCCGCGTCGAGGACGAGGTCGACCATCTGCTCGGTGAAGCCGTTGAACCGGCCGAGAGCGGCGTCGCCCTCGAACCGGTCGGTCAGCATGAAGTGGATGTTGCCGTCCTTCGCGTGGCCGAAGATGACCGAGTCGCGGTAGGCGTGCTGCACGAAGAGCTCCTGCAGGCTCGCGCAGGTGTCTGCGAGGGCGGCGGTCGGCACGACGATGTCCTCGAGGAGGGCCGTGGTGCCGGAGGGGCGCGCTCCCGCGACCGAGGCGTAGAGACCCTTGCGGAGCGCCCAGGCGCGTGACCGCTGGGACGCGTCGCTCGAGAACACCACCGGCGCGTGCACGTCCAGACCGTTCAGGAGCACGCCGCCCGCCGTCGCGCGGTCCCGGAGTTCGACGGCGTCCTCGGAGCGGTATTCGACGAGGAGTGCCGCGTGATCCTGCGGCGTGAAGCCCTGGATCTCCGCCGGGCTGCCGGGGAGTCGCTGTCCGACCGTCAGGGACGTGGCGTCCATGAGCTCGAGCGTGGCGGCTCCGGACGCGACCAACTCGGGCAGCGCGCGCGTCGCCGCGTCGAGGGAGGGGAACACGGCCAGCGCCGTCGACACCAGCGGGAGGACGGGGACGGTGCGGAAGGTCGCCTCGGCGACGAAGGCCAGCGTGCCCTCCGAGCCGATGATGAGGTGCTGCAGGACGTCCACTGGCGACTCGAAGTCGAGGAACGCGTTGATCCCGTACCCCATGGTGTTCTTCAGGGAGAACTGGCGCTCGATGGACGCGACCGACGCCGGATCCGATCGCACGCGGCGCTGCAGGCGCTCGATGCCCTCGGCGAGCTCCGGTTCCGCTTCGTGGAGCTGCCGGTCGGCCGTCGGATCGGCCGTGTCGATCGTGGTGCCCGACGGGAGGACGAACACCATCGACTCCAGTGTCCGATAGGTGTTCTCGTCGATCCCGCAGGCCATACCGCTGGAGTTGTTCGCGATCACACCGCCGATCGTGCACGCCACCTCGCTCGCCGGGTCCGGGCCGAGCCGGTAGCCGAGTCGGGTGAGTCGCGCGTTGACCTGCGCCACCGTCGCACCCGGCTGCACCCGGACGCGCTTGCCGTCGTCGAGCACCTCGATGGTCTTGAACCGCTGCCTGGTGTCGACGATGATGCCGGAACCTGACGCCTGGCCGGACAGGCTGGTGCCACCCGACCGGAACGTGACGGGCGCCGCGGAACGTGTCGCCGCCCGGAGGATCGCTGCGACCTCGGCAGCGCTCTCCGCGATGACGACCGCCTCCGGCGTCAGCAGGTAGTGCGATGCATCCCCGGCGTAGGCTGCCAGGTCGATCGCCCTGGTGCGGATGCGCGTGGGATCGCCCACGGCTCCGCCGATGGCTTCGGTGATGCGGGATGGGGCGGTGGTCGGGTGTGCCACGAGGCTTCCTTCTCGAATGCGGGCGTCAGCGGGGTGCAGGGGAGCGGGGTGCTGGGTTGCGGCTGCGGTGGCCGGACGCCTCAGAGGACGGGGGCGTCGTCGGCCATCGCCCGGCCGGTTCATTCGAAGCGTTGCCAGTCCGGCCGGTTGTCGTAGGTGTAGCGATAGTAGTCCGACAACCGCAGCCCTGATGCCGCCGCTTCGTCGATGACGACGGTCGCGTGCTCGTGCAACTGGAGCGCCGACCCGGGGACGAACGCGCTGAGCGGTCCTTCGACGGCGGCCGCGACGGCGTCCGCCTTCCCGGCGCCCTGGGCGACCAGCACGAGCTCGCGCGCCTCGAGGATGGTCCCGAGCCCCTGCGTCATGCAGTGGGTCGGTACCTGGTCGGGCGAGTCGAAGAAGCGGGCGTTGTCCTGTCGGGTCTTCGGCGCGAGGGTCTTGATGCGCGTGCGTGACGCGAACGACGACGTCGGCTCGTTGAACCCGATGTGTCCGTTCGACCCGATGCCGAGGATCTGCACGTCGATGCCGCCGGCCTCGGCGATGGCCCGGTCGTACTCCTTCGCGGCGGCCGCGAGGTCTGCGGCGCGGCCGTCCGGGACGCGGACGCGCGACGGGTCGAAGCCGAGCGGGGCGACGACCTCGCGCGCGATCACGCTGGCGTACGACTCGGGGTGGTCGGCCGGGATGCCCACGTACTCGTCCAGCGCGAAGCCGCGGGCCTCGGCGAACGACAGCGAGCCCGCCTGCACGCGACGGGCCAGCTCCTTGTAGATGCCCTGCGGGCTGGACCCGGTCGCCAGGCCGATGACGGCCTGGGGCCGCCCGGCGACGATCGACGCGATCTTCGCGCCGGCGACGCGACCGACCTCGGCGGCGTCGGGAAGGATGATGATCTCCACGGTGTCCTCTCGTTCCTGCTCAGGCGCTCGCCGCAGCAACGGCCGAGCGGACGTCGCCGTCGTGCGACTCGAGCAGCCGGGCGGCCGTCGCCGCGTCCACGTCGGCGAGGAGCATGACGACGGCGGTCTTGGCGTGTGCGCCGGCCTGCTCCAGGGCGGCGTCGGCGATCGACCGCTCGACACCGGTGGCGTCCGCGACGATGCGCTGTGCGCGGTCGACGAGCTTCTCGTTGGTCGGCTTCACGTCGACCATCAGATTGGAGAAGACCTTGCCCGAGCGCACCATGGACGCGGTGGACAGCATGTTGCAGACGAGCTTCTGCGCGGTGCCGGCCTTCAGCCGGGTCGAACCGGTGAGCGCCTCAGGGCCGGTCATCACCTCGATGGCGATGTCCGCCTCGGCGCTGATCCGGGCGTTCCGGTTGCAGGACACCGCGATCGTCCCCGCGCCCAGGTGGCGTGCGTAGCGCAGGCCGCCGATGACGTATGGGGTGCGACCGCTGGCCGCGAGACCGACGACGACGTCCGTGGGGCGGAGGTCGGCCGCGATGAGTTCCGAGGCGCCGAGCTCGAGGTCGTCCTCGGCGCCCTCGACGGCGACGACGAAGGCGTGCTCGCCCCCGGCGATGAGCCCCAGCACCTCGGAGGGGTCGGTGCCGAAGGTCGGCGGGCACTCGACCGCGTCGAGCAGTCCGATCCGGCCGCTCGTCCCCGCACCGAGGTAGACGAGTCGCCCACCCTGCCGGCGAGCCTCCGTGATGCGTTCCACGGCGCGCGCGATGCTCGGCAGTTCCGCTCGGACCGCGTCGGCGACGAGTCGGTCCTCGTCGTTGATCACCTCGAGCAGCCGGAGCGTGTCCAGCGTGTCGAGGTCGACCGTGCGCGGGTTGCGTCCCTCGGTGGAGAGCGCTGCCAAGGTACTCGATGCTTCAGGCACGAACGGCCCTCCGTTCTGGGTCGGACGGGCTGACGCCGTCGTGGTGGTCCGTGGGGCTGTCGTCGGTCATGCTTCGAACCGCAGCGCGCGAGGAGGACCGTCGAGCGTCCGCGCGGGGAGCGAGTGTCCCGGGACGATCGCGCCCAGAACGCTGCCGTGTGAGGCGCCGGTGGCCGAGGGGAGGGATCCGGCCTGGCCGTTCACCGTCAGGAAGCCGAGGACGGCGAAGGCGAGCGCCTCCTTCGCGTCGGAGGGGAGGCCCGCGTCGTCGCTGCTGACGACGTCGGCCTCGGGGAGTGCGGCCCGGATGCGCGCGACGAGCTGAGGATTGCGCACCCCTCCGCCGGCGAGGATGACGCGTTCCACCCCACGGACGGCGTCCGCCACGGTCCGTGCGGTCAGCTCGGTGAGGGTCGCGACGAGGTCCTCGATCGGAAGCGTCGGACGGCCGGCGAGCTGCTCGCGGAGGTAGTCGAGGTGGAACAGTTCCTTGCCCGTCGACTTCGGAGCGGGGCGCTGGTAGTACGGCTCGCGCAGGAGGAGGTCGAGCGTCTCCTCGTGGACGGTGCCACGCGCGGCGAGCTCGCCGTCGGCGTCGAACTGCCGGGCGCCGCCGGTGTGCTCGGCGACGACGGCGTCGATGAGCGCGTTCGCCGGTCCACTGTCGAACGCGATCGGGTCGTGGCCCGGCCGCACGATGGTGGCGTTGGCGATGCCGCCGAGGTTGACGGCCGCAGCGGTCTCGCCACCCAGCCAGAGCGCGTCGACCATGCTGACGAGCGGAGCCCCCTGCCCGCCGGCCGCGACATCACGCGAACGCAGGTCGGCGACGACGGTGCAGCCCGTGCGTTCGGCGATCCAGGCCGGCTGGCCGAG
This sequence comes from Plantibacter sp. MMLR14_011, assembly GCF_001865025.1. Taxonomy (NCBI): domain Bacteria; kingdom Bacillati; phylum Actinomycetota; class Actinomycetes; order Micrococcales; family Microbacteriaceae; genus Plantibacter; species Plantibacter sp. MMLR14_011. Next base: position 278,504 of record NZ_MJGW01000050.1, read on the forward strand.
CTGGAGCGTGCCCTCGACCCGGCCGTCCTCGACCCAGTGGTACATCGTCTGGCCGTGGGAGACGATCAGGTCGGCCTCCCCGTCGCAGAGTTCCGCGACCGCTCGGACCGCGAGATCGGCGAAGGCCTGCCCGATCCGCGTGTCCAACCGGCAGACGTCGTCGACACTGGTGGTCGCCGGCGGCAGGGCTGCGGTGATAGCGGCTCGCAGTTCCGGGTCGTACCCGGCGGTGATCATCCCGAGCGGGCGGACGACGAGGGTGTCGCCGTCCACGCCGATCTCGGCTGCGGCGGCGTCGATCGCGTCGTGCGAGGTGCCGGACATGAGGCCGATGACGCGCATCGGGCGGCTCACTTGCGCAGCTCCGCCCGGTGGGCGTTCCCGCGGAGCGTGCCGATGGCGATCGCGCTCACCAGGCAGGTCGCCATCACGTAGTAGGCCGGGACGTCGACGTTGCCGGTCGAGGCGATCAGCGAGGTGATGATGAGGCCGGCGCTGCCTGAGAAGACGGCGTTCGAGATCGAGTAGGACAATCCGAGACCGGTGTATCGCACGGAGGTGGGGAACATCTCGGCGAGCATGGCGGGGCCCGGGCCCGCGATCAGGCCGACGACCGCTCCGGCGACGAACACGGCGAGGCCGTGGACACCGACGCCGAGGTCCGGGTTCTGCAGCACGTTGAGCAGGGGCAGCGCCAGGATCACGATGAGACCGGTGCCGGTGAGCATCACCCAACGCCGACCGATCTTGTCCGACAGCCAGCCGGCCGGGAGGATCGTCGCCGCGAAGCCGGCGTTCGCGAGCACCGTGGAGATCAGCGCCTCCTGGAAGGACGCGTTGAGGCTGCTCTGGAGGTAGGAGGGCATGACGACGAGGAAGGTGTACCCGGCGGCGGACCAGCCCATCAGGCGGCCGATCCCCAGGAGGATCGCCTTGGCGGTCTCTGCGGCACCCGCGCGGACGACCGGCTCGGCGACCTTGGTGGTGTCGGCGGTGGCGACCTTCTGGAACTCCGGCGTCTCCTCGAGCCTCAATCGGAGGAACAGGGCGACCGCGCCGAGGGGGATGGCGAGCAGGAAGGCGATCCGCCAGCCCCACGCCGCCAGATCGGCTTCGGACAGCAGGGATGCCAGCAGCGCGACGGTGCCGGCGCCGCCGAGGAGTCCGAGTGCGACCGTGAACGACTGCCACGATCCGTAGAAGCCACGCTTCCCGGCCGGGGCGAACTCGGTCATGACCGAGACGGCGCCGCCGAACTCACCGCCGGCGGAGAGGCCCTGCAGGATGCGCACGATCGTGAGCAGGATGGGCGCCGCGACGCCGATCGAGGCGTACGTCGGGAGGATGCCGATGAGGGCGGTCGCCCCGGACATCATGACCAGGACGAGGATGAGCGTCGGTTTGCGACCGATCCGGTCGCCGATGCGGCCGAAGAGCGCAGCCCCGACCGGGCGGAAGAAGAAGGCGATCGCGAAGGACGCGTAGGTCGCGATGAGCGACTCGATACCGGTCTGTTGGCCGTCGCTGAAGAACTGTGCGGCCAGGATCGTGGCGAGGAACCCGTAGATCCCGAACTCGTACCACTCGATGAAGTTGCCGACGCTGCCGGCGACGATGGCCCGGCGTCGGGCGGTGCTGCTGATCACGTCGCTGCGTGGTGTGGAGCTGGTCACGGGACCTCCCTTGGTTCCTGGATCGTGCATGCCGGCAGTACCCGCGGTACTCCGCTATACGTGTCGGCCAGTCCGCACCTGAGGAGGGCACCGGTCGCGAGTCGTTGCAACAAACATACACAGTTTGACGCTGGATGGTAATTTCCATACATCCCGCCGGTGGGTGCCGACGGTACAGTGTTCACGGTCGAGAGGAGCACCGATGGGAGCCGACGTCCACCGGACATCACGAGCGGTGTCCACCGAGGTGCGCGCCCGCCTCGACGAACTCCGCCCCTCCGAGCGGCGGATCGCCGAATCGCTGCTCGCCGACCCGGGCGCCTTCGCGACGCGGTCGGTCGCCGAGATCGCCGAGGAGGCCTCGACATCGACGACGACGGTCGTGCGCTTCACGCGCAAGATCGGCTACGACCGCTTCAAGGACTTCCGCCACGACCTGACCGAGGAGAACCTCCGCGAGCGGCTCGCGCTCGCCGGGACCAATGTGCAGTCGCCCGACATCGTCGCCGGCGACAGCCTCGACGACATCGTCGCGAAAGTCGCCGCGAACGAATCCCTCTCGATCGCCGACACCGCTCAGGCCCTCGACACGGCAGCCCTCACGCGTGCGGTCGCCGCGGTCGCCGGCGCTCGCCGGGTCGACATCTTCGGTGTCGGGGCGAGCTCCATCGTCGCCGTCGACCTGCAGCGGAAACTCTCGCGGATCGGACGGGTGGCGCTCGAATGGCCCGACCCGCATGCCGCCTGGACCGCCGCGGCGATCCTCGACGAGCAGGCGGTCGCCGTCGCGATCTCGCACTCCGGCGCGACCGCGGACACCGTCGACTATCTCCGGCTCGCGGCCCGCTCCGGCGCGACGACCATCGCGATCACGAACCACGCGGAGTCGACCCTGGCGACCAGCGCGGACATCGTCCTCCAGACGTCCGCGCGGGAGACGGCGTTCCGCTCGGGAGCGCTCGGGAGTCGGATCGCGCAGCTGATGGTCGTCGACTGCCTCTTCATCGGCGTCGCCCAGGTCGACTCCGAGTCGTCCATCGGTGCGCTGCAGCGGACCTTCGACGCGGTACGGGAGCGTCGCTCCTCCGAGTGACGAGGGCGCCGGTATCCGATAGTGCCGCCGCCAGCCCCGTCGCAACCGGCCGGGCTAGAGCATCCCGGTCAGCACGCCGCCGTCCGCGCGGAGGGCCGCACCGTTCGTCGCCGACGCCAGTGGGCTCGCGAGGTAGGCCGCCAGCGAGGCGATCTCCTCGGGCTCGATGAAGCGTTCGAGCAGCGTGGAGTGGTTCTGGCCGATGATCGAGGCCTTCACGGCGTCGACCGGCGCGACCTGGTCGGCGGCGATTGACTCGATCGTCGTGGCGACGCCGTCCGAGTAGGTCGGGCCGCCGAGGATCGTGTTGACCGTCACGGCGGTACCACGGGTCCGTTTCGCGAGTCCGTTGCCGAGGGCGATCATCGCCGCCTTCGTGACGCCGTAGTGGATCATGTCGGCGGGGATGTTCACGCCGGACTCGCTGCTGACGAACAGGATGCGCCCCCAGCCGCGATCCAACATGCCTGGCAGGACGTGCCGGGACAGTCGGACGCCGCTCATCAGGTTGACCTCGAGGATGTGGGCCCAGTCGTCGTCCGAGACGGACTCGAACTGCGCGAGACCGAACTGGCCCACGTTGTTCACCAGGATGTCGACGGCGCCGAGGTCGCCGAGCAGTCGCTCGACGGAGGCCGGATCGGCGAAGTCCGCGACGATCCCGTCGTGGCCGACGTCGGGGTGCGTGCGCCGAAGTGCGGTGACCGCATCATGCACCGCCTGCTCGGAGCGCCCGTTCACGATGACCCGTGTGCCCTCCGCGGCGAGCGTCCGGGCGATGGCTGCGCCGATGCCACCGGTCGATCCGCTGATGAAGGCCGTCTTGCCTCGGAGTTGTAGGTCCATGTCATCTCCCTCTGTCGGCGATGCGCCTATTCACTTGCTCAGGCAAGTCACTCTAGGTCGGTTCACTTGCTCAAGCAAGTCGAATAGGCTTGCCCCATGACAGAATCCGCCGAACGTCCCGGTCTCAGCGGCGACCGGCTCGTGGCCTGGGCCTCCGTCGCCACCCTGCTGGAGCGGCTTCCTGCCGCGCTCGACGCCCAGCTGCAGCGCGACAGCGGACTGAGTCACTACGAGCACGGGCTGCTCTTCGCGCTCGACACCGCCCCGGACCGCACGCTCCGGATGAGCACACTCGCCGGGTACGCGAGCAGCACGCTGTCACGGCTCTCCCGCGCGGTCTCGCGGCTGGAGAAGCAGGGCTGGGTGCGTCGCGAGGTCGATCCGACCGACGGCCGGTTCACCCTCGCCGTCCTCACGGACGACGGCCACGCCCACGTCGCGCGGTCCACGCCCGCGCACCACGCCCTGGTCGAGGAGCTCGTCTTCGGCTCGCTCACCCAGGCGCAGGTGCGGCAACTGGCCGAGATCAGCGCGAAGATCGCGACGGCGATCGACCCGACCGTGCCATGGGCGCCGTCCGAGTGAACCTCGGAAGAACATCCTTGTGGACCCGCTCACGCCGGGCGTAGCTTGACCGCATGAGCCTCTTCATCACGTGTCCGGTCGAGAGCGTCGACCGCGCGACCGCCTTCTACGACGCCCTCGGCTGGACCCGCAACGCCGCGATGTCCACCGACCAGGTGTCCTGCTTCGAGATCGCGCCCGAGCAGTACGTCATGCTCGGCAGCCGGGAGATGTACGCGAGTGTCGGCGGCACTGAGGAGCTGATCGGTGGACCCGACACGCCCTCGAAGGTCACGGTCTCCTTCGACCTCGGGAGCCGCGAGGCGGTCGACGAGCTCGTGGAGCGGGCCGGCGCCGCAGGTGGACGGATCGGCGACACCGACGACTACCCCTTCATGTACCAGCGCCAATTCGACGACCCCGACGGGTACCACTACTCGCCGTTCTGGATGAAGCCCGACGCCGAGCCGACCGACTGAGCGACCTCGCCGCGACACGGCACGGCGAGCAGGTCGCCGGGCGCGAGGTCGCGGGGGAGTGGCACGCGCTGCTCGATTCCGGCCTCGCTGCCGATGCGGAACGGCACCGTGTGCGTCGTCGACGCTCGCCCGATGAGCCGGAGTTCCGACCAGCACGGTTCGACGTCTGAGAGGCAGGCCTCGAGGGTGAGGTTATGGCCGTCCTCGTCGAAGATCGCCGTGTTCACGCGGACGACGACCACGGAGGTGAGTGCGACGGGGGACGGGCACCCGCCCGTGCCGGGGATCACCGCTGCCGCCGAATGGACGCAAGGGGTTCCGCACTGTTCGGCCAGGCGCAGCATCGGAACGTCGTCGACGATCACGTCCGTGGTGCTGAGGTGGGTGTGTGCCGGCCAGCGGTCGGGGGCGAACGGGTCCGGGATGCTGCGGCGGAGTGAAGGCAGGATCGTCGTGAGGGTCATGCCCTCCGGTCTACGCCTCGCCACCCGCGCGAGCCCCGGTCCTCACGGGATCCATACGTCGATCCCCGGAACCCCGACGGTCTCCTCACGTTCCGCTCGGGCGAGCGGAGCCATCAGGCCTCGAACATGGTCTGCATCTCCTGTCAGAGCTCGCGCGCGAACGACACCGTCGTGGTCGTGCGTCCGGTCTCTGCGAGCCCCGCCTTCAGGAGGACCCGCTGGGATGCGACGTTCGTGACGTCGGTCTCAGCGGCCGCCCGTTCGGCGCCGTGCGCTGCGGCGCACGACAGCGCGCCGACGACCGCTTCCGTCGCGAGTCCGACCCCGCGAGCGGCGGGAACGAGACCGTAGCCGAACTCGACGCGACCGTCGATGTCGGGCGGCCCGAAGAAGCCGAGTCCACCGACGGCCGAACCGTCGGCATCACGGATGAGGTACATCGTGAAGATCGGGTCGCTGACGGTCGATTCCGCGAGACCGCGGAGCGGGCCGAGCTCATCGGCGAAGGGGTACTCCGGGTGCCAGGCGTCACCGTCACGCTCGTCGCGTTCGACGATGCGTCGCGCGAGCGCCGGTGAGATCGATTCGAGGGTGGTTCGTTCGGTGCGGATGATCATCGACGCCAGTCTGGCAGGGGCTCGCGACGATGATCGCACCGTGCGCAGGTGCGGTGGTTCCCGTGGAATCGGTGGAGGGCCTGCAGCCTACGAGGGATCGCCGTCCTCGGGCAGCGATCGACGCTGCCGGGCGGCGCGCCACTTGAGGAGCGTCAACACGAGATTGAGGACCACCAGCGACAGCGCGACGAGTTTCAGCGGCAGTGGCATCGATGGGTTGAAACCCAAGATCAGCGCGAGGATGGCGAGGAAGCCGAGTCGGACCCACGGTGCGGCTCCGGTGCTCTTCATACCGTCACTGTATCCGGGTGCTCGTAACGGGTAAGGCTCCCGGCTCTGATGTGGACGGCGCTTGACTCCGACGTGACGTCATGGTTTTCGCTAGGGGTGTCCGTCCCCTCAGCGAAGGAACTCCCATGACCGACTCATCGTCGAACACTCCGTCTCACCTCTCCGGCTACGTGCAGGGCTTGCGGCATCGCCCACAGCTCTGGCGCACACTCGTGGCCGCCGTGAGTGGCATTCTCACGCTCGTGGTGGTGCTCGGTGTCGCCGCGATCCCGGTCGGCCAAGCAGCGGACCGACTGATCGGCATCACCCCGTTCGACCCGGCGAACCCGTCCTTCACGGTCGGCTTCTGGGCGGCGGGCAACGTCCTCGTCGCGCTGCTCATCCCCGTCAGCATGGTGCTCCACAAACTCGTGTACGGCGCCTCGCCCGGAGCGTTGACCTCGGTGACAGGCCGCTTCCGGTGGATGCTTCTCGCGCGAGCCTCAGTCGTCGTGCTGCCGGTGTGGGTCGCCTACGCGGTGATCATGCAGCCGTTCCTCGGCACCGGACTTCCGAAGTGGACGACGGTCAATCTCGTGCTCTGCGTGGTCGCGCTCGTGACCATCCCGCTGCAGTCGGCCGGCGAGGAGTACCTGTTCCGGGGCCTGATCTTCCGGGCGATCGGGGCGCGATTCGCTCGCCCGGTCGTGTCGTTGGCGGTCGCCACCGCCGTGACCGCGCTGCAGTTCGGGCTGATCCACGGGGCGACCGATCCGTGGGGTGTCGCGTACTACGTCGTGATGGGGATCGGCTTCGCGGTCCTCGCCGAACGCACCGGTGGTCTCGAGGTCCCGATCCTCATCCACGCGGCGAACAACACACTGCTGCTCGTGCCGGTCGTCCTCGCCGGGGAGTTGGCGACGGTGTCGACGCCGACCGGCCCGATCGTGCTGGTGCCGATGCTGCTCGTGGCGACGGTGACCTGCGTACTGTGGAAGCTGGCGCCGTGGCTGACGGCACCCGCGCGGCGGCGAGAGGAGGTGGCAGTGTGAGGAGCAGTGACCTCGCCCGTTTGGCCGGCGTCTCGGTGCGCACGCTCCGTCACTACCACCAGATCGGTCTGCTACCCGAACCTGAGCGCTCCGCGAACGGCTACCGGGACTACGCAGCCTCCGACCTCGTCCGAGTGCTGCGCGTGAGACGACTCGCGGATCTCGGCGTGCCGCTCGCCCGCATCGATCCGACGGCCGACGTCGAGGACGAACTCACACGGCTGGACGAGCAGTACGCGCAGCAGATCGAGGAGCTCCAGGCGCGGCGGGACATGATCGCCGCGCTGCGCGAACACGGGACGCACGTGGACACCCCTGCGTACGCGCAGCGCTACCTCGACGCCCTCGGCCGACGGCAGGACCTCTCGCCGCGATCCGTCCAAACCGAGCGGGACGCCTCCGTCCTGGTCGAGCTGTTCCTCGACCGGAAGACGCTGGCCGAGCTCGACAAGATCGACGCGCCCACACTCGTGCAGCTCACCGACCTCACCGCGGCCCTCTTCGGTCTCGCTGACGACGCCCCCGAGGAGGTGGTCGACGCCGTGGCGGACGGTCTGGCGGCGGTGTTCGGCCGCTTCCAGCGCACCTCCGACACACCCCGGCTCAGCCGCGGGGCCGCCGACTCCCTCGACGACCACGTGAGCAGGCAGCTCACCTCGAAGCAGCTGGCGGTGGTTCGGCGGGCGACGAGACACCTGTGATCGACATCCGATCAGCGACGTGGTTCGCTGGCAAGACGGGTTCCCAGCGTCGGGAGGCTGTCGATCCGTGAGGGAGCGCAGTGCGATGAGACCACTCCGATACTCGATCAACGTGACGCTCGACGGGTGCTGCCATCACGAGGCGGGACTCCCGCCCGACGAGGAGTCGATGCAGTACTGGACCGCGCAGCTGGCGCGGGCGGACGCCCTCCTGTTCGGCAGGGTGACCTACGAGATGATGGAGTCGGCCTGGCGGAGACCGGCCTCCGGCACCTGGCCGGACTGGGTCGAGCCGTGGCAGGTCCCCTTCGCGGAGGCCATCGACCGGGCGGAGAAGCACGTGGTCTCGAGCACGTTGAGTGATCCCGGCTGGAAGGCGGAGCTGGTCCGTGGCGACCTCGAGGAGGAGGTTCGGCGGCTGAAGCAGGATCCGGGCGAGGGCCTGTGGGTGGGTGGGGTGACGCTGCCGCTCGCGCTGGCGGACCTAGGACTCATCGACGAGTACGAGTTCCTCGTGCAGCCGGTGCTTGCCGGACGCGGCCCGACCCTGCTCGCCGGGCTGCGCGAGCGCATCGAGCTCGAACTCGTGGACCGCCGGGAGTTCCGCTCGGGCGCGGTCGCCATGCGGTATCGGCCGGCGTGACACCGCGGCCCAGAGAGCCCGTTCTGCTCCATCCGCCCCTCGCAGTGAGCAGAACGCGCACTTTCGAGCCCCGATCCGAACTTGAGCTGCATTCCTAGTACAAGTTTGTGCTACCTTGTCAGCACAAGGCGCGCTGCGCCCCGTCCGACGCTCTGAGAGGTACCGATGCTCACGACACTCCTCACGCTGCTGTTCGAGGTCAAGCAGATCCTGCCCCTCGAGAACGCACTGACCTTCGGGCTGGCGATCTTCGCGCTGTCCTGGGTGCGCCCGCGTCGCATCGTCTCGTTGCCCGAGCGAGGCTTCCGTCACACCGTGCTCCGCTGGGCAGGGACTGCGGGTGCCGTCACGATCGTGGTCACCGCGACCCTCGCGAGCGCTCTGAACGTCGGCGTGTACGACGCGTCCGGATACGACGGTTGGTGGCGGCGACCGGCACCGCTCGTCGTCGCGACCCTCGTGATCGTGATCGCTGCGCTCGCTCTGCGTCGTGGGCCCGTGCCCGCGCCGGGTGAGCGAGCGATCACGCCGCTGCGGGCGTGGAACACCTTCGCATCGCGCGTGTCGCTGTGGATCGCGGGCATCGCGGCGTCGCTGGCCCTCCTGACCGCCACCTGGCAGATCGCCAGTGCGACGACGGCGCCCGAGAACGGCCAGTTCTTCGGACATGTCCCCGACTATTCGCCCCTGCCGATCTACGCGATTTTCAACAACGGGTTCGGTTACGTGTCCGGGTCGGGGTGGCCGAACCACCTCGCCACGGTCATCGTCATCCTGCTGGCTGCACTGACGCTCGTCCTCGTGCTCCGCACCGACGCCAACCGGCCGATCCTCGCCCGGCCCACCGTGCCGAGTGTCCGACCGGACCGCGAGTCGACCGCCCGGGTGTTCACGCTCCTCACGCTCGCCGGCCTCACCGCCACACTCGGAGCCGTCTGGATGCACGTGGGGTCGGCGGGGACGTCGCTCGTCGGAATCGACGAGTACTGGGTGTCGGAGAACGTCTCGAACACGCGCATGTTCATCGACGGCGGATACAGCGCGATCGCTCGACCGATGAACCTCGCCGGCTACGCCCTCCAAGGAGCCGGTGTCGCTCTGGCGCTCCGAATCGCGGTCGACACCGTACGCGCGGCGCTCGCCACACGAACGCGCTCCGACGTGGACGTCGAGTTTGCCGGGTCGGCTCGATGAACCACCTGTCGGCCGACGAGATCACCGAACTCTTCCGCGGCGCTATCCGGTCGGGGCTGCTGGGAGACGGCGAACGCCTCCCGACCGTACGGCAGACCGCTCGGGACTTCGCGGTCGCCCAAGCCACGGCGGCGAAGGCCTATCGGGCGCTCGAACAGGAGGGTCTCGTCGTGACCCGGACCGCGGCCGGCACCCGCGTGGCCCCCGGAGCCTCGCGGGCGCCGCAAGCGGTCATCGAACGGGCTCGTGCGCTCGTCGAGGCCAGCGATGCGGCCGGGCTGGCCGTCGAGGACGTCCTTGCGATCGTCCGTGCGATCGCGAACCGCAGCGCGGAGGAGCCGTCGAAGGCGGACCGGCTGGACGGCTGAGCGAGCGGCGCGTACCGAGACCGAGGGGCTATACCGCGCCACGACGCACGACAGCCGGGAGAGGATGGACACATGACCGCTCTCTCCGGAATCGATATCGCCGCCGAACTCCGACAGGTCGAGGCCCATTGGACGCCTCGAGTGGTCGGGAGGGTCAACGATCAATACGTGAAGGTCGCGAAACTCCTCGGCCAGTTGGTCTGGCACGACCACGCGAACGAGGACGAGATGTTCCTCGTCGTCTCGGGCACGCTGCGTATCCAGCTCCCCGACGATGAGGAGGTCGTGCTCACGCCGGGCCAGTTCTTCGTCGTGCCGCGAGGCGTGCAGCACAATCCCATCGCCGACGAGGAGGTCGAGATCGTCCTGATCGAGACCGTCACGACTGCGCACACCGGCGACGTGATCGTCGAGGGCACGGTGCCCGTCGAGCGCCAGCTGGGCGACTTCCGCTGACGACCTGACCGCCGGCCGCCGCTCGACCGTAGGGTGGGCGGATGCCTATTGCGGATGAATCGCATTGGACCACCCTCGGAAGGACGACGGTCCACCGAGGCCGGGTCACCTTGGTCGATCACGAGGTCCGATTGCCGGACGGGTTGCGATCCAGGTATCTCGTCGACGAGAGCGTTCCCTTCTCCGTCGCCTCGCTGATCATCGACGGCGACGACGTGCTCCTCGCCCGGCAGTACCGATACCCGCTCGACCGCTGGATCCACGACCTGCCGGGTGGTGCCGGTCGAACGGACGAAGCCCCGCTCGAGGCCGCCCGACGCGAGCTCGAAGAGGAGCTCGGCATCGTTCCGGACGACCTCCGACCGCTGCACACCTTCTTCATGAACCCGGGGCGGGCGTCCTGGCCGACACACCTGTTCATCTCGACTCGAGGCATCCGTTCCGGCCTGGTGGACCTGTCGGATCCCGCGGAGCAGGTGCGGCCCGTGCGGATCCCGGTGCCCGAGCTCGACGCGCTGATCGCCTCCGGAACGATCGTCGACCCGCCGCTCATCGTCGCCCGAGCCATGGCGGCGGCCCAGGGCATCCTCCCGCCGCTCGGAGCGGCCAGCGAGGAGCGATCTCGCTGAGCGCGTCTGACTGAGAGCTTCAGCAGGCGCCACCGGTCACGCTCCCTCGATTCGGGTACGCTCGCGGCGTGAACGAAGACGAGACGCTCGTCCATGTGACGCACGACGCGCCGTGGCTTCCTCCGGGAGGCAGAGCCGAGGTGGTCCGCCGGACGACGCCACCCCGGCCCATGTCGGTCGTACGTTTGCTCCTCCGCGACTCCTCCCGGGTGTTCTGCGTGCCGCGGCAGGGCACAGGGCGGCTCGATCTGCCGATGCTCGAGGCTGCATCCGATGATGTCGACGGCAGGGCGGCCGTTCGTGAACTGTCGCAACGCGTCACTGGTGAGCACACGAGCATGCAGTTCATCGGCGCCGTGCGCAACGTGGTTGAGGCACCGGCCGACGGATACGACTGGCCGGCGCCAGTCGCCCACTTCGGCGTGTGGGCTTCGGACGCGACTCCGATGATTGACGGCACGTGGGTGCGGCTCGACGATGACGAGCATCAGCTGCGCGACCGACACTGGTACCCATTGGTGGGCTGATGCGCACGACGCAACTGCCGCAGCGTTCTGCTCCGCCGGGGTCACCCTGGCGGAACAGCTCGTCGGCGGATGATCAGGCCGGGATCCTGCACCGCCGACTGTCGGTGCGCTCGGTCAGGCTGACGGGATGATCGCTCTCATCTCCGCTCCGACGAACCTCGGGCTCCGCCCACCGGAGCGGGGGAGCGTGCCCGGCGCGGACAAAGCTCCGTCGGCTCTGCGGGAGGCCGGACTGTTCCGTCGGCTCGAAGCGGCCGGAGCCCGTGATGCGGGCGTTGTCCTGGCCGGGCGGTACCTCGACGACGACGACACCCGCCCGAGCGGCCACGTCCGCAACGAAGCGGGGATGGTCGATCATGCGCGACGCCTCGCCACGCGGCTGACGGAGGTCCTCGACGCCGGCGATGCACCGCTCGTCATCGGAGGCGACTGCAGTGTCCTGATCGGGATCGGTCTGGCGTTGTCGCGTCGAGGGCGGACGGGGCTGGTGCACGTCGACGGCCACACGGACTTCAGACATCCCGGCAACAGCGACGCGTGTGCGAGCGTCGCAGGGGAGGACCTGGCCGCCGCCGTCGGCCTGCACTGGCCGGCGATCGCGGACATCGACGGTCTCGGCCCGTACTTCGAACCGCGACGCGTCGTGCACATCGGGCATCGCGATGACGACGCGGAAGCAGCAGAGGCGCGCGAGACGCTCGGACTCGTCATCCCGGCGCGGCAGCTCATCGAACAGCCGCCCGGCGACGTGCGTGCCACGGTGCACGAGGTGGTGGGCCGCGGGTACTGGCTGCAGCTCGACGTCGACATCCTCGACGCGAGCATCATGCCCGCGGTGGACAGCCCCGATCCCGGAGGCTTGGACGCGCCGCAGTTGCGTGCGCTGTTGGCCAAACTCGCTCCTGGCACGGTCGGAGCATCAGTGACCGTCTTCGATCCAGACCTCGACCCCGACGGTCGCTACGCCCGGCTGCTGGCCGAGGTCCTCGCCGACGGGTTCAGCGAGCTCGGTTCGGCGATCGAGCACGTCCGACCGCTCAGCGCGGCGACCTGACCGGAACGAGGCAGTCGACCTCGCCCTCGCGCCGATAGTGCTCGATGTGGGGACGGCTCTCGTCGTGATCGGCGAGGTCGACCGAAGACGGCACAGCACGGCCCGACCCGGACTCGGCCGCACCGGTGTGCTCAGCGGTCGATCGAGGCCATGTTGGCGTCATCGTGGCGAGCACCGGCCGCAGGGCTGAGCGTGCTCAACCGCTCGACCTGCTCGGGGCTGAGCTGCACGGCATCGGCGGCCGTGTTCTCCTCGACCCGTGAGACCCGTCGTGTTCCGGGGATGGGCGCGATGTCGTCGCCGCGGGTCAGGATCCAGGCCAGCGCGGTCTGTGCCGGCGTGGCACCGATCTCAGCGCCGATGGCCCGGACCTCATCCACGATCGCCAGGTTGCGACCGAAGTTCTCGGGGGTGAACCGCGGGTTCGTCTTGCGCCAGTCGCCCTCGGGGATGTCGTCGGACGAACGCAGCTGCCCGGTGAGGAGGCCGTGGCCGAGCGGGGAGTACGGCACGAACCCGATCCCGAGCTCGCGGAGGAGAGGCAGGATGTCGGTCTCGACCTCTCGAGTCCACAGGGAGTACTCGGTCTGCAGCGCCGACACCGGCTGAACGGCGTGCGCACGGCGGATCGTTTCAGCAGAAGCCTCGCTGAGCCCGAAGTGCAGCACCTTGCCTTCGGCGATCAGCTCGGCGACGGCGCCCGCCGTCTCCTCGATGGGCGTGTGCTGGTCGACGCGGTGCTGGTAGTAGAGGTCGATGTGGTCGGTGCCGAGTCTTTGAAGCGACCCTTCGACGGCCGCTCGCACGTTCGCTGCCGAGCTGTCGGCGACACGACCCTGCTTGCCGGAATGGGACACGAGCCCGAACTTCGTGGCGAGCTGGACCTGATCGCGACGCCCCGCGATGGCTCGTCCGACGACCTCCTCGCTGTGGAACGGCCCGTAGACCTCAGCGGTGTCGATGTGCGTCACGCCGAGTTCGAGGGCGCGGTGGATGGTGCGGACGGATTCGTCGTCGTCGAGCCCGCCGCCGGTGGTGTAGGTGCCGGCCATCGTCATGGCGCCGAGGCCGATGCGGGAGACCTCGAGGGTTCCGAGACGTGCGTGCTGCATGCTGCTCCTTCTGTCGAGGGGGTGATGCTCCGAGTCAACCGCTCGGCGCTCGGGTGAGCGTGGCCCGGTCTACAGGTGCACCAGGAGGGCCCCTCTCACGGCGGTGAATCGGCGTACCGTCGATGCATGGACATCCACGACGACCTGAGCGAGTTCTTGACCTCGCGCCGGGCGAAGCTGACGCCGTCGCAGGCCGGGCTGCCCGACTACGGCGGTCGGCGCCGAGTGCCCGGGCTTCGCCGGGAGGAGGTCGCCCTGCTCGCAGGAATGAGCGCCGAGTACTACAAGCGGCTCGAGCGAGGAAACGCCACCGGGGTCTCGGAAGCCGTCGTCGACGGGGTCAGCCGCGCCCTGCAGCTCACCGAGGCGGAGCACTCGCACCTCGCCGGGCTCATCCGCACTGCGAACGCCGGAATCCGTCCGCAGCGGCGGCAGACCCGTATGACGACATTGACGGCCGGTATGCAACAGACCATCGATGCGATGTCCACGGTTCCCGTCTTCGTGCAGAACGGGCGGCTCGACGCCATCGCCACCAACACGCTCGGTCGGGCGCTGTTCTCTGAGATGTTCGACGACGTGAGCCCACCGGTGAACGCGGCGCGGTTCGTGTTCCTCGACCAGCGCTCCCAGACCTTCTACCAAGACTGGGAGGGCAACGCTCATCAGATCGTCGCGATCCTCCGCGCCGAAGCCGGCCGTTCACCCTACGACCGGGAACTCAGCGACCTCGTCGGCGAGCTGTCCACGCGAAGCGACCTGTTCCGCAAGCTCTGGGGTGCCCACGACGTCCGGGAGCACCGCGGTGGGTCCAAGAACGTCCACCATCCGATCGTCGGCGATCTCGCTCTCAACTACCAGAGCATGGACCTGGCCTCAGATCGTGGCCTGCAGATGCTCGTCTTCTCCGCCGAGCCCGGATCCGCTTCCGCCGACCGCATGCAACTCCTCGCCAACTGGGCGGAGTCGGGGCGTGTCGCGTTCGAGCGACGGCCCAGCCGCTGATCGGTCGATCGCCGGGCGTTGCGACGGCCGGACTCGGCCATCACACGAACGGCGCACCCGAGATGACCTGGGTGCGCCGCACGTCTCCGACGGTGGTTCCCTTACTGCTCGATGAAGGCGAGGAGGTCGGGGTTGATGATGTCGGCGTGGGTGGTCAGCATGCCGTGCGGGAAGCCCTCGTAGACCTTGAGGGTCGCGTTGCTGAGGAGCTCGGCCTGCTTGATGACCGCGTCCTTGTACGGCACGACCTGGTCGTCGTCGCCCTGCATGCAGAGGACCGGCACGGAGATCGCCTTGAGGTCCTCGGTCTGGTCGGTCTCGGAGAACGCCTTGATGCCCTCGTAGTGCGCCACGGCGCTGCCGGTCATGCCCTGACGCCACCAGTTGTCGATCACGGGCTGCGACACGGTGACACCATCGCGGTTGAATCCGTAGAACGGACCCGAAGCCACGGCCTGGAAGAACTCCGCCCGGTTCGCAGCGAGCGCGCTCCGGAAGCCGTCGAAGACCGAGATGGGTGTCCCTTCGGGGTTGGCGTCGGTCTGCACCATCAGCGGAGGCACGGACGAGACCAGGACTGCCTTGGCCACACGGCCCTGCGGCTCGCCGTACTTGGCGACGTACCGCGCGACCTGACCGCCACCCGTCGAGTGCCCGATGTGGACGACTTTGCGCAGGTCGAGGTGTTCGACGACCGCCGACACGTCGCTGGCGTAGTGGTCCATGTCGTGGCCTGAGCCGATCTCCGAGGACCGCCCGTGTCCACGTCGATCGCTGGCCACGACGCGGTACCCCTTCGACAGGAAGAAGAGCACCTGCGCGTCCCAGTCGTCCGACGATAGCGGCCAACCGTGGTGGAACATGATGGGCTGCGCCGCCGGGTCGCCCAGATCCTTGTAGTAGATTTCCGTGCCGTCGTCCGTTGTCACGAATGGCATGACTGACCTCCAAGCTCATGTCGAGCCAAGCCGTGCTCGGAACGACTCTCGCGAATTCCGCTTCCACGGAATGTGGGAGCGCGACCACGGTAACGCGACGCGACGGCGGTTTCGCTGGTCTGTCGAAAGTCCCGACACCTGTCCAAACCGGTTGCCGCAGACGTCCAGGTCCGGGCTGCCGAGAGTGCTCGTTCTGCTCGCTGGTGGTGCTCGGACGAGCAGAACGGGCACTCTCGGTGGACGGGTCGTTCACCCGCGATCGGCGAGCCACGTGCTGATCGCCGCGGGGAGCTGCGTGGCGTCCTCGACGGCGGTGTCGGGCACGATCGGAACGCCGTAGCGCTTGCCGGTACGGTCTGCGTCGACGGCCACGGTCAGATTGACGACCGCGCCGTCGTAGAGGCGGACCGGCTGATTCGCCGTACTGAAGCCGTAGCTCGGCTGTCCGAACACGTGCACGTTCGACTGCCCGATGAAGGCGATCGCGACCGCCTCCGCGGAGCTACCGGTCATCCCGTTGATGACCACGGCGATCGGCCCGTGCACCTTCGGCTGCGGTGTCGTCGCCGCACCCTGTCGTGTGCCGTCGGAGGAGACGGTCCCGCCGTCCACGGATACCACCGTGGACCCGTCGACGGACTCGAAGGTCTCGACGGTCCCGTCATCGAGCAGCGGTGCCACGGCGGCCAGCATGGGCCACACGTTGCCGCCGTGGTTGTCCCGCAGGTCGACCACCCACGCCGACGTGTCGGGTGCGGCGGCGGTGATCGCCTCGACGGCCGTATCGATGTACCGCTGGCCGAAGGAGTCCGTTCCGGAGCCGCCACCGATGAGCGTCGGGAGGCGGATGGTCGTCACGCCGTCAGCGCTCGTGACGGTGGGCAGTTCGTTCTCCGCCTTCGATCCCGACGACGGGCCGAACAGTTCGGCCGCGCTCGCAGGATCGTCGAAGGTGGTGTGGGGGCCGCCCAGCTCGGCCGCCGCCTTGGTGAGCGGCCCGTAGGTGTCGGCGTAGTCGGACGCGTCCGCGACGGAGGCCAGAGCCCGCTCCCGCACCTGCGTGTAGCGGTCCGGTGTCGCGTCGATCCCCTGCCGCATCGCATCCAGTGCGACCTCGGCGTACGTCTGGGGCGACGGCGGGACGAGGTAGATCCCGTACGACCGCAGGAGCGGCGCGGCGACGACGGCGCCGACCACCAGGGCGAGGAATGATGCCGTGACGACGGTCGCGATGAGGCCACGGCGACGCCGACGACGTCGCCGGTCCATGGGGGACGGTGATGGAGATGACGAGCGACTGCGGGTGTTGCCGGGCATGACTCCAGGCTACGGATCGTCAACGGTCGAGTCGTCAGCCCGCAGGACGATCCCACCCGCGGAGCATCATCAGCGGACGGGACGTGGCCGATGGATTCCGCACCGAGGTGGCAGGATGCGGTCATGAGAAGTCACCACGTGAGCCGGGTCATCGGCGCTTCGCCGGAAGCCGTCTACGAGTACGCGTCGGACGTCGACAACCTCCCGCGGTGGGCGGCCGGTCTCGCGCAGGCCGAGGTGGTCCGTGAGGGTGACTCGCTGTTCGTCGAGTCGCCGATGGGTCGGGTGGAGGTCCGGTTCGTCGAGCGCAACCGCTTCGGCGTCCTCGACCACGACGTCACCCTGCCGTCGGGGACCGTCGTGACCAACCCGGTCCGCGTGTTGGCCCATCCGGAGGGTGCCGAGGTGGTCTTCACGGTCCGACAGATCGAGCTGGACGACGACGCGTTCGCGCGTGACGTCGCGATGGTTGCGGCGGACCTCGAGCGCCTCGATCGTCGGCTCACCGGGCATGAGTGATCGGCACCCGTTTGACCTGGCCGCGGTCTCGTCGGTTGGTGCGCCGTCGCTCCGGATCTCGCGATAGCGTCCTCCCATGGACTCGCTCGTGCAGCAACGGCTCGCCTTCGAACGTGAGCGCACCGTCGGCTGGGTGATGATCACGGTCGGTCTGCTCTTCGTGGTCGGCTCCGTCTGGTTCGCAGCCGCAGGCGCCCCGCTCAGCTGGGCGATGGCGGTGATCTGGACCGTCTGGGCGTGCTTCGGCATCCGGCGGGTAGTGGCTTCGCGTCGGACGCAGCAGGCGTTCGAGCGGGAACACGGCGCTACCGCCGGCATTCGTCGATGAAGCAGGGCGTCGCCGTCCAGCTCACCGGTGGGCCGGTGTTCGGGCTTGAGGGGGCGTCTCCTCCTCTCGACATCGCCGAGCTCCCCGACCTCGATCCGGACTTCGATTACGACGACGCGTTGGTCGCGGAGGCGGCGAGCGTCGCGCTCACCGCCTTCGAGCAGTAGCCGAGGCCTGCCGCTAGGGGATCAGCCGCTGCTCCCGCAGGTCCTGGAAGATGCGGAGGAACATCGCCTCGGTCTCGACGTACTCGTGGAACCCGGCCCGGCGCGACTTCGACGTGTCGGCGATGACGTCGTAGTCCCACGCGAAGACGAAGTCACCGAACGCCCACGACGACACCTCGGCGTAGCTGGTGGGCGCGAGGCCGTGCCGCTCGACCATCGCGTTCCACAGGGCTTCCTTGTCGGCCATCACCTCGGAGAGGCTCATCTCGAGTGGCGGCGCGACGTCGAGGTCGAAGAAGGCGGCGATCTTCGGCCACATCGACGACCACCGGAACAGGTCGCCGTTCGTGATGTTGAACGCCTCGTTGCGGGCGTGCTCCGTGGTCGCCGCCCACACCGTGGCCTTCGCGAGGAGGTCGGCGTCCGTCATCTCGATGAGGCTCGTGTACGCGCCGGGCTTGCCGGGGAACCGCAGCGGGATGCCGAGCTCCTTGCTCATGGACGCGTAGACGGCGATGACCATCGCCAGGTTCATCGGGTTGCCCAGGCCGATCCCGGCGACGACCGACGGCCGCAACGCCGACCATGACCAGCTGGCCCCGACCCGGCGGCGCTCGAGGAACTGCTGCTGATCGACGTTGAACTCCGGCGGCATGTGCGGCGGGTCGGACTCCTTCGCGGGTGTCGCGAAGGGCCCCAGATGTGCGCCGTAGACCTTGTAGCCCTGCATCAGACTGATGTGTTCGAGGCCCGGCGCGACGGGTTCGACGGCGTCGACGACGTTGGTGAGCATCGCGAGGTTCGGCGCGACGAGCTCGGCCCAGTTGGGGCGATCCTGGTACGCGGCGTAGAACAGGTGCGTCACCTCCGACAGTCCGCGCAACCGGTGGATGGTCGCGTCGCGGTCGAGCAGGTCCACCGCGAGGTGCCTGACGGATCCCCGGTCGGTGCCGCCGCGGCGGGACAACCCGACCACGTCCCAGCCGAGCCCCTCGAGGTGGGTGATCAGGTTCCCGCCGATCACCCCGCGGGCGCCGACCACCAGTGCTGTGTGCTGCGTCATGACATCTCCATCGTTAGATCGCGATTTACCGATCCACAGTGTTGCACAACATCGTGGAATCGCGATATTGCGATATGGTCGACGTATGACGAACGCTGACGAGTTGGACCTGGTGGCGATCTTCAAGGCGCTCGGCCATCCGACTCGCCTCGCGATCCTGGGGTGGTTGAAGGATCCGGAGTCGTTCCCGCCGCAGGATCAGCCGGCGGCCGAGGTAGGCGTGTGCCTCAAGCACATCCAGGCGAGGGCCGAGGTGTCGCAGTCGACCGCCTCGCAGTTCATGGCCACGCTCCAGCGCGCCGGCCTCGTGACGTGCACCCGGATCGGCCAGTGGTCGCACTACCAGCGCGACGAGGCTGCGATCGAAGCGCTCGGTCGGCAGGTGTCGCTCGCCGTCTAGACCTGCGCGGCGAGCTGGACGCCGGAGGAACTGAGGGACGTCGACCAAATAGTTTCGCTTCAGGCAACGATCTGATAGTTTCTTCAGACGCAACGACTGGAGGTCCATCATGAACCACGACGACGCGCAGGATCGTTTGAACGCCGCACGAGACGCCTCCCGCAGCGCTGCCCGGCAGGGAGCCCTCGGCACGGCGGTCATCACCGCGGTGCTCATCATCGCTCTCGGGGTGGTCGTCGACCTCGACATGCTGTGGCTCCTCGGCCTGGTCGCCATGGGATTCGTGGCGTTGTCCGTCAGTCGACCGCTCAAGCTGCGCCTCGACTGGTCGGATCGCGTCGGCACCCTGCTCCTCACGATGAGTGGTGTCGCCGTCGCGGCCGTGTACGTCCTCGTCCAGTGGGCCGCGCGGTCCGCAGACCTCGTGGCCCCGAACACCGTCTCGGCGCTCGCCGCAGCCGTGTTGGTCTTCGCAGCCTGCTTGCCGGCGCTCATTCGCCTCGCGTCCGGCGGTCCATCCGTCGGCGGGCGGCCGCGGACCGGCGATGCGTGATGACGATGCGGCGACCGAGGCCGCCGTCACCCGTCCCGCGCTGAACCCGCTCTTCCACGAGCCCGCACGCCTCGCGCTACTGTCCGCGCTCGCTCCCGCCGAGTACGCCGACTTCGCCTCGCTCCTGCGCATCACCGGTGTCAGCAAGTCGGCCCTCTCGAAGCACCTCTCGGCGCTCGCAGACTCCGGGGTGATCGAGATCGGGAAGAGTGACACGGACCGCCGTGGCCGCCGCATCGCCCTCACGGCGCAAGGGCGAGCTGCCTTCGAGGCCTACCTCGACGCCCTGACCGCGATCGTGCAGCACGCCCGAGGGTGATTGACCTGGACGGTCGACGACCAGCGCCCGTGCCGGTCAGAGTCCGCGCGACACCGCGGCAGCCGCTGCGAGCCACGCCCGCTGCGTGCTCGACCTGAGGGCGTCGTGTCGGATGACGCCGTTCTTCAACGCGGGATCGAAGGGCACGACGACGACGTCGCGCACGTAGGGGCGGAAGTCCTCGGCGTAGGCGTTTGCGATCGAGGTGTCCTTGGCCTCGGCCTCGGAGACGATGACGACGGCGTTGCGAGCGAGTTCGGCACCGCGCTCGCTCACCCGGCTGACGGCGGTGAGGGTGAGTCGCGCGCCCTCCTTCTTGTCCTCGACGGTCGTGGTCGGGATGACGAGCTGATCGGTCAGCTCCACCATGCGCCGCCAGTTGGGTGCTCCGGCCGAGTTACCGGAGTCCATGACGATCAGGCGGTAGTACTTCGCGAGGACGCGATGGACGAGGTCGACCTCGTCGGCGGTCACCACGTGCTCGCCCTCGGCCGCGGATCGCAGGACCTCGTACTTGTCGCCGGGCTGGTGGTGGACGAACCGCGACAGGTCGGCTCGCTCGGCGCCGGGGGAGAGGAGGTCGCCCGCCGCGGCGAGCAGGTCGAGGACGGTCGAATCGTGGCCGCCCTGCTCGGTCCGCCAGCCGAGCGTGCCCATGGTCTCGTTGTTGTCCCAGGCTGCGACACCGCCACCGCCGTACCGGGCGAAGACGGAAGACAGGTTGACGACGGTCGGCGTCTTGTTGGCGCCGCCCTTCTGATTCGCGACGGAGATGGTGCGACGCCTCGGGAAGTGGCGTGACACGGCGTGGACGTCGTCACGCTCGGCCCGCTCGGTCGCCGACGGCGGCACCGAGAAGCCGAGCTTGTTGAGCAGGCCGGCGAGCCCGTGCTGCGCCGGGCCGATCGTGGGCGGCGCGAGGAACGAGGGTGCATCGCGCAGATCGCGGCGAGCCGGGGCGGCCGGCTGGCCGGGAGCCTGCTGCTGCGGAACCGGGGGCTGCTGCTGCGCGGGCGCGGACGGCGGCGCCTGCACCGACTGCTGTGCCGGGACCGCGCGCTGCGCGGGTACGGGCGCCTGCTGCGCGTTCGGCTGGTTCGAGATCGGCTGGAACGGCGGTGGGTCGAACGCGGGTTGCTGCACGGTCGGGCGCTGTGGCGGGACGGGCTGCGGCGTCGTGGTCGACTGCGGGTTGCCGGAGACCGGCGGCGCGGGCTGCGCCGAAACCGGCGCAGGTGTCGACGGCTGGGCGGGTGCGGCGCGGGGCGGTGTCTGCGGTTGAACAGGGGTCGGGCGTGCGGGTGTCGGCTGGGAGGGCGTGGGCGGTGGCGCCTGGATGAGCGGCACTCGTTGCGCGGCTGCGGGCGGTGGCGTGGCCCGCTGCGCGGTGCGCGCGGGCGCTGCTGACTGCGGTTCCTCCTGCAGTTCGCCGTCGACACCGATGAGGAGCACGGTGACGCTCGTCGGGTCGGTCACCGTCACACGGATCGGTCGACCCGCCTTCCGGGCCTCCGCCTGCATCAGTTCGACGAGCTGGCGGCGGGCCGTTCCCGCGTCGGTGGCGGTCAGGTACTGCTCGGCGGTGCCGACGCGGAACACGCCGGAATTGTCCGCCAGCAGCGATGCCGTCATCGGCGGGAAGTCCTGTATCGAGGCCTTGTCGATCATGCTCTCACTCCTTCGCGGCGGGGGTGAACCCGTCCCCACTATGCCTTAGTACGGCGCATGTCGGATTTCCGGGCCCGGCCTTGACGCCTCGCCGAGGGTGCTCGTTCTGCGCTCTCAGGCGGCCTCAGCGAGCGGAATGAGCACTTTCGACGAGCCCCCGAAGCCGCTGGACCCGAGCGATGAATGATGCGCGGTCGACGAAGAGGTCGTGCGCAGTGACGCGGACGACCCGCCACCCGGCCGCCTCGAACCGCTCCCTGCGAACGATGTCGGTTCGAAATCGCTGCTGGTCGGTTCGGTGCAGGTCGCCTTCGTATTCATACGCGATGCGGAGGCGCGGTTCGGCGAGATCCGGATGGAGTACCGCAGTGCCTCCGTCCACCTGCACGGGTGGATTGACGCTCGGCTCGGGGATGCCCGCGTCGATGAGCGCGAGTCGTAAGTGTGTCTCGGGACGGGAGTCGACGCCGATACGGACGAGTGGCAGGGCAGCGCGGAGAAGCCGAGCCGACCGACGGGAGCCGTAGGCGGTTACAGCAGCAGTGAGCTCGTCGATCGTCGTGTGTATGTCGACACGCGAGCCGCCTCGAGATCGCGACCCCGATACGAGGAAGTCGCCGACAGCGACGAGGTCGGGCAGCTCGAGCATCGTCGCCAGGAGCGCGAACGTGTCGGCCGGGGCGGTGAGGGTGAAGCCTCGGACCTGTGTCGTGCGGGTCGCCTCGGCAAGCCGGTGACCGACGACGCCTCGGCCACGCGCAGGTTGCACTCCGTGGAGCGCGCCGATGTGGAGGTCCGTGGCGTGCGTGCAGGAGTTCGGGAGCGGGGCGCCGAGGAGCGCCGCCGCAGTGAGATGGCTGAAGACCCACCCTGGTCGGAGCCGAGGGGCGAACGCCGCGCAGCGCCCGAAGACACTCTCCAGGTCGACGTCGACCGAGCGCACGCCCCAGAACGGTGCCTCGAGATCACTGCCGCGCAGTCTCCCGTTCGTCTCACCGTGCAGCGCGCGGTCGCCGACCGCGAACGCCGTGCCGCGGAGCCGTGGCGGGAGTGGGCGATGGCGGGACATCGACCCATCCTCCCGATCGCGCGCCGACGCTCGCTGTCGCTCTCCACAGAGTGCTCACCGAGAGTGCGCGTTCAGTTGTCTGAGATCGGTTTAGGGAGCGGATTGCGCACTCTCGGTGGATCCGTGGCCCGCGAGGCCGACGTACATCGAGCGGTGGAGCTCTGCGACGTGGTCGAAGGCCAGGCGGCTCGCGGCTGCCGCATCGCCGACGCGGAGCGCCTCGACGAGCTGAGCGTGCTCCTCGTTCGACGCGCGCAGGTACTCGATCCGATAGGGGATGAAGTAGGAGTACAGCTCACGGGACACGCGGTCATGGAGGTCGGCCGCGCCCGGCACGCCCGCCGACATCGCCAGCTCGGCGTGGAACGCCGCATCCGCCTCGCGGAACCGGCTCCAGTCCGGCTCGGTCCGCATGGTCGCCACGAGGTCGTCGAGTCGACGCAGGGAGGACGCCACCGGTGCAGAGGCAGCCCGCGCCGCCAGCCCGGCTTCGAGCGTCGCGCGCTGGTCGATGAGCGCGTGCACGTGGACGGCGTCCTCGCGGTAGGCGGCGATCTCGGGAACGGTGCCCACCGCGGGTGCATCCGAGATGAACGTGCCACCCGTGTTGCCCTGCCGCCGCACGACGACGCCCTCGTCGCTCAGCGCCCGATAGGCACGCCGCACCGACATCTCGCTGACCCCGAACGCACGGGCCGCTTCCTCTGGTGCCGGGAGCCGTTGGCCGGGCACCAGCATCCCGAGCTCCAGCGCCAGCGAGATGCGCGCGCGGACGGTGTCGACGGCCGTCGTGCGTCGAATGGCTCCGAGCGAGGGCGAACCCAGATCCATGGCACCCCCGTCTCGTCGCTGATCGACTCCGCGACCCTGGCTCAGCCGGCCGTCGGCTGGTCGGCGGTCGCCTCGCTCACCGCGCCGTCCGGCTCGGCGTCCAGCGGGAACCGCTTCCCCGCCACGATACCGATCAGCATGGCGACCACGGGGATGAGGGCGAGCACGACACTCACGGTGACGCTTCCGCCGGTGACGAGCGTGAAGTTCGACAGCACCAGCCACAGCGCGAAAGCGAGTCCCACCACCGCGAGCATCGGGAACACCCGCGCACCCCAGGTGCGGCCGGCGACGAGCTCGGGTCGGCGCGCGAAGAACACGAGGACGGCGATCGAGGTCGTCAGCATGAGCAGGACCATCCCGACGGTCGCCACCCCGGCCATGGATCCGAAGACCCCGACGAGCGGGTCGAGGCCGGCGAGGGCGAGCGCGGCGAGGACGATGGCCGCCGTCACCGTCTGCACGATGGAGGAGGTCGACGGGGAGTGGTGTGCGGGGTGACGCCTGCCGAGGCGGGCGGGCAGCACCGACTTCTGCGCCAGCGTGAACTGGTAACGCGCGATGACGTTGTGGAAGGACAGCACGCACGCGAACAGGCTCGTGATGAGCAGCACCTGGACGACATCACGCATGATCGGGCCGAGGTAGGTCGTCGTCGTGTCGAGCAGGAGGTTGCCCTCGCCGGCGAGCGTCTGCTGGGCGACAGCGACGGCGTTCCCAGCGCCGACGCCCGTCACGAGCGCCCAGCAGGAGATGGCGTAGAACACGCCGATGATGACGACGGCCAGGTACGTGGCTCGCGGGATGGTGCGTTCCGGGTTGCGCGCCTCGTCCCGGAAGACCGCGGTCGCCTCGAACCCGATGAAGCCGGTGAGGGCGAAGAGCACGGCGACGCCGATCCCACCGGTAAGGATGTTGGCCGGATCGAAGGTCTCGACCGCGATGCCGTCCGCGCCGCCCGTCGCGAAGATGACGACGTCGAGCACGACGACCACGAGGATCTCGAGCGTCAGCGCGATGCCCAGCACCTTCGCGCTCAGGTCGATGTGCCGGTATCCGAGCACCGCGACGATCGCCATCGTCGCGAAGGAGTACAGCCACCAGGGCAGGCTCGGGCCGCCGAAGTACGTGACGAGGTCGTCGAGCGCCCACCCCATGTAGCCGTACACGCCGACTTGGATCGCCGTGTAGGCGACGAGCGCGGTGAAGGCGGAACCGAGGCCGAGACGCGAGCCGAGTCCCGCCGTCACGTAGGAGAAGAACGCGCCGGCTTCGCGGACGAACGGCGTCATGGTGACGAAGCCGACGGAGAAGACGAGGAGGATCACGGCGGCGAGGGCGAAGCCGATCGGCGCTCCGGCGCCGTTGCCGGTCCCGATCGCGATGGGGACGTTGCCGCCGATCACGGTGAGTGGTGCTGCGGCGGCGATCACCATGAAGACGATGGAGCCGGTACCGAGTTGGCCGTCGAGGCGCTGGCGCGGCTCGGCGATGGGGTTCACGGTCATGAGGTCACTTTCCGGGGGAGTCGGGGGACTCGGAGGGGGAGGGGAGGAGGGACGGCGTCCCTCAATACAGCTCGGCGCGGCGGTCGGCGAGGTAGGGGTTCTCCTGCCTGGCGCGCTTGGTGGCCTCGGGATCGATCGTGGCGATCATGAGGCCGACGGCGTCCCCGTCGAGCGCGTCGAGGACCACGCCGTCCGGACCGACGATGCTGCTGCGGCCGACGTAGGTGAGGTCCCCTTCGGAGCCGACGCGGTTGACGTAGACGAGGTGGACCTGGTTCTCCCAGGCGCGCACCGGGATGAGCCGTTCGGCGATGTGCGCGTACGGCTCCATCTGCGCGGTGGGGACGATCACGACGTCGGCGCCGTCGAGGGCCGCCGCGCGGACGGTCTCGGGGAACTCGACGTCGTAACAGATGAGGACGGCGACGCGGACGCCGCCAAGGTCGACGGTCGGCGCGAGGGTGTCACCGGCCACGAACAGCTCGCGGTCGAGCTCGCCGAACAGGTGCGTCTTGCGGTAGCGGAGCAGCTCGGACCCGTCAGGACCGATGAGGACGATGGCGTTCGCGACGGCTCCGCCCGGGAGCGGCTCGGGCAAGCCGGCGAGGATCGCGATCCCCGTCCCGGCGGCGATGGCGGCGACCCGGTCGACCAGCTCCGGCGTGGCGAGCGGGGCGAGACGGTCCCCGAGGTTGTAGCCGGTGATGAACATCTCGGGGGTGACGAGCAGGTCCGCGCCGCGATCCGATGCCTGCCTGGCGGCGTCGGCGACGAGCGCGAGGTTCGCCTCGACGTCTCCGGGGACGCCATGGTGTTGCAGTCCGGCGATGGTCAGGGTCATGGCGGTGGAGCTCCTCTGCAGGCGTGCGTCGATGCACTCAGTAAACAACTCAAAGTGAGCTGTTTGATGTCCATCATGTTTCGATCCGGTTTCACCCGCAAGAGGCGAGGGACATACTGGTGGCGTGCGCGCCCTTCCTGTCGATGTCCCGATCGTGCTCGGCCCCTTCGGAGGCTTGTCCTCCGTCGAACTCACCGCGACGGTGAGTGAGCTGGGCGGCCTCGGTTCCTTCGGCCTGTACGGCTACGACGCCGAGCGCATCGAGCGGACGGTCACGGCGCTCCGCGAACGGACCGCGGCGCCGTTCGCACTGAATCTGTGGCTGCCGCGTGGAGACGAGCTGTCGCCCGACGACTCCGAGGCGTCCTTCGCAGCCGCGGTCGAGGCGCTCCGACCCGTGTTCGACGAGTTGTCACTCGAGCTGCCCGATCGCCCGGCCCGGTACGTGCCGCCGTTCGACGAGCAGATCGAGGCGGTCCTGGAGGCGCGGCCCGCAGTGGTCAGCTTCGTCTTCGGGGTTCCACCGCGGTCGGTGGTCGACGCGGCGCGCGAGCGGGGCATCGTCGTGGTCGGGACGGCGACCACGGTGGCCGAGGGGCTCGCCCTGCAGGAGGGCGGCGTCGACGTCGTCGTCGGCACGGGCATGGAGGCCGGCGGCCACCGCGTCTCGTTCCTGCGAGCAGCCGAGGACTCCCTCGTCGGCCTGGTCGCCTTGATCCCGCAGCTCGTCGACGCCCTGGACGTCCCGGTGATCGCCGCCGGCGGTATCGCCGACCGACGTGGTGTCGCCGCCGCGCGGGCACTCGGCGCCGCCGGCGTGCAGGTCGGGACCGCCTTCCTCCGCACGAGCGTCTCCGCGGCGACGGCCGAGCATCGAGCGGCCATCGTCTCGACGCCCGCCGACGGTACCGTCCTCACGCGCGCGATGAGCGGCAGGCTCGGCCGTGGTGTCCCGAACCGGGTGCTGCGCGAGATCGAGGCGTCGGGGGTCGTCGCCCCGTTCCCGGTCCAGAACTGGCTGACCGGGCGGTTCCGCACCGTCGCCTCGGAGCAGGGCGTCGCAGAGCTCCAGGGCTACTGGGCAGGGCAGGCGTCCTTGCTGACCCGCGATCGGGCGGATGCCGAGGCCGTCTTCGCGGAACTCGCCGCGGGCCTGTCGGTCCCACCCAGGGCACCCTGACCCCGGTCCGCGTCGCCCGCAGGACCGCGTAAGCTGGAGTGGACTTCCTGCAAGAGATGAGACGTTCACCGTGCCCAGCATCCCGTTCGACGGCGCCAAGCACGATCGGTACTGGATGGTCCCGATCCTGCGTGCGGTGATCGCGCTCGCCACGGCGGGGGTCGTCACCTTCACGCAGGGCCACTCCTCGCAGTTCGGCCTTGTGGTCTTCGGGGTCTTCACGCTGCTGTCCGGCGCGATCGTCGGGGCCTTCGCCTTCCCGAACTTCTCCGACACCGTGACGCGCGCGTTCTTCCTCGGCCAAGGCGTCATCGGCGTCGTGACCGGCGTCTTCTCGCTGCTCGTGAGCGGCGGCGGGCTGAGCATCTTCCTCTACGTCGTCACCCTGTGGGCGGCCCTCACCGGATTCCTTGAGCTGTACAGCGGGATCCGCTGGCGCGGACGCCTCGCCGCGGCGAAGGACTGGACCGCGGTCGGTGCCTTCACGGTGCTGCTCGCCATCGCGACGCTCCTCGTCCCGCCGGGACTCGAGCAGCGATTCGCCGCCCCGGGAGGTGTCGAGGGTGTCCTCCGTGCGGACATCGTCGTCGTCGGCCTCGTCGGGGCATACGCCGCGATCATCGGCGTCTACCTCGTCATCGGCGGACTGTCGCTGCGGTGGGCGGGCAAGCGCCCGGTCGCCGGCGCAGTCACCGACGACACCACCGGCACGGCGGGAGCCGCATCATGAGCAAGCCCAACCGCGACGACGTCCTGCGGCCGATCGAGCTCCTCGTGCTTTCGGGCGTCATGGGGGTCTTCACCGGCGTCGTCGTCCTGATGTCGACCCGTGAGATCGTCCTCGCGCTCATCGGCCTGGGCATCGCGTTCATCGCCTCGCTCGTCGTCCTCGCGATGCTGGCGCTCGCCGTGAAGCCCGACTTCCAGGAGAAGCTCGACCTCGACGAGCAGGACGGCGACGACAAGCGTCCGCCGCGCCCCTCCGGCCACTGATCTCCGGCTTCATTCGCCCATTCTTGGGCGACCCAGTGCTCGTTCGCCCATTCCTG
Source organism: Plantibacter sp. MMLR14_011 (assembly GCF_001865025.1). NCBI lineage: Bacteria > Bacillati > Actinomycetota > Actinomycetes > Micrococcales > Microbacteriaceae > Plantibacter > Plantibacter sp. MMLR14_011. The sequence goes on from NZ_MJGW01000050.1 coordinate 307,001, forward strand.
GGCGAACGAGCACGGACCGCCTACGGCAGGTAGTCCACCAGGTCGTCGGAGAGCCCGAGGTACGTCGCCGGGGTGAGCTCGAGCAGGCGCTGCTTCGCGGCGTCGCCGATGTCGAGCTTGGAGACGAACTCGACGAGCTCCGCCTGACCGAGACGCTTGCCGCGCGTCAGCTCCTTGAGGACCGCATAGGGGTCCTCGATGCTCGAACGACCCGCGGTCACCTCGGCGCGGATGACCGTCTGGATCGCCTCCGCGAGCACCTCCCAGTTGTGGTCGAGGTCCGCGGCCAGCACGTCCTCCGCGAGGTCGATCTGCCCGAGTCCGCCGAGGATGTTGTCGAGGGCGAGCAGCGAGTGGCCGAACCCGACACCGATGTTGCGCTGGGCGCTCGAGTCGGTGAGGTCGCGCTGGAGTCGTGAGGTGACGAGGGTGGCGGCGAGGGAGTCGAGGATCGCGCTCGACAGCTCCAGGTTGGCTTCGGCGTTCTCGAAGCGGATCGGGTTGACCTTGTGCGGCATAGTCGACGAGCCGGTGGCGCCCGCGACCGGGATCTGGCGGAAGTAGCCGATCGAGATGTACGTCCACATGTCCGTGGCGAGGTTGTGCAGCACGCGGTTGGCGTGGGAGATCTTGCCGTAGAGCTCGGCCTGCCAGTCGTGCGACTCGATCTGCGTCGTCAGCGGGTTCCAGTCGAGGCCGAGTCCCTCGACGAACTCGCGCGAGATGGCGGGCCAGTCGGCATCGGGGTCGGCGACGACGTGGGCGGCGAAGGTCCCGGTCGCGCCGGAGAACTTGCCGAGGTACTCGTTCGCCTCGATCTGCAGGGCGATGCGCTCGAGTCGGTAGACGGTGACGGCGAGCTCGCGGCCCATCGTGGTGGGCGTCGCCGGCTGGCCGTGCGTGCGGGCGAGCATCGGGACGGCCCGGAAGTCGACGGCCTTGGAGCGCAGGGAGTCGAGGACGAGGCGCAGCTTCGGCAGCCAGATGGCGCGGACGGCCTGCGACACGGTGAGCGCGTAGGAGAGGTTGTTGATGTCCTCGCTCGTGCAGGCGATGTGGGTGAGTTCGGCGATGCGGTCGAGACCGAGCTCGGACAGGCGGTGGCGCACGAGGTATTCGACGGCCTTCACATCGTGACGCGTGACGGCCTCCTTCTCGGCGAGCCAGTCGATGTCGGCCTGTCCGAAGTCGAGGTAGAGCGCGCGGAGCTGCTCGATCTCCGCCGGGGTGAGCGGGGAGGATCCGAACATCGAGTGCTCGGTGAGGTAGACGAGCCACTCGACCTCGACCTGCACGCGGGCGCGGTTCAGGCCGGCCTCCGAGAGGTACTCTCCGAGCGCCGTCACGGCGGGGCGGTAGCGACCGTCGAGCGGGCTGAGCGGCTGGGCGGGGAATTCGGTCATGGGGTGGCTCCCTGGGTCAGTGCTGGTTCGAGCTGGTGGAAGAGGGATCTGCAGGCATGGTCGATCATGCCGAGGACGGTCTCGAACATCTGGGCGTCCGAGTAGTAGGGGTCGGGGACGTCGCGGGTCCCGGAGGTGCTGTCGAAGCTCAAGAGCAGGTGCACCTTGGAGCGGTCGGTGTCGTTGCCCGCCCAGGCCCGCAGGATGCGTTCGTGACTGCGGTCCAGGGCGACGACGAGGTCGTAGCTGTCGAAGCGGTCGGGGTCGAACTGCTTGGCCCGGTGGGCGGTTGCGTCGTGGCCGTGCGCTCGCAGCGCGGTGACCGTGCGGTGGTCGGCGTGCTCGCCGACGTGCCAGTCGCCGGTGCCGGCGGAGGAGACCTCCACGACCCGCTCCAGCCCGGCGGCCGCGACGAGGTCGGTGAAGACGCTCTCGGCCATCGGGGATCGACAGATGTTGCCCGCGCAGACGAAGCACACGCGGAACGGGGTCGTGCCGGGGTCGGCCTCCCCGAGGGTGTTCATGCGTCTATTCTGGCCGACCGCGCCCGAGCCGTCGAACCGTTCTCGACTGACTCCGCTCCACAGCTCTCCGCCGGTCAGCTTCCTCCACATCAGCGCGGTGTGCCGGCGTGACCGCTCCGCCGGTTGGGCAGAGTCGAGCGTGATGCCGGCGATGGGCGGGCGGAGAGCGAGGCGACATGGCGTTGGAGTACGACCCGTTGGCGATGGGCTTCCCGTCGCAGCCGACGGCAGAGGAAGCTGTCTCGATCCTCGAGGGGCGCGCTCGATGTCTCGAGGACGTCCTGCTCGAACTGGAGCCGGAGATCCTCAGGTTCGTGCAGGCGCGCAGCGGTCTCGAGTGGGTCGGTCCCGCCGCCGTGCAGTTCTCCTGGTCCGCGGACGAACTGACCGCAGTACTCCGTGGAGCGGCCTCTGCACTCGATGAGGGACTCACGAGCGCTCGTGGGGCGGCATCGTCGATCGCTGTTGGAGCGGAGCATGAGTGACGACCTCACCATCCGAGGCGGTGGTGTCGTAGCCGTCGCCACTGACGATCACCTGCTCCTCGGCGCGTTGCTCCTCGACCTCGGCGAGGCCTGCGCGAGCTGGGCCGACCGCGTGGAATCGGTGTCGACCGACGACGTGTCCCTGGCGCCCGTCGGCCCGACGATCGTCCCCCAAGCCGATGCGGGGGCGGGAAGCGGGGCGGCTGCGAGGGCCGCCACCAGCTTGCGGCGTGCGAGCGACGACGCGAGCCGGTTGGGTGGGCATCTCATCGTCGGGGCGGAGCAGTACGGAGAGCTTGAGCGGATGGTCCAATCGTTGTTCACGTTCACCGGGGACGCCGCGGGATGGGTCCTGGGAGCCTCCCCGTTGATCCCCCTCGGTGTCCTCGCCGCCGTCGGAGAGGTGACGCTCGTCAGGACGGTGTTCCGCGGAGTGTTGGGGTTGCTGTCCTCGGACCTGCAGGACGGCTTCGATGAGGCCTCGGCGAAGACTGCGCGTGAGCTGATGTCGTCACCCGCGTTCGTCGCCCTCGTGCGCGGAGTCGTATCGGGTTCCGACGAGTTCCTGATCAGCGCGTTCGGTCTGCCGGCGATGCTCGACGCGAACCGTCTGAGCGAGGAGGGCATCACCGGGGTGGCGTTCGCAGCCCTGGTCGCACTGGGCACAGTCGACCGTGCCGGCCTCCTCACTCCCGCGGCGCCGGTCCGTACGGTCGAGGTGAAGGCCCAGGGCGCTCCGGCGCCCCCGAAACCGCCGACCCGATACGAGGACCTCGTCGAGCGGATGCCGCACGGGGGAGCGGGCTCGCCGCAGATCAGGATCGAGCGGTACGAGGACGCCTCCGGCGCCGACCAGTGGATCGTCTGGTCGGGTGGAACCATCGAGACCGGCTTCCCTGAGGCGTCGACCGAGCCCTTCGACAACCGCAGCAATGTCAACGCCGTCGCAGGTATGGAGGCGGAGAGCGCGGAAGCGACCCTCCAAGCCATGCGACTCGCGGGCATTCCGGACGGTGCCTCCGTGCTCCACGTCGGGTACTCCCAGGGCGGCATCATCGCGTCACGCATCGCCGCCAGCGGTACCTACGACTCCTCGGTCGTGACCTTCGGATCGCCGGTCGAATCCATCGACTTCGCGGACGACCTCCCGCGCACCCATGTCGAACACACCGAGGACGTCATCCCCGCGCTCTCCGGTGAACGACGCGACTCGCTCAACGGAGGCACCGTCGTCCAGCGTTCGTTGTATGACGGAGGACCACCGCCGGCCGGTGACGATCCCCTTCCGGCTCACAATCTCGACCGCTACCGGGAGACGGCACGCCTCATCGACCAGTCCTCGGAGGAGCGGCTCGCACCAGCGATCGACCCCCTCGCCGGGCTCACGGGCACCGGGGAGGTCTGGCGATACCGCGCCGACAAGGTCCTTCCATGACCAAGCGGTCGAGCCGACGGGTCAGTCGCGCGCCTTGGGGCGGATGACGATGCCGAGCAGCCAGTTCACGATCGAGATGACGATCGCACCGAGGACGCCCCACCAGAAGCCGTCGACGGTCAGGCCGAAGCCGAACCAGCCGCTGATGCCTGCGGTGATGAGGAGGAGGAGCCCGTTGATGAGGAGCCCGATGAGCCCGAGCGTGAGGATGTACAGGGGGAACGCGAGCACCTTGATGACCGAGCCGAGGATGGTGTTCACGACGGCGAAGATGAGCGCGACGAGCGCGAAGGTCAGGATCGTCTCCAGCGTGCCGCCGGGCGCGTACGGTGTCACATTCACACCGGCGACGATGAGGGTCGTGACCCAGATGGCGAAGCCGTTGACGATCAGGTTCAGCAGAAAACGTCCCATGACGGCAATCCTCCCACCCTTGCCACAGCGGGCAAAGGGCCGATTCGGACCGGCGCACTGCATTCCGACGCAGGTATCCTTCGCGGCCTAGACTCGTCGAGTGAGTGACAACCTGCCAACCACCGCCCAGCCGGCCGCTCAGCCGGGCCGGAGCCCGGTCCGTCTCCGTCCGGAGATCGCAGAGCTGCCGCCCTACCGCCAGGGCAAGCCGGCCGCACCCGACGCCTTCAAGCTCTCGAGCAACGAGGTCCCGTTCCCGCCGCTCGACGCCGTCCTCTCGGCCATCACCGACACGGCTGCGGACTCCCACCGCTATCCCGACGGCGCCGCACTCGCGCTGCGCACGGCGCTCGCCGAAGCCAACGGCGTCACGCCGGAACGCATCCACATCGGGGCGGGCTCGGTCGCACTCCTCAGCCAGTTCATCACCGCGACCGCCGGTCCGGGGGACGAGGTCGTCTTCGCCTGGCGCTCCTTCGAGGCCTACCCGGGTCTCGTGACCGTCGCCGGCGCGACGTCCGTGCGGGTTCCCAACCGGCCCGACGGCTCCCACGACCTCGAGGCGATGGCCGCCGCCGTCACCGACCGCACCCGCGTCGTCATCGTCTGCACGCCCAACAACCCGACCGGCCCGGTCGTCGAGCGTGACGCCTTCCTCGCCTTCCTCCGGTCCGTGCCCTCCGACGTGCTCGTCCTCCTCGACGAGGCATACCGCGAGTTCGTCACCGACGACGACGCCGTCAACGGCATCCCGCTCCTCGACGAGCACCCGAACCTCGTCGTGCTCCGCACCTTCTCGAAGGCCTACGGACTCGCCGGCCTCCGCGTCGGCTGGGCCATCGGCCATGAGCTCGTCCTCGACGGCGCCCGCAACGCGGCCATCCCGCTCTCCAGCACTGCGCCGGCGCAGCAGGCGGCCATCGCCGGACTCGCGAACGCCGAGGACATCCGAGCCCGCGTCGCGGTCATCACCGCACGACGCGACGACCTCGCCGCCGCACTCCGCGAGCAGGGCTGGTTCATCCCCGCGGCGCAGGGCAACTTCGTCTGGTTCGGCCTCGGCGAGCAGACGGCCTCGGCGAACGACACCTTCCTCGCGCACGGCATCGTCGGCCGCGCCTTCCCCGGCGACGGCGTCCGCATCTCGATCGGTGAAGCCGAGTCGATCGAACCGCTCCTCGCCGCCGCTGCGGAGATCCTCGCCGGACTGCCGGCCGACCACCCGACACGAGAGGGAGTGCGCTCACGATGAGCCGTTCCGGAGACGACCCCACCGTGCCCAGCGTCCAGTTCATCGACGCGGCCGGCACCTTCGCGCCGAACGAACACGCGGAGCGCTATCAGCCGTTCCTCGATCGCCTGACCGAGACCGACCTGCAGCAGTTCTACCGCGACATGGCGAACGTCCGTGCCTTCGACATCGAGGCGACGAACCTGCAGCGCCAGGGCCAGATGGCGCTGTGGCCACCGAGCCACGGGCAGGAGGCGGCACAGGTCGGTTCGGCCCGCGCAGCGCGAGCCCAGGACCACATCTTCCCCTCCTACCGCGAACACGTCGTCGCGATGATCCGCGGCGTCGACCCCATCGACATCGTGCGGCTCATGCGCGGCAACACGCACGGCGGTTGGGACCCGGCAGATCCGTCCAACGGCAACGTGCACCTCTACACGCTCGTGCTCGCCGCGCAGACCCTGCACGCGACCGGCTACGCGATGGGCCTGAACTTCGACAAGGCCGTCGGCACCGGCGACCCCGAGCGCGACACGGCCGTGCTCGTCTACTTCGGTGACGGCTCGAGTTCCGAGGGCGACGCGAACGAGGCCTACATCTACGCCGCCAGCTACCAGACGCCACAGGTGTTCTTCCTCCAGAACAACCAGTGGGCCATCTCCGTCCCCGTCTCCCGCCAGGCCCGCGAGCCGCTGTACCAGCGCGCGGCCGGCTTCGGCCTCGACAGCGTCCGCATCGACGGCAACGACGTCCTCGCGAGCTACGCGACGGCGGCGAAGCACCTCGACGACGCCCGCGCCGGCCGCGGCCCGAGCCTCATCGAAGCGATGACCTACCGCGTCGGCGCGCACACCACGAGCGACGACCCGACCAAGTACCGCACCGACGACGAACTCCAGTCCTGGATCGCCCGCGACCCGATCGTCCGGTTCAAGACGTACCTCCAGGGGCTCGGCGCCTCGGACGCGTTCTTCGCCGAGGTCGACGAGGAGGCTGCAGCGCTCGCCGAGGACACCCGCGTGCGCACGCTCGCACTCGAGGCCCCGGGCCCCGAGCTCATGTTCGAGGGCGTCTACTCCGAACCGCACCCGCTCATGGTGGAGCAGCAGGCCTGGCTCGAACGCTACGAGGCCTCGCTCGAAGGAGGCAACGCATGACGACGACCACCATGCCGATGGCCAAGGCGCTGAACGCCGGCCTGCGCAAGGCGATGACCGACGACGACAAGGTCCTGCTCATGGGCGAGGACATCGGCCCGCTCGGCGGCGTCTTCCGCGTCACCGAGGGCTTGCACGCCGAGTTCGGCGGCGACCGCGTCCTCGACACCCCGCTGGCGGAGTCCGGCATCGTCGGCACCGCGATCGGCCTCGCCATGCGCGGCTACCGACCGGTGTGCGAGATCCAGTTCGACGGCTTCGTGTTCCCGGCCTTCAACCAGATCACGACGCAGCTCGCGAAGCTCACCAACCGGCACGAGGGCAAGCTGCAGATGCCCGTCGTCATCCGGATCCCCTACGGCGGACACATCGGCGCGGTCGAGCACCACCAGGAGAGCCCCGAGGCGTACTTCGCCCACACGGCCGGCCTGCGCGTGGTCAGTCCGTCGACCCCGAACGACGCCTACTGGATGATCCAGGAGGCCATCGCCTCGAACGACCCGGTCGTCTTCCTCGAGCCGAAGAGCCGCTATTGGCCGAAGGGCGAGGTCGACCTCGACGGCTCGGCCGCACCACTGCACGGCAGCCGCGTCGTCCGCACCGGCACGGAGGTCACTCTCGCCGGACACGGCGCGATCGTGAGCGTCATGCTGCAGGCGGCTGAACTGGCCGCCACGGAGGGCACGAGCGTCGAGGTCGTCGACATGCGCTCGCTGTCGCCCATCGACTACGACCCGCTCGTGGAATCCGTCCGACGGACCGGCCGCCTCGTCTATGTGCAGGAGGCGCCCGGGTTCACGAGCGTCGGCTCGGAGATCGCGGCGACCGTCACCGAGCGCGCCTTCTACTCGCTCGAAGCACCCGTCCTGCGGGTGTCCGGGTTCGACACCCCGTTCCCGCCGGCGAAGCTCGAAGGCGTCTACCTCCCGGATGCCGACCGCATCCTCGAGGCCGTCGACCGCTCGCTGGCGTACTGAACACCGAAGGAAGACGAGGAACCACGATGAGTGATCTCCAGTTCGAACTGCCGGACGTCGGCGAAGGCCTGACCGAGGCCGAGATCGTCGCATGGAAGGTCGCGCCGGGCGACGCCGTCTCGGTCAACCAGGTGCTGGTCGAGATCGAGACCGCGAAGTCGCTCGTCGAACTCCCGTCGCCGTTCGCCGGCACCGTCGGCGCCCTGCTCGTCCAGGAGGGCCAGACCGTCGACGTCGGGACGCCCATCATCAGCGTGAGCACCGGTGGTGGAGCGCCGAGCGCCGAGCCGGCCGCGCCCGCACCGGCGGTCGTCGAGTCGGAGGAGGCCACGCTGGCTGCCGACACCGCGGCGAGCGTCTCTCCCGCCGAAGAGCCGCGCCCTGGCGCAGTGCTCGTCGGATACGGCAGCGCCGGCAGCACCTCGAGTCGTCGCCGTGGCCGTGGCGCGACGCCGGTCGTCGAGCCGGCGAGCCCGGCCGTCACCCCGCAGCCGCCCGTGCGCCGCCAGCCGCCGTCGAGCATCCCCGCCGCGTCCGCGCTGCCGGTCATCGCCAAGCCGCCGATCCGGAAGCTCGCGAAGGACCTCGAGGTCGACCTCACGGCGATCGAGGGCACCGGGCTCGCGGGTGAGATCACCCGCGACGACGTCATCCGTGAGGCCAGCCAGGCGAGCGTGTTCCGCAACATCGAGACGCCGGAGTGGGCCGACGAGCGCGAGGAGCGCATCCCGGTCAAGGGCGTCCGCAAGGCCATCGCGACGGCCATGACCCGAAGTGCCTTCACCGCGCCGCACGTCTCCCTCTTCGTCGACGTCGACGCGACGCGCACGATGGAGTTCGTCAAGCGCCTGAAGAACTCGACGGACTTCGCCGGCGTCAAGGTCTCGCCGCTGCTCATCATGGCCAAGGCGATGATCTGGGCGGTCCGCCGCAACCCCACGGTCAACAGCGAGTGGACGGACCAGGAGATCATCGTCCGCCATTACGTGAACCTCGGGGTCGCCGCCGCGACACCGCGCGGACTGATCGTCCCGAACGTCAAGGAGGCGCAGGCGATGAGCCTGCTCGAGCTGGCACGCGCCCTCGAGACCCTCACGCTCACGGCCCGCGACGGCAAGACGCCGCCGGCCGACCAGCAGAACGGCACGATCACGGTGACGAACATCGGTGTCTTCGGCATGGACACCGGCACCCCGATCCTCAACCCGGGCGAGGTCGGCATCGTCGCGCTCGGCACGATCAAGCAGAAGCCGTGGGTCGTCGACGGCGAGGTGCGCAGCCGCTTCGTGACGACGCTCGGCGCCTCCTTCGACCACCGCGTGGTGGACGGCGACGTCGCGAGCCGCTTCCTGGCGGACGTCGCGTCGATCATCGAGGAGCCGGCGCTGCTGCTCGACTGAGCACCGGGTCCCTGAGCCTGCTCTTCGGTTCCTGAGCCCGTCGAAGGGCGATTTTGAGAATCAGTATCAATAGGCGTAGCGTTAGCCTTCTCACCCCGATCGAGAAGGTTCATCAATGCGCGCTCGCACCCTGCTCCCAGCCTTGGCCGTCCTCCCGGCAGCCGCCCTCGTCCTCGCGGGCTGCTCCGGCAGCAGTGCGTCGAGCGCGGCCGACGACGGCAAGATCAACATCGTCGCCTCGACGAACGTGTACGGCGACATCGCTTCGAAGATCGGCGGCAAGGACGTCGAGGTGACCTCGCTCATCTCGTCGGCGGCCCAGGACCCGCACTCCTACGAGGCGAGCACGCAGGACCAGCTCTCCATCAAGAACGCCGACCTCGTCATCGAGAACGGCGGCGGCTACGACCCGTTCATCGACACACTCCTCGACGCGGCCAAGAACGAGTCCGTCGAGGTCGTCAACGTCGTCGACCTGTCGGGCCTCGCCCCGGACGACGACCACGCCGACGAGCAGCACACGGATGAGGCGCACGCCGAGGACGACGGTCACGACCACATCGAGGGCTTCAACGAGCACGTCTGGTACAGCCTCCCGACGATGGCGAAGCTCGCCGACGAGCTGGCCAAGGAGCTCGGCGAACTCGACAGCGCGAACGCGACCACGTACACCGCGAACGCGAAGGCCTTCACCGAGTCCCTCGGCACGATCGAGACGGCCCAGGCCGCGATCAAGACGGCACACGACGGCGAGGGCGTCGCCATCACCGAGCCCGTGCCGCTCTACCTGCTCGAGGGCGCCGGACTCGTGAACCGCACCCCGGAGGCGTTCAGCGAGGCGATCGAGGAGGGCACCGACGTGTCACCGACCGTCCTCAAGGAGACGCTCGACCTCTTCGGCGGCGGAACGGTCGCGCTGCTTGCCTACAATGAGCAGACGAGTGGCGGCGAGACCGAACAGGTCAAGACCGCCGCGGAGAACGCAGGCGTACCGGTGCTGTCATTCACCGAGACCCTCCCGGACGGCAAGGACTACCTCTCGTGGATGACCGAGAACGTCGACGCCGTGGCGGACGCCCTGGATCGATGACCAGCGGTCCGACCGACGACTCAGGCCCCGTCGACGTCCTCGCGCTCGCCGGGGCCGAGCTCGGTTTCGGCGGACGCACGCTCTGGGACGGCCTCGACCTCTCGGTGCGCCCGGGGGAGTTCCTCGCCGTGCTCGGCCCGAACGGCTCCGGCAAGACGAGTCTGCTGCGCACCATCCTCGGGCAGCAGCAGCTCGACCGCGGGACCATCAGGGTCGCCGGAGGCCCGGTGCACCGGGGTGACCGCCGCATCGGCTACATCCCGCAGCAGAAGCTCATCCCCGCCGGCACGCCGATGCGCGGTCGCGATCTCGTCGCCCTCGGCGTCGACGGCCACCGCTTCGGACTCCCCATCCGCACCGCGGCGACGAAGCGTCGGGTCGACGAGCTGATCGCCTCCGTCGGCGCAACCGCCTACGCCGACGGCGCCGTGGGCACCCTGTCCGGCGGTGAGCAGCAGCGGCTGCGCGTCGCCCAGGCGCTCGCGGACGACCCGATCCTCCTCCTCTGCGACGAACCACTGCTCAGCCTCGACCTCCAGCATCAGCGCGGGGTCAGCGAGCTCATCGACCGTCGTCGGCGCGAGCACGACACCGCGGTGGTCTTCGTCACCCACGACGTGAACCCGGTGCTCCCCATGGTCGACCGCATCCTGTACCTCGCGGGCGGCCGATTCCGGGAGGGCACCCCCGACGAGGTGCTCCGCAGCGAGGTGCTGTCTGAGCTCTACGGCACGCCCGTCGACGTACTCCGCAGCCATGGCCGGGTCGTCGTGGTCGGCATCCCCGACAGCGAGACCCACCACCATCACCACGACGATCCGCACACCGGTGCGGTGGGGGTCGGCGTATGAGCACCGACGACCTCTGGGGACGCCTGTTCAACTTCCAGGACTACGGCGCACTGCTCGAACTCGTGCAGAACTCGATCATCGCCGGCGCGGTCCTGGGCATCGTCGGCGGCCTCATCGGCGTGTTCGTCATGCAGCGCGACATGGCGTTCGCGGTGCACGGGATCAGCGAGCTCTCCTTCGCCGGCGCTGCCGGCGCGCTGCTGTTCGGCGCCAACGTCGTCGTCGGGTCCCTCGCAGGCTCACTCGTCGCCGCGATCCTCATCGGCCTGCTCGGTTCGAAGGCCCGCGACCGCAACTCGATCATCGGGGTGCTCATGCCGTTCGGCCTCGGCCTCGGCATCCTCTTCCTCGCGCTCTATCCGGGCCGGAGCGCCAACAAGTTCGGGCTCCTCACCGGGCAGATCGTGTCGGTCGACGACCCGCAGCTCGGCCTGCTCATCGTCATCAGCATCGTGGTGCTGATCGCGCTCCTCCTCCTCTGGCGCCCCCTCAGTTTCGACAGCCTCGACCCGGACGTCGCCGCGGCGCGCGGGGTGCCGAGTCGGTTCGTCTCGCTCGCCTTCATGGTGCTGCTCGGGCTCACGGTCGCGGTGTCGGTGCAGATCATCGGCGCGCTGCTCGTCCTCGCACTGCTCGTGACGCCCGCGGCCGCGGCGCTCCGGGTGTCGTCGTCGCCCGTCCTCGTCCCGGTGCTGAGCATGCTCTTCGGCTTCGTCTCGGCGGTCGGCGGCATCCTGCTCGCCATCGGTGGATCGCTCCCGATCAGCCCCTACATCACGACGATCTCCTTCCTCATCTACCTCGTCTGCCGCATCGTCGGGCCGCGCACCGCGTCCGGGCGACGGGGTCGTCGGGCACCTGTCGGCGAGACGCGGCACGCCCAGGTCGCGCGATGACCGTGGACCGTGCGCCGCGTCCGCGTGGAGCTGCTTCGGAGCGTCCTCCGAGCGGTTCCCGGGTACCCTTGAAGCGACAGGCAGGAGCACCCGTGGCGAAGCGCAACACCTGGCAGCGAGAAGCTGTCCGCGAGGCCCTCGGCGGCAACGACGGATTCGTCAGCGCCCAGGGATTGCATGCCGAACTCCGCGACACCGGTTCGCCGATCGGGCTCGCGACCGTGTATCGAGCCCTCTCCGACCTCGCGGTCGAGGGCGAAGCGGACTCCCTGCAGTCGCCGGAGGGCGAGAACCTCTACCGTGCCTGCACGCCTGGCACCCACCATCACCACCTCATCTGCCGCAACTGTGGTCTCACCATCGAGATCGAGGCCGACGAGGTCGAAGCGTGGGCGCGGTCGGTCGCGTCGCAGCACGGGTTCACCGAGGCGAAGCACGTCGTCGACGTCTTCGGGCTCTGCGAGAACTGCTCGGCGGCGGCCCAGCGCGCGTGAGGCCGGAGTGAGCAGGACGACCGGCACCCTCGGGGTCGACGACGACTGGACCGCGCCCGACGACGACGGCGCGGAGCACTGGGGTCGCACCGAAGGGCGTGATCCACGGAACCTGCGGACGCCGCTCCTGATCGGCGGCGCACTGCTCGTGGTGGTCGGGCTCTTCGTACTCCGGGCGCTCATGCCGCTCGGTGAGGTGCTCACCCCGCCCACCGCGGTGCGCGACTTCGTGACCCTGACGCTCAGCGTGGTGGTGGAGTCGCTGCCGTTCGTGGTGCTCGGCATCGTGCTGTCGATCCTCGTGCAGATCTGGCTTCCCGACGGCTGGCTCGAGCGGTGGTTGCCGACGCAGCCGATCCTCCGCCGAGCCTGCATCTCGCTGCTCGGCATGTTCCTGCCGGTCTGCGAATGCGGCAACGTCCCGCTCGCCCGCGGCCTCATCGTGCGCGGGTTCACGGTGCCGGAGTCGATCACCTTCCTGCTCGCGGCGCCGATCCTCAACCCCATCGTCATCGTCACGACGCATCAGGCCTTCGGCTGGGACGGCGGGATCCTCGTCGCCCGGCTCGTCGGCGGGTTCCTGCTCGCGAACCTCATCGGGTGGCTCTTCAGCAAGCACCCCGACCCCAGCTCGCTGCTCACGCCGACCTTCCAAGCCAGCTGCGAGGTGACCGAGCAGCACGGGCACGAGCACACGAAGGTGGAGCGCAGCCTGCAGCAGTTCGTCGCAGAAGCGCGCGCGATCATGCCGGCGCTGCTCATCGGTTCGGCCGTGGCCGGCGCCGTGCAGGTCCTCGTCCCACGCGAGGTGCTCGTCACCCTCGGCGCGAACCCGGTCTGGTCGGTGCTCGCGATGATGACGCTCGCCGTGATCGTCTCGATCTGCTCGAACGTCGACGCCTTCTTCGTGCTGTCCTTCGGATCGACGTTCATGCCCGGCTCGATCGTCGCCTTCCTCGTCCTCGGCCCCGTCGTCGACGTCAAGATGCTCGCGCTCATGCGAACCACCTACACGACCAGGACCCTCGTGATCATCACCGCGGTCGCCGTGCTGTTCTCGGCGGCCCTCGGATTCGGAGTGAACGCCCTTGCCTGATCAGAACGCCACCCACGGACACACGCACGCCGAGACGTCGACGGTCGGCGATCGTCGCGTGCCCCTGCTCGAACGACTCCGGCAGCGGTGGTGGGGCGTCCTCCTGCTCGTCACCGCCGCCGTGTGCATCCTCTGGCTCGCGCTGACCGATCGCCTCGGGCTCTACATCCACCCGCGCTACTTCGTGTTCACCGTCATCATGGCGCTCATCGCGGTCGCGCTCGGCATCGTCAGCGTCCTCGTCCATGTGGACGTCGATGAGGTGCCGAAGCGTCGCGGGCGGACGGTGCTGCAGCTCGCCTCGGTCGTGGGCAGTCTCGCGGTCGTCGGGGCGATGGTGGTGCTCCCGCCGTCGACGCTCTCGGTCGCGACGGCCGACCAGCGCGCGGTGAACTCCGGCACACTCGCGGGGGAGGTCCAGGGGCAGGACGCCCAGACGGTGCTGACCTCGAACCCGGACTTCAGCACCTTCGGCATCAAGGATTGGGCGACACTGTTGCGCCAGACGACGCGGCCCGCCGACCTCGAAGGGCGCGCTTTCTCCGGGGTCGGCTTCGTGATCGCCGATCCGGACGCGGCCGACGTCTTCTACGTCTCGCGGTTCGTCGTGAACTGCTGCGCCGTGGACGCCCAGCCGGTCGGTGTGCCCGTGCAGCTCGACGGTTGGGAGCAACAGCTCAAGCCCGGCGACTGGGTCGAGGTCTCGGGCGCGCTCACCGCGAGCGACGCCTCGCATCTGCCGTTGGTGGTCGGGGCGGCGAAGGTCGACAAGGTCGAGGAGCCGGCGGACCCGTATGACTACTGATCGCCGGGATGCTGCACGAGGCCGATCGACGCAGGCCGCCGGCGACCGGAGCGGTTTCGGCCGACTGGTCGCGATCGTGCTGATCGCGCTCGTCGTCATCGGCGGCGGCGCGGCCGTCGTCGGTCTGACCCAGGGGCCGAAGCTCGTCCGCACGGTGGTCGACCCGACCGGACTCGTGGAGTCCTGGGGCCAGCGTGTGGTCCTGGCGGTGAATCAACCGATCGCCGATCTCGGGTCGGACCGGGTGCGGATCGAGCCGGCAGCCGACTTCGACGTCAGTACCGGGGCCGGCGGCATCACGCTGGTGTTCCCCGAGCCGCTCGCCTATGCGACGGACTACCGGATCACGGTCGACGGGGTCACCGCGCCGGGTGGCGGCCCGGCTGCCACGCTCACGACGTCGTTCTCGACGCCACCCGTCGAGGGGTTCTCGCTCGTGAGGAGCCCGGTCAAGGACGGCGGCTCGGCGGCGACGAAGCCGGACGACCGGATCGTGCGCCTCTCGATCGCCGGCGGTGAACCCGAGACCGCGTACGAAGCGGCGAAGATCCAGGAGTTCGCGACGATCGGCGACTCCCTGATCGTCGTGGAGCAGGAGACGAGCGGGCTCGGTCGCATCGTGGTGGTGGACACGACCGATGGGAGTACCCAGGAGGTGGCCCTCCCGATGGGCGGGATGATCACCTCCTTGCAGACCGCTCCGGCGCAGAGTCGGGTGGGGTTCCTGTTCACGGAACAGTCGTTCGGTCGCGATGGCGGCGACAACCTCACGCTGTACTCGTTCGAGCTGCAGGAGGGGAAGCCGACGGAGGCCGCCCGGGTCGGCGGGATCGACGGGGCTGCGGTCCAGGCGGCGGAGTGGTCGTTCGTGCCCCGGACGTCCTCGATGCTCGTCCGCACGGTGGACAACTCGCTCGAGCTGCTCGATCCTGCTGCGACGACCGATCCGGTGCTGCTCGGCCGCGCCGCCCTCATCTCGAGCTACATCCCGGGGACCACCAAGGTCGTCATCGAGCAGATCGATGGTGTGGTCGTGCTCGACCTCGCGACGGGGAAGAGTGAGCCGTTCGTCCTGCCCTCGGTGGCACCAACCGAGATCCCCGGACAGCTCGTCGCACTGTCCGAGTCCCTGTCGGCCAGGATCTACGCCGACTACGACCGCGCCGCCGGAACCACGGAGCAACGGGTACTGGCGATCAAGGACGGCGCGACCGCCGAGCTCTACCGACCTGACCCGGGTGCCGTCATCTGGTCACTCTGCGCGAGCCCGAACGCGGAGTACGTCGCGGTCGTCGTCGTCCCCGACTTCGCGAAGGCCGGATTCGATGGGTACGCCAACGCCCCGATGCCCAATGGTCCCGAGATCGAGGTGGTCGACGCCCGCACCGGCAAGGTGGTCGGGACGCAGGCCGGCTTCGACCTGTCCTGGTGTGCCGGCACCGGTGTCGCGCAGTGACCCCGCGCCGCGCCGTCCGCGGCCGCCTCGGCGAAAACCGCGTGTTTCCGGGCGACACGCCCGGGATGCAAACGGAATTTGCCACGATCCCGAGACACACGTAGAGTAATCACTCGTCACCCCAAAGGTGCGGGAAGCGGAAGAGCTTCTCGGCCTCAAGCGGGGACAATCCCCAGCCAAAAGCGAGAACATTTCGATGTTACCGTTTCAAGTCTCGGTTGGATGACTTCCTCCTGGTGTCACTCGTGCTCAGCATGACTCTGTTCGCAGAGCGGCTGAAACGCCGAGTTGACAACAAGCCGGGAAGATGTAAGATAGAGAAGTTGCCCTGCAGGG
>NZ_MJGW01000051.1:0-390 GCF_001865025.1 Plantibacter sp. MMLR14_011
GGCTGAGACCGCCGGTGCCAACCCTTACCTGCGCATCCGCCTCTCGGCGCCAACCGGAAAAGCGGCCGCAAGGCTCAGTGAGTCCATCGGGGGTGCCGTTGACCGTCTGCCGCTGGAAAGCCTGCCGGGTGCACCGGATAAATCCGCCATTCCAACCCAGGTCACTACATTACACCGGCTGTTGGGCAGTCGCCCGGGTTCACGGAGTTTTCGTCACAACGAGGACAATCCGTTGCCATTGGATATCCTGGTGATTGATGAAGCGTCCATGGTGGATGTGGACCTGATGGCGTCGGTCTTTGCCGCCCTGCCCGACAAGGCCAGGCTGATTATGCTGGGGGACAAGGATCAACTGGCGTCGGTGGACGCTGGTGCGGTATTGGGGGAGCT
>NZ_MJGW01000052.1:0-311 GCF_001865025.1 Plantibacter sp. MMLR14_011
GTCCGACGCGATGGAGACCGTGCAGCACATCGTCAACGACCAGGCGAGCTGGTGGACGCCGGAGGACCCCTCCGACGAGGCCATCCCGGCCCTGCTCCGCGAGCGCGGCGTGGAGTACACCGACCTCGACGGCTGGCACCGCCTGGACGAGCACGAGATTGCCCTCGGTGCGCCCCACGGCCGTGCCCGCGTCAAGGTCGTCCCGCGCGACGAGATGATCGACGCGTCACTCGGTCGCATCGACGCCGCGCGTCCCGCCGACCAGGTCTGACGCATGACCACCGTGCGCCCCGCCCCGGTCACCCGGGTGC
>NZ_MJGW01000053.1:0-371 GCF_001865025.1 Plantibacter sp. MMLR14_011
AGGTAGCTGTTCCCCGCAATCAGCCGTGACGCTGTGATAGGCGCCTGGAGGTCACGCTCAACGGAATTTGCTATGGCCTCCAGGCTGGATGGCAGGGCGGAGTTGAGCAGGTATCGATCAAGAAGCCCGCGCATCTGGACGATATTAAGGGAAACCAGCAGCAACGTGCTGGCAAGCAGTGCTGCCCCCATTCCCATGATTAGCTTTAGGCGAATGCTCATCGGTACTCCTGGGCGATTACGTATTGCTGTCCGACGAAACGCCTTCTCTTGTCCCTCCCTCCTTGAGTGAAATAACGGCGTCCAAGGGGCTCTCCCGGCCCCTCCGGATGTTCAAAGTGAATCAGGTTTTATCACAGTGCTTTCTGTCCG
>NZ_MJGW01000054.1:0-264 GCF_001865025.1 Plantibacter sp. MMLR14_011
GGGTTATGCCGGCTGTTTCGGCGTTTATCCGCGCCGCCGGGTGGTCAGCCAATTGGAAATGCCGGAAGAGACCGAGAACCACGATTACTTCGAGTCCCACGAGCTCACGCCGCCGTTGGAAGAAACAGTTACCAAGCGTACTGCCTTTGGCACACATTGGGGCCTGGTTTACTTCTTCGGTGAAGACCCTTATGTAATGCGGGATTTACTGAAACATCAGGAAGAACTGGATTTCTATGTATAATTCCGTAAGGAATTAACAAC
>NZ_MJGW01000055.1:0-278 GCF_001865025.1 Plantibacter sp. MMLR14_011
TGGTAGTCTCCGGCCAACAGCCGCTCGCGCAGCGTTGGCCAATGCTGTTGCAGGTGGCCCTTCAGGGCCATCACCGGCATCTGATCGACACCGGCGGCACCCTTATTGGATACCACCCGCTGATACGCACGCATCAGGTTCGGGCGCTCAAGCACCTGTTCCATCAGCGTGTTCGGCTCCGCGTTCGTCCACGAGTGAGCCCCCGCGTCTGCCTCGACACGGACTTCAGTCTCTGCCGGATACCGTCCAGCGCCTTCCTGAATGCCCTGCCCCATCCG
>NZ_MJGW01000056.1:0-293 GCF_001865025.1 Plantibacter sp. MMLR14_011
GCTGGTTCCCGCGCACCCGGAGAGCGCGACGACGGCGAGCACGACGGCCGCCCCCACGATGGTGGCCCTGCGCGTGACGGGCAGGACGGTCGTTCTGGACATGTGGTTCCCCCTTGACTCCGCCGTGCGCCCCGTGCACCGGCGAGTACGGCACCGAGCCTACGGGTCATGGCCGAGGAGGGGCTTCACGGGGCCGTGCGGACGGGATGATCACGTCCACGGACCAACCTCGACAGCGTCAAGACCGGTCCCCAGCCGTCACGAACGGCAGTTCGGACGTGTCCAGGTTCGGG
>NZ_MJGW01000057.1:0-355 GCF_001865025.1 Plantibacter sp. MMLR14_011
TTCCAGACGAATACACGCCGGGCTCCCGAATGTCACCAGAAACCAGCGTCATGCCGGTCAGGTGGACCTGATCCGCAATCGTAAGGTGCCCTGCCACACCCGATTGGCCGCCAAAAACACAGTGGCTGCCAATACGTGTGCTACCCGCGATACCCACCATCGCCGCCATGGCACTGTGATCACCAATACTGACGTTGTGCGCAATCTGAATCAGGTTATCGAGCTTCACGCCATCGCCAATGATCGTGTCGTCCAAGGCTCCCCGATCAATTGTGGTGTTCGCACCCACTTCAACATCGTCCCCCAGAATGACCCGGCCAAGCTGGGCTATTCGATGCCAGGCTCCTTTCTCATT
>NZ_MJGW01000058.1:0-319 GCF_001865025.1 Plantibacter sp. MMLR14_011
GCCCGACGCTGGAACCGACCTTCTCGGATCACAGCTATGGGTTCCGCCCCGGTCGAAGTGCCCACCAGGCGGTCAAGGCGATGCAGCAACACATCAACGACGGCCACCGCTGGGTGGTCGATCTGGATCTGGCCCAGTTCTTTGACCGGGTCAACCACGATGTGCTGATGAGCCTGCTGGCTTGTCGCATAGCCGACCGGCGGATACTCACCCTGATCCGGCGTTACCTGCAAGCAGGCATGCTGTCAGGCGGGCTGGTCAGCCCGAGGGGGGAAGGGACGCCACAAGGCGGTCCCTTATCTCCTCTGCTGTCCAATGT
>NZ_MJGW01000059.1:0-291 GCF_001865025.1 Plantibacter sp. MMLR14_011
CCGCCGGGCGATGTCAGTGATCGCCAACTTGAACAGATTGCCGACCTGGCGGACCAGTACAGCTTTGGTGAAGTACGGGTGACTCATCAGCAGAACGTAGTTCTGGCGGATGTCCGGAAAGACCAACTGTTTGAGCTGTGGCAAGCGATCACACCGATGGACTTTGCCACGGCGAACCTGAATACGCTGACCGATGTTATCTGCTGCCCCGGTGGCGATTACTGCGCCCTGGCGAATGCGAAGTCTATTCCCGTGGCGGAGTCCATTCAGCGCCAGTTCGATGATATGGAC
>NZ_MJGW01000060.1:0-300 GCF_001865025.1 Plantibacter sp. MMLR14_011
CTACCGCGGCTACCCGATCGACCAGGTCGCCTCCAACTGCACGTTCCTCGAGGTCGCCTGGCTCCTCATCTACGGCGAGCTGCCGTCCCACACCGAGCTCGACCACTTCGACGCCCGCATCCGCCGGCACACGCTCCTGCACGAGGACCTCCGTCGTCTGTTCGACGCCCTCCCGCACTCGGCACACCCGATGTCCGTCCTGTCCAGCGCCGTCAGTGCCCTGTCGACGTACTACGAGGACGACATGGACGTCGACGACCCCGAGAAGGTCGAGCTCCAGACCGTCCGGCTCCTCGCCAA
>NZ_MJGW01000061.1:0-115622 GCF_001865025.1 Plantibacter sp. MMLR14_011
ACACGCGGCGGAGTCCTGAGAACGGGACGGTTGGTCGAACGGAGAGAGCCCCGGGTGGCGATTGCTGCCCGGGGCTCTGTGCATGGTGGTCGGCTGGGGTCCGCATGGGCGGAAGACGCCGGCGGCCGGTCAGCGCTCGCTGCGAGGGCCGCGACCGAAGCGACCACGCGGGCCGTGCTCGTGCGCCGTGTGCTCGTCCCGGCCGAAGGCTCGGGCGATGCTCTCGAGGCTGGCGAGCGTCGTCGCGAGGTCCTCGGGTGAGACGGCGTCGGCGACGGTCTGGCGGACCGCGTCGACCTTGGTGCGGAGCGCGTCGTGCGCCGCGCGACCGGTGTCGGTCAGGGTGATGCCGTCGGTGTCGACGATGACCCAGCCGCGAGCGGCGAAGTCCATGACGATGTCCGCGGTCGATCGACGAGGACCGCGGTGGTGGCCGTGGCCGGGACCGAACGGTGCGCCGCCGGGTCGGTGATCACGACCGAAGCCGGGACCGTACTCGTGGCCGCGCCCGAAGGCCCGATCGTGAGCGGGGCGGCCGTGCTCGTGGTCGCCCGGACGCTCGGCGGACACGGTGTCCGCGGTCGTTTCGGCGGTGCGCTCGGGCTGACCGAAGCCGCGACCGGGGCCGAACCCGCCGCGGCGGCCGAACCGTTCGGGGCCGCGCGGTCCGCGGCGGTGTGGCGGGAGCGCGGCGTCGATCTCCTCGACGCTCGAGGCGCCGGAGGCGATGAGCGCGAGGGTGCGCCAGCTGCGGCGGCCGAGGCCGTCCTCGGCGAGCACCTCGTGCATCGAGTGCTTGACCGCGTGGTCGACGGTGCGGAGCCAGAAGCCGAGCGGGCGCTCGGCGGTCGGGCTGGTGGACTGCTCTGGGGAAGTCGTGTGGGTGTTCATGGGTGGTCTCCTTATTTGCATGCTCTATTACATGTAAATGTATAATGACATGTATGTTCGATGATCGTCAAGCGCAGCCCAGCGAACCCACAGCAACCGACCCGGTGGAGATGATCGAGCAGGCCCTCGTCCAGATCCGACGGGACCAGTCAGGCCGTCGGTTCGGCGGACGTGGTGGGCGCGGAGGGCCCGGTCATCACCACCACGATGAGCACGGGGGTGGTCATCAGCACGACGCCCAGGGCGGCGCTGAGGGCGGACACGGACGTGGGCGCGGTCCGGGCTTCGGCCCCGGCTTCGGTGGACCCTGGGGTCCCGGCGGTGGCGCCCCTCACCCGCGCGAGCAGGCGATCGCCCAGGCGGCCCGGTTCCGGATGCTGGACGCGCTCGCTCGTGACGAGGCGGCCGGTGGCATGGGGATCACTGCGCTCGCGGAGTCGATCGGCGTCGACCAGCCGCGGGCGAGTCGGCTCGTGGCCGAAGCGACGAAGCGCGGCGAGGTCGCTCGCGCGGTCGACCCGAACGACGGTCGACGCAGCGTGGTGCAGCTGAGCGCTGCCGGCCGCGCGGTCCTGCAGGAGGCGCACCGGGGTCGACGCGACGCGGTCACGACCGCGCTCTCGGGGTTCACGCCGGAGGAGGCGGCGCAGTTCGCCGCCTTCCTCGAGCGCTTCGTCGCCGCGTGGCCGCGCCCCGACACCGACCGGTAGCTCGCCCGCCTGATCCTCGACTCCGGGTTCGCAATTCAGGAGCGTCCCGGTGAGTCGAGCTGGATCATCCCCTCGGTGGCCGGACGCGCCGGCGTGCGCCTGAGTTCCGCACAATCGGACCCGTCCGGTCCATGCGGTTCGTAATTCAGGAGGAGTCAGGCGTGTCGGCCTTGGGGTGGCGGTCTCGGGGCAGAACCGCCGGGGCGCTCCTGAGTTGTGAACCGTGAGGCGGCATCGGGACCCCGCCCTCGCTACTCGGGGCGGAGGCGGAGCTCCTGCATCCCGCCGTCGACGGCGATCGAGGTGCCGGTCGTCGAGCCTGATCGCGGGCTCGCCAGGTAGGCGACGGCACCGGCGACCTCGGTCGCGGCGACGAGTCGGCCATGCGGCTGGCGTGCCTCGAGCGCGGCGCGCTCCGCGGCCGGGTCTGGCGCGCTGTCGAGCAGTCGGCCCACCCACGGGGTGTCGGCCGTGCCCGGGTTCACACAGTTGACCCGGACGCCTTCGCGCAGGTGGTCGGCGGCCATCGCGCGCGTCAAGGACAGCACGGCCCCCTTCGTCGCCGTGTAGAGCGCGCGCTGGGGAAGTCCCGCCGTCGCGGCGATCGACGCGGTGTTCACGATCGCGGCCGACGGCGACTCGCGCAGGTGTGGGAGGGCCGCGCGCGTCACGCGAGCCATGCCGACGACGTTGATGTCGAAGACGCGGTGCCACTCGTCGTCGTCGTTCGACTCGACGGTGCCCTGCGCACCGATACCGGCGTTGTTCACGACGATGTCGAGGCGGCCGAACCGTGCCACGACGGCGTCGATCGCGGCACGGACGGAGGCGTCGTCGGCGACGTTCGCCCGCACCGACAGGCGGGTGGCGGAGTCCTCGTCTGGTGAGGGGTTCAGATCGAGGATCGCGACGCTCGCACCATCGGCGGCGAGGCGTTCGACGATGGCGGCGCCGATCCCCGAAGCGCCGCCGGTGACGATCGCGACGAGTCCGTCGAGCTCGCCGGTGTCTGCGGCGCTCATGCGCGGGCTCCGAGTGCCTCGGCCGGCTTGGCCGACGGCGCGATTCCAGGGACCGGGTCGACGAACCGCTGTCGCTGGCGGCCGAGGCCCTCGATCTCGACCTCGCAGACGTCGCCCGGTGCGAGGTAGGGGAACCGGCCGGAGAGCGCGACGCCCTCGGGTGTGCCGGTCAGGACGAGGTCGCCGGGTTCGAGCTGCAGGTACTGGCTCAGGTGCCAGATGACCGTGGCGACGTCGAAGATGAGGTCGGCCGTGCTCGAGTCCTGACGCGGTTCGCCGTTGACCCAGCTGCGGAGTCGCAGGGTACCGGCGTCGACCTCGTCCGGCGTCACGAGCCACGGGCCGGTCGGGTTGAAGCCCGGAGCGCACTTGCCCTTCGACCACTGACCACCACTCGCCGCCATCTGGAAGTCGCGCTCCGACACGTCGTTCGCGGTGACGAAGCCGGCGATGCGGCCGAGAGCGTCCTCGGGGCTGTCGAGGTAGGAGGTGCGCTCGCCGATGACGACGCCCAGCTCGACCTCCCAGTCGGTCTTCGTGCTGCCTCGCGGGATGCGGACGTCGTCATTCGGTCCGACGACCGTGTTGGGCGTCTTCAGGAACATGATCGGGATCTCGGGCGGAGCGGATCCGGACTCCGCCGCATGCGCCGCGTAGTTCATCCCGATGCAGACGACGGCGCTCGGCCGGGCGATCGGCGCGCCGATCCGGAGCTCGTCGGCGCCGTCGAGGACGGGGAGCGCGCCCGACTCGAGGGCGGCGCGGACACGGGCGACGCCGCCGCCGGCGAGGAACGCTCCGTCGATGTCGGGGGTGATCGATCGGAGGTCGTAGGCGGTGTCGCCCATGAACACGACGGGGGTCTCCCCGTCCACGGGGCCGAGTCTGGCGAAGCGCATGCTGGTCCTTCCGGTTCCGCCGGTGCCCGCGTGCGGACCCGGCTCCGTAGCCGATAACATCTGAACTCTACCGCCCGATCAGGCCGTCGCAAGAGGTGATTTCGTCCACGCTGAGCGCATTGACAGCCCAGACATCGGATGTCTAAGCTCGGTGGCACCAGCCCGAAGGAGCATGCCGACGTGAGTACCATCATCGGATTCGAGACGCACGACGTCCGGTTCCCGACCTCCACCACCCTCGACGGCTCGGACGCCATGAACCCCGACCCCGACTACTCCGCCGCCTACCTGCGGCTGGTGACGGACGCGGACGACGGCCACGAGGGCCACGGCTTCGTCTTCACGATCGGACGCGGCAACGACGTCGAGGTCGCTGCCATCCACGCCCTCCGCGAGCACCTCATCGGTCGCGAGGTCGAGCCCGTGCTCGACGCCCTCGGAGCCTTCTGGCGCGAACTCGTCTACGACTCCCAGCTCCGTTGGCTCGGTCCTGAGAAGGGCGTCATGCACATGGCGATCGGCGCCGTCGTCAACGCGCTCTGGGACCTCAAGGCCAAACGTGCCGGCCTGCCGCTCTGGCGGCTGCTCGCCACGATGACGCCGGAGGAGCTCGTCGAGCTCGTCGACTTCCGCTACCTGAGCGACGTCCTCACCCCGGACGACGCCCTCGCGATCCTCCGTCGCGCCGAACCGGGACGGGAGGACCGGATCGAGGCCCTGCTCGCAGCCGGGTACCCCGCCTACACGACCACGCCCGGGTGGCTCGGCTACTCCGACGAGAAGCTCGACCGTCTGTGTCGCGAAGCGGTCGCGGACGGGTTCGCGCAGGTCAAACTCAAGGTCGGCGGAAATGTGGAGGACGACGTCCGTCGCCTCGCCATCGCCCGGAACGCGGTGGGACCCGACATCCGGATCGCGGTCGACGCCAATCAGCGTTGGGACGTCGCGGAGGCGATCGACTGGATGTCCCGACTCGCCCCCTACGACATCGCCTGGATCGAGGAGCCGACGAGCCCCGACGACATCCTCGGCCACGCGGCGATCGCGCGCGGCGTCGCCCCGATCCCGGTCGCGACCGGCGAGCACATGGCCAACCGCATCATGTTCAAGCAGTTCCTGCAGGCCGACGCCCTCCAGGTGCTCCAGATCGACTCCACGCGGGTCGCCGGCGTGAACGAGAACATCACGATCCTGCTCCTGGCCGCGAAGTTCGGTGTCCCGGTCTGCCCGCACGCCGGTGGTGTCGGGCTGTGCGAAGCGGTGCAGCACCTCTCGATGTTCGACTTCATCGCCGTGTCCGGGAGCGAAGATGGACGCATGATCGAATTCGTCGACCACCTGCACGAGCACTTCGTCGAGCCCGTCGAGATCGTCGCCGGGCGGTACCGCGCGCCGCTCGCCCCCGGCGGCGGTTCGGAGATGCTCGCGACGTCGATCGCCGAATTCACCTTCCGGGGCGCCGGTGCCTGACCTGCTCGTCCCGCGGCTCGCGTACGGCGCCGCCAATCTCGGCAACCTCTACCGCGAGCTCAGCGATGAGGAGGCCTGGGCGATCCTCGATGCGGCCTGGGAACACGGCGTCCGCTTCTACGACACGGCTCCGCACTACGGCCTCGGTCTCTCCGAGCGTCGGCTCGGCGCCTTCCTGCGGACGAAACCGCGCGACGAGTACGTCCTGTCCACCAAGGTCGGCCGTCTCCTCGTGCCGAACCCCGCGGGGGAGGGTGCGCTCGATACCGACAACGACTTCGTCGTCCCGGCGACCGTGCGGCGCGAGTGGGACGCGAGCGAGGCCGGCGTGCGGCGCTCGCTCCACGAGTCCCTCGAACGACTCGGACTCGACCACGTCGACGTGCTCTACCTCCACGACCCCGAACGCAACGATCCGGAGTCCGGGATCTCCGAAGGGATACCGGCGCTCGCCGCCCTCCGCGACGAAGGACTCGTCGGGGCGGTCGGGATCGGGTCGATGGACGTCGCGTCCCTGCTCGCCGCGGTGCGCACGGGCCTGACCGACCTCATCATGATCGCCGGACGGTACACGCTCGCCGAGCAACCGGCGGCCGACGAGCTGCTGCCCGCCTGTCTGGAACACGGCGTCGGGGTGGTCGCCGCCTCGGTGTTCAACTCGGGCCTGCTGGCCCGCGCCGTGCCGGACCCGGATGGCCGCTACGAGTACGGTGCCGTCCCGCCGGAGGTCTTCGACCGCGCCGTCGACATCGCCGAGATCTGCCGTCGGTTCGACGTCGAACTGCCCGCAGCCGCCCTCCAGTTCCCGCTCCGCCACCCTGCCGTGCGGACGGTCGCGGTCGGCGCCTCGCGGCCGGAGCAGATCATCCAGAACGTGGAGCGCTTCGAGGCACCGATCCCCGAGACCTTCTGGACGGAGCTGCGCACCAGAGGGCTGCTCGGCTGATGCGGACGATCGACGCGCACCTCCATCTGTGGAATCGCGCCGACGGGTATCACTGGCTCGCTTCGGCCGACGAGTCGCTTCGCGATGACTTCACGCCGGAGCGTGCGGCCGCAGAGCTGCAGGCGGCCGGCGTCGATACGGCGATCCTCGTCCAGGCCGACGACACCGAGCTCGACACGATGTCCATGCTCAGTGCATCGGACGCTTTCGATTGGGTGGCCGGCGTCGTCGGCTGGGTGCCGATCGACGACGCGAAGCGGGCCGAGGTGCTGCTCGACCGTTGGGGCGCGCATCCACGGTTCCGCGGCATTCGTCAGCTGCTGCACGACGATCCCCGGGACGGCCTGCTCCTGGCCGCCCCCGCCCGCCGGTTGGCGGCGGTCCTCGCGGACCGTGGGCTTCCGCTCGACCTCCCGAACGCCTTCCCGCGCCTGCTCAGCGACGCCACCGGACTCGCGCGGCTGGAGGAGGGGCTGACGCTCGTCGTCGACCACCTCGCGAAGCCGCCGCGCGACGACGAGGCCTTCGAACGCTGGGCGACCGAGCTGGCCGCGGCGGCGGAGCCACCGAACGTGGTCGCGAAGGTGTCCGGCCTCAACCGTGCCGGTCGGCCGTTCGTGGCGGCCGGCGTGCGTCGGGCCTGGGACACCGCGCTCGCCTGCTTCGGGCCCGAGCGGTTGATGCTCGGCAGTGACTGGCCGATGACCGTCACGAGCGGCGGGTACGGTGCGGTCTGGCACGAGCTGTCCGGTCTCGTCGACGAATTGTCGCCGTCGGAACGCGATGCACTCCGTGGCGGGACGGCGACGCGCGTCTACCGGCTCGACCCCCGCGGGCCGTCGGCGACGACGGACTGACATGATCGGGCAGACGGATGGACACGGAACCATGACGAGGAGGTCACCATGCTGACAGGGATCGACCCGGTGCTGAGCGGCGAACTGCTGCTGCACCTGGACGCGATGGGGCATTCGGACACGGTGGTGATCGCCGACGCGCACTTCCCGGCCGCTCGACTCGGCGAACGCGTCGTCGTGCTCCCGACGCTGTCGACGCCGGAGGTCCTCCGGGCGGTGCGCACGGTGATCCCGCTCGACGACGAACCCGTGCTCGACCTCATGACGAGTGCCGACGGCACGGTGCTCGACGTCCAGCGGGAACTCATCGCCGCCGCCGGCACGACCGAGGACGCCGTGCGCTTCGTCGACCGGTTCGCCTACTACGACGAGGCCGCCACAGCCTTCCTCATCATCCGCACGGGCGAGACCAGGACCTACGGGAACGTCACGCTGCGGAAGGGCCTCGTGACGCGCACGGCGTGAAGCGGTTCGGTGCGGTCACCAGCAGAGCGCGACGATCGCGACGCCGACCACACCGTAGACACCGGCCTGGACCTGCCGCCGGCGGTCCTTCGGCGCGACCGCGGTCTCGACCGTCGCCCCGTGCTCGTCGAGTGAGCGCTTCGGTTTTGGTGCGTGCCACGGGAGTGACCGCCAGCGCAGGGCGGCTCCGGCGAGTCCGAAGCCGACGATCGCGACGGCGATGACCCACGCCCAGGACCAGACGCCGACCGGCGCGGCGAGGGCGCGCACGAGGGCGAGGATCACGATGCTGTCGACCGCGTCGGCGACCAGCCGGTAGCGCTCGGTCGCCGCCCAGCGTCCCGTACTCCACGCATGCGCGACCTGGAGGGCGAGGAACCAGGCGATGACCAGGGCGACGACGGCGGGGATGAGGATCTCGATCATCGTGCTGCTCCGATCTGCTCGAGGAGGGCGACACCGGCCGCATCGACCGACTCCTGGGTCGCCGAGACGAGGACCACCGTGGTGCCGGTCGCCGGGACGACGCCGACGAAGGACGCGAAGCCGCCCGTGGCACCGTTGTGCCAGACGAGGTCCTCGCCGTCGATCGCCTTCCGATCGGTGATCCAGGCCCAGCCGATCTCGCGATCGCCGAACGCCGCCTGTGGAGCGAGTGCCGCGATGCCCGGTGCGCTGCCGTCGGCCAGTCGTTCCGCGAACCGCGCGAGATCCGCCGTGTCCGAGCGGATGCCACCGGCAGGCCCGATCGCCGTGCCGGTCCATGCTGCGGCGGTCCGTCCGCCGGCGGTCTCACCGAGGAGGTCGCGGTCGCCGAGCTCTGCTGCATCGCTCACGGGGCCGGTCGAGTCGAGCCCCATCGGACCGGTGATCCGCTCCTCGAGGAGGTCGGCGTAGCTGGTGCCGGCGGCCGAGCCGAGGGCGGCGCCGAGGAGTTCGAAGCCGAGGTTGGAGTAGGTGCCCTTCGGGGTGTCGAGGGACGCGGACCGCGCCTGTTCGAGCAGCTTCTCGAGGTCCTCTCCGTACGGGTTCGCCGTCGTGAGTGCGAACCACGCTGAGGAGAGGATCGTCGAGAGGTCCATCGGCAGTCGCGGCAGGCCGGAGGTGTGGGTGGCGAGCTGCTCGAGGGTGACGTCCGCCGCGGGTGCGTCGCCCAGTTCGAGGAGGTCACCGAGCCTGGTGTCCGGGGCGACCTCGCCACGCTCGATCGCGTCGGCGAGCAACAGTCCCGTGAAGGCCTTGCTCACCGACCCGATCTCGAACCGGGTGTCCGGCTGGGCGCCGATCGTCGCGGTGCGGGTGCCGTCCGGGGTGACGACGACGGCCAGCACGGCCTTGCGGTCGGGGCCGGCGAGTTCGCGGACGGTCGCCGCGAGTTCCGCGTCGCCGGCGGCCTCTGCGGGAAGCGTCGAGGGCCCTGGCCGGAGGGCGAGTCCGGCCGCGAGGGCGACAGCGGTGCTGATGGCGGCGATGACCCAGACCCGTCTGGGTCGGGACGTGCTGCGTGGTGTGGCGGTCATGCGGGGTCCTTCCTGGGGTCGGTGGTCATTCCATGGCGGCGACGGCGACGAGCAGCGGGACGAGTCGCATGGGTGGGACCGCGACCCGTCCGCGGCCGGCGGGTTGCAGCCAGCCGGCGGCGGTCAGGACGCGGACGTGGTGGTAGACCTGGCCGGTCGTCCCGATGCCGTCGAGTTCGCCGAGGTCCGCGAGTGCGGAGGTGCCGTTGGCGACGGCCAGGAGCAGCTGCAGCCGGACGGGGGAGCCGATGGCTGCGAGCCGCGATGCCGCGGTCGCGAGTGGACCGGAACCTGCTGATTCCACGGCGTCGGGGTCGTCGCCGAGCGCGAGGAGGTCGTCGGTCGCTCTGGCGTACTGCCACTGCACGGGTCCGCCGTCGGCGACTACCGAGCCGGTGAAGAGGACCGCCCCGTGCTCGAGCTCGGCCGTGCGCTGTTCGAGCCCGTGGAGCGCCCAGAAGGTGTCGTCGGCATCGCCCGTCGCGGCTGCGGACGGAACGTCATCCGGTCGCTCGGTGGTCGTGCCCTCATCGACCGGTCGGGCGAACACGGCGGCTTCGAGACGCGCGAGACGTGCCTCGAGATCGCCGGGGTCGATGGTCGTCATGACCCAAGTGTATAAATATCGTAATTACGAAATCAAGCTGATGGCCGTGTGGTCGGCTCACCGGAGCCGCGCATCAGGCCCGCGAGCTGAGCCGCCCCTGCTTTGCATGCACCGGGATCAGGAGCCCGAGGCCGACGAGCAGCACGAGCACGATCCCGAGGATCCCCCAGAACTGCGCCCCGCCGAGCGTGACGAACAGTGCGAAGGCGGTCGGCGCGAGGAAGGACACGGCGCGGCCGGTCGTGGCGTAGAGGCCGAAGACCTCACCCTCGCGGCCCTCGGGGATGATGCGCGCCAGGAACGAGCGGCTCGCCGACTGGGCAGGGCCGACGAACAGGCACAGCATGAGGCCGAAGATCCAGAAGATCGTCGCGCCGCCCTCGTGGAGGAAGAACACGGCGCTTCCCGCGATGACGAGGCCGATGAGCGACGCGACGATGACGGGTTTCGGGCCCACCTTGTCGTCGAGCAGGCCGATCGTGATCGTCGCGATCCCGGCGACGACGTTGGCGGCGATCGCGAAGATGATCACCTCGCCGGGTGAGAAGCCGAAGGTCCCGGCGGCCAGGACGCCACCGAAGGTGAAGACACCGGCGAGCCCGTCGCGGAACACGGCGCTCGCGAGCAGGAAGTAGAGCGTCTGTCGGCTGTCGCGCCAGAGTTCCGCGATGCTCTTGGCGAGCACCCCGTAGGAGGCGAAGAACCCGACGTGCGGCCGGGCGACGGCCTGGGGTGCGTGGTACTCGGGCACGGCGAGCAGTACGGGTAGGGCGAAGACCCCGAACCACGCCGCGGACACGAGCATCGCGACGCGGACGTCCATGCCGTCCTCGCCGGTGACGCCGAAGAGTCCGACCTCGGGGGAGATGAAGCCGAAGTACACGATGAGCAGCAGCACGATGCCGCCGATGTACCCCATGCCCCAGCCGAGACCGGAGACCTTGCCGATGGAGGTGGGCGTCGACACCTGGGCGAGCATCGCGTTGTAGTTGACCCCGGCGAACTCGAACACGATGTTGCCGACGGCGAGGAGGACGAGGCCCAGCCAGAGGAAGTTCGGATCGGGCGCGACGAAGAAGAGGAGCGCGGTGACCGCGACGACGACGTAGGTGTTGAAGCCGAGCCAGAACTTCCGTCGCCCGGCGGAGTCCGACCGTTGGCCGACGACCGGCGCGAGGATCGCGATCAGCAGTCCGGCGGCCGCGAGCGCCCACCCGAGGGACGCCGACACCGCGGCCTCCTCGCCGAAGGAGTCGCTCGTCAGGTAGACGGTGAACACGAAGGTGGTGACGACCGCGTTGAACGACGCCGAACCCCAGTCCCACAGGCTCCACGCGAAGATGCGACCCTTGCGACCCGCCTGCGCCTTCACGGCGGCGACCTGCGAGGTGTCGAGGTCGACGGTGGCCGCTGCGGCGTCGGGGGTGACGAGCGGTGGTGGCGGGAAGTTGCGGGGCCGGGATCCGAGACGCGGGGCCTCGTCGCCGTGCCCGCCTGTCCGGCCGGTGTCGTCGGTGCCACCTGGGGGAGTCGTGCTCATGCACTGAGGCTAGTGCCGCGTGGTGAACGGGCGGTAGCGTGCGTCCCGCAGCGCGATGGCTGGGGGTTCGCTGGGACGCGGAACGGGCCTGGGAATAGCCGGAGGCACCCCGCGTTGGACTTGAGCGTACGACACTCAAGTTTGAATCCAGGAGGTTCACGTGCCCGAAGACTTCACCCAGGGCGGCGCAGCAGCAGACGGCGGATCGTCGTCGTTCGACGACTTCCTCGCCCGATACCTCGAGGGCGAGCGGGCGCGTTCGGCGCGGACCATCGACCTCAGCCGCTTCCTCACCGCGCGGACGCAGGAGATCCTGCAGCGCGCCGGCCGGTTCGCGCTCGAGCGCGGCCAGAACGAGCTCGACGCGCTGCACATCCTGCGCGTCATCGTGAGCGAGGAGCCCGCGAAGGACGCCGTCGCGCGCCTCGGCGTCGACCCGAAGGTCATCGCCAAGGCCGCCGAGCAGCGCCTGCCGCAGGCGTCCTCGCCGAGCGTCAAGGACCCGGCCATCACGCCGTCGGCCCAGCGCGCGCTGTTCCACGCCTACCAGGTGGCCCGCGCCGCCGGGTCGACCTACGTCGACCCCGAGCACCTCTTCTTCGCGCTCGTCATCAACCAGGACTCGCCCGCCGGTGAGGTCCTCGCCCGCGCCGGCGTCACGGCGGAGGCGCTGACCCAGGGCATGCGCCAGACCGTCGGCGACCCCGGCGTCGCCACCGACGACCAGGACGACCGCGATGCGGACGACCTCGACTCGGACACCCCGATGCTCGACCGCTTCGGCACCGACCTCACGGCGCTCGCCGCCGGCGGGTCGCTCGACCCCGTCATCGGACGTTCCGAGGAGATCGAGCAGACCATCGAGATCCTCTCCCGCCGCACGAAGAACAACCCCGTCCTCGTCGGCGAGGCCGGCGTCGGCAAGACGGCGGTCGTCGAGGGGCTCGCCCAGGCGATCGTCGACGGCGGCGTCCCGGAGCAGTTGCGCGGCAAGCGCGTCGTCTCGCTCGACCTGCCGGCCATGGTCGCCGGAACCCGCTACCGCGGTGACTTCGAGGAGCGCCTCACCGGCCTGCTCGACGAGATCGCAGCCAACCGCTCCGAGCTGATCGTCTTCATCGACGAGGTCCACACCGTCGTCGGCGCCGGAGGTTCCGGCGAGGGCGGCATGGACGCCGGGAACATGCTCAAGCCGCGTCTCGCTCGCGGTGAGCTGCACCTCATCGGTGCGACCACGCTCCGTGAGTACCGCGGGATCGAGAAGGACCCGGCGCTCGAACGCCGCTTCCAGCCCGTGCGCGTCGGCGAGCCGTCGATCGAGGACGCCGTCCTCATCCTCGACGGTCTCCGTCCGGCGTACGAGGAGCACCACGACGTCCGCTTCACCGACGACGCCCTCCGCGCAGCCGTCGAGCTCTCGGCCCGCTACCTGCCCGACCGCGTCCTGCCAGACAAGGCCATCGACCTCGTCGACCAGGCCGGAGCCCGGCTGCGGTTGCGGCTCGGGAAGGCGGTCGACGTGAGCGCCCTCGTCGAGGAGCTCGCGACACTCGAGGCGTCGAAGAACGCCGCCGTGTCGGCCGAGCACTACGAGGAGGCCTCGCGCATCCGCGACGAGATCACCGCCGTCCAGGCGAAGCTCGACGCCGCTTCCAGCGGCCCCGGCGCGCGCACCGACCGCGACGCGGTCGTCGACGAGGCGCAGATCGCCGGCGTCGTGTCCCGTGCCACCGGCATCCCGGTCAGTCGGCTCACGGAGGGTGAGCGGGAACGTCTCGCCGGCCTCGAGGACGAACTGCACGCTCGCGTCATCGGCCAGCACGACGCCGTGACCGCGGTCTCGAAGGCCGTCCGTCGCAACCGCACGGGCATGGGGGACGCGAACCGCCCTGTCGGCAGCTTCCTGTTCCTCGGCCCCACCGGCGTCGGCAAGACGGAACTCGCGAAGGCGCTCGCCGGATCCCTCTTCGCGGATGAGCACTCGGTGATCCGCTTCGACATGAGCGAGTTCGGCGAACGCCACACGGTGTCACGACTCGTCGGTGCCCCTCCCGGGTACGTCGGGTTCGACGAGGCGGGCCAGCTCACCGAGCGCGTGCGTCGGAACCCCTACTCGATCGTGCTGTTCGACGAGATCGAGAAGGCGCACCCGGACGTCTTCAACCTGCTCCTGCAGGTGCTCGACGACGGTCGCCTGACCGACGGTCAGGGGCGGACGATCGACTTCCGCAACACGGTCGTCGTCATGACGTCGAACCTCGGCTCCGAGTTCCTGGCCTCGCGGTCCGGAGCGATGGGCTTCGTGGCCGGTGGCGCCGACGACCCGACGGGCTTCGGCTCCGAGGAGGCGCTGCGTGCCCGGGTCATGGGCAAACTGCGCGAAGCGATGCGTCCGGAGTTCCTCAACCGCATCGATGAGGTCGTCCTCTTCCGCAAGCTCGACCAGCAGCAGCTGCAGGAGATCGTCGGACTGATGCTCGGCCGTACGACCGAGCGGTTGGCCGCACGCGGTGCGTCTCTCGAGACGACTCCGGAAGCGCTCACCCTCCTCGCGGAGCTCGGCTACGAGCCGGAGTACGGGGCGCGTCCCCTGCGTCGCCTCA
The DNA here is from genome assembly GCF_001865025.1 of Plantibacter sp. MMLR14_011. NCBI lineage: Bacteria > Bacillati > Actinomycetota > Actinomycetes > Micrococcales > Microbacteriaceae > Plantibacter > Plantibacter sp. MMLR14_011. The sequence continues at coordinate 13,531 of NZ_MJGW01000061.1, forward strand.
TCCAGCGTGAGGTCGATGACCGCATCGCCGAGCTCGTCGTGGGCGGCGGGGTCGGCGACGGCTCGACCGTGCACGTCGACGCGGTCGGCGGGAAGATCGTCGTCACGGAGCGTTCCGTGGTGGTGGCGGAAGCCGCCTAGGCGGGGAGATGGATCGACAGGCCCAGGGATCGGTGCGCCGGATCCTGGGCCTGTCGTCGTCTGTGCGTGGGAACCTCGACAGGCTCGGTGACCGGAGCGGCCCGGAGGGTTCCTACTCCTGAAGTCCTCGCACCGAATCCAGCAGGCTCGGCGCGCTCACGTAGAAGAGTTGCCCGTCCTGCCACACGAAGCCACCGGAGAGGTTGCCGCCCGGGTCGGTCGGCTCGAGGAGGAACGGGAGTCCGGACTCATCGCTCTCGACGAATCCGGCGGCCTCGAGTTCGGTCTGCTTGGCCGCCCAGGCCGTCTCGTCGAACGGTGCCTGCGCGACCGTCGCCGAGATGTCGGTCTGCGGCTTCGTCCAGGTGCACGCGACGCCACCGGCGTCGACGAGGAACGTCAGATCGGTCCGTGTGACCTGATACGCCCGCGGTTCCATCTGGGTCTGCTCGAGGTCCGCGTATCCCTGCTCGGTGAGGACCGTGTCGCACGTCGTAGCTGCGGCCGTCTCGGTCGCCTCGGCGGAGGACGTCGAGGCGGGGGTGGCGCTCGGAGTGCTCATGGTCGTGGAGCTCGACGTCGGGGCCCCGGATCCGCACGCGGCGAGGGCGAGGGCTCCGATCGTTGCGACGAGGGCGGCCAAAAGGCGAGGGGAGTGGCGATGGGGCATCCCCCAAGCCTAGGAGCCGCACCACATCCGGCGGATCGGGGGCAGCACGGGGGTTGGGGCAGGCAAACTGGCCATCCGCTGGGAGTTGAGCCAGGCGGACTCAACTTTCTTGACGTTGAAACCAGGCCTCGGTAGCATTGAGTCATCGAGGCTCAAGTCTCGACGTCACACCAGCATCACCCCATCAATCAGCTCGGTGCCGAGCTCGTCGAGTCGGCCGGACGCCATCCGCATGCCGCCCGAGTCGACGAGTTCCGAACCGGCAGTCAACACAAGGAGAACCAACACATGGCACGTGCAGTAGGCATCGACCTCGGTACCACCAACTCGGTGGTCGCCGTCCTCGAAGGTGGAGAACCCACCGTCATCGCCAACGCCGAGGGCTTCCGCACCACCCCCTCCGTCGTCGCATTCACCAAGGACGGCGAGGTGCTCGTCGGCGAGACCGCGAAGCGCCAGGCCGTCACCAACGTCGACCGCACCATCGCGAGCGTCAAGCGCCACATGGGCACCGACTGGAAGTTCGACGTCGACGGCAAGAAGTACACGCCGCAGGAGCTCTCCGCCCGCATCCTCGCGAAGCTGAAGCGCGACGCCGAGCAGTACCTGGGCGACACCGTGACCGACGCGGTCATCACCGTCCCCGCCTACTTCAACGACGCCGAGCGTCAGGCCACGAAGGAGGCCGGTGAGGTCGCAGGCCTCAACGTGCTCCGCATCATCAACGAGCCGACCGCCGCAGCCCTCGCCTACGGTCTCGACCGCGGCAAGGAGGACGAGCTCATCCTCGTCTTCGACCTCGGTGGCGGTACCTTCGACGTCTCGCTGCTCGAAGTGGGCAAGGACGACGACTTCTCCACCATCCAGGTCCGGTCCACCTCCGGCGACAACCGCCTCGGTGGAGACGACTGGGACCAGCGCGTCGTCGACTACCTGATCAAGCGCTTCAAGGACTCGACCGGTGTCGACGTCTCGGGCGACAAGATCGCGAAGCAGCGCCTCAAGGAAGCCGCCGAGCAGGCGAAGAAGGAGCTCAGCTCCTCGATGTCGACCTCGATCCAGCTCCCGTACCTCTCCCTCACGGAGAACGGCCCGGCGAACCTCGACGAGACGCTCTCCCGCGCCAAGTTCGAGGAGCTCACGCAGGACCTGCTCGAGCGCACCCGCAAGCCGTTCAACGACGTCATCGCCGAGGCCGGCGTGAAGGTCTCCGACATCGCACACGTCGTGCTCGTCGGTGGATCGACCCGCATGCCCGCCGTCGCGGAGCTCGTCAAGAAGCTCACCGGTGGTCAGGAGCCCAACAAGGGCGTCAACCCTGACGAGGTCGTCGCCGTCGGCGCCGCCCTCCAGGCCGGCGTGCTGAAGGGTGAGCGCAAGGACGTGCTGCTCATCGACGTCACCCCCCTGTCGCTCGGTATCGAGACCAAGGGCGGCATCATGACGAAGCTCATCGAGCGCAACACCGCGATCCCCACGAAGCGGAGCGAGACCTTCACCACGGCCGACGACAACCAGCCGTCCGTCGCGATCCAGGTCTTCCAGGGCGAGCGCGAGTTCACCCGCGACAACAAGAACCTCGGCACCTTCGAGCTGACCGGCATCGCGCCGGCTCCGCGCGGTGTGCCGCAGGTCGAGGTCACCTTCGACATCGACGCCAACGGCATCGTGCACGTGTCCGCCAAGGACAAGGGCACCGGCAAGGAGCAGTCGATGACCATCACCGGTGGTTCGTCCCTCGGCAAGGAGGACATCGAGCGCATGGTCCGCGAGGCCGAGGAGCACGCTGCGGACGACAAGGCCCGCCGCGAGCAGGCCGAGGTCCGCAACAGCGCCGAGCAGCTCGCCTACTCGATCGACAAGCTCATCAAGGAGAACGACGACAAGCTGCCCGAGGACGTCAAGACCGACGTCCAGGCCGATGTCGACGCCCTGAAGAGCGCGCTCGCCGGTGAGGACGAGGACGCGGTGAAGACCGCGTTCGACAAGCTCAACGAGAGCCAGGTCAAGCTCGGCGAGGCGATCTACGCCCAGGCGCAGGCCTCCGAGTCCGCCGCAGGAACCGAGGCCCCGGCTGAGGAGGCGACCTCCGATGAGGACGTCGTCGACGCCGAGGTCGTCGAGGACGAAGACGACAAGGACAAGAAGTAACCATGACTGACGAGAACCAGAACCAGAACCAGGACGATCCCATCATTCGTGACAAGCGACGGATCGACCCGGAGACCGGCGAGGTTCGTCAGCCTGGCACCGAGGGGGTTGACGCCGACGCGTCGGCCCCCTCGGGCGCACCTGCCGAATCCGCCGACGCCGACGCACCGGCCGCCGACGACGAGCTGACCGTCGAGGACATCCTCAACGCGGCTCCCGAGGAGCCCGTTCAGGGCGGCGACCTCTCCCCGGCCGAGCAGCTCGCTGCAGAACGCCTCGGCGACCTGCAGCGCGTCACGGCCGAGTACGCGAACTACCGGAAGCGCACCGAGGCCGGCCGTGAGGTGGAGCGCGAGCGCACCACCGGCGAGGTCGCCAAGGTCCTGCTCCCGGTGCTCGACGACCTCGACCGCGCTGAGAAGCACGGCGACCTCGAGGGTGACGCCCCCTTCACGCAGATCGCGGCCAAGCTCCGCGGCGCTGCCGAGAAGCTCGGGCTGAAGCCGTTCGGAGCGGTCGGCGAGACCTTCGACCCCAACGTGCACGAGGCCATCTTCCAGCAGCCCACGCCGGGCGCCGAGGGCGAGACCGTCCTCGACGTCGTGGAGACCGGGTACCACCTGGGCTCCACCCTGCTGCGCGCCGCGAAGGTGGTCGTCGCGGTCCCGGCGAGCTAGCCATGGCGAGTCAGGACTGGTTCGACAAGGACTTCTACAAGGTCCTCGGCGTCAAGAAGGACGTGACGCCCGCGGAGCTGAAGAAGGTCTACCGGAAGCTGGCCCGGCAGTATCACCCGGACTCCAACCCGGGTGATGCGAAGGCCGAGGCGAAGTTCAAGGAGATCAGCGAGGCCCACTCGGTCCTCGGCGATCCCGAGCAGCGCAAGGAGTACGACGCCGTCCGCGCCATGGGCGGTGGAGCACGCTTCACCGCTCCGGGTGCCGGCGGCGGCCAGGGCGGCTTCGAGGACGTCTTCGGGTCGATGTTCGGTGGTGGTGGCGGTGGTCGCCAGAGCTACAGCTACCAGCAGGCCCCGCAGGGGTACGAGGACATCCTCGGCGGCATGTTCGGCCAGGGTGGCTTCGGCCAGACCACCGGTGGCTTCCGCGGCTACGGCGGACCCACGCCCGGCCGCGACATCACCGCGCACACGACGATCGACTTCATCACGGCCACGCAGGGCGACACCATCTCCCTGCAGACCTCCGAGGGACGCACCATCAAGGTGAAGATCCCGGCGGGCGTGTCGGATGGACAGAAGATCCGCCTGCGCGGCAAGGGGCAGCCGAGTCCGGACGGCGGCGAACCCGGCGATATCGTGGTCACCGTGAGTGTCCGCAAGCATCCCGTGTTCGAACGTGACGGCCTGAACCTCCGCGTCACCGTGCCGGTCACCTTCGTGGAGGCCGCGCTCGGCGCCACGATCGAGGTTCCGACGCTCGGCGGCGACCCCGTCAAGCTGCGGGTCGCCCCCGGTACGCCGAGCGGTCGCGTCCTCCGCGTCAAGGGCCGCGGTGTCGCGACGACGAAGGGCACCGGCGACCTCCTGGCCGTCGTGCAGATCGTCGTCCCGGCGCACCTCGGCGGCGAGGCCAAGGAAGCACTCGAACGGTTCCACGAGCTGGAGCCGAAGGACAACCCCCGCGACGAACTCATCGCTCGGGCTCGGGGCTAGTAACCAGCAGCACACGGAAGGGCAGAGAGCATGGACGAGCATTCGCCGGTCTTCGCGATCGCGATGGCTGCCGAGCTCGCCGGCATGCACCCGCAGACCCTCCGGCAGTACGACCGGCTCGGTCTCGTGTCGCCGACGCGGACCGCCGGGAAGTCGCGCAGGTACTCGATGCGCGACATCGCCCAGCTCCGTGAGGTGTCCAGGCTCAGTGCCGAAGGCGTCAGCCTCGAGGGCATCTCCCGCATCCTGACCCTGGAGAACGAGGTCAGCTCGCTCCAGGGTCGGGTGCGGGAGCTCGAGCACGCGCTCGCCAACGCCCTGCTGCGGACCCCGGGCAACCGGGTGTTCGCCGCAGGCATGGAGGGGAGCGTCGTCCCGATGCGGAGCGGTACCCGCACCCGCCGCCGGACCGAGGTCGTCGTCTGGCGGCCGTCGCTCTCCGAGTAGCCGACGAAAGCGCACTCGTGGTCCTCATCCCGCGCGGATGACGACCACGAGCGCGCTTTCGGGTGCGCGTAGGGTTGGGGCATGAGCGCGCAGCCCGTGGTGACGAAGCCGGACCCGGCGCAGACCGCGCCCGCGACGGCCCGGAGGCGGCGCGGCGCCCGGCTGACCGGACTGACCGCCTACCCGCTCATGTACTTCGGTGTCGTCGCCGGCGTTCTTCCGCTGCTGACGCTCGTCGTGATCGGCGCCCCGATCCTCGTCGGCGTCCTGCTCGGTGCAGGCGAAGCCGAATGGGTCGACGGCTTCTCGCGCGTGTTCGGGTTCATCCTGCTCTTCCTGACACCGCCGTTCGGTGCCTGGGTGTGGGGGTACGTCGCGCTCGGGGTCGTCGCCTTCCTCGGTGGCATCGCCCTCAGCCTGCGGATCCTGCGGCGTCACGGCGTGCGTCGCGCAGGAGCCGTCACGCACTGGGGCATGTGGGCCACCGTCCCACTGCAGCTCATCTTCGCGGTCATCAGCCTCGTGATCGTGTTCGGTGCGATCGCGTCCGTCCGCGCCGAGGACGCCAGTGGCCTCGAGACCGTGCGAGCCTTCGGACAAGGCGTCGCCATCGCCACGGTCGTCAACCTCCTCGTCTCCGCCGGGCTCGGTGTCCTCGTCTTCCCGGCCGTCCTCCGAGCCGTGAAGGCGGAGAAGCCGGCTCGACGCGTCCGCAGACGGTGACGCCGTTCCTCGTATCGCGTGGCCGGTTACGCTGAGGGGATGCCCGAGTTCTCCTTCGACGCGCTGCGCCGGTTCCCCGATCACGAGGCACCCAACCTCTTCGCCGTCGACGCGACCGATCGGCTCCTGCTCGACGAAGCGGCCGAGGCCCTGGCCGGGCGGGTGCCGACGCCCGGCGAGATCGTCGTCGTCGGCGACACCTACGGGGCGCTCACCCTCGGCGCCATCGCACTCCTGGGGGCGACGGACGTCCGGGTCCACCAGGACGCCGCCGTCGGAGAGCGTGCCCTCGCGGCCAACGCCGAACGGCTCGGCGTCGACGGCGGCTTCCGTAACCTGCCGCTCGGCGAGGAGCTGTTCACGGGCGCATCACTCGTCCTCGTGCAACTCCCGAAGCACCTCGAGGCACTGCACGAGATCGCCGCCGCCGTGGCCCGCTGGAGCGCTGCGGACGTCCGTCTCCTGGCCGGTGGCCGGTTGAAGCACCTGACGCCCGCGATGAACGAGGTCCTCGGTCGGAGCTTCTCGACCGTCACCGCGAGCCTCGCCCGGCAGAAGTCCCGGGTGCTCCGCGCCAGCGACCCGGTGACCGCCGCCGTCGAGGGAGAGCGTGACGAGGCCGACACCACGGCCTCGACCGCGCTGCGCACCGAGCACCATGCCGACATCGGCCTGACCATCGCCGCCGCCGGCGCGGCGTTCGCCGGCACGAAGCTCGACATCGGCACCCGCTTCCTGCTCGAGGCGCTGCCGGAGATCGCGCCCGACGCCCGGACGGCCATCGACCTCGGCTGCGGCACCGGCGTCCTCGCGGTGTCGCTCGCCATCGCCCGACCCGAGCTCGCGGTCATCGCGACCGACCAGTCCGCTGCAGCGGTCGCGTCGACCACCGCGACCATCGCCGCCAACGACGACGCCGACCGCCGACTGGCCGAGCGCATCACGGTGCTCCGCGACGACGGCCTGTCGATGCAGCCGGACGCGTCAGCCGACCTCATCGTCCTGAACCCGCCCTTCCACAGCGGCACCACCGTGCACACGGGCGTCGCGCACGACCTGTTCGCCGAGGCCGGGCGTGTCCTGCAGCCGGGTGGCACCCTCGCCGTCGTGTGGAACTCGCACCTCGGCTACCGGGCGGCGCTCGAGCGGCTCGTCGGCCCGACGACGCAGCTCGCACGCAACCAGAAGTTCACGGTGACGATCTCGCGCCCCCGGGCCGCCGGCGGGCCGCGTCCGTAACTCCTGCTGCTTGGACCGCTCGACGAGCACCGGCCGCTCAATCGCCGGTATCGTCGACAGTCCGGATGGGCGTTGCAGGAGTCATGTGCGTCAGGCGGCGTTCCAGAGGCGCTCGATGCGCGACGTCGCAGCCCGCGTCGGGGTGGTCCCGACGTCCCAGGTGCGGCGCCGAATGTGCCCGTATGCTGGCCCGATGTCCGAGCCGCCCACCCCCGCAGACGGAGCGGGTCGCGACGCACGCCGGGCGGACCAGCACGAACTGACCGCGGTCGAGCGCTGGATCGACGACCGGGCCAACCGGCTCTTGCGCGACGCCCCCGACGGTGGTGCGCGGGCGAAAGCCGTCGAGTTCCTCGTCTTCGGGGCGAAACAGGCGTGGGCGTGCATCTTCGGCGCAGCGATGCTCGCCGTGATCGTCGCCGCCCGCCTCTGGTACCCCGACGACGCCTGGCTCGCCCGGAACGACGCGCTCGTCATCGCTGCGATCGTCATCCAGGTGGTCATGATCGCCACGAGGCTGGAGACCGGTCGCGAACTCTGGGTGATCGTCCTGTTCCACATCGTCGGGACGGGTATGGAGCTGTTCAAGACCGGGATCGGGTCGTGGGAGTACGACGGCGGCGGGGTCCTGCACCTCGGCTCCGTGCCGTTGTACACCGGGTTCATGTACGCGGCCGTCGGGTCGTACCTGGTCCGCGTGTACCGGCTCTTCGACTTGCGGTTCGACCGCTATCCACGGGTGTGGCTCACGACGATCATCGCCGCCGGCATCTACGTCAACTTCTTCAGCCAGCACTACGTCGTCGATCTGCGATGGGTGCTGCTCGCTGCCGTCCTCCTCGTGTTCGCACGGACGATGATGCACTTCCGCGTGTTCCGTCGGACGCACCGCATGCCCGTGCTGCTGGCGTTCCTGCTCGTGGCCTGCTTCATCTGGATCGCGGAGAACATCGGGACGATCACGGGCGCCTGGCTGTACCCGAATCAGGAGGACGGCTGGCAGCTCGTCCCGCTCACCAAGCTGGTGTCGTGGTTCCTCCTCATGATGATCTCGGTGGTGATGGTCACCTGGGTGTACCCGCCCAAGCGGCCCGATCACGTGCCGACCTGAGCCGCCTGCTGTCAACGGTTTCGGAGCGCGGTCCGCACACCGGGTAGGGTTCGGGAGTGAGCGGCCCGAGCCCGGTGATCGCTCGTCCCCTTCCGGAGAGCAGCCATGGCCCAGCGTCAGCCCCAGGATCCACGATTCCGTGATCGTGGCGGCGCCCGGCCAGCCCCCATGCAGGCGGGTCACGTTCAAGCCGGCCCGGCCCGGCCCGCCCCGGCTCGACCTGCCGCCGCTCCACGACCCGCGTCGCCGGCCGTCGGCATCTCCGTCCCGGCGGCGGCCGCCGCACCCCTCCCGCGGACGAACCACCTCTTCGCCGGAGCGCAGTTCGCGTTCATCGCCTCGATCCTGATGCTCGGGCTGTACATCGGCCTGACCTCGACGTGGACCCTGCTGGAGCCCGACTTCCTCATCGGGCTCTCCCTGACGGCCGCAGCCACGTCCCTGCTCTTCGCCGTGCCACCGTCCGGCGCGCTCCGTGGCCTGCTCGTGCTGGTGCCGACCATCGACATCCTCGCCGTCGGCTTCTTCCGCGACACCCTGCCGAACCTGCCGACGTCGGGTCTCCTCATCGTGATCCCGGTGCTCTGGCTCGCGGGTGGGTTCGGGGTCTCGGCCCTGCCCGTCCCGGTCTTCGGAGCGATCTTCGTCTCCCTCATCCCGGTGGCGCGCGCCGGTGCATGGCCGACGACGCCTGGCGGGTGGGGTGCGATCTGCATCCTGCCGGCCCTCGTCCTCATCATGACCGTCACCGTGCATCTGGCCGCGCGTCAGCTCCGCGCCCATGAGGGACGGGCGCGCATCGCCCTCGCCGCGGCGACGGAGGCAGCGGCCATCGCGACGACGGTCTCGGAGTCGGTCGACGCCGCCGTCGCCTTCTTCCGGCCCGACGGCACGGCGGCGCTCCGCAACGAGGCCACGTACGAGCAAGCCGAATTGGCCGGGTTCGACCGGAAGACCCGCGCCGGTGTCCACGTGTACGGACCGGACCGGAAGACTCGGGTGTCGCCCGAGAAGCAGGTCATCAACCGGGCGCTGCGCGGGGAGAGCTTCCGCGGCGAACTGTATTGGATCGGCGAGCCGGGAGACCAGCGCGCCATCATCGGCAACGCGAGACAGGTGCACACCGACGACGGCACCTTCGTCGGCACCATCACGGTCGGGCACGACGTCACCGACCTCGCCAATGCGTTGGCGCTGCGCGAAGCGTTCCTCATCGACGTCTCGCACGAGCTCCGCACCCCGTTGACGTCGATCATCGGCTACCTCGACCTCCTCACCGAGGGACATGACCTCCGGCAGCTCGGACTGGAGCGCGAGGTCTCGACGATCCAGCGCAACGCGGAGCAGCTGTACGCGATCATCGGCGACCTGCTCGCGGCGGGGGACGCCGAGATGCGGGTGCGCATCGCCCTCACCGACGTCGCCGAAATCGCTCGGGCGAGCGCGGCCGCGATCCTGCCGCAGGCGTCGGAGGCCGGTGTCGCCGTTCGGGCCGAGATCCCTCCCCACGTGGAACTGGAGGGCGACGGCGGCCGGCTCCGCCAGGTCCTCGACAACCTGCTGTCGAACGCGGTGAAGTACACCCCGCGGGGTGGACGGGTCGCGGTGACCGTCGCGGTGGACGGCGAGACCTGCACCGTCAACGTCGCGGACACCGGCATCGGCATCTCGCCGGACGACCAGCGGCAGCTCTTCGATCGCTTCTTCCGGGCCAGGGAGGTCCGCGACGACGCGCGGCCAGGCGTCGGCCTCGGGCTGTCGATCGTGAAGTCCATCACCGAGGCGCATCATGGCTGGATCACCGTGTCCAGCCGTCCGGGCCGCGGCTCCACCTTCACCGTGACCCTGCCGCTCCGCCAGCCGCGCGCCGGCGCACCGTCCGCTTCCTGAGTCGGACCCAGGCAGGGAGGCGCTTCGGTACACATCGTGGGAGGCTTGGAGGATGGCGCAGATCCTCGACCAGCCGATCGTCGACGAGGCGACCCTCACCATGCAGCCGTGGGTCACCATCGTGTGGAACGACCCGGTGAACCTCATGTCCTACGTCTCGCTCGTCTTCCGCAGCTACTTCGGTTACACGCAGGAGGAGGCGGAGCGACTCATGCTCGCCGTGCACCACGAGGGCCGCGCGGTCGTCGCGACCGGCAACCGCGAGGAGATGGAGCGCCACGTCGAGGCCATGCACGGGTACGGGCTCTGGGCCTCGCTCGCGAAGGCCGACGCATGAGCGCCTTCGTCCGTCCGCCCGTCGGACCCGTCGTGCTCCGCCTCGACGAGCAGGAGACCTCGATCCTCGAGCAACTGGCGAGCCAGCTCGTCGACATGCTCGAAGACGCGACGCGCGCCGGGCTGGCGACCGCCGTGGAGCTCGACCCCGCCATGGCGCGACTGGTGCCGGAGGGGTACCGCGACGATCCCGAGGCCGCCGCGGAGTTCCGACGCTTCACCGCCGACGACCTCGTCGGCGGCAAGGTGACCGCGGCGCGGACCGTCCTGGCGGCGCTCACCACCGACGCGTCCGATGCGGCTCAGCCGACCGAGGTCCCGGCGGGGCACGAGGACGGTGCAGCCGTGACCCTCGAGGGTGAGACGGCCTGGACCTGGCTGCGGTTCCTCAACGACACCCGGCTCACCATCGCGGCTCGACTCGGCATCGAGGAGGACGACGCGGAGCCGTTCGACCCGGCTCCGACGACGTCGGACGACGAGCAGGATCCGCAGCTCATGATGGCGATCTACGCCTGGCTCGGGTACCTGCAGGAGTCGATCGTCGCCGTCCTCGACGAAGCCTGAGTCGCATCGCCGGACACCTCGGACCCTGGCGCCACGGGTAGCCTTGGTGACCATGCACATCCTCGTCTTCAGCGACCAGCACCCCGAGTCGTCCGGCGGGGCCCAGGTCTCGATCCGGCTGCAGCGGCGCTTCCTGGAGGCCGCGGGGCACACCGTCACGGTGTGCTCACCGCGGATGCACCAGGCGCACGACGACGACCCGCACTACCTCGACACCCCCTCGATCCCCATCACGCTCGACCGCGAGTACTCGATGACCGTGCCCGGCCGGCTCACCGACCGCTGGCTCGACGCACGCCTGGCCGAGCTGCCCCCGGTCGACGTCGTGCACGTGCAGGCCGACTTCTGGCAGGCGCTCACGGCCTACCGCTACGCCGAACGGCACGGGATCCCGGCGCTCCACACCATGCACAACCGCATGGACGTCGGCATCGAGCAGACCATGCCGGCGCCGGGCCTCGTCGTCGGAGCCTTGTCCTGGTGGCAGCGCAGAGTCCTCCGGCCGCGGCTCTCGACCCTGCCCACGGGCGTCTGGTCCTACCTGCAGGAGTTCGCCAAGCGTGCTGCCGTCGTCATCGCGCCGTCGCACCACTTCGCACGCGTCCTCCGCGAGCAGGGCGTGACCGCCCACGCCGAGGTCCTGTCGACGGGCGTCGACGACGCGGTGCTCGACGAGATCCTCGACGAACGCGCGACCACGCTCCACGTGCCGCACCGGCTGCCGTCGTTCGTGTGGATCGGCCGCTTCAGCCAGGAGAAGCGGCTCATGGAGTTCCTCGAGGCGGTCCGGCTCGCGGACGTCGACGCGGTGTTCCGCCTCTACGGGGCCGGACTCCTGCTCGCGAAGGCCCAGGCGTTCGTCGCCGAACACGACCTCGCCGACCACGTCGTCTTCGCCGGACGTGTCTCCTACCCCGACTCGCTGCGCGCCATCGCCGACGCCGATGCGCTGGTGCAGACGTCGATCGGGTTCGAGACGCAGGGCATGACCGTGTTCGAGGCGGCCGCACTCGGCACACCGTCGATCATCAGCGACCCGAACATCGCGGCGGAGCTCCCCGCCGACTCGATGTGGCAGCCGACGGACGGTGGGGTCGAGGCGCTCGCCGAAGCGATCCGCCGCGCCGTCGCCGACATCGAGGCGGGTACCGCGCCCGTCGTCGTACCCGGCCTCGCCCGCACCCTGCGCCAGTCGACGCAGACCACCCGCCTCATCGCCCTGTACGAGGCAGCCCTGGCGCCGGAGGCCGCGCGCTAGCATCGGCTCATGCGCAGGACATCGAAGCAGCAGCCCGGGCCGGACGGCGTGGAACGCGTCCTGATCCTCTCGGCCGGGGTCGGGTCCGGACACAACAGTGCCGCCGCCGCCCTGGAACAGGCGTGCGCCGGGCGTCCCGACGTCACCGAGGTCGAGGTCCTGGACGTCCTGCAGGCGAGTACCTCCCTGTACCGCGACGTCCTCGGCAAGGGGTATTTCGTGCTCGTCGAGGAGACGCCCTGGCTCGTGGAGTGGGGCTACGACCTCAGCGACGCACCGTTCCGTCGTCGCGGTCCGCTCGACCCCTGGACGCGGGCGAACGCGATGCCGGTGGTGAGCGCGATCAAACGCTTCCGGCCCACGGCGATCATCTGCACCCACTTCCTCCCGGCCCAGTTGCTGGCCTCCCTCATCCTGCGAGGCGCCGTCGACGCCAGGACCGCGGTCGTCACCACGGACTACGACTTCCAGGGCCTGTGGCTGACGAGCGCCTTCCACGCGCTCTTCCTCGCCCGGGAGGAGGGACGGGTCCAGCTGACGGCCCTCGGTCTTCCGCCCGACCGGGTCGTGGCTTCGGGGATCCCCATCGCCGCCCAGCCGAGCGGCCCGGCCGAGCGCGACCCGGCGGCACCGCCCATGTTGCTCATCTCGGCCGGAGCGTCCGGCGGTGACTACGCGCTCGCGGTCGTCCGACAGACACTGCACCTCCGGTCGCCGTTCACCGCCACGATCGTGTGCGGGCGGAACGAGGCGCTGCGGCGGAGCGTCGAGGACCTCATCGCGCCCGGCGACGACCGCTACACCGTGCTCGGCTTCACCGACGAGATGCCGCAGCTCCTGCGCCGAGCCGACCTGTTCATCGGCAAGCCCGGAGGACTGTCGGCGTCGGAGTGCATGGCCGCCGGTCTGCCGATGGTGCTCGTGAACCCGATCCCCGGGCAGGAGGTCCGCAACGGCGACTACCTCATGGAGCAGGGCGCCGCCGTCCGGTGCAACACCGCGACGACGATCGGGTGGAAGATCGACGGGATCCTCGGCGAGCCGGGGCGACTGGAGCGGATGCAGGCCGCAGCCCGACGGGTCGGTCGCCCCGACGCGGCTCGCGACGTCGTCGACCGGCTGCTCGACGGACCGGCGCGACCGTTCGTCGTGACCCGGGCGGCGCAGAAGACGATCTTCGACGCGAGCGCGCGGCGGGTCGTCGCGAGCGAGCTCGAGGGTGAGTCGGCCCTCGTGCGCCTCGTCGACCCGGCGGCGTCCAGCACGGTGGCGTTGCTCCGGGCCGGTGAGCTGGACGACCTGCAGCAGCGCTACACCGGGCCGGACGGCACCCTCGTGCTGCGACGCGACGACGCCGTGCTCTCCGTCCGGCGTGACACGCAGCGTCTGCTCCGCGCCGTCCTCGGACGTGACGACGAGCTCGCCGTGCGGGTCGACGGCCTCGCCGACCTCGAACCGGCCGGCCCGAGCTGATCGGATCGGGTCAGCCGACGGAGTCCGGCAGTCGGGCGGGGTCGTCGTCGAGGTCGCTGTCGCCGGCCCGCAGCGGGACCGCCGCCGCCCAGGTCGACGGGCTGTGCTGGGCGGCCTGCAGGGCCCAGTCGCCGGCGCGGGCCGACCAGCGGCGGGTGACCGGGTCGCGTTCGAGCGTCGGTGTCGGATCGAGGACGACCCGGACGACGCGTTCCTCGCCCGCCTGCAGGGTCACCTTCCGGAACCCGAGGAGCTGGGCGACCGGTCGATCGAGTGCGGTGTCGGCGGCGTAGAGCTGGACGACGGTCGACCCCTCGCGGTGACCGGTGTTCGTCACGAGGACCTCGGCGGTCCCGCCGGTGTCCTCGAACCGGTGCCCGAGCAGGCGGTGGTCGATCGTCGTGTATCCGAGGCCGAAGCCGAACGGGAAGGCCGGCGTGTGGCCCTCCTCGTCCAAGCGTCGCTGGCCCCAGCGGTCGTCGTACACGACGGCCTTCGCCTCGCGGTCGAACGGCGGCAGGTGTGCCGGATCGGTCGGGATCACGAAGGGCAGTCGCCCGCCGGGCTCGACCACACCGGTCAGGACGTCGGCGAGCGCTCGACCGCCCTCCATCCCGCCGTACCAGGCGAGGACGAGGGCCGGGACGCGGTCGCGCCAGGCCTCGGTGAGGATCGCGCTCCCGCCGATGAGCACGACGACCGTGCGCGGGTTGGCTGCGGCGACGGCCAGGATGAGGCGTTCGTCCGAGGGTCGGAGGCGGAGCGAGGTGCGGTCGCCGCCGCGCACGAACCGCGACGCCAGGTGCGCGACGCCCGTGATGGCGCTGCGGAGTCGACCCGAGTCCAGGGCCGCTCCGAGGACACCGACGTCGACGCCGCCGGTGACGACCGACTCGCCCTCGTCGTGCTGGTCGAAGCCGACGACGACGACGGCCGTGTCGGCGGCCGCCGCCGCAGTGACCGCGGCCCGCATGTTCCCGGCCGGGGTGCTCGTGATCTGCGTGTCGGGGAGTGCCTCACGGAGCCCCTGCAGCGGCGAGACGGTGGTCGGCGGACGGACGCGCGACGAGCCGTGGTCGCCGAGGTTCGCCCGGTCCGCGAGACGACCGACCACCGCGATCCGACGGGTCGTCGCAGACAGGGGGAGGAGCGGTGCGCCGTCGTCGACCGGGCGGTTGGCGAGGAGCACGATCGACTCCTCGGCGACGTGTCGGGCGAGCGCGCGGTGGGCCGAGCCGGCGACGACGTCCGCCGAGGGCTGCGGTTCGGTGCGGGTCGCGGCGTGCAGGAGGGTCGTCCGCAGGATGCGCCTGGCCGAGCGCAGGACGGTGGCGTGCTCGAGGGTGCCGGACCGCAGAGCGGCGGGCAGCTCGTGCGCCCGTCGCAGGCGGAGGGGCATCTCCACGTCCATCCCGGCCTCCAAGCTGCCGACGGCGTCGTGCGTCCCGAAGACCCAGTCGCTCGTCACGAAGCCCGTGAAGCCCCACTCCTCCCGCAGCACCTCGGTGAGCAGCGGACGGTTGACGTCCATGTACTCGCCCCGCACCCGGTTGTAGGCGCTCATGACCGAGTCCGCGCCGGCGTCGATCACGGCTTTGAAGTGCGGCAGGTACACCTCGTGCAACGCGTGGTCGTCCACCGAGACGTCGACCTCGAACCGCTCGTCCTCCATGGAGTTGAGCGCGAAGTGCTTCACGCACGCCATCGTGTGGACGCGGACGCCGCGGGTCATGGCCGACCCCATCCGGCCGGTCAGCACCGGATCCTCGCCGTAGCACTCCTGGGCGCGGCCCCACGCGGGATGGCGGAGGAGGTTGACGCAGACGGACGCCGAGTAGTTCGCCCCGCGGATCCGCGTCTCCGCACCGATCGCCTCACCCACCTGCTCCTCGAGCACCGGGTCCCAGGTGGCCGCCCGCGCCATCGTCACGGGGAACGCGGTGGACTCGCCGATGACGACACCGCGGGCGCCGTCACTGAACCGGATCCCCGGGATTCCGAGCCGCGGGACGGCTCCGGCCACGAACGGACGCCGGTGGAGCAGCACGGGGATCAGCGGGAGGAGTCGGCGCGGGGAGTCGCCGTCGAGCAGCCCCAGGAGTTCCGCGTCGGTCAGCCGCTCGATCAGTCGTTCGGCGCCTGCGTCGGCGTCGAGGCGTCCGGCGCGGATCTCCCGCACGACCTCGTCGTAGGCGTCGCCCTCGGGTGGTCCGCCTGCGCGGCGCTGCTTCGGCGGACGCGCGTTCCGGCGCCCGGTGACGATTCCCATGCTCTGCATTCTGCACCCTCGACCGGCATGCCGAGCCCCGACAGCCGACCGCACGATCAGTCGCGCGGCGGAGGACACCTCGGCGGGCGCCTGCGAGGATGGGACGATGTCGGGACACGAGGGGGAGTCGGTTGCCGCGCTGCAGCCGCTGATCGAGGCGGACGGCGTCGGAGCGGTGATCGACGGGGAGACCCTGCTGGCGCCCACGGACATCCGGGTCGAGCCGGGGATGGCGCTCGCCGTCCGGGGGCGGAACGGATCGGGCAAGACGACCCTGTTGCGGATCCTCAGCGGACGGCTGCGCCCGTCGAGCGGGACGGCGACGATCGGCGGCCGGACCATCGACGACCGCGACCGCACGGTGCGTCGCTCCGTCTCAGCCCTCATCGGCACCCCGGCCTACGCGCCGGACCTGACGCTGCGCGAACACCTGCGCTACATCTCGACGACGTGGGGTGTGACCGGGCAGGCGGCGGACGCCGCCGCCGACGAGCTGCTCGCGGCGTTGCACATCGACACGCTCGCGCGCCGCTTCGCCACCGAGCTGTCCTCGGGGCAGTCGCAGCTGTTCGCCCTGGCGACGGCGCTCGTCCGGCCCTTCGACGTCCTCGTGCTCGACGAACCTGAGCAGCGCCTCGACGCCGAGCGGCGTGGCCTCGTCGCCGACCGCATCCTGCTCGCGAAGGAGCGCGGGGCGGCGATCGTCTTCGCGAGCCACGACGCCGGGCTCGTCGAACGGGTCGCGGACGAGGCGATCACGGTCGAAGCCCCGTGAGCACCGGCTCCGGGCGCATCACGCGCGACGACCGTCGGATCCTCCGCGCCGGTCGGGCGGTGCTCGCCGCGCGCGACGGGCGTCCGCGGCTCACCGATGTCGCGTTCGTCGTCTACGCCGCGCTGCTCGTCGCGCTCATCGTGGGCGCTCCGCTCGTGCGGTTCGCAGTCCTCGGACTGATCGAGCCGGACGCCGCGGGCGTCGTGGCGGCCGTCCGGCCCGGGGCGGTCGCGCTGCTCTCGGCGATCGCGACGATCGTCGTCGTGCTCGGCGGTCGGACGAGGGGAGCGGTCGTGCCGAGGCCTGCGGCGGTGCAGTTCCTCGCCGATTCGCCATTGCCGCGTCGGCTCACGCTGCGTCGTCCTTTCGTCGCCTCAGCGCTCGCGCTCTCAGGGCTCTCGGTCCTCGTGGCCGGGGTGGTCGGCTTGTCGCGACTCCTGGTGCCCGGGGAGCGGGCGACCGTCTCGGCCGGAGTGGCCGCCGACACGGCCTCGGTGATCGGTATGACCGGACCGACCGTGCCCGCCGCCGTGGTGGCGTTCGTGATCGGTGCCGTGGGCTTCTCGCTGCTCCTCGCGGTGGCGTGGCTGCTCGGTCAGCACGGTTCGCGACGGACGGTCGCCGCCGTCGTCATCGTCGCCGGTGCGGGCGGAGTGCTCGGTCTCCTCGTCCCCGGCATGCTGCTCGTCTCCCCGTGGGGTTGGCTGGGCCTCCTCTGGTCGCCGGTCGCGGGCGGCGTCGAGAGCATGGTGCTCGGTGGCGCACTCGCGACGGGGGACTGGGCGGGGCTCTTCACCTGGGGTGGCGGCGGTGGCTGGTTCGCGTCGGTGGGGGTGCCGGTGTCCTGGTGGCCGGCGGTGGCGCTCGTCGTGCTCGGGGCTGTCTCCCTCCTGCTCGTCCCGAGGGCACTGGACGGGCTGCGCAGCGGCCCCCTCCTCGACCAGGCGCTGCGCTGGCAGCGGGTCGGGATGATGCTGCAGAGCGGCGACGCCTCGGGTGCCGTCGGCGGGCTGCGAGTCTCCCCGACGAGCGGTCGCCGTGTCCCGCTGCGGATGACCGGGCCGTTCTGGCTCGTCGTCCTCCGGCGGTCGATCGTCGGAGCTCGGCGGACACCCGGGCGGGTCGCCGTCGGTTCCCTCATCCTGGCGGTGTCCGGTGCGGCGGTCGGCCTCTCCTTCGGGCTCCCGGACGGTGTGCGGTGGATGCTCGCCGTCCCCGCGGCGTTCCTCGCCTACCTCGCGGTGGGTGTCTGGTGCGATGCCGTGCGACACGGGGTCGAGAGCGCCGGGACGCCGACGCTCTACGGCCGGAGCCCGCGGTCGCTCGTCTTCGCCGGAGCCGTCGCCCCGCTGCTGGCCGCGGTCGTGATCGGTGGGGTCGGTGCCCTGCTCGGGGTGCTCGCCTCCGCGGCACCGGGCGGGATGACCCTCCTCCAGCCGCTCGGGTGGTGGCTGCTGCTCGCGGTGTGGATCGTCGTGCTCCGCACGTTCGACGCCGCGAAGGGACCACTGCCGATCCTGCTGCTCATGCCCGTCCCGACGCCGTTCGGCGACGCATCCTCGCTGAACGTCCTGCTCTGGCAGTCGGACGCCATCCTGCTGGCGCTCCTCATCGGCGGTGGGTTGACGGCGCTGGCGCCAGTGGCACCGGGTGCGGCCGTCGTCCTGCTCGTCGCGGTGCTCGTGATCGTCGCGACGCTGGGGTTCGCGCGGCTGCGGAAGTTGTCCCGGCCGGCCTGAGCGACGGCGCGTGCAGCGCGAGAACAGGACAACAGCGCGAGAGCCGGACGGAAGACGCGATTCCGTCCGGCTCTCGCGCGGATCTCCTGCTGTGGTGCTGGTGGGCTGGGCTCTACTTCGCGACCTTGGCGGCGGCCTCGGCGAGCTTCGGGACGAGCTGCTCGAGGACGACGGGGATGCTGAGCACGGACGCCGCGCTGTAGGCCTGCGTGAGCTCGTCGGCGGGGTCGAGGACGATCGCGCGACCGTCCTGCACGACGGGGAGGCTCGCGAGGAGCGGGTCGGCGGTGGTGTCCGCTGCGCTGAACCCGATCGGGAGGAGGACGGCGACGTCGGCGTCGAACGCGGACACCTGTTCGGCGGAGACCGCCGCGTAGAAGCCAGAGGCCTCGAGATCGAGGACGGCCGGGTTCTGCTGGAAGCCGAGGTCGGCGAGGATGTCGAAGCGACCGTCACCCTCGAGGTAGGCGCCGTAGGCGTCGCCGAACTTCGTCGCGGCGACGGTGGTGAGCCCGGCGAACTCCTGGTGGAGGTCGGCGGCCTCGTTGATCGACTGCTTCGTGGCCGAGACGAGCGCGTCGCCCTCCTGGGTCTTCCCGAGCGCGGCGGCGACCTGCTCGAGCTGGACGTCCCACGGGGTCGCGAACGCGGCGGTCCCCTTGGGGGCGAAGACGGTCGGGGCGATCTCCGAGAGCCGCTCGTACTGCTTCTCGTCACCGGCGGAACGGGTGTTGAGGATGAGATCGGGTTCGAGCGCCTGGATCTGCTCGTAGTTGACGGTGTCACCGCTGTCCTCGATGATCTCGGGGGTCACGTCGCCGAAGAGGTCGGTGGCCCACGGGCCGACGGCCTTGTTGTCGGCGCCGAAGGACTGCCAGTCGTACACACCGACGGGCACCACGCCGAGGGAGAGCGCCATCTCCGCGTCGGACCAGCCGAGGGCGACGACGGTGAGGTCGCCGGCGGGTTCCGGGACGGTCACCTCGCCGAACATGGTGTCGACGGTGCCGAGCGTGCCGGTGGAGGCGTCGTCGGTGGAGGACCCGGCGGTGCAGCCGGCGAGGGCGAGGCCGGCGACCGCGAGGGCGGCGACGGCGGTGAGGGTGCGGGGCATGCGGCGCATGTTCTGCTTTCCGTTGAAGACGTGGGGTATGAGGTAAGCCTAAGCTTCCCAAGTCACGTCCCGGTAACGCTTGTGCTTGGGCCAGCGCGGTGCGCTGGCGTGAGCGCGGGTCACTGACGCGAGCGCGCCCCTCCGGAGACCCGCGGTCACGTCCCCTGGGGTGCGCTCACATCAGCGCACCGCGCTGGCACGCGGACCAGTTTGTGCGACATATGTCCGTGTAGGCATATCTGCTCTGTGGATAACCCTGGGCTGGAGTCTGGGCGCACTTAGCGTCGAGGGATGCCAATGACCCCACTACCTCGAACCGTTTCCACGCTGGCCTTCGTGTCAGGACTCCTGGGCCTTGCGGCCTGCACCGGACCAGCGCCAGCCCTGTCACCGACGAGCACGCCTCCGGTCTTCGAGAACGAGGAGGAGGCTCTCGCGGTGGTGACAGAGGTCTACCAGCAGTTCCTCGACATCTCGAACACCATCCTCCATGAGGGGGGCGTCAATCCGGAGCGCATCGATGTGATCGCGTCCGCCGACGTTGCGGCGATCGAATACGAGGCCTACTCCCGAATGCGCGATGGCGGCTACAGCAGTCGAGGAGATATAACTCTGTCCGGTGTCCAGGTCCGCGAGTTCTACAACTCGCCCGACTCAGTCGGAGTCGTCGCTCGAGCGTTCGCATGCGAGATCATCGGATCCGTCGAGATCTTGGATGCGAACGGTCAACCCCAACCGCAATCCGACCGCCTGCCCGCCATCGGATTCGAGATATCCCTCGGCGTTGACCCGGCAAGCTCCGGCCGCTTCCTCATCACGTCGAAGGATGCGGAAGAAGGTGCTTCATCATGCGCGTGAAGACGGCAATCGCAACGCTCGCCATGGCTCTCGTCGCGGGAGCGACGATCACACTGGCCGCTCCTGGACCTGCGAGGGCCGCGAGTTGCGGGTCCGCGGATGCGATCTGGGGATGCGCTGGTAACGGTTCGGTCGACATCGGTGGCAGCGTCGAACGCCCTGGCACCGGCGGTGGTTCCGGTGGCGGGACGGGCGGAGACAGCAGTGGTGGTGGCGGTTCGGCCGAGTTGCCACCTGGGGTGACCGACGGTCCCAACGGTGAGCGGACGGTCTGCAGCCTCATGCGGCCGGACGAGTGTTACACCTTCACTCCCGGCGACCTCGGCACCGACCTCGGAGCAGCACCCGCGGCCCCGGTCACGATCCGCGACGTCGCCAGCTTCGCCCCCGCCGCACCGACCGTCACCACCGAACCCGCCGCTTGGGGTGTCCGCGGGCTCCACACCAACGTCATCGCCGGCGCCTCCGGACACACCCGAACCGGCACCCTCCTCGGCCAGGTCGCGGAGGTGCACTTCATCCCCGTCGGATTCACCCTCGACTACGGCGACGGCGACACGACCACCACCCGGACCGGCGGATCCAGCTGGGCCGCCCTCGGGCTCGCGGAGTTCTCCAAGACCCCGACGAGTCACCGCTACACGACGGTCGGGACCAAGACCATCACCGTCGAGGTCGAGTACGCCGCCGAGTACCGCATCGGTGAGAGTGGCTGGCTCCCCGTCATCGGAACCCTGCCGATCCCGACCGAAGAACCCCACACGGTCCAGATCGTCCGCAACTCGACCGTCGGCGTCGACAAGCCGTGCCGACCCGGCACACCCGCCATCGGCTGCTGACACCGGCACCCGCCCACCACGGTGAGCGCGCCCCACCGGCGTGAGCGCACCCCTCCGGAGACCCGCGCTCACGTCACCGGGGCGCGCCCACGCCAACAAACCCGCGCTCGCGCCAGCGCACCGCGCTGACGCCTCCCAGCACCACGAGTCAGTGCGCGCCCATCAGCGGGATGACGAGCGGCGTGTGCGACTCGGGGTCGTTGATGATCCGGCAGCGGAGCCCGAAGACCTCCTCGACGAGCTCGGCCGTCACGATGTCCGCCGGCGCACCCTGCGCGACCACGTGTCCGTCCCGCATCGCGATCAGGTGCGTCGCGTACCGGGCGGCCTGGTTGAGATCGTGCAGGACCGCGACGAGGGTGCGACCACCCTCCTGGTTGAGCCGCGTGAAGAGGTCGAGCAGCTCCACCTGATGCGTGATGTCGAGGAAGGTCGTCGGCTCGTCGAGCAGCAGCAACGGCGTCTCCTGAGCAAGGGCCATCGCCACCCACACCCGCTGGCGCTGGCCGCCGGACAGTTCGTCGACGAGGCGACCGGACAGCTCGGTGACGTTCGTCGCCTCCATCGCCGCGAGCACCGCCGCTTCATCGGCCGCCGACCAGCGTCGGAGGATCGACTGGTGAGGGTACCGTCCGCGCGACACGAGATCGATCACCGAGATGCCGTCGGGCGCGATCGACGACTGCGGCAGCAGCCCGATGCGCTTCGCGACATCCTTCGACGGGTAGCGCGTGATCTCCTGACCGTCGAGCACGACCTGCCCCTGGGTCGGCTTCAGCAGCCGGGCGAGGGCACGCAGGAGCGTCGATTTGCCACAGGCGTTCGGCCCGACGATGACCGTGAACGAGTCGTCGGGGATCGCGATGTCCAGCTCGTGGATGATGGTCCGCTGGTCGTAGCCGACGCGGAGGCCTGTCCCGGCGAGTCTGGTGGTGGGGCTGTCGGTCTTCATGTCAGCGCTTTCCCGCCTGCGTGATGAGCAGGGCGATGAGGTAGATGCCGCCGAGGGTCACGGTCACCGCACCGACCGGCAGGGCGGCCGGGGCGATGATCCGCTGAGCCACGACGTCACTCACGAGGAGCAACGCCGCGCCCATGGCGGCCGAGGGGACGAGGGTGATGCCGGCGGACTTCGTCAGTCGCCGGGCGAGTTGGGGTGCGGCGAGGGCGACGAAGATGATCGGGCCGGCGACCGCGGTGACGGTCGCGGTGAGCGCGACGCCGATCACGAGCAGCAGCAGCCGCGTGCGCTCGACCGGGATGCCGAGGGCGCTCGCGATGTCGTCGCCGAACTCCAGCATGCCGAGTCGGCGGGACAGGAGCGCGAGGAGGGGGACGAGGACCGCGACCGCGATCGTCATGGGCACGACGTCCTGCCACCCGAGGTCGGCGAGCGAACCCATGCCCCAGCTCGCGGCCGCGATGGCGGCGTTGAGGTCCGCCCGCAGTTGCAGGTAGTCGTTGAACGCGTTGAGGACGGCACTGATCGCGATGCCGATCACGATGAGCCGGAAGCCCTGGACGCCCCGAGACCACGCGAGGAGATAGACGACGAGGGCCGTCGCGAGCCCGCCGATCAACGCACCGGACACCGTCGCCGCATAGTTCCCGCCGACGACGAGCGTGACGATGAGCGCGCCGGTGAACGCGCCGGAGTTGAAGCCGATGATGTCGGGACTGCCGAGCGGGTTCCGGGTGATCGACTGGAAGATCGCACCGGAGAGCCCGAGCGCGATCCCGCCGACGACGGCGATCACGACCCGCGGCAGGCGCCACTCCAAGACGATGCGGAGAACGCTCTCCGAGCCCGTGCCGGTGAACGCGGCGAGCAGCTTGTCGAGCGGGATGCGGTACTCGCCCTGGGTGAGCGCGAAGGCGCCGACCCCGACGACGACGGCGACCAGGGCGCCGACGACGACCAGCTCGCGCCGGTGGACCACCCAACTGACCCGACCGACCCGCACGGTGCGCCGGCCCGGTTCGGCGACCGCGGTCACAGCCCCTGCGCCTTCGAACGGCGGATGAGCACGATGAGGAGCGGGGCACCCACGAACGCCGTGACGATCCCCACCGGCATCTCGCCGGGGACGGCGACCCGCCCGACGAGGTCGGACAGCAGGAAGATGATCGGCGCGAACACCATCGTGAACGGGAGCACCCAGCGCTGGTCCGGTCCGACGATGGCGCGGGCGAGGTAGGGCGACATGAGTCCGAGGAAGGCGATCGGTCCGGCCGCCGCGGTGGCCGAACCGCACAACAGGGTGATCGCGACCACCGAGAGCACCCGCGTCCGGAGCACCTTCGTGCCGAGGGAGGTCGCGAGGTCGTCTCCGAGGGCGACGGCGTTGAGCGACCGGGAGACGACGAGGGCGAGGACGACCCCGACGATGAGGAACGGCAACACCCCGAGGAACACGTCCATCTGGCGGTTCTGCAGCGATCCAGCCTGCCAGAAGCGGATCTTGTCGAAGATGTCGGGGTTGCGGATCGTGATGGCGAAGGTCACCCCCTGCAGCGCCGCGGAGAGCGCGACGCCGGCGAGCACGAGGCGGACCGGGGTCGCGCCGGCGCGGCCCCGGGAGCCGATCACGTACACGATGACGGAGGCGAGGCCGGCGCCGGCGAAGGACCACCACACGTACGAGCTCAGGTCGGCGGTGCCGGCGATGGCGACGGCGAGCACGACCGCGAAGTACGCGCCGGCGTTGACGCCGAGGATGCCGGGGTCGGCGAGCGGGTTCCGCGTGACGGCCTGCATCATCGCTCCGGCGAGGCCGAGCGCCGCACCGACGCCGATGGCCAGGAGCATGCGCGGCACCCGGAACCCGGTGACGAGGATCGCGTTGGTGTCGTCGCCGCCCTGCGTGAGGGCGCGCCAGACCTCTGCGGCACTGATCGTCCCCGAGCCGATGAAGAGGCTGCCCGCGGCGATGGCGGCGAGCACGACGAGCGCTGCGACGAGGAGGAGCCAGCGTGAGGCGGTCGATCGGGCGATGCCGGTCGACGCCTCTCGTGCGCGGGCGGCCGCGGTCGGGAGCCGCAGGCTGTCGAGGTCGGCGCTCACCGGCTCATCGGTTGTCTTCGGCCTTGCCGTGTCGCCAGTAGCCCATGAACGCGACCGACTTGCGGTCGACGCCGCACCCGGAGACGAGGTGTCGGCGGAGCGTCGTGATGGCCGACGCCTCTCCGGCGAGCCACGCGTAGAGCGGTGCGCTCTCGAGGACGGGGCCTCCTGTCGCGTTGACCGGTGCTTCCCAGAGCAGCTCGGTGTCGACGTCGACGTCCTCGAGTGCCGGCTGCGTGGCGATCGTGGCGGTGTCGACGCTCGGCGCGAGGCGACTCGCGATGCGCTCGACCTCGGGGATGAGCAGGGTGCCCACGGGCTGGTCGCCGCGGGGGAGGACGACGACCTCGATCCCGTCGGGCTTCGTGGACAGGGCGGCGATGTCCTCCTCGTGCGGCAGCTCGACGACGGCGATCCCGCGCGCGGTGCTCGGCAGGCGCTCGAGGATCCCCGCGATCCCGGGCAGGGCCGTCTCGTCGCCGGCGAGGAGCACCTGGTCGACGGTGGCCGGCGCATGCCAGTCGATGCCGCCGGCCGGGACGGCCGACCGGGCGTTCGGGACGTTGACGACGAGCTCGTCGCCGACCTTCGCGTCCATCGCCCAGGTGGACGCGGGGCCGACGCGGCCGTGCAGGGCGATGTCGACGTCGAACTCGGCGAGCTCGGGCCGGACCTCGCGGATCGTGTACGTGCGCATCGGGTGACGCTTGTCGTTGGGCAGCAGTCGCCAGGCCTGGTACCAGTCGTCGTGCATCGGCAGCTCGTCGAAACCGGTGTCGGGCAGTGGGAAGAGCAGCTTGATGCGCTGATCGTGACGGTTGTCCGCGATGTGCTGGACCTCGGGGCCCGTGAACGTGAACCGCCGATAGCTCGGGCTCACCTGCTCGATACGCCGGACGACGGCTGCGAGGAGGATGAAGATCGAGTCGGGGGTCTGTTCACTGAGGCGAGGCATCGATAGGTAAGCCTACCCTTCGATGCGCCGGAGGTCACCCGCCGATCGCACCTTGTCGGCAGGGAGTGGCGGTGGTAAACTTGAGTCAGATTCACTCAAGTTTTGAACAGGAGATCGTACCCATGCCAGCAGGCCAGACGCCTCAGCAAGAGGATCAGCGCAGCGCGCTCGAGCAGTACGGCGTCAACCTGACCGAGATCGCCGCCTCCGGCAAGCTCGATCCGGTCATCGGCCGCGACGCCGAGATCCGCCGCGTGAGCCAGGTGCTCACGCGGCGCACCAAGAACAACCCCGTCCTCATCGGCGAGCCCGGCGTCGGCAAGACCGCCGTCGTCGAAGGCCTCGCCCAGCGCATCGTCGCGGGCGACGTCGCCGAGAGCCTCAGGGGCAAGCAGCTCATCTCCCTCGACCTCTCCGCGCTCGTGGCCGGCGCCATGTACCGCGGGCAGTTCGAGGAACGCCTCAAGGCCGTGCTCAAGGAGATCGACGAGTCCGACGGACAGATCATCACCTTCATCGACGAGCTCCACGTCCTCATGGGGGCCGGCGGCGGCGAGGGATCCGTCGCGGCGGCCAACATGCTGAAGCCCATGCTCGCCCGCGGCGAGCTGCGGCTCATCGGCGCGACCACGCTCGACGAGTACCGCGAGTTCATCGAGAAGGACGCCGCCATGGAGCGTCGCTTCCAGCAGGTGTTCGTGGGGGAGCCGAGCGTCGAGGACACGGTCGCCATCCTCCGCGGCCTCAAGGAGCGGTACGAGGCGCACCACAAGGTCGCCATCGCCGACAACGCGCTCGTCGCGGCCGCAGCCCTGTCCAACCGCTACATCACGTCGCGGCAGCTGCCCGACAAGGCGATCGACCTCATCGACGAGGCGGCCAGCCGACTGCGCATGGAGATCGACTCGGCCCCCGTCGAGATCGACGAGCTCCGACGCAGTGTCGACCGCCTGAAGCTCGAGGAGCTCGCCCTCAAGAAGGAGAAGGACGACGCCTCCAAGGAGCGCCTCGCCCGCCTCCGGGAGGACCTCGCGACCCGCCAGGCCGCGCTCGGTGAACTGCAGGCGCGCTGGGAGCGCGAGCGTGCGAGCCTCAACCGGGTCGGCGACCTCAAGAAGCAGCTCGACGCCGCCCGGAGCAAGGCCGAACGCGCCCAGCGCGAAGGCAAGCTCGAACAGGCGTCCAAGCTGCTCTACGCCGACATCCCGCAGCTCGAACGCGAACTCGCGCTCGCGGAGTCGGCCGAGCAGGACACCGACGGCGAACCCCGGATGGTCAACGACCAGGTGACCGCCGAGGACATCGCCGCCGTCATCGCCGCGTGGACCGGCATCCCCGTGGGTCGCCTATTGCAGGGCGAGACGGAGAAACTGCTGCACCTCGAGCAGGAGCTGTCCCGCCGACTCATCGGGCAGCACCGTGCGGTCGCCGCCGTGTCCGACGCCGTCCGGCGCACCCGGGCCGGCATCTCCGATCCCGACCGCCCGACCGGCTCCTTCATGTTCCTCGGCCCCACCGGCGTCGGCAAGACCGAGCTGGCGAAGGCGCTCGCCGAGTTCCTCTTCGACGACGAGAAGGCCATGGTCCGCATCGACATGTCCGAATACGGCGAGAAGCACTCGGTCTCCCGGCTCGTCGGTGCACCTCCGGGGTACGTCGGCTACGAGCAGGGCGGGCAGCTCACCGAGGCCGTCCGTCGACGCCCGTACTCCGTCGTGCTGCTCGACGAGGTCGAGAAGGCGCACCCCGAGGTGTTCGACATCCTCCTGCAGGTGCTCGACGACGGCCGGCTGACCGACGGCCAGGGGCGCACCGTCGACTTCCGGAACGTCATCCTCGTGCTGACGTCCAACCTCGGCTCGCAGTACCTGATGGACGCCTCGCTCTCCCTCGAGCAGAAGGAGGAGGCCGTCCAGCAGCTCGTGCGCCAGGCCTTCAAACCGGAGTTCATCAACCGTCTCGACGACATCGTCGTGTTCCAACCGCTCAGCGAAGCGGAGCTCGGCCAGATCGTCGAGCTCTACATCGATCGCCTGCAGCGTCGACTGGGCGAGCGTCGGCTGCACCTCGCGGTCACGCCCGATGCGCGTGCGTGGCTCGCGGAGCGCGGCTACGACCCCATGTACGGCGCGCGTCCGCTGCGTCGACTCATGCAGCGGGAGATCGACGACCGCCTCGCGCGGGCGATCCTCGACGGCTCGATCCGCGACGGCGACACCGTCCACGTCGGGCTCGCGAGCGACGGCGACGGCCTCACGGTCGAGCGAGCGGTGGTCCCGGCCTAGCCCGGCTGCTTGCGGCCAGCGCGGTGCGCTGACCCGAGCGCAGCCTATCGACGTGAGCGCGCCCCTCCGGAGGGGTGCGCTCACGCGTCTGCCCCGCGCTCACGCGACAGCACCGCGCTGGCAGTGACCCCCGAGTGGGGGAGGAAACCCCTGGTGCCCGACGGATGCCGCGCACTAGCGTGATCCTCGCGGTGGGCCCGGTCGGCGCGCCCTGAGAGGACACGATGTCGCACGCAGCCCCGATCACGACGCCCGAGACCAGCGGCACCGCCGCGCCCCTCTGGCGTCACGCACACGCCCCCGCCTGGTTCTTCTTCGGCGGCCTCGCGCTCTGGCTGTTCCTGCTGTTGGTGCCGCACGTGCTCCTCGGCAACCCGGCAGTGGTCCCCGCGTGGATCCTGCTCGGCTCAGGGCTGGCCGCGTCCACCCTGCTGCTCATCATGGCCCGACGCCTCCAGTCGGGCGACGGCGTCACGACGGCGACGCTCCTCTGGGCGGTGCTGGTCGGAGGCTTCATCGCCATCACGCTCGGCAGCACCTTCGACTCCCTCATCGGCGTCGCCGCGACCGATGCCGGCGAGAACCCGCACGACATCGGGCTCTTCTTCGCCGGGGTCGCCGAGGAACTGGCGAAGATCATCGCCGTCGTGATCGTGGCATGGCGGTTGCCGGTGAAGACCGCCCGGGGTGGTCTCTTCGTCGGCGGTGCCGTCGGCATCGGCTTCGCCGTCCTCGAGAACCTCTGGTACATCGGACAGGGATGGGCGGCCGGCGTCGAAGCATCGCAGAAGCTCGCCGCCGGCTCACCACCCCTCGAGACCATCCTCACGCACCCGGCGTTCCAGGCGGCCGGAGCCGCGTTCGCCCGGACGATCTTCGACCCGGTCGGCCACCCACTGTGGACGGCGCTGCTCGCCGCCGCGGTGTTCGCCGCTGCACGCAACGGACGGTTCCGGATCACCGTGGGCGTGCTCCTGACCTACCTGCTCGTCGCGGTCATGCACGGCCTGTGGGACGGTAACACCGTGCTCTGGGGGCTGCTGTTCCCGGCCATGCCGGTGCTCAAGGTGCTCGTCGTCCCGGCCATGATCGTGCTCGTCGTCGCCTTCGCGCTCATCTGGCGGGCACAGGCCCGTCGCATCAACCGCGACGCGGGCGTCGTGTCGCTCCACGTCCCGCGTCGCGAGCGGAAGCAGGCCTGACCACCGGACGCGCGAGGTCTGCTGTGATCCGGGCATGCCGGGGAGTAGCGTGAAGCGCACCCGATCCGCGACGCCGAGGAGACACCCATGCTGGGACGCAAGACCTTCGAACAGCGAGAGGTCGACCAGGCGAAGACGATGATCGCCGCGCTGGTCGCCGGACGCGAGACGCTGGCCGAGGCCGGGGCGGACCCGGCAGCGCTGGCCGTGGTCGACCCCGAGTTCTTCACCGGCCTCACCCTCGTGCTCGACCGGCCGTTCGTCCACCGGGTGCGCTCGGTGCTCGGGAAAGGTCCCGGGGCCCTCAACGAGCTCGAACTCATCGTCGCGTCGATCCTCGACCACGACCGGGTGTTCACGGTGGGGACCGTGTTGCAGTACGCCGATGGGGCGTCGTTCACCGGCCTCGTCCCGGGCGAGACGATCCGGCTGAGCGCCGAGCAGTTCGAGCGCCTCGCCGTCGGCGTCTTCGCCGAGTTGGAGGAGTTGTTCGTCGAAGCGGTGTGAGGTGCGGCGTCGGCCGCGAGTCTGCGTCACGCACTCCGCGGACGGTGCCACGATCAGCTCGTGAGCTCATCGACGTCCGGACCGATCGCCCTGCGGCACGGCGCGAAACTCCGCCTGATCCTGTCCGCCGTCATCGGCTTGGGCGTCGGGGTGGCCACTGGCCTGACCTGGTTCTGGGCGGGGGCGATCCTGGCCGGCTGGGGAGCCACGTGCGTCGTCTTCATCGTCTCGCTCTGGGCGCGTATCTGGCGGATGGACCCGGCACGCACGCGCGAGCATGCGACCTCGGAGGAACCCGGACGGACGACGAGCGAGGTCCTCATCGTGCTGGCGAGCGTCGGGAGCCTCGTCGCCCTCAGCGTCGTGATCCTGCAGGCGCGGGCGTCGACCGGCGTCGAACAGGGCCTGCTGGCGGGGTTCTCGGTGCTGAGTGTCGCCATGTCGTGGGCGCTCATCCACACGATCTACACCCTCCGGTACGCACGCATGTACTTCGCTGCTCCGGAGGGCGGCATCGACTTCAACCAGGAGGAGGCGCCCCAGTACAGCGACTTCGCCTACCTCTCGTTCGACCTCGGCATGACCTACCAGGTCTCCGATACGACGCTGCGGTCCAGTGAGCTGCGCCGCACGGTGCTCAAGCACACCCTGCTGTCGTACCTCTTCGGCTCCGTGATCCTCGCGACCGTCATCAACCTCGTCGCGGGGCTGTAGCGGCTCGACGGATACACCCTTCGACCCGCGGTTCCTGAGCCTGTCGAAGGGCAGCGACCAGTTGAGGTGCTCAGGGACCGGTCACGATGACGTGTGACCCAGCGAACGACGACTGCGCAGCCCGGCGGACCGGACTGCGCAGCGTGGTGGAACGGGATGATCAACCACCGACCTGCCAGGCCGTCGTTCCCCCGGAAGCATTCGTCGAGTAGTGCAGGCCGATGCCGAGTGTGACAGGGGAACCCTGGAAGAGGATGCTGGCATCGAACCGGTAGAACGCATCCGCGGATGGGCCGGCCGCGGGCTGATCGCACAAGACCCTCTTCACCGCCCATCCGACCGCCCACGATCCTTCGGTGTGACACTCGTGGCTACCACCGATACCCCCATAGGGCCTGATCCATGCGACATCGCCATCCCAGAACGTACGGCCGCGGTGGATCTCCGCAAGTCCTCCTCCGAGATAGGTGTGTGTCCAGTTCCGGTACCAGGCCTCGGGTCCAGCCATGATCCCCGCCGCTCGTGCTTCTTGGATGTCCGCCTGCGTTGCGCGGACGGGGGCGGACTCCTCGACCGTCACTTCTCCTTGACAAATCGAGTAGTCGGCCGCGGATCGAGAGCCACCGGTCGGGCGAATCTCATCGATCTGGTCTACGCAGTGCTCGGATGTCACCTCGACAGTCTCGACGGTTGAGGATTCAGCTGAGGCGGGGCTACCCATCAGAAACGGGATGACGAGAACGGCGGTGGCCGTCACCGTGGTCAATATGCGTCGTGTCATAGGAAATCCTCTCGATACGCGATCCGGTTGGTCGACCGCCTGATCAAGATATACTTAAATATTTCATATGTGCAAGAGGATTGAGCATGTGAGGATACGCTCGCGGTTGATACGAGTGTGCCTCGTCGTTGGTCTCCTGGCTGCGCCAGTTCAGTTTGGAACGGCGGACGGCGGCTCCGTGGTCGCGGTGTTTCAAGGGGTCGGCGTATGGGCGATAGCACGCCAGTCACGCGGTGCAACGGAGCCGGATACGTCGCGCGATTGGTGGCGTCTGACGGAACGACCTTCGATGAGCGTTCTCGCTGCCCTGCTCGCCGGTCTCGCGACAGTCAGCATGATCGTCTACGGGGCCCACTGGGGCGCGACTGGAGAACTCATCTTGCGATCATGCGTGGGAGCAGCCTTGACTGCGTTGTTCATCGTGTCGGCTGTTGGACTGCGTCGTCACCGGCCTACCTCGAGCGATGACGGATGAGCCCCACGAACCACGACTGCGCAGCCCGGCGGACCGGACTGCGCAGCGTGGTGGTGCAGGAACCGAGCCGACTACTCCTGGACGATCACGAGGTCGGCGAGCGGACGACGCTCGCGCGGAGCGGTCTCGCGGTCGCGGAGCATGCCCTCGGGCAGGAGTTCCGGGTCGCCGAGCTCGCCGAGCGCGGTGACGGTGAACGGCAGGAGGCCGTCCGGCAGCGAGAACGCCTCGCGAATGCCGTCGGCGGAGAAACCGGCCATCTGGTGTGCGAAGAGGCCGTCGCTGTGGGCCTGGACGCTCAAGTGCGCCATCGCCTGGCCGAGGTCGTAGATGGCCCAGGGACGCTCGTTCCCCTCGTCGTCGACCGTCTCGGCGACGGCGACGATGAGCGCGCCCGCCTGAGCGGCCCACCCTCGGTTGAACGCCACCAGCTGCTCAGCGATCGCGTCGAACGTGGCGGTCCCCTTGGTGCCGACGATGAACCGCCAGGGCTGCACGTTGTTGGCGCTCGGCGACCAACGCGCGGCTTCCAGGGCCGAGGCCATCTTCGCGGCGGCGACGGGCTCGCTCACGAAGGAGCGGGGGCTCCACCGGTCGGCGAGGACGTCGAGGATGGGGGCGTCGGTCTGGGCGGTACGGGTGACGATGGACATGCGGTCTCCAAGCGGAACAAGGGAAGTGGACAGAGGCTGCGTCGCCATTGACGATGGATGCAACTGCATCGATCGAGGCACTATTCCCGGGTTCGAGGGGTCCGTGCAGCAGTGACGATCTCGGCGATCCGGTGCGGGGCCGCTTCGTCCTGCAGCGACGTCGTGTCGCCGAGGGGCCGCTGGTCGACGATGTCGCCGAGCAGACGCCGCATGATCTTCCCCGAGCGGGTCTTCGGCAGGTCTGGGACCACGAAGACGTCGCGCGGCTTCGCGATCGGGCCGATCTCGTTCGCCACGTGGGAGCGCAGTGCCTCGCGGAGTGCCGCAGAGCGATCCAACCAGTACGCCTCGCCGTCGGCCTCGGGCCCGTGGGACCGCGAGGAGGGGATGACGAACGCGGCGATCGCGCTCCCCGTGATCGGGTCGTGCACGCCGACGACGCCGGCCTCGCCCACGTGGGGATGCGACACGAGGGCCGATTCGATCTCGATGGTCGACAGGCGGTGGCCCGAGACGTTGATGACGTCGTCGACGCGCCCGAGGACCCAGATGTCGCCGTCCTCGTCCCACTTCGCGCCGTCGCCGGAGAAGAAGTAGCCCTGCCTCCAGTACTTCGCCCAGTACGAGTCGCGGTAGCGCTCCGGGTTGCCCCAGACCGTGCGTGCGAGCGAGGGCCCGAAGCGGCTGACGACCAGGTACCCGCCGGATCCGTACGGCACCGTCTCGCCGTCCTCGTCGACGACCAACGCCTCCAGGCCGGGGAGTGCGCGACTGCCGGAACCCGGCTTGATCGTGGTCGCACCGGGGAGCGGTGCGATGACGGCCGACCCCGTCTCCGACTGCCACCAGGTGTCGACGACCGGGGTCTCGCCGCGCCCGATGCGCTCGCGGAACCACATCCAGGCCTCGGGGTTGATCGCCTCACCGACGGTGCCGAGGAGCCGGAGGGTCGAGAGGTCGTACTCGGCGGGCGGCCCCTCGGGGAACCACGTCATGAGGGTCCGGATGAGCGTGGGTGCCGTGTAGTACGTCGTCACGCCGTAGCGCTCGATGATCTCGAAGTGCCGTGCCTGGTGCGGAGTGTTCGGCGTGCCCTCGTAGATCACCTGGGTGAGCCCGTTCGAGAGTGGACCGTAGATCTCATAGGTGTGTGCGGTGACCCAGGCGAGATCGGCGGTGCACCAGTGGACGTCGTCGTCCTTGGCGTCGAAGATCGCCCAGTGGGTCCAGGACGCCTGCGTGAGAT
This sequence comes from Plantibacter sp. MMLR14_011, assembly GCF_001865025.1. Taxonomy (NCBI): domain Bacteria; kingdom Bacillati; phylum Actinomycetota; class Actinomycetes; order Micrococcales; family Microbacteriaceae; genus Plantibacter; species Plantibacter sp. MMLR14_011. The sequence goes on from NZ_MJGW01000061.1 coordinate 46,687, forward strand.
AGCCGCCAGAGGTGTGGACGAGTCCCTTGGGCTTCCCGGTGGTGCCGCTCGTGTAGATGATGAAGAGCGGGTTCTCCGCATCGAACGCCTCGGCCTCGTGGGTGTCGGCGGCGACACCCACGGTGTCGTGCCACCAGACGTCGCGACCGGGGGTCCAAGGCACGTTCGGCGTCTCGTCGCCCGTGCGTGCGACGACGAGCACGTGCTCGATGGACGGCACACCGTCGACGGCGGCGTCGGCGTTCTGCTTGACGGGCACAGCGGTACCCCGGCGGTACTGGCCGTCGGTGGTGATGAGCAGCTTCGCCTCGGTGTCCTCCACCCGGAAGCGCAGCGCCTCGGCGGAGAACCCACCGAACACGAGGGAGTGGATGGCGCCGATGCGCGCGACGGCGAGGGTGGCGATGACCGTCTCGGGGATGACCGGCAGGTAGATGACGACGCGGTCGCCCTGCCCGATGCCGAGTGCCGTCAGGGCGTTGGCGGCCTTCGCGACCTCGCGCTGCAACTCGGCGTAGGTGATGGAGCGGCGGTCGCCCGGCTCGCCCTCGAAGTGGAGGGCGACCTTGTCGCCTCGTCCGGCATCGACGTGGCGGTCGACGCAGTTGACCGCCACGTTGAGCGTTCCCCCGGCGAACCAGGTGGCGGCGGGGACGGTGAGCTCGGGCTCGGGGTCCGTCGGGTCGGACCCGTCGACCGGTCGGGCCGGGTCCCACGTGTGCGCCGTGTGCCACGGGGTGACCCAGTCGAGGCGTCGGGCCTGCTCCTCCCAGAACGCCACGGGGTCGGCGGCCGCGCGGACCCACTCCTCCGGGCCGACGTTCGCCGTCCGGGCGAGGTCGGCCGGCGGGGCGTAGCTGCGGGTCTCGGCGAGGAGGTTCGCGATGGTGGCGGCGGGCGCCGCGGACGTCGATCCATCAGTGGGAGGCATGCTGCAACGCTACGCGGGAGTCCGGTGCCGGTGCCATCCGCGGGTCATGCGGCGTCACGGTCCGGAGGTTCCGAGGGGCTGTGGAGGAGCGTCGGGAGTAGCCTCGGAGGGCCGCCACGAAGCGTGGCGGACGCCGATCAGGGGTGCGCAGGCGCATCTCGGGAAGGGAACGACATGGCGACCGTCATCCAGTACCAGGAGCTCGGCTCGGCCGACGTCCTCGACCTCGTCGAGGTGCCGACGCCTGAGGCGGGCCCCGGCGAACTCGTCGTCGAGGTGCGAGCCGCGGGCGTGAACCCGATCGACTGGAAGCTCCGCAGCGGCCTCCGCGGCGGCGAGCTGCAGGGCACCCGACGCGTCGGGAGCGACGGCGCCGGCGTCGTCGTCGAGGTCGGCGACGGGGTCGACGGCTGGTCGATCGGCGACGAGGTCGTCGTCGTCAACGCCTCCGGGACGTATGCGACCCACGTCGTCGTCACACCCGACCAGATCATCCGCAAACCGGCTGCCATCTCCTTCGAGGAGGCGGCGGCGATCGGCATCCCCGTGAGCACGGCCTATCAAGCACTTCGCTCGCTCGGCGTGACCGAGGGGACGACCCTCCTGATCCACGGTGGGTCGGGCTCGGTGGGGCACGCCGCCGTGCAGTTCGCCGTGGCTTGGGGAGCGACCGTCGTCGCCACCGCGAGCGAAGGGAACCACGCACGTCTGCGGGAGCTGGGGGCGATCCCCGTCACCTACGGTCCCGGGCTCGTGGAGCGCGTGCGCGAGGCCGCTCCGCAGGGTGTCGACCGTGTGCTCGACGCCGTCGGCACCGACGAGGCGCTCGAGGCCTCGTTCGAGCTGGTCGAGGACCGTCAGCACATCGGCACGATCGTCGTCGGCGCGAAGGCGGCCGACCTCGGGATCCAGGCGTGGTCCGGCGGAAACCCGCTCCCGCTCACGGAGCAGGAGCAGGCCTGGCGGGCGGAGGCGATCCCGGCGGTCGCGTCCCTCGTCGAGCAGGGACGGTTCAGCTTCGAACTCGGCACCGTCCGGCCCCTCGCCGAGGCCGCCGAGGCGCACCGCGAGAGCGAGTCGGGTCACCCGAGCGGGAAACTCATCCTGGTCCCCTGAGCACCCTTCGACAGGCTCAGGGACCGGAGTGACTTGAGCGGGAGTGCCCTTCGACAGGCTCAGGGACCGGGGAGCTACTCCGGGCCCTCGCCGAAGCTGTCGCCGACGGGCGCGCGGTCGGCGAGGTCGTCCTGGTCGTCGAGGTCTTCGACGGCATCCTCGGTGTCCGCGTCGTCGAGTCCGGCGTCGCCGACGATGTCGTCACCACCGACGCCGTCACCGGCGTTGCTCAGACCGCCGTCGCCGGGGGCCGCGTCGTCGGCCGAGCGGTCGACCGCACCGCCGTCGGGAACGACACCGCCGACCGAGCTGTCGGTCTGGTCCTCGCCGGGCACGTGTGCCTGGGCACCTGGGCCGCCGTGGGCGAGGGCTTCACGTTGGGCGTCTGCTGCTGCTGGATCCATGGGATTGCTCATGACGGCAGCGTAGAGCGGACGCCGCATCGCCGCGGGGGCTTGGCTCCGGGTCGCCGGACGCTTATCCTCCGCGCTCCCCGCCGGACCGGACGCGGTGTCGACGGCGCGGTCGGGTGCCCTTCGACAGGCTCAGGGACCGGCGCGGGCTCACGGACCGAGTCGGCTCAGGGATCGGGGCCGGGACAGGCTCAGGGACCGGGGTGGGTCAGCGTCCGGTGTGCTGCGCGATGATCGCCTTGATGCGGTCGACGTCGGCCGGCACGATCTCGAATCGCTGTTCGAGACCCTCGATGCCCTCGAACGCCTCGGGACGCTCCGGCTCCTCGCCGAGCGCCTCGCGGACGATCTCGGCGAACTTCGCCGGCAGCGCGGTCTCGAGCACGAGCATCGGGACGCCCTCGCGCAGGTGGCGACGGGCGACCGTGACGCCGTCGGCGGTGTGCGGGTCGATCGTGACGCCGTAACGCTCGTGCACGTCGCGGATGGTGGCGACGCGGTCGGCGTGGGTGCTGCGGCCAGAGACGAAGCCGAACTCGCTGATCCGCTCGAACTCGGGCGTCCCGGAGAGGTCGAACCCGCCCTCCTCGTCGAGGGACCGGAACAGCTCACCGAGGCGGGTTGCGTCCTGACCGACGAGGTCGTAGAGGAAACGCTCGAAGTTGGACGCCTTCGAGATGTCCATGCTCGGACTCGACGTGTGGTGCGTCTCGGCCGCCGAGCGCGGGCGGTACACGCCCGTTCGGAAGAACTCGTCGAGGACGTCGTTCTCGTTCGTCGCGACGACGAGCTGGTCGATCGGCAGCCCCATCGAGCGGGCGATGTGCCCGGCGCAGACGTTGCCGAAGTTCCCGGACGGCACCGAGAACGACACCTTCTGGCCCGGACCGTCGGTCGCGAGGAGCCAGCCGTGCACGTAGTACACGACCTGCGCGACGACGCGGGCCCAGTTGATCGAGTTGACCGTACCGACGGCGTGGAGCGCCTTGAACGGAGCGTCCTTCGAGACGGCCTTCACGATGTCCTGGCAGTCGTCGAAGTTGCCCTCGACGGCGAGGTTCACGATGTTGTCGTCCTGGAGGCTGAACATCTGCGCGCGCTGGAAGCTGCTCATGCGGCCATGCGGGCTCAGCATGACGACGCGGATCCCCGTCTTGCCGCGCATGGCGTGCTCGGCCGCGCTCCCGGTGTCGCCGGAGGTCGCGCCGAGGATGTTGAGCTCGTCGCCGCTCTTCGCGAGTGTGTACTCGAAGAGGTTGCCGAGCAGCTGCATCGCCATGTCCTTGAAGGCGAGCGTCGGGCCGTTCGAGAGGCCGAGGAGTTGCAGCTCGGTGCCGCCCTCCTCACCGAGGGAGCGCAGCGGGGTGATGAGCGAGGCGTCGTCGCCGGCGCGGCCGTTCGAGTACACCTCGGCGGTGTAGGTGCGACGGGTGATGTCCTGGAGGTCGGCTGCGGGGATGTCGTCGGCGAACTTCGACAGCACGGCGAACGCGAGGTCGGCATAGGACAGCTCGCGCCACGACTCGAGCTCCTCAGCGGTCAGCTGCGGGTACTCGGCCGGGAGGTACAGGCCGCCGTCCGGGGCGAGCCCGCCGAGGAGGATGTCCGAGAAGTGCTGGGGCAGATCGTGGCCCCGCGTCGACTGATAGTGCATGACCGTCTCTCTCATCCGGTTGGAAGCCCGATCTCCAACCTTGCCATATCGGGGGTCGACGCGCAGAGGCCCGCCGGCATCGTGACCGGCCGCTACGCGCGGGCGAGTTCCTTGCGGATCGCGGCGACGAACGCGTCGATGTCGTCCTCGGTGGTGTCGAACGAGCACATCCAGCGGACCTCGCCCTTCGCCGCGTCCCAGTCGTAGAAGCGGAAGCGTTCCCGCAAGCGGTCGGGGACGCCCGCGGGAAGGGTCGCGAACACGGCGTTGGCCTGGGTCGGCTGGCTGAAGCCGAGTCCCGGTGCCTCGCCGGCCGCGATGAGCGCTTCGAGGGAGCTGCGGAGGCGCGCGGCCATCGCGTTGGCGTGGGTCGCGGAGCGGAGCCAGAGCCCGTCGCCACCGTCGGCCGCCGGCTCGAGCAGGGCGATGAGCTGCGCCGCACCGAAGCGCATCTTCGACGCCAGCTGCATGTTGAGCTTCCGGAGGTAGACGAGGCCCTCCGATGCCGACGGTTCGAGGACGACGATGGCCTCGCCGAACATGAGTCCGTTCTTCGTCCCGCCGAAGGACAGCACGTCGACGCCGGCATCGGCGGTGAACGCGCGCAGCGGGACGCCGAGGGCTGCTGCGGCGTTGGCGATGCGGGCTCCGTCGAGGTGCAGCTTCATGCCGTGACCGTGCGCGTGGTCGGCGATCGCGCGGATCTCCTCGGGCGTGTACAGGGTGCCGAGCTCGGTGGTCTGCGTGATCGAGACGACGAGCGGCTGTGCACGGTGCTCGTCGCCCCAGCCCCACGCCTCGCGGTCGATGAGGTCGGGCGTGAGCTTGCCGTCGGGGGCGTCGACCGTCAGGAGCTTGATGCCACCGACCCGCTCCGGCGCGCCGCCCTCGTCGGAGTTGATGTGCGCGGTCGACGCCGAGATGACGGCACCCCAGCGCGGGAGCATGGACTGCAGGCCGACGACGTTCGCGCCGGTGCCGTTGAAGACGGGGAACACGGCGACGTCGCGGCCGAAGTGATCAGCGAAGACCTCGTGCAGCCGACGGGTGTAGTCGTCCTCGCCGTAGGCGATCTGGTGGCCGCCGTTGGCCGCCGCGAGGGCGTCGAGGATCTCGGGGTGGACGCCGGAGTAGTTGTCGGAGGCGAAGCCGCGGATGCTGGTGTCATGCAGAGAATCGGTCACTGATCCATCCTCGCGCATGCCACACGCAGCTTCCGTGCATCGCGGGCCGACTTCCTGCGCGTCCGACCCGGTGTCGTCGGTCTCCCCACCTCAGGAGTGTCTCGGCGTGGCGGCCGGTGCGCGCGGCCGACACGCCGGGACACTCCTGAGTTAGGGGACTGGGAAACGAGGTCAGTCGGCGGCGTGACGCGGGCCGTCGGAGGAGGGGACGCTCTCCTCGGGCACGGCGTCGATCGCGGCGTCGATGTCGGCGTGCGCACCGGGCTCCGGCTCCGCGTCCGGGGTCTCCTGCGCCAGCGCGTGCTCGTAGGCGAGCGCGTGCACGGCGATCGAGGAGGCGACGGCGGCCTGCTGCTCGTCCTCGGCGGAGGGCTGAGCCGGCTGCTCGGCCGCGAGCGCGGCGGCCTGTTCGGGCGTCAGCCGGGCGTCCTGGTCCTCCTCGTCCTCATCGACGAGGTCGAGCACGATGGGGTCGTCGCCGTAGATGTCGCCCGCCGGGTCGCCCGCGAGCGGGGCCGGCGCGGGGAGGCGCTGCTCGGCGTCGAGGAACTGCTTGGCCTCGAAGGCACCCGGGTTGAAGACCTCGTCGATCCCGCCGAGCCCGCTCATGCCTTGAGCGCTTCCGACAGTTTGACCCGGCCGCCCATCTTGAGCAGCGAGTTCTCGTAGATCCGCGAGCCGACGAGGATGACGAGCGCCGCCGTGATCGCGAGGATCAGCAGGGACAGGATCGGCTCCCACCACTGCGCCGAGCCGACGAAGAGACGGACGGGCATGCCCACGGCTGCCGAGAACGGCACGTAGGACATGATCGTCATCACCACCGGGTTGTCGTTGAAGAAGATGACGGCGAAGTACGGGATCATGATCAGCATCGTAATCGGGGTCGTCGTCGAACCGATGTCCTCTTGACGTGAGACCAGGGAGCCGGCGGCGGCGAAGAGTGCGGCCAGCAGGATGAAGCCGAGCACGAAGAACACCACGAACCAGACGACCGGGGTCCCGAGGCCTCCGAGCAGCTCCGTCTGGCCCGTCACCGTCAGCCCGATCACCGACAGCGCAGCGATCGCCAGGATCTGCCCGAACGCCAGGATGCTGTTGCCGAGCACCTTGCCGGCGAGGAGCGCCTTCACGGGGATGGCGGACATGAGGATCTCGACGACGCGGGTCTGCTTCTCCTCGACGACGCTCTGCGCGATCGACGCCCCGAAGGTGGTGGCGGAGACGAAGAACACGAGACCGAACCCGAGCGACACGATGTACAGCAGGAAGCCGGCGGAGCCGTCGGCGTCGGGATCGAGGATGGTGACCTGCGGCTGCGCGCTCAGCTGCATGATGAGCGTGTTGGAGGCCTCGGAGTCGAAGATGACCTGGACGCCGGTGGGGTTGTCGTCGGTGGCCGGTGCGATCGCCGCCTCGACGTCGCCCGACTTCACGAGGGCTTCAGCGGCGGCGACGTCGGCCGCCTCGGTCACGTCGAAGGTCTTGCCGTCGACCAGTCCCGCACCCGCGTTCCCCACGACCGCGACCTTCGTGGTCTCCGAGGCGGTGTTCTTCGCGAGGAACCCGCCGACGACGATGCCGGCGAGGATCACGAGGAGGAGGATGCCCGTCGAGATGAGGAACGTCTTGCTGCGCAGGCGCATCCTGACCTCGCGCTCGGCGACGAGACCGATGCTCTGCACGAGGCTGGGGGAGGCCGGGCCGGAGCGACGACGACCGGCGGGCTGGATCGGGGACTCGGTTGCCGTGGTCACTGGATGACCTCCTTGAAGATCTGGGCGAGGGTGGGTCGGAGGGGGGCGAAGCTCGTGACGTCGCCCTGGGTCAGCGCCTCACGGAGCACGGCCTGCGCCGCCTGGGCGTCGTCGGCGTCGAAGAGGGCGTAGCCGCCGTCGAAGTCGACGACGGAGATCCCCGGGCGCTCACGCAGCCACCCGGTGTCTGCCGCGGTGAGCAGCTCGTAGCGGTTGCCGGCATGGGCTTCGCGGAGTGACTCGCGCGAGCCGGAGGCGCGGATCCTGCCACCGGCGATGATCACGAGGTCGTCGCAGAGGCGCTCAACGATGTCGAGCTGGTGACTGGAGAACAGGACGGGGGAGCCGTCTGCGGCGAACTCGCTGAGCACACCGACGACCACGTCGACCGCCATCGGGTCGAGGCCGGAGAACGGCTCGTCGAGGACGAGGACGTCGGGGTGGTGGACGAGCGCCGCGGCGATCTGCGCCCGCTGCTGGTTGCCGAGCGACAGGCTCTCGAGGGCGTCGTTGCGGCGCTCGCCGAGGCCGAGGCGCTCGAGCAGTTCGCCGGCGTTGCGCTTGGCGGCGTGGGTCGTGAACCCGTGGAGACGGGCCAGGTAGACGAGCTGTTCCTCGACCCGCATCTTCGGGTACAGGCCGCGCTCCTCCGGCATGTAGCCGAACCGGCGGCGGTCCTCCGGGGTGAGCGGGGTGCCGTCGAGCGTGACGGTTCCTGCGTTCGCGGCGAGGACACCGAGCAGGATGCGCATCGTCGTCGTCTTGCCGGCGCCGTTCCCGCCGACGAACCCCGTCATGCGGCCGGGGGCGACCTGGAAGCTGACGTCGTCGAGCACCTTCCGCTCGCCGTACGACTTGTCGATGTGGCTGAGTTCGAGCATCGGCCGCCTCCTGTGATCTGCGTGCTGGACCGAGTGTCCTGCGTCGGGTTCTCCCGGTATGGCGATCACGCTACGCGGCGCAGTGTGCCACCGGCATCCGCCGCAGGACGGGTTGACGCGACGACGCCCGGTCCCCTTCTCCGTCGAGTGGGGGATACCGGGCGTCGTGGACCAGCCGAGCGCTGGATCAGGCGGGGCGGGACTCCGGGGAGACCGTCTTCGAGGGGTCGGTCTCGGCGACGGAGCCGATGGCCTCGTCGATGCGGGCGATGACCGCGTCGTCGAGCTTCACACCGGCCGCGGCGGCGTTCGCGGTGACCTGCTCGGGACGCGAGGCCCCGACGATCGCACCGGCGATGTTGTCGTTGTGCAGCACCCAGGCGAGCGCCAGCTGCGCCATGGTGAGGTCGAGCTCGTCGGCGATGGGCTTCAGCTGCTGGACGGCCGTGAGCACCTCGTCGTCGAGGAAGCGCTTGATGGTGTCGGCGCCGCCCTTCTCGTCGGTGGCCCGGCTGCCCTGCGGGAGCTCTGCACCCGGCAGGTACTTGCCGCTGAGGACGCCCTGCGCCACCGGCGACCAGACGATCTGGGAGATGCCGAGTTCGCGCGAGGTGGGGACGACCTTCTCCTCGATGACCCGCCACAGCATCGAGTACTGCGGCTGGTTCGAGATGAGCTGGAAGCCCAGCTCCTTGGACAGGGCGTGGCCGGCGCGCAGCTGCTCGGCGTTCCACTCGCTCACACCGATGTAGAGCGCCTTGCCCGCCCGGACGACGTCGGCGAAGGCCTGCATCGTCTCCTCGAGCGGCGTCTCGCTGTCGTAGCGGTGGGCCTGGTAGAGGTCGACGTAGTCGGTGCCGAGACGCGTGAGCGAACCGTCGATCGACTCCATGATGTGCTTGCGCGACAGCCCGACGTCGTTGTGCCCCTTCGGGCCGGTGGGCCAGTAGACCTTCGTGAAGATCTCCAGGCTCGCGCGTCGTTCGTCCTTGAGGGCGTCGCCGAGCACCTGCTCCGCCGCCGTGTTGGCGTAGGCGTCGGCCGTGTCGAAGGTGGTGATGCCGGCGTCGAGGGCGGCGCGAACGCTCGCCGTGGCGACGTCGTTCTCCACCTGCGAGGCGTGGGTCAGCCAGTTGCCGAAGATGATCTCTGAGATCTTGAGTCCGCTGTTGCCGAGGTATCGAAATTCCATGCTCGTCACGCTACTCCTCGCATCCGACCGACCGACGGGGTTGCGCGGAGACGGAGCGAACCCTCAGCTGCGCGGTGACGCCAGCCCGTGCTCGTAGGTGTAGATGACCGCCTGGATACGATCGCGGAGGGCGAGCTTCTGCAGCACCTTCGAGACGTGCGACTTCACGGTCGCCTCGCCGACGAAGAGCGTGGTCGCGATCTCCTGGTTGGACAGGCCCTGGGCGACCAACTGCAGGACCTCGCGCTCGCGCTCCGTCAGCTGGTCGTAGTCGGCGCCGGTCGTCGGCCCGGCCGGGGCGGTGTGATCCTCCACGGCGTCCTCGACGGCGGGGGGCTGCCGGGTGAACCCCTCGATGACCCGGCGGGTGACCGCCGGCGAGAGGAGCGCTTCCCCGCCCGCGATCACCGAAACCGCTGCGACGAGTTCCTCCGGCGAGGAGTTCTTCAGAAGGAACCCGCTCGCACCGGCCCGGAGCGCCTCGGCCAGGTAGTCGTCGCGGTCGAAGGTGGTGAGGATGAGGACCGCGGCGTGCACCTCGGGATCCGCGACGATCCGACGGGTGGCCTCGAGGCCATCCATGCCCGGCATCTGGACGTCCATGCAGATCACGTCCGGCGCGAGCGTCGTCGCGAGCGCGACGGCCTCGGCGCCGTCCGACGCCTCGCCGACGATCTCGATCCCGGGCTGTGAGCCCAGGATGATGCGGAAGCCCGCACGCAGCAGCTCCTGGTCGTCGACGAGGAGGATACGGGTGGGCTGCTCGGTCATGCCTGGTCCTTCGTGGTGGCGGTCTGGGGTCGTCCTGCGGCGGCGGAGGCGAAGCGGGCGTCGGCGATGGACGCGGCGACGGGCTCCATCGCCTGGTCGCCCGACCGGCCGAGCGGGATGGCGGCCCGCACGAGGAAGCCGCCGCGGGCGCGTGCCCCGACCTCGAGGACGCCGCCCGACGACGCCACGCGCTCCCGCATCCCGATGAGCCCGAGCCCACCGCGGCGGGCCACCGTCGGGACGGTCCCCGTGTTCGTGACCTCGAGCTCGACCGCGTCGTCCAGATAGCGGAGCCTGAGTTCGGCCGTCGCCGTGGTGCCACCGTACTTGCGGGCGTTCGTGAGCGCCTCCTGCGCGATCCGGTACAGGTTGAACGAGACGACGGCCGGGATCGCGACCGGTGTGCCCACGAGTTCGAACCTCGTCGGCAGCCCGTTCGCCGTCGACTCGTCGGCGAGCCGGCCCAGCTGGCCGACGCCGACGGTCGACGGGCTGCTCTCCTCGTCGGTCGGTTCGCTGTGCGCGCGGAGGGTGCCGAGCATCTTGCGCAGCTCGTCGATCGCGCTCCGTGCGCCGAGCTCGACGTTCGTGAGTGCATCCCGCGCGGCCGCCGGGTCGGCATCGAGCACGGTGCGCGCGGCTCCGGCCTGGACCCCCATCACCGAGACGTGGTGGGCGACGACGTCGTGCAGCTCGCGCGCGATCCGCACCCGCTCGAGGGCGACCGCCTGCCGGGCGGAACGGGCGCGCTCCGCCTCGAGCTCGGCCGTGCGCTGCTCGAGCGCCGCCCGCTCCCGGGAGGACTGGTACACGCGCTCGCCGAAGAAGTACGCGGCCCCGAAGTAGAGGATGTTCGTCAGGATCTGGATGAGGATGAACGCCACGAGGGGTGAGAAGAGCCCCACCCGGGAGAGGCTGGGCAGCGCGTCGGGGTCGGTCGCCTGGATGAACATGGAGACGAGCAGCCAGACGAACATGGCGACGATGATGAGCACGCGGACGAGTGCGGCGCGACGTCGGTTCGGGACCCATGCACCGACCGTGTAGATCGCGAGGAACAGGGCGATGTTCGTGAAGAGGACCTCGGGTACGAGCGCCGTGCCGCCCACGATGAACATGACGGCGACGACGATCGAGACGGAGCACGGGAAGCGGCGACGGAACGCGAGCGGCGCGGTGATGCCGATCGCCCAGAGGACGGACGCCCACATCGGTGCGGGCTCGGGGTAGAACCCGGCGATCGTGTACAGCGTCAGGCTGAGGAGGGTGCCGACGCCGAGGGCGATGGCGAGGATGACGTCCGATCGCTGTTCCGACGGCGTCGCGGCAGGACGTCGCCACTCGGCGTCGTAGGGGTCGACCGGGCGGTCCTCCTGCTGGTCGACGGCGGGCTCGCTCATGCCGTCCACGCTAGCGCGACGCCCCGCCGAGGACATCCGTCGAGCGACGGAGGGCGCCGCTCCGGGCTCGAACAAGAGCCCGGAGCGGCACTCGGGAGAGTGCTGCTCCGGGCTCCTCCGCGGCACGGTCGGGTCAGGCCGCGGATCGCCCCGTGATCCCGGCGGTCGACGTGATGACGTCCGCCATCTTCTTGCCGAGCGCCTCGTAGAACATCGACAGGGGGAACTCGTCGTCGAGGACCGCGTCGGTGAGTCCACGCGGCGGTCCGCTGAGGATCTCGTCGGACAATCCACGCGCCCACTGCGACGCGGGGTGCGGCGTCAGCGTCGTCCGGACGAGCTCGTACGCGGCGAGCCAGTGCGCGGTCTTCGGACGGTCGATCGATCGCCAGTACAGCTCGTCGATGCTCTCGCCGAGCCGCACGACCACGTCGGGGACCTCGTCCCAGTCGATCGTGAGCCTCGTGTCGGTCCAGTGCAGCACGCCGTGCTGGTGCATCCACGCGAACAGCAGCTGGCCGCCGACGCCGTCGTAGTTCCGGACGCGCGAGCCGGTGATGGCGAACCGGAAGATGCGATCGAAGATGATCGCGTACTGGACGAGCTTCGCGTGCTCGAGGATCGCCGCGTCCGCCGCGTCGAGCGTCTCGGTCTCCGCGCGGGTCGTCAGCGTGCGCTCCAGCCGGACCGACTCGCGGAACGCCGTGAGGTCGCAGCGCAGCTCCTCGAGCGAGTACAGGAAGAACGGCATCCGCTGCTTGATCATGAACGGGTCGAACGGGAGGTCACCGCGCATGTGCGTGCGGTCGTGGATGAGGTCCCACATGACGAAGGTCTCCTCGGCCAGCTGCTGGTCGTCCAGGAGGGACGCGGCGTCGGCGGGGAGGTCGAGCTTGGTGATCTCGGCCGCGGCTCGGACGACCCGACGGTACCGGGCCGCCTCGCGGTCCTGGAAGATCGCGCCCCAGGTGAACGCCGGGATCGCGCGCATCGCGACCGTTTCGGGGAAGAGGACCGCGGAGTTCGTGTCGTACCCCGGCGTGAAGTCGAGGAAGCGGATCGGCACGAAGAGCGCGTTCGTGTAGTCGCCGGCCTCGAGCGCGGCGATGAACTCGGGCCAGATGACCTCGACGAGCACGGCCTCGATGTGGCGGTCGGTCGAACCGTTCTGCGTGACCATCGGGAACACGACGAGGTGTGCCAGGCCGTCCACGCGGTGCCGCTCGGGGTGGAAGGCGACGAGCGAGTCGAGGAAGTCCGGGACGCCGAAGCCGTCGCGCTCCCAGCGGTCGAAGTCGGCGACGAGGGCGTCGAGGTACTCGGCGTCGTGCGGGAAGTTCGGAGCGAGGGTGCGGACACTCGCGACGATCGTGGCGACGTGCCCTGCCGCCGACTCGTGGTCGCCCGCCTCGGGGATCGAGCCGTCCTTCACCTGGACGGCCTGCAGCGCGGTCGCGGCGGCCTTGAGGTCCGTCCAGGCCGGGTGCCCGACGAGTGCGGCGGCGTCTTCGACGACCTCCGGCTCTCCGACGATGCTCTTCGTGTGGGTGGTGGCGACGTTCGACATGGTGAACCTCCTTCCGCGTGCGCAGGCGTCGCCCGGGGTGGGTGACGATTCCTTCGAGCGTAGGGGCGGAGGGGGTGCGGATTTCTTGCGTCAGGAGCGACTTCGCTGCAACATTCGGCCGTTCACGCCGGGGAACTGCACGGCCGACCGCGGCGGACCGCTATCCCCAGCGGCGCTTGATCCAGCGGTCGAGGACACCGACGAGCGCATCGGTGATCGCGCCGAGCAGCGCGAGCACGATGATGACGAAGAAGATGCGGTCGACCCGGCCGTTGTTCTGCGAGTCCACCAGGCGGAATCCGAGTCCCATGGACGAGGCGATGAGCTCCGCCGCCACGAGGAACAGCCACGACTGCGCGAGCGCGAGTCGGAGGCCGGAGACGACCGAGGGCGTCACGGCGGGCAGCTGCACCGTCCGGAACAACGCGACACCGTTCAGGCCGAAGGCGCGGCCGGCCTCGACCAGGTGCTTGTCCACGTGGCGGAGGGCGGCGGAGACCGTCGTGTACACCGGGAAGAACGCGCCGATCGCGATGAGCGTGATCTTCGACTCCTCACCGATCTTCAACCAGAGGATGAGCAGCGGGACCCACGCGAGCGACGGGACGGCGCGTATTGCCGCGAAGGTCGTCGACAGCAGGATGTCGCCGAGGCGCGAGAGCCCCACGACCGCGCCGAGGACGAGACCGAGGACGGCTCCGATGAGGAAGCCGATGAGGACCCGCTGCACCGAGATGGCGACGTCCTGCTGCAGCCAGCCGCGCTGCGCGAGGTCCACGCCGGCCGCCCAGACCTCGGCGGGTGCCGGGAGTTGCGAGGCCGGCACGAGGCCGAGCGCGGTGACGAGCTGCCAGGCTCCGAGGATGACGACGGGGACGAGGAAGCCGCCGAGGACGACGACGATCCTGCGGGACCCGAGGACCGCGCGTGCTTCGCGGCCGGACTGGGTCGCCTGGGCACCCGCGGCTACGGTGGTGCCGAGACCGGCGAACTCGGTCATGCTTTCCTCTCGGGACGGTTCAGGGGCCGGACTACTTCGCGCCGATGGCGGACGGGTCCGCGTCGTCCACGAAGCTCGGGTTGAAGAGGTCGGCCAGGGCGTCGTCGACCTTGTCCTGCGACGACACGTCGCCGGACTCCACGAAGATCGGGCCGATGATCGACAGGACCTGCTCCTGCGCCTCGCCCGGGGCCGGGTCGACGTCGAGGTTCGAGCGCTCCGTGATCACCTTCGTCGCCACGGCGAGGTCGAGGCCCGCGGCGTCTGCGAGGATCTGCGCCGTCTCGTCGGGGTTCGACGCGGCCCATTCACGAGCGTGCTCGTAGGCGTTCACGACGGTCTGCGCGACGTCCGGACGCTCGTCGATGAAGGACTCGGTCGCGGCCAGGATGCCGTAGCTGTTGAAGTCGACGTTGCGGTAGATGAGCTTCGCGCCCGCCTCCTCGGCGCCGGCCATGATCGGGTCGAGACCGGCCCAGGCGTCGACGGAGCCGTTCTGCAGGGCCGCCCAGCCGTCGGCGTGCTGGAGGTTCTCGATCGTGACGTCGGAGGCGGACAGGCCGGCCTCCTCCAGCGCCTGCAGGAGGAAGAAGTAGGGATCGGTGCCCTTCGTCGCGGCGACCTTCTTGCCCTTGAGCTCGGCGACGTCGGTGATCGTCGAACCCTGGCCGACGACGATCGCCGACCACTCGGGCTGCGAGAAGACGTCGATCGCCTGGATGGCCGACCCGTTCGCCCGGTTCAGGAGCGCGGCGGAACCGGCGGTGGACCCGACGTCGATCGCGTCGGCCCGCAGTGCCTCGTTGGCCTTGTTGGAGCCGGCCGACTGGACCCAGTTGACGGTGATGTCCTGGTCGTCGAGGGCGTCCTCGAGCCAGCCCTGGTCCTTGATGATGAGGGAGAGCGGGTTGTAGGTCGCGAAGTCGATGTTGAGCGTGCCGCCCTCGGTGGTGCCGGCGGTGCTGTCGCCGCCGGCTGCAGGAGCGTTCTCGCCCGCCACGCAGCCGCTGAGGAGGAGTGCTGCGGCGGCGGTCGCGGCGACGAGGGCCGCGCGCCCGGCGCGGGAGATGGTGAAGCGGCGTCGTGAGGTCATGCGTTGGTCCTTGCTGTGGATCGGTGCGGGATGACGGCGGAGATGGTGGGTGGCTCAGTACGGGAAGTGCGGGATGGACGGCAGTCGTTGGTCGCCGCGGGCGAGACCGTGGCGGTCGATGCCGAGTCCGTCGAGGAGACGGCCGCGAAGTTCGGCGAGCTCTGCCGACCCGCGGTCGCGCGGGCGGTCGCCGGGGACGGTCACGGTCTGCGCGATGGTCGAACCGGGCTGTCCCTCCTCGCGACCCAGGAGGATGACCCGGTCGGCGAGCTGGAGGGCCTCGTCGACGTCGTGCGTCACGAGCAGGATGGTCGTGGGCGCGGCGAGGTGGATGGCGAGCAGCAGGTCCTGCATCTTCAGCCGGGTGAGGGCGTCGAGGGCGCCGAACGGCTCGTCCAGGAGCAGGACGCCCGGCCGGCGAGCGAGGGCCCTGGCGAGTGAGGCGCGTTGCGCCATGCCGCCGGAGACCTCCCGCGGGCGGTGCTCGGCGAAGTCCGCGAGCCCGACGAGTTCGAGCAGCTCGGCGACGCGGGCACGTCCTTCGGCTGCGGGTGTCCGCTTGGGAAGACCGAGCGCGACGTTCGCCGCGATGGTGCGCCAGGGGAGGAGTCGAGGCTCTTGGAAACCGAAGGCCGTGCGCGGGTCGATGCCGTCGACGGGCGTGCCGTCGATGAGCACGGAGCCGGCGGACGGGTGGTCGAGACCGGCCGCGATCCGCAGCAGGGTGGACTTGCCGCAGCCGCTTGTGCCGAGGATCGCCACGACCTCACCGGCCTCGGCGGTGATCGTGACATCGCGCAGCACGGGCCGTGGGGTGTCGGCGCGTTTGCCGACGCCGCTCGCGAAGGTGCGGCCGACCCCGGCGAACGCGACCGTGGAGGCACGATCCGCCGAGCCGACGGGGACGGCGTCGCGGGTGACCGGCGAGCTCGCGGCGAGCGGGCTTGGGGCGGCGTTCGTCATGGGTCTCGGGCTCCAGGGGTGGGGTGCCCGCCATGCTACGCGAGGGTGACGGGTCACTCCCGGTCGCCGAAACAGAGCGTCACATTGGCGTCCGCCGGTGACATCCGGAGGGCTCCGGTGTTATGCGTCCACTACCAGCTGCCGACCTGCGTGAGGGCGACGTCGAGGATGGCGACGGCCTCCTCCCGGTTGACCCGGGCGAGCAGCAGCGCGCTGACCGACAACGAGGTGAGCTGCCGGGCGGCCGCGGCGAGTTCGTCCGCGTCCGCCTCGGGACGGGCGAGGGCGAGGGCGTCCGAGACCGCGGTGGTGAGCTCGGCCCGGTAGCCGTCGACGACCTCGCGCAGTGCATCGTCGTGGGCCGCGAGGCCGGCCGCACTGTTGAGGAGGAGGCAACCGCGGCGGGGGGAGTCGTCGGGCAGCGTCGCGATGACGGTCTGCACGCCCGAGAAGTAGGTGGTGAGCCCGGCTCTGCCGTCCGTCGCACGCGCGAGCACCGAGAGGCGCGGTCGGATGACGGTGTCGAGGTAGTCCTGCACGGCGGCGTCGAACAGTCCGCGCTTGCTGTCGAAGGCGTGGTACAGGCTCGACCGCCGCAGACCGGTGGCCGCTTCGAGGTCGGCGAGCGAGGTCGCCTCGTACCCGCGGTCCCAGAAGACGTCCCGCGCCGCCTGGACGACGGCGACGGTGTCGAACTCCTGCGTGCGTCCCATGGGTGCCTCCTCCTGGCTCGGCCGGACCTCCGGACGGCGGCTTGTGTACCGAGCGTTCTACTATTATAGTAGACCCATCGGTACAGAATGTCGCTCCGCCCGGACGACTCGACACCGATCTCCCGGAAGGCCCGTCCCATGCTCGTCGTCAGTCTCGTCCTCGTCGGCATCGCCGCCCTCCTGCACGTCTACATCTTCGTGCTCGAGTCGCTGCGCTGGACCGAGCCGGCCACCCGCAAGACCTTCGGCACCTCGGAGCTCGAGGCCGAGACCACCCGAGGGATGGCGTACAACCAGGGCTTCTACAACCTGTTCCTCGCGATCGGCGCGATCGTCGGCATCGTCTTCCTGATCACCGGCTCGACCGGTATCGGCGCGGCCCTCGTCTTCGCCTCGGCCGGCTCCATGCTCCTGGCCTCGCTCGTCCTCGTCACCTCGGACCGCACGAAGGCACGCGCCGCGATCGTCCAGGGGACCACCCCGCTGCTCGGACTCGTCGCGCTCATCATCGCGCTGGTCGTCTGACACCTCCCATCCCGACGCCCCGGCGTCACCCCGTCCGCAACCCGACGACGTGCTGCGCCCACCCACCGATGCATCGAATCACCGCACCAAGGAAAGGCACCACATGAACACCCCCGCGCTCAGCACCCAGATCCAGCTCGTCTCGCGACCGGTCGGTTGGCCGACCGAGTCCGACTTCCGGACCGTCTCCGTCGAGCTCCCGGAGCTCGCGCCCGGCCAGCTCCGGGTCCAGAACCTCTTCCTCTCGGTCGACCCCTACATGCGCGGTCGTATGAACGACGCCCGCTCCTACGTCGCGCCGTACCAGCTCGGAGAGACGATGACCGGCGGAGCCATCGGCCGGGTCGTCGAGTCGGCCGCCGAGGGCTTCTCCGTCGGCGACGTCGTCCTGCACCAGTTCGGCTGGCGCGACCTCGTCCAGGAGGACGCCGGCGGGTTCCGCGTCGTCCCCGAGCTCCCCGGCGTCCCGCTGTCCGCCTACCTCGGCGTCCTCGGCATGACGGCCCTCACCGCGTACGTCGGTCTGCTCGAGGTCGCCAAGTTCCGAGAGGGCGACACGGTGTTCGTCTCCGGTGCGGCAGGTGCCGTCGGCACGATGGTCGGCCAGATCGCCCGTCTCAAGGGCGCGAAGCGCGTCATCGGTTCGGCCGGATCGGCCGAGAAGGTCGCCCTGCTGACGGAGAAGTACGGCTACGACGCGGCGTTCAACTACAAGGACGGCCCCGTCGCCGAGCAGCTCGCGGCCGCGGCACCCGACGGCATCGACGTGTACTTCGACAACGTCGGCGGCGAGCACCTCGAAGCGGCGATCGACGCCTTCAACGACGGTGGACGCGCTGCGCTCTGCGGCGTCATCTCGCAGATCAACGACACCGAGCGTGCCGAGGGCCCGCGCAACCTGTCGAACATCGTGACCCGGGGGCTCACCCTCACGGGCTTCACCGTCGGCAACTACACGCAGCACTTCCCGGCGTTCTCCGGTGAGATGGGTGCCTGGTTGCAGAACGGTGACGTCGTCTTCGACGAGACCGTCTACGAGGGCCTCGACCACACGCTCGACGCGTTCCTCGCCCTCATGCGCGGCGCCAACACCGGGAAGATGGTCGTCAAGCTCTGACGCGATCCCTCGACGCCGCCTGACACTGGCGACCGACGGCCCGCCCACCCGCTCCGGGTGGGCGGGCCGTTCGTCGTCGTCAGACCGCTGCGAGGACCCCGCCGGCCGCATCGATGCGGGCCATCGCGAGGCGTTCGGCAGCGACGAGCGTCGTGACGCCCTCCGCTGCCGCATCCCGGTAGATCGACTGCACGGTCCGCCCGATCGCCGACACCCGCTGCTCGATGGCCGCGGCATCGGCGCCCGGTTCGGACGCCATGGCGAGGTAGATCACGCCGCCGGCGTTCGCGACGAAGTCCGGCGCCCAGAGGATGCCGCGCTCCTCGAGGGTCACTGCGTCGGCGCGGGTGGCGAGCTGGTTGTTCGCCGCCCCGACCACGGCGCGACACCGCAGCTGGCCGATCACCCGGGCGTTCAGGGCGCCGCCGACACCGCACGGCACGAAGAGGTCCGTCTCGACGAGGTGCTCGTCGCCCGGTTCGATCCAGCTGGCGCCGATCTCCTCGGCGAGGGCGCGCTTGCGTGGGTCGACGTCGGTGACGATGAGGCGTGCCCCCTCGGCCGCGAGGCGCCGGGCGAGTCGGCCGCCGACCTGGCCGAGTCCGGAGACCGTCGCCCGGTGGCCCGCGACGAGCGGTGTGCCGAAGACCGTCTCGAGCGTCGCGGTGATGGCCGCGTACACGCCGGCCGCCGTCGCCTCGCTCGGTTCGCCGACACCTCCGCGGTCCGCCGGCAGCCCGCTGACGTGGTCGGTCCGCTCGGCGACGACGGCCATGTCGTCGGCGGTCGTGCCGACGTCCTCCGCGGTGCGGTAGCTGCCGCCGAGTGCTTCGACCGCGTCGCCGAGGTCGAGCATCGCGTCGCGGCGCTCCGCGGGGTCGAGGGTCGTGCCGACGGGCAGGTGGATGACGGACTTGCCGCCGCCGTGTGCGAGACCGGCGGCCGCGTTCTTCATCGTCATCCCCGCGGCGAGGCGGAGGGAGTCGTCGACGGCCTCGAGCCAGGACCCGTACCGCCAGAGTCGCGCGCCGCCGAGGGCCGGTCCCAGGGCGGTGGAGTGCAGGGCGACGCTGATGGTCAGCCCGGAGCGCGGGCCGCGGCTGATGGAGAGGCGTTCGTGGGGGAGGGTGGTGCTGTGCATCGCGTCGCTGGACGCGACCGGGTCGAATGACGTCATCGTCGGATCTCCTCGTGGGTGATTGGTGCGGGCTCCTGGTGGGAGCGGATCGCGGGGCGATGGTGGTGCCCGGCTCTCCTCCCCAGATTCTCCACGCCGACCGCCCGCTCCACAACTGCCGGCTCGACCGGGCCGGCAGGCGGGCTGCGCCTAGGCTGGACGGCATGGGTGGAGTGCTGACGGGGTTCGCGATCATCGGCACCGTCATCCTCGTCGGCTACCTCGCCGGGCGTCTCGAGGTCGGGGGCCCGACGACCGGGCACGTGCTCAACCGGGTGGCGTTCTTCGTCACCAACCCGGCGCTGCTGTTCACCGTGCTCGCCACGGCCGACCTGCACGAGGTGTTCAGCAGTTTCATCTGGGTCGCCCTCGCGAGTGCCCTGTCGGCCGCTGCACTCTTCGTGCTGCTGAACGCCGTGTGGCTGCGCAAGGACCTCTCCGTCGCGACGATCGGCGCACTCGGCTCGGGTTACGTCAACGCCAACAACATCGGCATCCCGGTGGCGGTCTACGTCCTCGGTGAGGCCGGCTACGTCGCCCCGGTCATCCTGCTGCAGCTGCTCGTCTTCGCTCCGATCGCCCTCACCATCCTCGATGTCAGACAGCGCGGCTCCGTCTCCTTCCTCGGTGTCGTGACGCAACCCTTCCGCAATCCGATGATCGTCGCGTCGATCGTCGGCGTCGTGCTCAACCTGTTCGGCGTCCGACTGCCCGAGCCGGTCATGGCCCCGTTCGAACTCCTCGGGGGCGCGGCGGTGCCGCTCATCCTGATGGCGTTCGGGATGTCGCTGCACGGCATGCGGCCGTTGCAGGCCGGCAGCGGACGTCGGGAGATCTTCGTGGCGACCGCGATCAAATCGGTCGTGATGCCCGGGTTCGCCTACCTCATCGCCCACTTCGGGTTCGGGCTGAGTGGCACGCCGTTGTTCGCCTCGGTCGTCCTCGCCGCCCTCCCGGCGGCCCAGAACGTCTACAACTTCGCCAGCCGCTACGAGCAGGGCGTCACGCTCGCCCGCGACACCGTCCTGCTGACGACGATCCTCTCCGTACCGGTCCTCGTCGTCGTCGCAGCCCTGCTCGCCTGACCTCCGGAACCGGTCCATCCGGAACAGCTCTGTCCTCCGAAGAATGGACAGCGATGGCCGGAAAAGTCGAACGTTCGCGACTACTCTTGGGCGGGCGCGACTGAGATATACCACCGTCCAGTCCGGTGGAGCACCACCGGACACGACTCGATGGGACGACATGACCGAAGGCACGAACCCACGACACGTACGCTCCGGAGACTGGGCCGAATCCCGCGAGACCGTCGGCGACGAGATGCTCGCCGTGCAGGACTTCTCCGGTGAGGAGGAGGGATACCACAAGACCCTCAAGCCGCGGCAGATCCAGATGATCGCGATCGGCGGCGCGATCGGCACGGGGCTCTTCCTCGGTGCGGGCGGGCGTCTGAACAGCTCCGGCCCGGCGCTCATCCTCGTGTACGCGCTCTGCGGGTTCTTCGCGTTCCTCATCCTCCGCGCTCTGGGCGAACTCGTCCTCCACCGTCCGTCTTCGGGCTCGTTCATCTCCTACGCGCGTGAGTTCTACGGCGAGAAGATGGCGTTCGGCGCGGGGTGGTTGTACTTCCTCAACTGGGCGATGACCTCGATCGTCGACGTCACCGCGGCCGCGCTCTACATCAAGACCTTCGGCAAGCTGTTCGGTTGGAAGGAACTCGAGGACTTCCCGCAGTGGGTCTTCGCACTCGGTGCCCTCGTCATCGTGCTGGCGCTCAACCTCGTCTCCGTCAAGCTGTTCGGGGAGATGGAGTTCTGGTTCGCGCTCATCAAGGTGTCGGCGCTCGTGATCTTCCTCATCGTCGGCGTCTGCTTCATCGTCTTCGGCGGACGTACCGACATCGGCGCCGTCGGATTCTCGGTCATCGGCGACAACGGCGGGCTGTTCCCGGTCGGGGCCTTCGCCCCGATGATCGCGATCTCCGGTGTGGTCTTCGCTTACGCAGCCATCGAGCTCGTAGGTACGGCTGCCGGTGAGACGGCGGAGCCGAAGAAGATCATGCCGAAGGCCGTCAACACGGTCATCTTCCGCATCGCGATCTTCTACGTCGGCTCGGTGCTGCTGCTGTCGCTCCTGCTGCCGTACACGGCCTACGAGGCCGGCGAGAGCCCGTTCGTCACCTTCTTCTCGCACATCGGGTCGGAGCAGGCCGGGGCGATCTCGGCATCGGTCATGAACTTCGTGGTCCTCACCGCGGCGCTGTCGAGCCTCAACGCCGGTCTGTACTCGACGGGCCGCATCCTCCGCTCGATGGCCGTCAACGGCTCGGCTCCCGCCTTCACCGGCAAGATGAGCAAGAACGGCGTCCCCTTCGGCGGCATCCTGCTCACGGCGGCACTCACCCTGCTGGGTGTCGGCCTCAACGCGCTCGTCCCGTCGAAGGCATTCGAGATCGTGCTCGAGATCTCGGCGATCGGCATCATCGGCGGGTGGGCGACGATCATCCTCTGCCAGATCCAGCTGCAGCGCTGGGCCAAGCAGGGCAAGGTCGAGCGGCCGTCGTTCCGCCTGTTCGGGGCGCCGTTCACGTCGTATCTGACCTTGGCGTTCCTCGCCTTCGTCCTCGTGACCATGGGCTTCTCGGAGACCGGCCGCTGGGTCCTCGCCTCCCTCGTCGTCCTCATCCCGCTGCTCATCGTCGGGTGGTTCGCCGCCAAGCCGCGGATCCTCGCCGCTGCGGCCGCACGCGAGGGGCACACGGGCACCTGGCCGGTGGTCGCGGAGCGTCCCGCCATCGATGCGAACAAGCGGAAGCGCGGGGGCGCACCTCGCTCATAGGGCGAGCGGAGACGGCGGCGAGTCAGTGCTTCGTGGTGAATCGCTAAGCGATAGTGATCACTTCGGGTCGGTTTCGAGCATTCCCTTGCACCTCGGGTGTCGGTTCAGCAGGATGTGGGCAACCTCTTCCGTGCACCACCGGACCCCGCTGGAGTTCCCGTGACCCGTCGTCTCCGTCTCGTCGCCGTGCTCGCCGCGTGCGGCATCGTCGTCGCCACACCGCTGAGCGCTGCGGCGCAAGCACCTGCCCCGACCCCGGCCGACACGGTCGCCTACGAGCCGAGCGACGCGATCATCGCGAATCCCGAGCGCGGCTTCGACCACACGAACAACACGCACTACTACCCCGAGGGGACCGAGGGCGGGCCGGGGTACACGCCGCTCGACGTCGCCACCCTGGCGGCCTACCGCGAGGAGGGCATCACCGAACTCGTCCGCGTCTTCTACATGGAACGATTCGTGGCCGAGCCGACCCTCGACCCGGCCTGGCTCGCGCTCGTTCAGGCGGACTTCGACGCGGCTCGCACCGCCGGCATCTCGATCATCCCCCGCTTCGCGTACCTGGCGGGCGGTGACTGGCCCTATACACCGCCCTACGGCGACGCACCGCTCGACATCGTGCTCACCCACATCGAGCAGCTCACACCGATCTTCCAGGACAACGCCGACGTCATCTCGGTCGTGCAGGCCGGCTTCGTCGGCCTCTGGGGCGAGGGCTACTACACGGACCACTTCGCCGCGGACCCGGCGAACCCCGGTGTCCTCACGGACGAGGACTGGGCGAAGCGTCGCGCAGTCGTCGAGGCGCTCCTCGAGGCGGTTCCCGCCGACCGCTCCATCCAGGTGCGGACCATGAACATGAAGCAGAACATCCTCGGGGTGCCGTCCGGAACCGCCGGGGCCATCACCGAGGCGCAGGCGTTCGACGGCAGCGCCATCTCGCGCATCGGCCACCACAACGACTGCTTCCTCGCGGCGCCCGACGACTGGGGCACGTACCTGTCCGACCCGATCTCGCTCGATCAGGACTACCTCGCACAGGAGGGCGACTGGGTGCCGGTGGGCGGTGAGACCTGCAACGTGAACCCGCCGCGGTCGGAGTGGGCGACGGCCTCGACCGAGATGGAACGCTACAACTTCAGCTACCTCAACTGGGACTACCTGCAGGACGTCCTGCAGTCCTGGGGCCAGGAGAACCTCGACACCACCGCGAAGCGACTCGGCTACCGCTTCGTGATGACCGAGAGTTCGGTCGTGGACGGCACGCTCTCGCTGACGGTCCGGAACGACGGGTGGGCGGCTCCGTACAACAGCCGGCCCGCCTACCTGGTCCTGTCGAACGCCGAGCGCACGGTGCTCGTCCCGTTCGGCTCGGACGCCCGCACCTGGGGCGCGGGGGAGACCGTCACGCTCCAGGCGTCACTCGCCGACGTCCCGGCCGGTCGTTACGACACCGCGCTGTCGCTGCCCGCCACGCACGAGTCGGTCGCGACGAATCCGCTCTACGCCGTCCAGACGGCGAACGTCGGCACCTGGGACGCGGAGACCGGTGTGAACAGCCTGCAGCGTCAGGTGACCGTCGGTGCCGACGGCGTCGTCATGGCCGAACCGGTGGCCGGTGCTGCGGCCAGGCTGCCCGACACGGGCGTCTCGTCGCTCGCTCCCGCATGGCTGGGTGGTGGCGCGATCGCCCTCGGTGCCCTCGCGCTGGTCCTCTCCCGCCGCCGGGTCTCCTCGCCCGCGTCCTGATCGGGGGACGTTCACAACTCCTGCTCGATCGGGGCGGCTACCGCCTCCGGTCTCGGACAGGGCCGCCGAGGCATGACCTGCAGGAGTTGTGAACACGGTTCGGACGGTCGGGCGGTCGAGCGCCGGACGGTTGGGTGAGGCGGGGCCAGCGGGTGCCTGTCCGCGGGCGAGGCCGTCTGCCGTGTTCACAACTCCTGCTGAGTGCTCGTTCTTGGCGCCTGGGGTCCCAGCTGAGCGCTGGCGTGCTCCGACAGCAGGAGTTGTGGGCGGTGCGGAGCGGTGTCAGCCGAAGATCATCGGCGAGTCGTCGTCCTCTTCCTCGGAGAGGGTGAAGTCGAGGTCGACGACGACGGGAACGTGGTCGCTCGGGCTGTCACCCTTGCGCTCGTTGCGGTGGATCGACGCCTCGACGACGTGGTCCGCGAAGGCCTGCGAGCCGTAGATGAAGTCGATCCGGAGGCCCTCGTTCCGTGGGAACCGGAGCTGCTTGTAGTCCCAGAAGGTGTAGCCCTCGGGGACGAACGGGCGGACGGTGTCCTGGAGTCCCGCGTCGACGAAGGCGGCGAGAGCGGCGCGCTCCGGCGCGGAGATGTGAGTCGAGCCCGGGCCGAAGCTCGGGTCGCCGACGTCGGAGTCGAGCGGCGCGACGTTCCAATCACCCATGAGTGCGAGTGGCAGCTCGGGGTTCTCGGCGAGCCAGGAGCGGGTGTCGGCTTCGAGCGCGGCGAGCCAACGGAGCTTGTAGTCGTAGTGCGGGTCGCCGACCGCGCGGCCGTTCGGGACGTACAGGCTCCACAGGCGGACGCCGTCGACCGTCGCGCCGATGGCTCGCGCTTCGAGCGGCAGGCCGTCGGCGTCGAAGCCGGGACCGTCGAGCGCGAGGCTCGCCGGCGGCTTGCCGAAGCCGGGCATGTCGGGGAAGCCGATCTGCACGTCCTCCATCGGGAGGCGGCTGGCGATGCCGACGCCGTTCCACTGGCTGAGCCCGTGCAGCTCCACCTGGTAGCCGGCCTTCGTGAAGGCCTCCATCGGGAACTGCTCGGGCTTGCACTTGAGCTCCTGCATGGCGAGGACGTCGACGTCTTCTCGGACGAGCCAGTCGACCACGCGGCCGACGCGGGTACGGATCGAGTTGACGTTCCAGGTGGCGATGCGCATGCCCCAACGCTATCGGTTTCCTTTCTCAGGAGACCTCCGGCGTGTCGCCCCGAGTGAGGCTCGCCACGCCGAAGCGGTCCTGAGAACGGGCCGGTTCGGTGGAACCGACGGGTGGGGGATTGAGCGGAGGTTCCCAGGGATGGCGAGCGGGTGTCGCGTAGCGTCGAGGGTATGACGACGTCCACCGCCGCCACGTCCAGCCTGTCCGCCGCCTCGACCGGAGGGGACAGCGCCCTCGGAGGGGTCGCCGACTGGGCGGTCGACCTCATGGAGACGTTGGGTGGTCCGGGAGCCGGCCTCGCCATCGCCCTCGAGAACCTCTTCCCGCCGTTGCCGAGCGAGATCATCCTGCCGCTCGCCGGATTCGCCGCCAGTCAGGGCAAGCTCGGTCTCGTCGAGGTCCTCATCTGGACGACGGCCGGTTCCGTGATCGGTGCGCTGGCCCTCTACGCGATCGGGGCGGTGCTCGGACGCGACCGGATGCGACGGCTCGCCGAGCGCGTGCCGCTCGTGCACGTCGAGGACGTCGACCGCGTGGAGGCCTGGTTCCAGAAGCACGGTTCGAAGGCGGTGTTCTTCGGTCGGATGCTGCCGATCTTCCGGAGTCTCATCTCCGTCCCCGCCGGCGTGGAACGGATGCCGGTCCTGCGGTTCACCCTGCTCACCTTCGCGGGCAGTGCCATCTGGAACACCATCTTCGTCCTCGCCGGCTTCTTCCTCGGCGAGCAGTGGCACCTCGTCGAGGAGTACGCGGGCATCCTTCAGAAGGTGGTCATCGCGGGCGTCGTGATCGCCGTCGGCGTCGCGGTCTGGCGCGGCGTGCAGCGGTACCGCCGGGAGCGCAGCGGCGTCGGTCGGGCCGAGGGCTGACCGTCACCGCCGGGACCGTTCTCAGGACTCGAGCGGTGTGTCCGCGGTCGCCGCCACCGGCGCACCGACGGACTCCTGAGAACGGTCCAGCTCACACCCAGCGGGGCGTGGTGAGTTCCTCGGGCTCCTGCGCCGTGTGCGAAGCGGCGACCGACTGCGCCTCCACGCGGATCGCGTCGAGGACCGTCCGCACCGCCAGGCGTTCGGCGCGGTCGGGACGCGACAGTGCGACGATCCGACGGGTAGCGTCGAGCCCCGCGAGCGGACGGAGGACGATGCCGCGCTCCGGGCCGCTGGCCGTGTATCGCGGGAGGAGGCCGATACCGAGGCCCGCCGCGACCATCGCCTCCGCGATGCGGTTGTCGCTCACCCGCTGCACCACTCGGAGCTCGCCGCCCGATTCGGCCTCGATGCTGCGGAGCAGGCGGTCGAGCGGATAGCCGACCGGCACGCCGATCCAGGACTCCTCCGCGAGGTCCGCCGGGGTCAGGACGGTCTGGCCGCTCAAGCGATGCCCGACCGGCAGTACGACGTCGAGCGGCTCGGAGAGCAGCTGCGTGATGCGGAGACCGCGACGGACCCAGTTGCGCTCGCCGCTGATCGCCTGCGCGATGACGATGTCGAAGTCGGCCGCCAGATCGGGGAAGTCCTCGAGGTCGGGGTCTCGGTCGCTCACGACGACCCGCAGGCCGGGCACCGCTTCGAGTGTGCGGAGCACGGCGGGGACGACCATCTGCCCGAAGGTGGGGAAGGTCGCGACCGTGACGGTGCCGATCGGACGGTTGCGGTACTCGTCCCACACGCTCGTCGCCCGCTCGATCGCGACGGCGACGTCCGTGGCGCTGGCCGCGAGTGCCCGGCCGGCGTCGGTGAGGACGAGGCCGCGACCACGCCGTTCGGTGAGCGGGAGTCCGGCCTCGCGCTCGAGGACCTTGAGCTGTTGGGAGACCGCGGACGGGGTGCGGTGTGTGGCCTCGGCGACGGCGTGCACGGTGCCGCGCTCGGCCAGTTCCCGCAGCAGGTCGAGTCGGCGGACGTCCATGTAGAGATGCTACCGAATAGCGTCAGTATCGTGCGCTTGTCCTTCATGCCGATCGGGCGTTTCATAGAAGCATGACCATCTATCTCGGCATCATCGCCCTCCTCGCTGCGAGTGCGGCCGTCGGATCGGTCGTCGTCGTCAAGCGCGACGGCTACCGTGCCATCCCGGCCCGCACCTACCCGAAGTCCTTCTAGGACCTCGTACCCGCCGGCACGACCGGCGCATCCGACCTCCTCGCGACTCGTCGCCGGGAGGTCGTTCCATGTCCGCGCTGCGACAGGCGCTCAGGCGAGGAAGCCTCGCAGGAGCGCCTCGGAGCCGGCGACGTGCTCGGCCATCGCCTGTGCCGCCTCCTCGGGGTGACCGCGCAGGATCGCCTTGACGATGCGCTCGTGCTGCTCGTCGGAGTGGGCGATGTTCACCGCCAGCAGTGGGATGCCGTTGAGGAGTTCGTTGACCCGCATGCGCGACTCGGCGACGAGCGGCAGCAGGCTGGGCGCTCCCACGAGCTCCGCGATGAGCAGGTGGAGACGGGAGTCGTGGCGGCGGTAGTCGGCGGGCGCCGCATCCCGGCAGTCTCCGAGCGCCTGCCACAGGCGTTCGCGGTCGGCGCCGGACAGCTTGCACTGCGCCGCCTCGCGCGCAGCACCGACCTCGAGGATGCTGCGGAGCGTGAGCGTGTCCTCGATCTCCGCCGCCGAGATCGAGACCCGGCCGGCCTCTGGGGAGTGGGCCCCGGTGATCGCCTCGTCGTCGGGCAGCTCGTCCATGACGAACGTCCCGCCGTAGCGTCCTCGCCGCGAGGTCAGGTAACCGGCCTCGGTGAGCGCGGCGATCGCATCCCGCACGGTGTCTCGGCTGACCCCCTGCATCGTCGCGAGTTCGCGCTCGGCCGGCAGACGACCGCCCGGCTCGATGAGCCCGAGACGGATGGACTGCAGGAGCCGCTGGACGGTCTCCTCGAACGCGTTCCCGGCGCGGCCCGGACGCAGGAGGAGCTCGGCGCTGAGCACCTCGGTCGCCTCGTCGCCCTTCCCCGTCTCGCTCATCGGATCAGTCTATTTCCCCGGGGTCGCGTCCCCCGCCCGGGCATGTCGTCAGCTCATTCCGGCGTCACGTAGGCGGAGGAGATTCCGCCGTCGACGAGGAACGTCGACCCGGTGATGAAGGAGGAGTCGTCGCTCGCGAGGAAGGCGACGGACGCGGCCAACTCTTCAGGCTCCGCGAACCGACCGAGGGGGATGTGCACGAGTCGCCGCTGCGCGCGTACCGGGTCCTTCGCGAAGAGCTCCTGCAGCAGCGCGGTGTTGACGGGACCGGGACACAGGGCGTTGACGCGGATGCCCTGCCGGGCGAACTGCACGCCGAGCTCGCGGCTCATCGCGAGCACTCCGCCCTTGGATGCCGTGTACGAGATCTGCGAGGTGGCCGAACCCAGGACGGCGACGAACGACGCCGTGTTGATGATCGAGCCCTTCCCCTGCCGCACCATGTGACGGATGGCGGCGCGCGAGCACAGGTAGACCGACTTGAGGTTCACGTCCTGCACGCGCTCCCAGGCAGGGAGTTCGGTCGTCTCGATCGAGTCGTCGTCGGGCGGGGAGATGCCGGCGTTGTTGAAGGCGATGTCGACCGAGCCGTAGGTCTCGGCCGCCGTGTCGAACAGGTGGTCGACACGCGCCTGGTCGGTCACGTCCACCTGGACGAAGAGCCCACCGACGAGCTCGGCCGCCGCCTGGCCGGTCGTCGGGTCGAGGTCGCCGATGACGACGGTGGCGCCCTCCGCGGCGAAGCGCTTCGCCGTGGCGAGGCCGATGCCGCTCGCGCCGCCGGTGATCACGGCGACCTTCCCGGCGAGCCGCTGGGTGAGGTCGATGGGGGTGATGGTCATGTGGTGCTCTTTCTCTCTGCCCCGCCCTTCGACAGGCTCAGGGACCGGGGATGGTGCTCAGGGGCCGGGTGGTGCGGGTCGTTCAGTCGACGGCGAGGAAGACGTTCTTCGTCTCCGTGAAGGCGAGCGGGGCGTCGGGACCGAGCTCGCGCCCGAGACCCGACTGCTTGAACCCGCCGAAGGGGGTGGAGTAGCGGACGGAGGAGTGGGAGTTGACGGACAGGTTGCCCGACTCCACCGCTCGAGCGGCCCGTATCGCGCGACCGACGTCGCGGGTCCAGATCGAGCCGGAGAGGCCGTACTCCGTGTCGTTCGCGAGGGTGAGAGCGTCGGCCTCGTCCTCGAAGGGCAGGACGGCGACGACGGGACCGAAGATCTCCTCCCGGACGGTGCGGTCGTCGCGGCCGGGCGTCAGGACGGTCGGCGCGAACCAGTACCCCGGGCCGTCCGGGGCGCTCCCGGTGAAGGCGATCGGCGCACCCTCGGGCACGTACGAGCGCACGGCGGCCAGATGCGGAGCGGAGACGAGCGGTCCCATCTCGGTGGCCTCGTCGTTCGGAGCGCCGACGACCACACCCTGCACGGCCGGCTCCAGCAGCTCCATGAACCGCTCGTAGACGCTCCGTTGGACGAGGATCCGGCTCCGGGCGCAGCAGTCCTGGCCCGCGTTCTCGAAGACGCCGTAGGGGGCGGCCGCGGCCGCGCGTTCGAGGTCGGCGTCCGCGAACACGATGTTGGCGCTCTTGCCGCCGAGTTCGAGGGTGACGCGCTTCACCTGCTCCGCCGCGCCGGCCATGATGCGCTTGCCGACGGCGGTCGACCCGGTGAAGACGACCTTCCGGACGGTCTCGTTCGTGACGAAGCGCTCGCCGACGACCGACCCGCGGCCCGGCAACACCTGGAACAAGCCCTCGGGCAGACCGGACTCGAGGGCGAGTTCACCGAGGCGGATGCTCGTCAGTGGCGTCCATTCCGCGGGCTTCAGGACCACCGCGTTCCCCGCCGCGAGCGCCGGTGCGAAGCCCCAGGCGGCGATCGTCATCGGGAAGTTCCACGGGGTGATGATGCCGACGACGCCGAGCGGTTCGTGGAAGGTGAGGTCGATGCCGCCGGCGACGGGGATCTGCTGACCGAAGAGCCGTTCGGGTGACGCCGAGTAGTACTCGAGCACGTCGCGGACGTGACCGGCCTCCCACCGCGCCTGGGTGATGGGGTGGCCGGAGTTGACGACCTCGAGGCTCGCGAGGTGCTCGCGGTCGGCGTCGACCGACGCGGCGAACCGGCGGAGCGCCTGGGCGCGGTCGGCGGGGCTGACGGCCGCCCAGGACCGCTGGGCGACCGCGGCGCGGGCGATGGCGGCGTCCGTCTCGGCGAGGTCGAGGTGCTCGACCGTCGTGACGACGTGCTCGTTCGCCGGATTGAGGATCGTGTAGCTCACGGTGTGGTGCTCCTGCTCTCGGTGCCGGGTGTGGTGCTGGTGCTGAGTCCTGCGGTGGTCCCGGCGTCGCGGTGTCGTCGCGCGGCGTCCACGAGCCCGGCGAAGAGACGCCGGTCGGCCGTCTCCTCCTCGGGGTGCCACTGCACGGCGAGTCCGAAGGGGACCGTCGGCAGCTCGACCGCTTCGATGACGCCCTCCTCGGTGCGGGCGGTGACGACGAGTCCGTCGGCGACGCGGTCGATCGACTGGTGGTGGTAGACGTGCACGTCGAGCTCGTCGTCGTCCTGCCGGAGCAGCGCGGCCAGCCGCGAGTCGGCTTCGATCGCGACGGTCTTCGGCCCGAAGACGCCCTCGCCGGGCTGGAAGGAGTCGTCGCCGACGAGGTCGGGGAGGTGTTGGATCAGCGTCCCGCCGAGCGCGACGTTCAACAGTTGTGCGCCACGACAGATGCCGAGGAACGGCAGCTCGGCGTCGATCGCCGCCGTGAGCAGCGCCTCCTCCCAGGCGTCCCGGTCGGTCCGTGGTCGACCCGTGCGCGGGTGGGCGGCCTGCCCGTACAGGCCGGGGTCGACGTCGGCGCCACCCGAGACGATGAGGCCGTCGAGCCGCGCCAGCACGGACGCGGCCACGGCACGGGTGACCGGCTGGGGTGGGAGGAGGACCGCGATCCCTCCCGCATCCGTCACGGCGTCGAGGTACACCTTCGGCAGGAAGGACGCCGGGACGTCCCACACACCGGTCTGGGCCTGTTCGAGGTAGGTCGTGACACCGATGAGCGGAGCGCTCGAGACGGGCGGGTCGGTCGCTGGGACGTCCGGGTCAGAGGCGTTCAAAGCCGCGCACCCGCTCCCAGTCCGTCACCGCGGCGTCGAAGGCGGCGAGTTCCACCTTCGCGAAGTTCAGGTAGTGGTCGACGACCTCGTCGCCGAAGGCCTCGCGGGCGATCGTCGACTGCGAGAAGAGCTCGGCCGCCTCCCGGAGCGAGGTCGGGACGCGGGGCGCACCGCCCGTGTAGGCGTTGCCGCTGGTCGGGTCCTCCAGTTCCAGTTCGTTCTCGATGCCGTGCAGTCCGGCGGCGATGAGGGCGGCAACGGCGAGGTACTGGTTCACGTCGCCACCCGGCACCCGGTTCTCGACGCGCATGCCGAGCCCCCGGCCGACGACCCGGAGCGAGCAAGTGCGGTTGTCGTGTCCCCAGGCGACGGCCGTCGGGGCGAAGCTGCCGTCGACGTAGCGCTTGTAGGAGTTGATGTTCGGCGCGAAGAACATCGTCAGCTCGCGCATCGCGGCGAGCTGCCCGGCCAGGAAGTGCCGGAAGAGCTTCGACATGCCGTCGGGCGCGTCGGGGTCCGCGAACACGGCCGAACCGTCTTCGCCGCGGAGGCTGATGTGGATGTGGCAGCTGTTGCCTTCGCGCTCGTCGAACTTCGCCATGAACGTGAGGCTCTTGCCGTGGGCGTCGGCGATCTCCTTCGCCCCGTTCTTGTAGATCGAGTGGTTGTCGCAGGTGACGAGGGCGTGGTCGTAGCGGAACGCGATCTCCTGCTGCCCGAGGTTGCATTCGCCCTTCACGCCCTCGCAGTACATGCCGGCGCCGTCCATGGCGTTGCGGATGTCGCGCAGCAACGGCTCCATGCGGGTCGAGGCGAGGATCGCGTAGTCGATGTTGTAGTCGGTGGCGGGGGTCAGCTTCGTGTAGTCCTTCGCCCAGGCCTCCCGGAAGGTGTCGTCGAAGACGAGGAACTCGAGCTCCGTGCCGACGAACGGGACGAGGCCGCGTTCCGCGAGCCGTTCGAGCTGGGCGATGAGGATCTGACGGGGTGAAGCGACCACCGGGGCGTCGTCGAGCCACTGGAGGTCGGCGGTGACGAGGGCCGTGCCCGGCAGCCAGGGCGCGCGGCGGAGGGTCGAGAAGTCGGGGATCATCGCCATGTCGCCGTAGCCGCGTTCCCAACTCGACATCGCGTAGCCGTCGACCGTGTTCATCTCGACGTCGACCGCGAGCAGGTAGTTGCAACACTCCGCCCCGTGCTCGGCGACGTCCTCGACGAAGAGGCGTGCCGAGACGCGCTTGCCGACGAGTCGGCCCTGCATGTCGGTGAACGCGAGGATCACGGTGTCGATCTCGCGCGCGGCGACGGCCGTCGTGAGCTCCTCGAGCGTCAGGTTTCCTGAGCGTGGGTGCATGGCAGCTCCTCGTTGATCGGGGGGACCCGTCGTCGGCGTTCTACCTCAATGGAGAACTGAAAGGTCGCGAACCCGACCATTACATCACAACGCCTCCAGTGGATCGATGCATTTGCGAGAGGGATTTCCTCACAAAGGTATGTACACGCGACCATTGCGGGCCCTAGAGTCGGGCCAACCGAATCCGAGGACGTTGTGCGAGCCCGATGAGCGCGCAACCCGAGCGACAGGACGCATCGATGGCTGACGACACGCGCAAGATCTCCGGGGTGACCTACACCGCCGCCGGCGAGGGGTACTTCGAGAAACGCAGCCTGAAGCGGTCGGCCGGGGTGTGGGGACTCTGGGGCCTCGCCGTCGCGGCGGTCATCTCCGGCGACTTCTCCGGCTGGAACTTCGGCATCGACTTCGCCGGGTTCGGTGGCATGCTCATCGCCTTCGTCATCCTCGTCGCGATGTACTACGGCATGATCTTCTCGATCGGGGAGATGGCCGCGGCGATGCCGCACACCGGCGGGGCCTACTCCTTCGCGAGAGCGGCGATGGGACCGCTGGGCGGGTTCGTGACCGGCCTCGCGGAGACCATCGAGTACGTCGCGACCACGGCCGTGATCGTGTACTTCTCGGCCTCTTACGCCGACGCCATCACGAGCGAGCTGCTCGGCTTCTCCATGCCGTCGCCCGTGTGGTGGGCGATCCTGTACGTCGCGTTCATCGCACTGAACTCCGCCGGTGCGAGCATCTCCTTCCGCTTCGCCATCGTCGTCTCGATCATCTCCATCGGCATCCTGCTCGTCTTCTCCGCGATGGCGGTCTTCTCCGGCCAGTTCGCCTGGGCCAACCTGTTCGACATCGCTCCCGACGCGGGCCAGACCGAGTTCCTGCCGCACGGCGTCCTCCCGATCCTGTTCGCCCTGCCCTTCGCGATGTGGTTCTTCCTCGGCATCGAGGAGCTGCCGCTCGCGGCGGAGGAGTCCCACAACCCGGTGCGCGACATCCCGAAGGCCGGGTTCTGGGCTCGTGGCACGCTCATCGTGACCGGCCTCCTCGTCCTCTTCCTCAACACCGGCGTCATCGGTGCCGAGGCGACCGGGACGGCAGGGGAGCCCTTGCTCGACGGCTTCCGAGCCATCGTCGGTGACGGTGCGGCGGCGGTCCTCGCGCTCTTCGCCCTCATCGGGCTCCTCGCCTCGCTGCAGGGCATCATGTTCGCCTACGGTCGCAACATGTACTCGCTGTCCCGCGCCGGGTACTACCCGCGGTTCCTCTCCCTCACCGGCAAGCGGCAGACGCCGTGGGTGGCCCTTGTGGCCGGGGCGATCATCGGGTTCGTCGCGTTGCTCATCGTCGACGCGGCCGGCGGATCGGGCGGTGTCGCCGGGGCGATCGTGCTCAACATCGCGGTCTGGGGCGCGGTGCTCGCGTACCTCATGCAGATGATCGCGTTCCTGCTGCTGCGCAAGAAGTTCCCGAACGCCAAGCGGCCCTACCTGAGCCCGTGGGGTGTCCCGGGGGCGGTCATCGCGGCCGTCATCGCCGCGCTCATCTTCGTGGGCTTCCTGCTCAACCCGACGTTCCTCCCGGCGATCATCGCGATCGTCGTCGTCTATGTCGTCATGCTGGTCGCCTTCGCGGTCTGGGGTCGCCACCGGCTCGTCATGTCACCGGAGGAGGAGTACGCGGTCTCGGGCGGCCTGCACGGCGACCCGGAGACCGAGGGCTACGGCGGAGCGACCGAGGCGGAACTGCTCGCAGTCGACCGCCCCGAGGACCCGGGTTCCGGCACGGCGCGTTGACCCCCGGACGCAGCCGCCCCGACGCAGGACGGTGGCGGCGTGGCGTCCTCGAGCCCCGGCGAGTCGTACCGACACGCCGGGGCTCTCGCGCGTCGGGGATGCGGACCGCCCCCATCCGGGCGACTGCGGCGATGGGGGTCACAGCTTGTAGACTCTCCGACGTGACGGACGCACGAGCTCAGCTCATTGACCACATCTCGGCGGAAGCCGTGTTCCACGGTGACTTCACCCTGACGAGCGGCAAGAAAGCGACGTACTACGTCGACCTCCGCAAGGTGAGCCTCGATCACCGCGTCGCGCCCCTCATCGGGCAGGTCATGATCGACCTCATCGCCGACGTCCCCGACGTCTTCGCGGTCGGTGGCCTCACCATGGGTGCCGACCCCGTCGCAGCCGCGATCCTGCACCAGGGTGCCGCGCGCGGACTCACCTACGACGCCTTCGTCGTCCGCAAGGAGCCGAAGGACCACGGCCGCGGCAAGCAGGTCGAGGGCCCCGACCTCCAGGGCAAGCGCGTGATCGTGCTCGAGGACACCTCGACCACCGGTGGATCACCGCTCAAGGCGGCCGAAGCGCTCGAGAAGGTCGGAGCCGAGGTGGTCGCCGTCGCCGTCGTCGTCGACCGCGCGACCGGCGCCCGCGAGATCATCGAGGCCGCGGGCTACCAGTACCTGGCCGCGATCGGCCTGGAAGACCTGGGACTCGTCTGATGTCCGGCGACGGAACCGGACGCGGCGGGGCCGGGCTGCCGGAGGAACCCGCGGACGGAACCGACTGGCTGCTCTCGCAGCTCGACGCCGACGACACGGAGGCGATCGAGACGCAGCCCGACACCGACGCGGTCGACGAGCACCCCTCGGCAGCCGTCGCTCCGGCGCCCGCTGACGACGACCGGACCCGAGTCCTGCCGGTCGTCGGCGACACCGATGCCCAGGCCGCTGCTTCGTCGGTGGCTGCGCCGGTCCCGGCCGAGCTCCAGTGGTCCGCGCCCTCCGTGCCGGATGCGCCGGCGGCTCAGACGCACGCTGAACCGACGCCTGCTCCGGTCGAACCGCTGCCCGCTCCCGTCGAGCAGACGACCGCTGCCGCCGAGCCGACCCCCGCCGCCCCGGCCACTGCTCCCGGTGAATTCGCGAGCGAGGCCGAACTCCTCGCCTGGTGGCAGAACCAGGTGCCGAACCCGGCCGACGACACGACGGCGGTCCCCGCACCGCCGGCGCCGGATGCACCCAGCGCGGAGCCCGCCGCACCCGCCACGCCTGCAGCCCCGGCCGACCCGATGCCCGAGGAAGCTCCCGTCCGGTCGGAGGGTCTGCGTCACCCGAACGCCCTCGAGCTCCCGGTCGTCCCGCCGACCCCTGCCCCGGCATCGCCGGTGCCGCCCGCTCGCAACGAGCTGACGGTCGACACCGACTCCGTCCTCCAGCACGCGCCCGCCGGCACCTTCCGGCCCGCACCGACGAACCCGGTCGTCCTGCCACCCGTCGCCGACGAGCCCTGGAGCCTCGGCGGCAGCGACGACATCGACGCCGACCCAGCAGCCCCCGAGGACGTCTCGACGGCCGTCCTGCCCACGGCCCGAGCGCTCGCGGCCGACGACCCGGCGGCCTGGGCCGCGGTCGAGGCGGAGGAGATCGGCGCGACCACCGCCACCTCGTCGCCCGACGGTGGCACTCCCGCCGCACCGCTGCCGCCCGCCGCCCCGCCGGTGACGCCGTCGCCCACCGCCGCGGACCGCGATGTGCCGTCCGGCTCCGCGTCGACACCCGACGCCGAGGTGCAGGACGACGATCTGCCGGAGGGCTCCTGGAGCCTCTCCGAGACGTTCGGCGACGACGTCCTCGGCGGAGAGACCGTCGAGGTCCGTGACACGACGATCGACGCTTCGACGCCCCTCGCCGCACGCCCCGACGAGGCCACGGCCGATGAACCGGCTGCCGACGAGCCAGCTACCGACGACGTCTGGACAGCCGAGCCGGCGCCTGCCGAGGCCTCCACACCGCGGACGGACCCTTTGGCCTGGTTGACGGAACCGTTCGGTGAGACGTTCGGCGCCGCGCCCGCGGCACCGGAGGAGCAGCCGTCCGAGGAAGCACAGGCGGAACCGGTCGACGAAGCGCCCCAGCTACTCGACACCGCAGACGAGTCCGGCATCGCCACCGTCACCGAGGAGGCGACGTCCCCGTCCTCGAGCGAGTCGGTCCAGCCGACCGCCCATTCTGAGCTCGAGCCCGAGCCCGCGTCCGACGGCATCGTCGCCTCCGAGCCGATCACCCCCGCGGCACCGTTCCGCTGGGACACGGTCGCAGCGGCGTCGCCGACGAGTGCTGCGGAGCCGACCTCGCCCGCCGAAGTTCCGTGGCCCGAGACGGTCCCCGACGTCGACGCCGAACCGCTCGATGAGACGCGGCCGTTCGACAGCCTCGGAGGTCCGGGCTTCTCGGCCCTCGCGGGCGCGGCAGCCGCAGCAGCAGCCGCTGCCTCGGTGCCGACACCCGATACCGACACCGATGCCGAGTCCGGCCGTGACGATGCGCCGGTCGACGACGACGCGACGGACACCGCCGACGTCCCCCCGGCCTTCGGCCCGCCGACCCCGAAGGCCGAGCGTTCCATCACGGAGCTCATCTCCCTCGACGGCGTGCAACCCGAGCCCACGGTCAGCCCCTTCGGCACCGCACCGTTCGTGTGGGACCTCGCTCCGAACGACGCCCTCGACCCGCTCGTGCACGCGGCTCCCACGACCCAGCCCATCCCGGTCCCGCCGGTGGAGTGGGAGGGCGCCGAGTCGTCAGCCGTGAGCGCGGAGTCCCCGTCGGAGCTCGCGCTCGAGGGCGAGGTGCCCGATGCCGCGTTCATCGCCGGCGACGTCCAGCCCTTCGCTCCGGGCCTCGCCGCCGTCACGCTCGGTCGCCCGCTCGTCGACGGACCCGGTGACGAGTTCGCCAGCTGGACCGACGACGCGACCGAGACCGACAGCTCCGCGCCGGATGCCGCACCGATCGTCCCCGCCGCGAACGACACGGTCGACCTCTTCCCGACGCTGTCGCTCGGTGGGTTCGACGCAGCCGTGGCGGCCGGTGGCCTCGCCGCCGCAGGGGCCGCAACCGCTGCCGGTGCCGCTTCCGGCCTCGGCTCGGACGACGACACCGACGTCACGGAGACCTCGGCCGACCGCGCCGCCGATTCCGCTCCCGAGACAGCACCGACCCCGGTCATCGGGACCCCAGCTTCCGAGACCCCGGCGTTCGCCGTCGACCCGGAGGAGCTCGACGACGAGTTCGACGAGGAGATCGTCGAGTTCGACGCCGTCCCACTCGCTGCGGCGGGCGTCACACCGCTTCCGTCGTTCGTGCCGGACGGGGCCGTCGCCGACGGTGCGACCGATCCCACCACGGGTGCCGCCGCGTCGGATCCCGCGGTCGCTGACCAGGACTCGATCGACCCTGAGCCGGTCGGCGAGCCCGAGCCGGTCAGCGAGGAGCTGCGGCTCGAGTCGCTGTTCGACCTCGGACCGGAGACGGATGCGGTCCAGGTCGCCTCGGTCGAAGGCGCCGCGACCGACGGTGAGCCGGCTGCCACGCCGCTCGCCGACACCGAGCAGGCCGAGGACTCTGCCACGGTCGCCCCTGCCGATCCGTCCGATCAGCCCGACGCCACCACCACCGCCACGGCGGAGGCGGCCTCAGCACGGTCGCTCGCCGACGCCTTCGCCGCCGAGGGTGGCTGGTCGCTCCAGGCCGACGCGATCGCCGACCCCGATCTCCCGCTCGCCCCCATCCCGGGCCTCGTCGCCGCCGACGGCACCGATGTCGACGGCACGGATCCCGACGACGACACCGGCGGGTCCCGGCGGAACGGCGCCCACGCCGCCGGAGACGACGACAGCGCTCCACACACCTCTCCGACGGCTGAGCCGGATGTCGCCTCGGACACCGCGCCCACACCGGTGACCCCCGCCTCGGTGTCCGTCTTCGGCGCACACGCCGCGGCAGTCCCCTCGCAGGGGCCGATCGCGAACGTGCCGCAGACGGCGCCGGCCGCGCTCCCGGGCGAGACGGTCGCGTTCCCGGAACTCGACGGCGCGAGCGCGCTCACGACCCCGGCCGCGGCTGCGGGTATCGTCGGCGCCACCTTGCCGCCTCAGGCCACGCAGTCCGCTCCCGATCGCGATCTCCCCGAATACCGCGGAGAGCACGCGGATCAGGGCATCCCGAAGGCGCTGCTCTGGGCGGTCGTCGGCCTGGGCGCAGCCGTGCTGCTCCTGCTCGCGTTCTATTTCGGAACGCTCGTCGGTGCCGCGAACGCGGCTGGCGCGGCCGGAGACCCGGTGCAGCCGAACACGTCGGCCAGCTGGTCGTCGGCTGGAACGACGCACACCGTCTGAAGTCGTGGGGAGCGTGCCCCGGCGTCACCCGTCTCGCTGCGGGCGTGGCCAGATCAGCATCGGGATGACGCCGTATGACCATGCCGCGAGATGAACCAGTATCCACGCCCCCAACACCGCGCGCCGAGCGTCACCGGCCTGCAGCGTGAGTCCGGTCGAGATGAGCCACTGCGCGGCCGCAACGCCCGACAGGCCTCCCGAGAAGAGCAGCGCGATGGATGCGACCAGGTTCGCGTTTCGAACGGCCATGGCGACGGTCGCCCCAAGCACAGTGACGATTGAGCTCACCGAGCACCAGGACGCGAAGAACGCGGCAGTTGGAGTCGAGCGGTCCGCCGGCCCTGGCGTTGACCAGTGTGTACCGATGGCTTCCGGAAGTTCTTCGCGCCACATGATCGCGGAGACGACGATCAACGCCATGGGGAGCGCCAAGGCTGCTACGGCCACCGTCCTTCGGATCAGCATGGAGCGTCGGCTCATGGGTGGAGGAGGTCGATCACAGCGACGTTGATCGAGGTCGCAGCGTACGCGGGCATACCGTGATACTACATATTTCAGGTGGCGATACGCCTGACGCGGGCCGTCAGGCGACGTCGATGACGGTCACGCCCGTCGAGCGGTCGCCGGACGCGAGAGCGACGAGTGCGGCAGGAGCCTCGTCGAGGCCGATGCGGTGTTCGATGAGATCCTGCGGACGCAGCGCACCGCTCGAGACGAGGTCGAGCAGTTCCGAGTAGTCGGAAGCCGGCATGCCGTGACTGCCGTGCAGTGACAGCTCCTGCGAGATGATGCGCGGCAGCGGGAGTGTCGGTTCGCTCGAGAACAGGCCGATCTGCACCTGACGGCCCATCGGCGCCAGCGCGAGGAGGCTGAGGCGCATCGTGGACTCACGTCCGAGGGCTTCGACCGACACCTGCACGCCCATGGGTGCGGCTTCGGCGATGCGCGCGAGGACGGCGGCCTCGTCGAGTCCGCTCGAGTCGATCGTGTGCGTGACGCCGATCGACGCCGCGCGCGCCAGGGCCGAGGCGTCGATGTCGACGGCGATGACCTCGGCACCGAGCGCGACGCCGATCATGGCGGCGCTCAGCCCCACGCCGCCGCAGCCGACGACGAGCAGGCGCTCCCCGCTGCGGAGCCCGGCGCGGTGGACGAGCCCGCGGAAGGCCGTCGCGAACCGGCACCCGAGGAGGGCGGCGGCACCGGCGTCGAGGGACTCCGGCACCGGGATGAGGTTCACGTCCGCGTCGTGCAGGGCGACGAGCTCGGCGTAGGAACCCCAGTGGGTGAAGCCCGGCTGCGTCTGGTTCGGGCAGACCTGCCCGTTCCCGGCGAGGCACTGGGCGCAGCGTCCGCACGCGCACACGAAGGGCACCGTGACGCGGTCGCCCACGCGGAACCGCTCGACGGCGGGGCCGACCGCATGGATGCGCCCGACGAGTTCGTGGCCGGGCACGTGGGGGAGGGCGATGCCGTCGTCGTGCCCGAGCCAGCCGTGCGCATCGCTCCGGCAGAGACCCGTGGTCTCCACGCGCACGACGACGCCGGCGTCGGACGGCACCGGATCCGGCACGTCGCGGACCTCGGGCTCGGCGGTGAACTGGTCGTAGACGACGGCGCGCATGGAAGTCCTCGGTGCGTGGCGGGGCGGGAACGGAACGGTGGGCTGGTGGTGGCCGAACGGCCTAGATCTCGACCTCGACGGGCTCCGTCACGAGGTCGATGACGCCGCTCAGGATCTCGTTCGGACGGAACGGGTAGCGGTTGATCTCGGCCTCGTCACTGATGCCCGTGAGCACGAGGATGGTGTGGAGACCGGCCTCGATGCCCGCGACGATGTCGGTGTCCATGCGGTCGCCGATCATGCCGGTGTTCTCCGAGTGCGCGCCGATCTTGTTGAGCGCCGATCGGAACATCATCGGGTTCGGCTTGCCGACGACGTAGGGCTCCATGCCGGTGGCCTTCGTGATGAGCGCCGCGATGGCACCGGTCGCCGGAAGCGGACCGTCCTTGCTCGGTCCGGTCGCGTCCGGGTTCGTCACGATGAAGCGCGCGCCGCCGGCGATGAGGCGGATCGCCTTGGTGATGGCCTCGAACGAGTAGTTGCGGGTCTCGCCGACGACCACGTAGTCGGGGTTCGTCTCCGTCATGGTGAAGCCGGCCTCGTGGATGGCCGTGGTGATCCCGGCCTCCCCGATGACGAACGCCGAGCCGCCCGGCTCCTGCTCGGCCAGGAAGGCGGCCGTCGCGAGCGCGGAGGTCCAGATGAACTCCTCGGGCACGTCGAGCCCGGACGCACGCAGTCGGGCGCTCAGGTCGCGCGGGGTGAAGATCGAGTTGTTGGTGAGCACCAGGAAGGGCGTCCGCTGGTCCTGCCACTGCTGCAGGAGCGCGGCGGCGCCCGGGAGGGCGTGGTTCTCATGGACGAGCACGCCGTCCATGTCGGTGAGCCAGCATTCGACCTCGTCGCGTCGTGACATGCGTTCCTCCAGGTGCTCCGTGCGGGCTGCGCGAGCGCTGCGCCGCGGGGGTGGCGCGGCGTCGGGCCCGGACCTCCAGTGTGGCACGGCGCGGGTAGGGTTGGCTGGTGCCAGAGACCCCGCTCCACCCGGACGACCCGGTCGCCGGCCCCGATCAGGCCGGGAGCCCGACGGCCGGCGTCGGTCCATGGCAGGGGGAGTGGCCGGACGACCCCTGGTACGACCCCGAGCTGCTGCGCGAGGGCGACACCCGGAACGTCGTCGACCGCTACCGCTACTGGTCGATGGAGGCCATCGTCGCCGACATCGACGACCACCGCCATCCGTTCCACGTCGCCATCGAGAACTGGCAGCACGACATGAACATCGGGTCGATCGTGCGCACCGCCAACGCGTTCGCGGCCGACACCGTCCACATCGTCGGCCGCCGTCGGTGGAACAAGCGCGGAGCCATGGTGACCGATCGCTACCAGCACGTCGAGCACCACGTCGACGTCGCGGCGCTCGTCGCCTGGGCGTCGGCGGCCGAGCTGCCGATCATCGCGATCGACAACGTGCCGGGCTCGGTCCCGATCGAGACGTTCCGGCTTCCCGAGCGGTGCCTCCTGCTCTTCGGACAGGAGGGGCCTGGGCTCTCGCCGGAGGCGCTCGCCGCGGCCGACGCGGTGCTCGAGATCACCCAGTTCGGGTCGACGAGATCGATCAACGCCTCAGCGGCGGCAGCCGTCGCGATGCACGCCTGGGTCATGCAGCACGTCTCCTTCGACGCGTCCTGATCGGGTTGGCCCCCGTCCGCGGGTGGTTTCGAACGGCACCCGTGTGCGTACCTCAGGAACACCTCAAGATTCCCTCAATTGCCCCCGAGGTCCCCCAAAGTGCCGACACCCCCCGGCATACTGTCTAGCGGAGCAACACTCCACCGCTGAACCCGAATCCCTCCGGCACCCGAAGCCACCGAGGGCCACCGCACGGACCCGAATCCGTGCGGTGCGAATCGGCGGTCACCCGAAGGATGAATCGAAGATGAAGCACCGCTCTGCCCTGGGAGTCTCGCCCGAACGAGGAACC
This sequence comes from Plantibacter sp. MMLR14_011, assembly GCF_001865025.1. Taxonomy (NCBI): domain Bacteria; kingdom Bacillati; phylum Actinomycetota; class Actinomycetes; order Micrococcales; family Microbacteriaceae; genus Plantibacter; species Plantibacter sp. MMLR14_011. The sequence goes on from NZ_MJGW01000061.1 coordinate 89,045, forward strand.
CACCCGTCCAAGGTCCGCGGCGTCGCCGCGCTCGCCGTCCCCGCCGCCCTCGCGGTCGCCCTCATCGTCGGCGTCGCCGCGCCGGCTCAGGCCGAGGCCCGGGTCGACGAGGCGTCGAGCTCGATCAGTGCGACGCAGCCCGGTTCGAGCGAGCTCATCGCTCCGGCCGGCGCGTTGTTCGCATCGCTCCTCATCTGGGGGGCCGGAGCCGCCTTCGCGACGCGTCGTCGGATGCTCGCCGAACAGCGCGAGGAGGCGTCGCTGCTCTCCCGCTGAGCAGCGCGCTGCACCCGCAGCTGATCGCCGTGGCCCGAACCACGACGCTCAGCTGCTCCAGACGGAACGCGCCCGTTCCGTCGCACCGGTGGCCGCCGGGAGTCCCCCCACTCCCGGCGGCCTCCGGTGTTTCCGGGGTGTGTCGGCGGGGTCTTCGCACCGGACGAACGCCGGTCCTTCCGGTGGCTCGACGACCGTTCCGAGAATCTGCCGCGTTCCGCGTCATGATCGCGCCTCCAGTCGATCACTCAAGGGAGTGCAACGCTGTCGGGCGGACCCGAATCCGGACCGACGCGGCGCTCAGACGCCGACGTCGAACGATGCCCGACCCGAATGGGCGTCGCACGCAGCAGGCCGACCACACGCGCCGGAGCGTCGTCCGACCCGAGGACGACGCTCCTGCGCGGGCTCCTGCGCGCTCGACGGCTGCCTAGCCGATGAGGCTCGGCCGGAGGTCGCGCAGCGTCCTGGCGTGCGTCATCCGCGTCACGCCGATCGCCGAGAGGCTCAGTGCGATCGCCAGCCAGGCCAGCAGGACTCCGGCGTCCTGCAGGGCGGCGTCCATCCGTCCCCCGTACATCAACTGGCGCATGCCGTCGACGGCGTAGGACATCGGGAGCACATGGTGCAGTGCGGCCAGCGGCGCCGGGAGTGTCTGCCACGGGAACGTGCCTCCGGCCGTGACGAGCTGGGCGACCATGAGCACGAGGCCGAGGAACTGTCCGACGCTGCCGAACCACACGTTGAGCGTCAGGATGATCGCCGCGAAGGTGAGGGACGCGAGCGCCATCATCCCGTAGGTCGCGAGCGGGTTGTGGACCTCGAAGTGCAGGGCGCCGGCGAGGATCCCGAACAGCGCGACCATCTGGATCGTGCCGAGGAGGCCGGGCGTGAGCCAGCCGGCGACGGTCACCTTGATGGGGCTGTGGAGCGCCGTGATCGCGCGCCGCGAGACCGGCTTGACGATGAGGAAGAGCGCGTAGATGCCGATCCAGGCGGCGAGGCTGACGAAGAACGGCGCGAGTCCCGCTCCGTAGGTGCCCGCGCTCGTCACGGAGGAGTTGGTCAGCTTGACCGGGTCGGCGATCGTCTTGGCCTGGAGTTCGCGGGAGTCCGCGGTGGTCGCTGGGATGGCGTCCGCGCCGGACTGCAGACCGTCGCGGAGGGTGACGATGCCGTCACGGAGGGTGCCGAGGCCCGTCTGCAGGGTCGTGAGGCCGGTCTGCAGCGACGCCGCGCCGTCGGCGGCCTGCTGCGTCCCCGAGGCGAGCGCGGGCATCGCGTCACTCAGCGTCCGGGCGCCTCCGGCGACCTGCTGGGCACCGCTGTTGAGCTGGTCGACCTGTGAGACGACGGTCTGGACGCGCTCGTTCGCCGTCGTGGCGTCGGCTGCCACCGGGTCGAGGAGCGCCAGCACCTGGGCGATCTGCTCGGGGGTGAAGCCGTTCTCCGCGAGCGTCTGTGAGATCTGGGCGCGGGCCGTGGGGATCGAGTCGACGAGTCGCTGGGCGGCTGCTCCGACCTCGTCACCCTTGCCGGCGAGCGTCGACGTCCCGGACGCCACCTGCTCGGCACCCGAGGCCAGTTGATCGGTCTGCGAGGGCAGACTGGCCGTCCCCGCGGCGATCTGGGCCGTGCCGGACGCGAGGGTCGCAGCGCCGGCCTGGGCGGTCCCGGCGCCGTCGAAGGCCTGCTGTGCGCCGTCGGCCAGCTGCGTGGCGCCCGAGGTGGCGTCGACGAGCTTCGTCTTGATCGTGTCGAGAGCGATGAGGAACCGGCCGGCGGCCTGACGGTTGACCGTCTGCACGATGGTCGCCTTGATCTGCTTGACGGCCTGCTCGCCGATCGTCGTCGCCAGGTAGCTGTTGGCGTCGTTGGTCGTGAGCTGCACCGTCGCCTGCTGCGGGGCGTCGCCCGACACGGAGGTGAGTGAGGTCGAGAAGTCGGCGGGGATCGTGACGCTGAAGTCGAAGGTCCCGTCGTTCACGCCCCGTGCGGCGTCGGCCGCGCTGACCTCGTGCCAGGCGAACGAGCCGTCCTCGATGAGCTGGTCGGCGATGTCGTCGCCGTAGTTCTCCGTCTCACCGGTCGCGTCGCCGGTGGTGTCGTCGGTCGCCGGCGCACCGGTGTCCTCGACGACGAGGGCGACGGGCACCTGGTCGAGCTTGGCGTACGGGTCCTGGTTCGCCCAGAGGTACAGGCCGCCGTAGAGCAGCGGGACGCACATGAGGGCGACGAGGGCGAGTCGCGACATGGGCGTGGCCCACAGGCGGGACAGTTCGGCGCGGATCATCGCGAAGATCTTCACAGGAGGTCCTTCTGGGGACGGGTGGTGCGGGATGAGGTGGTGGCTGGACGGTGGTGGTGCACGGTGTGCGTCACGACCAGTCCTGCTGGAAGAGGGGGACGAGTTCGTCCGTGGCGTTCTCGGACACCGGGGCGTCCGCGGTGGCGTTGATGGCTGTCGCCGAAGCGTCGCCGGCGATCACGAGGACGCCGTAGCCGCGGGCGGCGAGCTTGCGGGCGAGGTTCCACCACTCGAGCGGGTCGCCGCCGTGGCGGTCGGGGGAGACGAGGACGAGTGCGGTGACGTCCTCCCGGAGGACCGCGAGCTCGGTGAGGAGCCGCACGCGGTCGGTCGGCGCGACGGTCGAGATCGGCTGCTTCGCGAGGTGTGCGAGGTCGAGCGACTCGAGGAACCGCGCGACGGCGAAGGGGTGGCTCGCCCGGCCGGCGAACATGAGCTCCTCGGCGACGACGCCGGAGACCGCGACGCCGCTGGCCGGTTCGGAGACGTCGGGCGCGTCGATGAGGGCGATCACGCGGCGCATCGTCTTGCGGTCGGTCGCTCCGTCGACGAGGACGCTCCCGGTGTCGGGCTTCATCCGGCCGGAGGCGATGAGGCCGAGGACGGTCGGCCGCTGCTCGGTCTCGGCGCGGGCGAAGGTCGCCTCGCCCGTCCGGAAGGAGAGGGAGGTCGGCTCGAGGACGATGCCGCCCTTGCCCTTGGAGACGCCGTCGAGTTCAACGCGCATGGGAGGGCTCCTCGTTCGTGGCGGTGCCTGTGGTGTGGCGGTGGGTGTCTGCGTGTCCGGTGTCGGCGCGGTCGGCGACCGCCGTGGCGTCCTGCCACGACAGGCCGACCGCCCCGAGGGTGGCGAGCATGACGAGGCGGCGGCCGGCGCTCGTCGAGAGGCCGGACCGGGTCGCCTCTTCCAGTACCCCGACGGCCGTGCTCTCGACGAGTCGGGCGAGGACGCCGGCGTCGATGTCGGGGCGGATGGAACCGTCCGCGACACCGGCCTCGACGGTGCGGAGGAGGAGGGTCCGAACGGGTTCGAGGGCTGCCGCCGTGACGGCGCGGAGCGGCCCGCGGACGGCGAGCGGCGCCATGATCCGGACGTGGTCCACCTGGGCCCACAGCACGTCGCCGATGAGCGCGATGGTGGTGAGCGGGTCCTCGCCTCGGACGGCCGTGATCGACGCGGCGACGCGCTCGGCCCCAGCCACGACGACGGCGTTCACGAGCTCGTCGCGCGTGGCGAAGTGTCCGTACACCGAACGGCGGGTGAGGCCGGCGGCGGCCGCGATGGTCTCGAGGCTGGCGTCGGGGTCGCTGCGGAGCGCCAGGCGGGCGGCTTCGAGCAGCGCGAGGCGGTTCTCCGCGGCGTCGCGACGAGGGGCGCGCGACCCGCTCGCAGGCGCTTGGGTGGTGGTCATGACAGCGATCGTACTATCTTGCACAGCGGTGTGCAATATCGATGTCGATGGATGCGGCGAGCTCTCAGCGAGGGCTGCCAGCTTCCTCCCACGCCGGGCTCCGGGAACGGAGCTATGGTTGAACGATGACCGGTGAGAATCTGATGGCAACCCCTCCGACACTGCTGCCGGACGACAGCGCCACCGATGCCGAGTTCCACGCGGCCGTCGGTTCGATCGAGGCGCTGGCGGACCTCCTCGCGGCCCACCCCCGCTCCTCGCTCGGCTGGGCACTCCTCGCCGACGCCGTCCACGACCCGCAGTCGCCGATCCCCGGCTACGCGGCCGCGCGGGTCGGGTACCACCGCGGCCTGGACTCGCTCCGTGCCGCCGGCTGGCGCGGTCAGGGCCCGATCCCGTGGTCGCACGCGCCGAACCGCGGGGTGTTGCGCTCGCTCTACGCGCTCCGCCGCTCCGCGAAGGCGATCGGCGAGACCGAAGAGGTCGAGCGTCTCGACGCCTTCCTGCGTGAGGCCGACCCCACCGCGTCGGAGGAGATCGAATACCTCGTCGCGGCGGCGGCACCGCCGACCTCCGCGATCGTCATCCTCGGCTCCGACTAGCGGCTTCCCCGGTCCCTGAGCCTGTCGAAGGGCCTACAGGCCGAGCGACTCCAGGTACGCCGCCGTGTCCTGCCAACCGTGCACGGCCACCGACGGCACCCCGAGCGCGAGGACCGGGTAGTCGTTGCCGCCCTCGTCGAGACGGTCGCCGACGAAGACCATCTCCTCCAGCGGGATGCCCGTGTGCTCGGCGAGCCGCGTCATGCCGAACGCCTTGTCGACGCCCGCCATGGTGATGTCGACGGAGGTCGAGCCGCCGGAGCGGACCTCGAGGTCGGGGAGCAAGGCCTGCACGGCGGCGCGCAGCGACTCCTTCTTCGCGCCGTCGGGGTCCCAGGCGGTCTTCTCGGCGACCGGCGCTGCCTGCCCGAGGGCGGAGAAGGTGATCTGCGAGCCGCGGTCCTCGAGGATCGGTCCCCAGGTCTCGTCGGCCCAGAGGCCGAGTCGCTTGGCCTCGGTCTCGAGCGCGCCCATGGCTCGGGCCTTCTGGTCGTCGGTGAGGTCGTGCTTGTAGACGGTGACCCACGCGGTGCCGTCGAAGCGGTCGTACCGGGTGCCGCAGGTGGGCATGAGGTGCAGTCGGCCGAGGGCCTCGGGCGACGCGGCTCCGAGCCGGTCGAGCACCTGGTTCTGGAACTGCACGATCTGGCCGCCCGAGATGATGCACACCGAGGTGCGTTCGAGGAGCGCGACGAACAGTTCGGCCATGCGAGGGTCGAGCGCGGACTTCGACGGGGCGAGGGTGTCGTCGAGGTCGAAGGCGACGAGGCGCGGCAGGGAGGTCATGGGTTCCGTTCGGTCGGTCGAGAGGACGGTCGTCGAGGGCCATCGGCAGGCAGGACGGCCGCCCGAGGCCTGAACATCCCCTCATGGTATCGAGCGCAGCCCGGGACTCGGTGCCCGTGACCCTCCTCCGGTACGATGGACGGGTGCGTGCACGAGACGCCCGCCCGCAGAGGATGGGCGTCCGGCCTGTCAGGGCGTGGTTCCCCAGCGGATCCGCCGGGCACACGAGAATCCGGAAGGGGCGGCATCCAGATGCCAGCAATCGTGATCGTCGGCGCCCAGTGGGGCGACGAAGGCAAGGGGAAGGCCACCGACCTGCTCGGTGACCGCATCGACTACGTCGTGAAGTTCAACGGCGGCAACAACGCGGGGCACACGGTCGTCATCGGTGACGAGAAGTACGCGCTCCACCTCCTGCCGTCCGGCATCCTGACGAGCGGCGTCGTCCCCGTCATCTCCAACGGTGTCGTCATCGACATCGAGGTGCTGTTCCACGAGCTCGAGGCGCTCCAGGCCCGCGGCATCGACGTCTCGCGCCTCCTCGTGAGCGCCAACGCGCACGTCATCACCCAGTACCACCGCACCATCGACAAGGTGACGGAGCGCTTCCTCGGCAAGCGCCAGATCGGCACCACCGGCCGTGGCATCGGCCCGGCCTACGCCGACAAGATCAACCGCGTCGGCATCCGCATCCAGGACCTCTTCGACGAGAACATCCTGCGCCAGAAGGTCGAGGGCGCCCTCGACCAGAAGAACCACCTGCTGGTCAAGGTCTTCAACCGCCGCGCCATCACGGTCGACGAGATCGTGGCCGACCTCCTCGCCTACGCCGAGCGACTCCGCCCGATGGTGGCCGACACCGCGCTGGTGCTGAACGAGGCGCTCGACGACGGCAAGATCGTCCTCTTCGAGGGTGGGCAGGCCACGATGCTCGACGTCGACCACGGCACCTACCCCTTCGTCACCTCCTCCAACGCGACCTCGGGTGGTGCGGCCACCGGCTCCGGTGTCGCCCCGAACCGCCTCGACCGCGTCATCGGCATCGTCAAGGCCTACACGACCCGCGTCGGCGCCGGCCCGTTCCCGACCGAGCTGTTCGACGAGTCCGGCGACTACCTCCGCTCGAAGGGCTTCGAGTTCGGCACGACGACCGGCCGCCCGCGTCGTGTCGGCTGGTACGACGCCCCGATCGCCCGGTATGCGGCGCGCATCAACGGCGTCACCGACTTCGTCCTGACGAAGCTCGACATCCTCGACGACCTCGCCACCATCCCGGTGTGTGTCGCCTACGAGGTCGACGGCGTCCGGGTCGACGAGGTGCCGGTCTCGCAGACCGACTTCCACCACGCCGTCCCGATCTACGAGGAGTTCCCCGGCTGGCAGGAGGACATCACCGGTGTCCGCCGCTTCGAGGACCTCCCGAAGAACGCCCAGGACTACGTGCTGGCGCTCGAGGCGATGAGCGGTTCGCGCATCTCCGCGATCGGCGTGGGTCCCGGCCGCGATGCGATCGTCGTGCGGCACGACCTCGTCGACTGATCCGAGCAGCGAACGACGAGCGTCGAACGCACCATGGTGGACGAATCCAGTCAGCCGTCCCTGCCCGGGCTGCCACCGGTCGAGGAGCTCACGAGCGGTGAGGTCAGGCCTCGCCCGGCGGTGCGTGCCCAGCGCGACACCGGAGCGCTCGACCCACGGGTCCGGCGCGCCCTGGCGACGCTCGACGACGATCCCGACCTCTCGCTCGTCACCCTCGCGAACGCGCTCGGGATCACCCGTGCGACGCTCATCCGGATCGTGCGTGAGGCGATCGGCATGACCCCGAAGGAGTACGCGGCAGGCGTCCGTGCCCGCCGCGCCTCCTGAGCGGGCGCCGATGTCAGACGGCGCAGGTGGGAGACTGTGGGGGTGAGCGACGACAACCCCTACCTCCTGCTCGGTTCCTACACCTCGGAGGCCGACGGCACCGGTGCCGGCATCAGCCTGCTGCGCCAGGACGAGGCGGGCACCCTCCGCCTCGTGCAGTCGTCGGAGGCGCAGTCGCCGTCGTTCCTGACCCTGCACCCGACGCTGCCGATCGTCTACGCCGCGAGCGAGTCGACCGGGGCCGTCGAAGCGTTCAAGCGCTCCGGCGGGTTCGGGCTCGCGCCGTTCGGCAAGCCCATCGAAGCCGGCGACTCCGTGTGCCACGTCGCGACGGTCCCCGGTGCCGACGTCCTCATCGCGAGTTGCTACGGCGACGGTCGGGTCGTGACCGTCCCGCTCGCGGAGAACGCGGCGTTCGCCGGCGACCCACGTCTCGGCGAGGCGTCCGTCGACCCCTGGGCGTCGCCCACCGCACTCGCCGCCGAATCCGCGGACGCCGGCGAGGACGCGCTCACGCTCCTCGCGCTGGAGGCCGCTGTCGGCGAGGCACTGCCGTCCCGACCGTCGCGCGCGCACGCCTCGGCGCTCCTCCCGGACGGCCGCATCGCGACCACCGACCTCGGCCACGACACGGTCCGCATCTGGCAGCTCCGTGGGTCGCGGTTGGTGCTCGACCACACCGTCGTGTTTCCGCGCGGCACGGGTCCGCGACACCTCGTCGTCCACCCGAGCGGCCACCTCCACGTCATCACCGAGTACTCGGTCGAGGTCTTCACGCTCGGCGTCGACGGCACCGACGGGCACTGGCACATCCTCGCGGCGACCGTCGCGACCTCGGAGGGCGTGTCCGAGGGCGACACGGGTGCCGAGATCAGCCTCGCCGCCTCGCGCGAGCAGCTGCACGTCGGCGTCCGCGGGAGCGACCGCATCGCGACGTTGCGCGTCACCGGCGACGGTTCGCGGGTCGAGGCCGTGGCCGACGTCGAGTGCGGCGGGACGATGCCGCGTCACCACCGGGAGTCGGGCCGCTTCCTGCACGTCGCGAACCAGCTGTCGAACTCCATCGCGAGCTTCCGGCTCGACGAGCGCACGGGCGTCCCGACGACACTCCTCGGGACGCTCGACGCCGGTTCGCCCACCTGCCTCATCCTCGCCTGACCGCGAGACCGGTCCTCGCCCGACGCCCGTCACCGGATACGGTGGAACGGTGACCGCACGACGCCCTGAGCCCCGCCCCATCGACGGCCGGACCATCCGCCTCGAACCGCTGGACCGCGCGCACTATCCGGAGCTGTTCACGGCGATCGCGCACCCGGAGGTGTTCGCCGGTGGCTACGGCGGCGGGCCTGCGGGGTTGCCGACGACGCAGGCCGAGTTCGACGCCTTCGCGGACGGCTACTTCACGACCGGGGTGCGGAACACCTACGTCATCCGGCTCGTCGGCGGCGAACACGACGGGCTCCTCGTCGGCACGTCCACCCTCGGGGACTTCGACGAGCCGGGGGAGGCGGCCCACCTCGGTTGGACGGCGTACGACCCGGGCGTCTGGGGCACCGCCGTCAACGCCGAGACGAAGCTGCTGCTCCTCGGGCTCGCCTTCGACGCGGGCTTCGGCCGGGTGAAGATCCAGGCCGATGAGCGCAACGAGCGCTCACGCACCGCGATCCTGCGCCTCGGGGCCACGTTCGAGGGGCTCATCCGCCGCGACAAGCAGCGGGCGGACGGCACGTGGCGGACCACCGCGCTGTTCTCCGTGATCGCCGAGGAGTGGCCGGAGGTCCGGGCCGGTCTCGAGGAACGCCTCGCCCGGAGCCCCGGCCCAGTCGCCCTCCGCGGCTGACGCGGCCCCGGAGCCCCCCGCCCGGTCCCTGAGCTTGGCGATGGGCACTGTTCACCTGCGCGACACCGGCAGGCCCCGATCGCGCTACGTCGCGACCCTAGCTTGTCCTCCAGACGACGGACGCGGTATCCGACGGCCCGACAGCACGGGCGGCCGCCGACGTCACTGGAGGAACCGTGAACACCAGGCGTATGACCGCCCTCGCCATCGTCGCACTCGCAGCGACCGCGCTCACCGCATGCTCCGCCGGAGCGGACACCGGAGCCGGCTCCGACGTCGACGCCAAGACGGCGACCTCCGCCGAGGACTTCGGCGGGATGGACGCGCTCGTCGAAGCGGCGAAGGCCGAGGGCCAGCTGAACGTCATCGCCCTCCCCGACACCTGGGCGAACTACGGGAAGATCATCTCCGCGTTCGAGGACAAGTACGACATCACGGTCAACTCGGCCGACCCCGACGTCTCGAGTGCCGAGGAGATCACGGCCGCGAAGAACCAGCAGGGCCAGGACACCGCTCCCGACGTCTTCGACCTCGGCTCCGCCGTCGCCCTCGACAACCTCAAGCAGTTCGCGCCGTACCAGGTCGCCAACTGGGACGACATCCCGGAGGGCTCGAAGGAGAAGACCGGCCTGTGGGTGTACGACTACACCGGCCTCGTCTCCATCGGCTACGACGCGGACGCCGTCCCCGCGCCGAAGTCGCTCGACGACCTCCTCGGCTCCGAGTTCGCGGGCAAGGTCGCGCTGAACGGCGACCCGACCCAGGCCGGTGCCGCCGCGGCCGGCGTCTACCTCGCCGCCCTGCAGTCCGGTGGTTCGGCCGACGACATCCAGCCCGGTGTCGACTTCTTCCAGAAGCTCAACCAGGCGGGCAACTTCCTGCCGCTCGACCCGACCCCGGCGACGATCGCCTCGGGTGAGACCCCCGTCGTGATCGACTGGAGCTACAACAACCTCGCCGCCGCGACCGAGAACGAGGGCCAGCGCAACTGGAAGACCACCGTCCTCCCGGGTTCGGCCGTCGGCAGCTACTACAACCAGGCCATCAACGTGGACGCGCCGCACCCCGCGGCCGCGCGACTCTGGCAGGAGTTCATCTTCAGCCCCGAGGCGCAGAACCTGTACCTCGCCGCCGGCGCGTACCCCTCGACCCTCGCCGCGATGGTCGAGGCCGACACCGTCGACCAGAAGGCGCTCGACGCCGTGGGCGAGATGCCCGCGGACCTCGTGCAGTTCACGCCCGAGCAGACCGAGCAGGCCACCTCGCTGCTCGCCGAGAAGTGGGCGGCAGCGATCTCCTGATGACCACCTCCGCCACCCGGCGGAGTGAGGCGGGGTCGGCACACGCCGGCCCCGCCGTCTCGCTCCCGCCCACCGACGCATCGGACGCCTCGGCCGAACCCGCTGCGGCGCGCCCCCGCCGCCGTCCGCGCTGGGCGCTCCTCGGCCTGACGCCGTTCGCGCTGTACGCCCTGCTCTTCCTCGCGGTCCCGACGTTCCTCGCCCTCGCCACCGGCTTCTTCGACGGCGACGGCGCGTTCACGCTCGACAACCTCACGGCGCTCGCCGAACCGGCGGTCCTCGGGGCCTTCGCCAGCTCCTTCTGGGTCTCCGCCGTCACCGCGGTCGCCGGAGCCGTCGTCGGAGCCCTCGTCTGCTACGCGCTCCTCGCGGTCCGGCCCGACGGACTCATCCGCACCTTCGTCGATGCGGCTTCGAGCGTCCTCGCCCAGTTCGGTGGCGTCATGCTCGCCTTCGCCTTCATCGCGACCATCGGCATCCAGGGCCTCGTCACCGTGTTCCTCAAGGACCGCCTCGGGGTCGACCTCTTCGCCGACGGCGTGTGGCTCTACCAGGTCCCAGGCCTCCTCCTGCCGTACCTGTACTTCCAGGTGCCGCTCATGGTCATCACCTTCATGCCGGCGATGGAGGGGTTGAAGCGGACCTGGTCCGAGGCGAACGCGACCCTCGGCGGCACCCGCTTCACCTACTGGACCCGGATCGCGATGCCGATCCTCGCCCCCTCCTTCCTCGGGTCGCTCCTGCTGTTGTTCGCGAACGCGTTCTCGAGCTATGCGACCGCCGCCGCGCTCATCAGCCAGGGGGCGCAGATCGTGCCACTCCAGATCCGCGGTGCCCTCATCAGCGAGACCGTCCTCGGCCGGGAGAACCTCGCCGGTTCGCTCGCGATCGGGATGATCGTCGTGATGGTCGTCATGATGACGGCCTACTCCGCCCTCCAGGCGCGCACGGAACGGTGGCAGCGATGAGCGCCGTCCGCGACTCGGCCACGCCGTCGAAGCTCACGAGCCGGGTCATCCTCGTCGTCGTCGCGGTGGTGTTCGCCGTCCCGATCCTGTCGATGGTCGAGTTCACCCTGCGCGCCGGGATCGACGGCGGCCACGACCTCGGCCACTGGGCCGCCATCCTCGACCCGGAGAACTCGCGGAAGTACCGGGTGCTCTTCCAGGGCATCGGCAACTCCGTCGTGCTCGCCGCGGTGACCGTGCTGATCGTCGTGGTGCTCCTGCTGCCGACGATGATCCTCGTCAAGCTCCGCTTCCCGAAGCTGCAGCGGGTCCTCGAGTTCGTCTGCATCATCCCGATCACCGTGCCGGCCATCGTGCTCGTCGTCGGACTCGCGCCGGTCTACTCGGTCGTGGCCAGGCTGCTCGGCAGTGCGCCGTGGACGCTCGCGTTCGCGTACGGGATCACGGTGCTGCCGTACGCCTACCGGGCGATCGCCGCGAACCTGCAGTCGGTCGACGTCGGCACCCTCGCCGAGGCCGCGCGCACGCTCGGCGCCGGCTGGGGGACCGTCCTCGTCCGCGTCCTGCTGCCCAACCTGCGTCGCGGCGTGCTGACGGCGTCGGTCATCTCGGTCGCCGTCGTCCTCGGTGAGTACACGATCGCCTCGCTCCTCGGACGCAACACGCTGCAGACCTCGCTCGTGCAGGTGTCGAAGAGCGACCCCTTCGTCGCGGTGGCCTTCGCCCTGCTGGCGCTCGCCTTCGCCTTCGTCCTGCTGTTCATCATCGGCCGCGTCGGATCGATCCGCCGCATCAGGGAGACACCATGACCACCATCGACCAGTCGGCACCCGCAGCGACGCCCGGAGACGGACGCCCGGCCGGCGCGGCGGTGCGGTTCGATCGCGTCGTGAAGGACTACGGAACGGGTGCCCGTGCCCTCGACGGCGTGAGCCTCGACCTCGCGCCCGGTGAGTTCGTCGCGTTGCTGGGGCCGTCGGGGTGCGGGAAGACGACCGCGCTCCGCAGCCTGGCGGGGCTCGAAGACATCACCTCGGGGAGCGTGCTCATCGACGGGGTCGACGTCGTGTCCGTGCCGACGAACAAGCGCGACCTCGGCATGGTGTTCCAGTCGTACTCGCTGTTCCCACACCTCACGGTGCTCGAGAACGTCGAGTTCGGCCTGCGCATGCGGAAGGTGCCGGCGGCCGAGCGACGGACGCGTGCCGCCGAGAGTCTCGACCTCGTCGGCCTCGGCCACCTCGCCGCCCGCTACGCCCACCAGCTCTCGGGCGGGCAGCAGCAGCGCGTCGCCCTCGCCCGGGCGTTGGTCACGCGTCCTCGGGTCCTCCTCCTCGACGAGCCGCTCAGCGCACTCGACGCCAAGGTGCGCGTCCAGCTGCGCGACGAGATCCGTCGGATCCAGTCGGAGCTGCAGATCACGACCCTCTTCGTCACGCACGACCAGGAGGAGGCGCTCGCCGTCGCCGACCGGGTCGCCGTCATGCGTGCCGGCGTCATCGAGCAGATCGGGACGCCGGAGGAGCTCTACTCGCGGCCGTCGTCGCCGTTCGTCGCGGAGTTCATCGGCCTGAGCAACCGGATCCCGGGTGTGCTCGTGCCCGGTGGGGTCGAGGTGCTCGGGCAGGTGCTCCCGGTGATCGGCGAGCAGCCGGGGGATGGTGCCGTCGTCGCGCTCGTCCGGCCTGAGGACGTCGTGTTCACCGACGCGACGGAGCCCACGGTCGGGTCTGCTGCGGTCGTGCTCACCTCGAGCTTCCTCGGCCCGGTGCGTCGCACGACCGTCGAGCTGCCGGACGGCACGCTGGTCGCGGTGCAGCACGGCGCGACGGAACGACTGGAGGCGGGGCAGTCCGTCCGCATCCGCTTCGCCGGTCGTCCCGTCCCGGTGCAGACGGCCTGAGGCCCCTCACCGGCGGGGAGCGGCTACGCCTTCGCGTTCTGTCGTGGCACGACGACCTGCTTGATGATCAGCAGGATCGACGCCGTCACCGGGATGGAGACGAGGGCGCCGAGCAGCCCGATGAGCGAACCGCCGACCATCGCGCCGATGACGACGAGGGCGCCGGGCACCGAGACCGCCTTGTTCATGACCCGCGGCGTCAGCACGTACGACTCGATCTGCATGTAGACCAGGTAGTAGACGATGACGACGAGTGCCGTCGTCGGTGAGTCGAACAGCCCGACGGTCGCGACGATGACCGTGGCGATGATCGAGCCGACGAGGGGGATGAGCGTCACGAAGAAGATGACGACGGCGAGGATCCCGGCGTACGGCACCCCGACGATGAGCATCATGATGAGCCCGAGGACGGCGTTGATCCCGGCCAGCACCACCATGCCGCTCACGTACCCGCCGATGGAGGCGGTGATCTGGTCGGTGATCGACACGACGCGCGGCCGGGAGCGACGGGGCACGAGGGAGGTGAACGCGTTCTTCATCGCCTGCATGGACGCGAGGAAGTAGAGCGCGAGGACGAGGGCGATGAAGCCGCCGAAGAAGCCGTTCGCGATGCCGACGCCGAGGTTGAGGGCGCCGCCGGCCAGGACGACCCACGTCTTCGGGTCGGCGGCCACCCCGTAGAGCCAATCGAGCGCGCCCTGGAGATCGACGCCCGGACCGAGGTAGTCGCTCAGGGACCGGAACCACTCCTGGTCCTGGATGCCGGTGAGGAAGGCGGGGGCGTTGCTCACCAGCTCGACGGCCTGCCGGGTGACGACGGGGATGACGAGGGCCAGGAGGATCGCGAGCAGGACGGCGAAGGCGGCGAAGACGATCGCGATGGCGAACGGGCGCTTGATGCCTCGTGCCTCGAGTCGGACGACGACCGGGTCGAGGCCGAGGGCGATGAAGAGTCCGACCGCGATGGAGACGAGGATGGTCGACAGCGAGCCGAGGGTGAGGACGAGCAGGATGGCCGCGAGGGCACCGAGTGCTCCGACGAAGCCGATCGCGAAGGGGCGCTGGAGGGTCGTCCTGACGGTGGTCGTCAACTCGGCCGGGCGGTGGGCGCGGAACCGGACACGCTGCTGACGTGCCGCCGGACGCAGCTGCTGGTGGCGATGGGGCGTACTCGTCATGCCGCAAGCGTATTGCCCACCGCCCGTTTGCCCGACAGCTGTCGTGGTACCGGAGGATGAGACCGGGTCCCGCAGGATCACCCGGCTGCGGGATGTGTCGGGTGTTCGCGTTCAGGACGATGGGAACATGTCATCGATCACCCGCTCGCACGCCGTCCATACCCGGGTCACCGCACCGCTGCGGGCGGTCCCGCTCACGGAGCCGATGCCGGGCCGGCGCGACGAGGCCGCGGAGCAGGGAGTGGTCGCCGAGCGCGTCAGCGCTACTGCGCACGTCGCCGCGGGCGCTGCCGGGGTCGATCTCACCGCCTCGGTCGAGCCGACCCAGACGCCCGCGGCCGCAGCCGGCGGGACCGACGCCGGAACAGGTCTCCGCTTCCTCGGCGCGGGCTGGGCAGCCGACGCGGCGGTCTTCGCCCAGTACCGCCGCCGCGGCAACTGACCGCGAGGTCCACGCCGGGTCCACCTCGCGGATGACCCGGGCGGGGGAGCTTGCATCGCCCGGCCGACGCGCTGCGGGACACCCGCCGCCGACGATGGGAGCATGAACACTTCGATCCTCTCCGCTCGCGGACTCACGAAACAGTACGGGCCGACCGTCGCCCTCGCCGGCGTCGACCTCGACATCCTCCCCGGTGAGTCGGTCGCCATCATGGGTGCCTCCGGCTCCGGCAAGACGACGCTCATGCATGCGCTCGCCGGGATCGTCACCCCCGACACCGGCTCGATCGCCTTCAGCACCCCGACGGGCGTCGTCCGCGTCGACCAGCTCGACGAACGCCACCGCTCGCAGCTGCGGCGCGAGTCCTTCGGCTTCGTCTTCCAGCAGGGCCTGCTCATCCCCGAGCTGACCGCCGTCGAGAACGTCGCGATCGCCCTGATGCTCGGCGGGACACCGCGGATCGCCGCCGAGTCGAGTGCGGCAGCGTGGCTCGCCGCTCTGGGACTGGCCGGCATGGAGACCCGCCGGATCGGCGAACTGAGCGGTGGTCAGGCGCAGCGCGTCGCGATCGCCCGCGCTCAGGTGACCGGTGCGCCGATCGTCTTCGCCGACGAGCCGACCGGCGCGCTCGACTCCCGGACCTCCGCCGACGTCATGGGGGCGCTGCTCCACGCGACCACCGGGCAGGGACGCACGCTCGTCCTCGTGACGCACGACGAGACGGTCGCCGCGCGGTGCTCTCGGATCATCCGCCTCGCCGACGGTCGGATCATCGGGCAGCCGGGCGGGGTCGGCGCACCGACCCCGGCGCAGCAGTTCGCGAGCGGGCAGGCACCCGTGCCGCAGCAGGCGCAGCAGCCGTGCCCGCCGCAGCAGCCCCCGTACCAGCAGCAGCCCGCCGGGCAGCCGTTCCCGCAGCAGCCATACCCCCAGCCCGCTGCGCAGCCGTACCCGCCGCAGACCTACCCGGGTCAGGCGACCGGTGTCGTCCCGAACGGAGCCCGACCGTGACCGCCGCACTCGGGGTCGCACCGACCCGGATCCCGGTCCCCGCCGGCAGCGGTCGCAGTCCCGTCGTCCGTCTCACCTGGATGCTCGCCCGCCCTGGCGCGCAGAGCCCTGCGACGATCGTGCTCCCGGCGGTCGCGTTCGCCGTGACCACCGCACTCGTCCTCACGGTGCTCGGCGGCGCGATGATGTTCTGGCGGTGGACCGGTGAGACGGCCTTCGTCTACCAGGTGCTCAGCGTGCTTGCGCTGGCCCTGCTGCTCGTCCCGCTCGGCTCGCTCGGCGGGGCGGCCGCGCGGCTCTCCGCCCGGCGCCGCGACGACCGACTCGCCACCCTCCGACTCCTCGGCGCGACACCCGGCACGGTCACGGCGATGACCGTCCTCGAGTCGGCCGGGGTCGCCCTGCTCGGTGCGTTCGCCGGGATCCTGCTGTACCTCGGCATGCTGCCGCTCGTCGGGCTCATCCCGTTCGGTGGTTCCCCGATCGGGGTCGAGGGCGTCTGGGTCGGTGTCCCGATCATCGCCGCGGTGGTCCTCGGGGTCGTGCTGCTCGCAGCAGCGAGCGCCGCCATCGGTCTCCGCGCCGTGAACGTGAGTCCGCTCGGCGTCCGCACGAAGCAGCAGGCGCCGACCGTGCACTGGCTGCGCATCGTCGTCGGGGTCGTCGTCGTGATCGTCGCCTACGGCATGCTCTCCGTCGTGACGGGGTTGCAGGAGGTAGCCGCCATCATCGCCGTGCTGGGCGTCGGGTTCGCAGCCGGTGTGGGCGTGCTCGGATTGATCGGCCCCTGGGTGGTCGGGATGATCGGCCGTGGGTCGGCCAAGCGTGCCAAGACATCGGAGCGGCTCCTCGCAGCCCGCACGATCCTGGAGTCGCCGAAGGCGGCGTGGCGTCAGGTCAGCGGCGTGGCGATGACGAGTTTCGTCGCCGTCGTCGCGGGGACCGGTGTGGCGCTCATGGATGCCGCCGGCGGTTCCGACCTCGACCGCGAGAGCGCCATCCTCATCGACGACATCCGCACCGGCGTGATCATCACGCTCGTCGCGTCGTTCCTCATGGTCGCGTGCTCCGTCGGGGTGAACCAGGCCTCGGCGGTCCTCGACCGCCGCGACCTCTACGTCAGCCTCGACCGCCTGGGGGTGCCGCGGGACGTGATGGAACGGGCTCGCGGTCGCGCGGTCATGCTGCCCCTGCGGGTGGTCGCGCTGGGCTCGGCCGGACTGGGCGTCCTGCTCGTCCTGCCGATGGCCAGCATCAGTGTCATCCTCGCCCCGCTGTCGGTCCTCGTCATCGTCGGGTGCTTCGCCGGTGGCATCGGGCTCGTGTGGGCGGCCCTTCGCGCGACCCGTCCGGTCGTCTCCGGAGTGCTCCGAGCGCCCGAGCGCGTCTGACCGCCCGGCCCGCACGACGAGAGCGCCCGTTCCGCCCCCTGCATGAAGCGGGGAGGACGGAACGGGCGCTCTCGGTGAGGTCGGGTCAGCCCGTGACGACCGCGATCTCGTTCGGGACGCCGGGCAGCTCACCCGTCGTGATGTCGCCGGACGCGAGGTCCACGGCGTGGATCGACTTCGTCGCCGGGTCGGTCACGTAGGCGACACCGTCCTGGACGACGAGCGCAGGGTGGGCGTCCTGCCACTCGGCCGGCGGCTCCCAGGCGTCGATGACCTCGATGGTGTCGGTGACGGCACCCGTCTGCTCGTCGAGGATGTGCAGCGAACCGTCGTTGCCGAGCACGACGACCTCGTCGTTCGGCCCTCGGGCGACGTCGCGCCAGGTGTAGCCGACGCCCTCCGGCAGGTCGACGATCTTCGTCGTCTTCGCGACCGTGTCGGTGAACGCGAGCTGGCGGAGGTCGTAGCCCTCGGCGTCGGGGTCGCTGTTGTAGTCGCCGACCGCGATGGAGGACGTCTCGCTGACGTACTGGTTGCCCGTGCGCCCGTAGGCGTCCGGCGCCTGGATCTTCGTGAACACGCCGCTGTCGTAGACGAGCACGCCGTCGCTGCAGCCGAACACGACGACCTCGTCCTTGACGGTGCCTTCACCGTGCACCGACGGGCACTGCTCGTTGCGGGCGATCTCGGTGCGCGAGTCGTCGAGCACGCGGACACCGGTCCGGGCGTCCGGGGTGCCGATCGTGGACAGCACGGTGCCGTCCTCGAGCTCGATGGCGACACCGTGGTGCGCGGCCTCCGACGGGATGGTCTCGGTCTCAGGCAGCTCGTCGGTGGCCTCGAGGAGGTCGGCGCTGTCGAAGATCGTCGTGTCGCCGGAGCCGTCGGCGAACAGGATGGTCTTGTCGGCGTGACGGACGACGTGGCCTGCGGTGTCGGCGGGGAAGACGAGGTCGGTCAGGACCGGGTCGGCCTGCTTCGAGGTGCCGTCCTCGTCCGTCCACGTCCCGGTGTCGAGGACCTGGAAGCCCTTCGTCGTGGTGACGAGCACGTGCCGCCCGTCGCCGGCGGCGTTCACCCGGTTGAACCCGTCGAGGGGGAGGTCGCCGACCACCTCGAGGGAGGCGGCGTCGAGGACGAGGAGGCCGCCGTCGTAGGTGAGGGTGATCCGACGCTGCGGGTCGGCGGAGGTCGACGCGGTTGCGTCGGGCGCGGAGCCGCTCGCGGTCGAGCAACCGGTGAGGAGGAGGGCCGCGGCGGTGCCGAGGGCGAGGAACGGGACCCGACCGCGCTTCAGGCGCGGAGCCAGGGGACTGCGGTGCTGCTGCTGCATGGTTTCCTATCGGTTCGTGGACGCCCGCTCAGGGCGAGAGTCCGGTGGCGATGCGCTCGGTGTTCGCGCGCATCATGGTGAGGTAGGTGGGGGCGTCGCCCGACTCGGCGGTCAACGACTCGGTGAACAACGGGACGACGGCGACGTCGACGTCCGCCTCGTCGGCGAGCACCTGCACGAGCCGGTCGGGTTGGGAGGAGTCGGCGAAGATCGTCCGGACGCCGGCCTCCTCGATCGCGGTCGACAGTTCGTCGAGGTCCGAGGCGCTGGGCGCCGCGAGCGTGGTGCCGCTCGGGATCACGGCGCCGATGACCTGGAAGTCGTAGCGGGCGGCGAGATACCCGAACACGTGATGGTTGGTGACGAGCTTCCGCTGCTCGGCCGGGATGGCGGCGAACGCCTCGGCCATCTCGGCGTCGAGCGCCTCGAG
The DNA here is from genome assembly GCF_001865025.1 of Plantibacter sp. MMLR14_011. Classification (NCBI taxonomy): domain Bacteria; kingdom Bacillati; phylum Actinomycetota; class Actinomycetes; order Micrococcales; family Microbacteriaceae; genus Plantibacter; species Plantibacter sp. MMLR14_011. Next base: position 108,092 of record NZ_MJGW01000061.1, read on the forward strand.
CCCGGCCGTGTACGTGGCGGCGTTCGCCTGCAGCTCGGCCGCGTCGAGCGTGGGTATCTCCTCGAGCAACGCCTCGGTGACCCCGTCCACGACCGACGTCATCTGCGTCGGGTCGGTCCAGAAGTGCGGATCGGTCGCGCCCGACTCGGTCTCGAGGACGTCGACGAGCGAGCCGGCCTCGACGATCGGCACCCCCTCGTCGGCCGCGGTCTCCAGGTGCTGGGTGAGTCCCTCCTCGAGTCCCAGGCCGTTCGACACGAGCAGCTGCGCACCGGTGATGCGTGCCGCCTGCCGCGCGGAGATCTCGAAGGAGTGCGGATCGGCGTCGGGCGGCATGAGGGTCATGACCTCGGCCTGGTCACCGACGAGTTCACCGACGACGTCGCCGAGGATGTTCGTGGTCACGACGACGAGCGGGCGGTCGTCGGCGCTCGCCGCACAGCTCGTCAGGCCGGTTCCGAGCACGAGGCCGGCCGCGAGGACGGCGGTCGTGCGCAGGAGGGCGGTCGTCCGGGGGATGGTCGCTCGCATGGTCAGCGTCCCGTCTCGGCGAGGAACGCCGGTGCCGTGTCGAAGGTGAAGGTGCGGGCGATCCGCGCGGCGTCGCCGTAGTCGATCTCGGAGACGGTGCGCGTGCCCGGGGTGTTCAGGTAGGCGCGGTTCTGGTCGACCTCCAGTTGGACGCCCGTGGCGAGGTCGGCTCCACCGACGAGTGCGGCTGCGGTCCCCGTCACGGCGCCGGTGGCGCCGTCGAGGACGAGGAGGTCGCCGGTCGTCGTGAGGCCCACGACGTGCTGGTCGCGGTCGTCGACGGCGGTGACGAGCTGGAGCGGCGTGGAGGTCGGCAGCAGGGCCCAGCTGCGCTCGCGGGTGTCGAGCAGCCAGGCGCCGGAGGTGCCGGCGACGGCGGCGACCGTCGGACGACCGGGGCGCGAATGGAAGGACATCGCGCGGTCGTCGGCGGCGACAGCCTGTGGATAGGGGATCGCCTCGAACGTGGGGACCGGGTCGGCCTCGCTCGAGCTGCGGTCGACGACGGCGAGGACCGCGCCCTCCGCGCAGCCGATGACGACGCCGACGTTCGTCGTGATGCTGCCGGCCGGATCGGTGCACCCGGCGAGCACAGCGTCGGCAGCGGTCACGGACGCCGACGAAGGGTCGAGGAGGTCGCCGTCGACGCCGTGGAGATGCAGCCTCCCGCTCCCGTCGGATGCGACGACCGTCTCGCCGATCGGCACGGTGAGCCCGGGAGCACCGGGCGAGGTCCGGATCCGACCGGACTGCGTGATGTCGCCCCTGCCGAGTGCGGCGGTGTCGAGCAGGAGTGTCTCGCCCGAACCGGCGAACCGCACGGCGGTGGTCGTCGAACCCGCGGTGATCGTCGCTGGTCCGTCGCCCTCGATCTCGCCCACGACCCGCGCCTCGGCGCGGTAGTAGTGCTGGTGGTCCTCATGATCGACCGTCCACACACCGGTGTCGATGATCGTCACGGTGCCGGCGGGCTCGGACTGCGCGGCGACGAACCGACCGTCGCCCGTGAGCGCCGAGATCGGGCCGAGCTCGGCGAGCGTCGTGCGCTCCTCGCTGAGCAGGTCGGTCAGCTCGACGGTGCCGTCGACGTCGGCGGTCGCGAGGTGCAGTTGCGGCTCGGGGAGCTCACTCGCGCCCTCGACGTAGCCGTGTCCGCGCGGTTCGTCCGAGGCCGACGCGGTGGGTGATGCCGACCCCTGCGGCGCGCAGGCGGTGAGGGTCAGTGCGAGGGCGCCGAGAGTGAGCGCGGTGCGTGTGACGCGGGGGAGCCGGTCGTCGGTCGGGCGGGAGCCGCCTGGTCGGATGGTCGGTCGGAGGAGTCGGTGCACGGTGCGCTTTCCAGGTGGGTCGGTTCGGAGAGGTGGTCGTCGGGGTGGTCGAGGTGTCGGTCGGTGGGCCGCCGGAGCCGTCCGACGAGCGCCCGCGCGCCCCAGGACACCGTGGCGAGCAGGATCGAGCAGGCGGCGATGGACGCTCCGGCCGCGGTGTCGCCGTACCAGGAGAGGAGCAGGCCGAGCAGCACGGCGAGGCCGCCGAAGCCCGAGGCGAGCAGCATGATGAGCGGGATGCGACGCGCCCAATGGGCCGCGGCGACGGCCGGCCCGAGGAGGAGGGCCACGACGAGCAGCGTGCCGACGGCACTGTAGGAGGCGACGACCGCGAGGGTCACGAGGCCGACGAGCATCGCGTGGGCGAGTCTCGGCCGGAGGCCCATGGTCTGCGCGACCCGGCGGTCGAAGGCGAGCGCGACGAACGGGCGGTGGAAGGCGACCGCGACGCCCACGGTGACGAGAAGGGCGATGGCGAGGCCCGCCAGGTCCGCGGGCCGGATGGCGAGGATGTCGCCGAAGAGGATCGCCGTGAGGTCCGTGGCGAACGATCTGCTCGACGACACGATGATGACCCCGAGGGCCAGCATGCCGACGAAGAGGAGACCGATCGAGGTGTCGTGGGACAGCCTGCCGCGCCGCGAGACGAGGCTGACGCCGGCGGTCATGACGACTGCGCTGACGGCTGCGCCGGCGACCGGCGGCAGGCCGAGGAGCGCGGCGGTGGCGACGCCGGGCAGCATGCCGTGGGCCATCGCCTCCCCGAGGAACGCGAGGCCGCGGAGGACGACCCAGGTGCCCACGACACCGCAGACGGCCGCCACCAGCAGACCGCCGACGAGGGCGCGCAGGAGGAAGGCCGCGGTGAACGGCTCGGTGATCCAGGTCATGGTCGAGCACTCTACATGAAAATGATTCTCAGTATTGATAGGGTGAAGACATGCGATCCGCGACGAGCACCCCTCGCCCTCCGATGGCGGGACGGCCCGTCGTGTCCGGCATCCGACTCCACGACGTGTCGGCCGAGTACGACGGCGCGCGCGTCCTGCACGGGATCTCGGTCGAGGTCGGGGCGGCCGCCATCACCGTCGTCACCGGGGCGAACGGAGCGGGGAAGTCGACGTTGCTCGCGGTGATCGCGGGCCTACACCGACCGAGCTCGGGCGGCGTCGACGGCCTCGACGGTCGGTCCGCCGCCTACGTCCCGCAACGCAGTGCCGTGCCCGAGCGCTTCCCGGTCACGGTGCGCGATGTCGCATCGATGGGACGCTGGCCGACGCTGCGTCGTCGGTGGGGTCGACTCGGGGCGAGGGACCGCCGTATCGTCGACGAGAGCCTCGCCCGCCTCGACGTCCTGCACCTCGCCGGACGCTCCTTCGGTGAGCTGTCGGGTGGACAGCGCCAGCGGGTCCTCGTCGCGCAGGCGCTCGCGCGTGAGGCCGACCTCCTGCTGCTCGACGAGCCGACCGTCGGTCTCGATCGTGCGGCTGGGCTGGCGATCCGCGAGGTGCTCCGGGCGGAGGCCGACCGCGGCGCGACGGTGGTGGAGGTGACGCACGATCCGGTCGCGGTCGCCGAGGCCGACGCGCGGCTGCATCTCGAGACGGGCTGTCTCGTCGAGGCTCCGCGGTGAACCGGCTGGGGATCGCCCGGCGACCCGTCTACCGCCCCGGGCGCGTTGCTAGAGTTTTCGCATGAGTCAGGCCGAGCAGCAACCCGAACCCACGACCGGCGCCGCTGCGGCGGACGCCCAGGCGGCCACCGAGCGATTGGGCCGCCTGCGGAGCAGCATCGACAACATCGACGCGGCGCTCGTCCACCTGCTGGCCGAGCGGTTCAAGTGCACCCAGGAGGTCGGTCGTCTGAAGGCCGAGCACGACATGCCCGCGAGCGATCCGGCGCGCGAGCAGCGGCAGATCACCCGTCTCCGGGCGCTCGCCGAGGAGTCGCACCTCGACCCGGCCTTCGCCGAGAAGTGGTTCAACTTCGTCGTCGCCGAGGTCATCCACCACCACGAGCGTCTCGCCAACCAGCACTGATCCCGCGTGTTCCCTTCGGCCAGCGCGGTGCGCTGACGCGAGCGCGGGTCTGTGGCGTGAGCGCGGGTCTCCGGAGGGTCGCGCCCACGCGTGTGGCCCGCGGTGAGGCCCGTTCGCGTGCGATCAGGCCCGTCCGCCCACACTCGGCCCGATTCGCTCGCGGTCGCGTCGGCGCACCGCGCTGGCACCTCGGGTGAGTCAGGGCAAGGGGTGACGCTTCTTCGGGCGGTGTCCAGCGTCCTACGCCATCATGAGTCCATGACCTGGAACGCCGACTCCCTGCCCGATCAGACCGGACGCGTCGTCCTCGTCACCGGAGCGAACGCCGGCCTCGGCTTCTGGACGAGTCTCGGACTTGCACGAGCGGGGGCGGAGGTCGTGCTCGCGTCGCGGAGTGCGACCAAGACCCAGGCGGCGATGCGCGCGATCCGGGTGAAGGTGCCCGACGCCCGGCTCAGCCACCTCCCCTTCGACACCTCCTCGCTCGATTCGGCGCGCGCGGCGGGTGAGCGACTCGCGGACCTCGACCGTCTCGACGCCCTCGTCGCGAACGCCGGGATGGTGCACATGCCGAAGGAGCGGCAGGAGACGGCCGACGGCATCGAGCTGGTCTTCGCGACGAACGTCGTCGGCCACGCCGCCCTGCTCGCCGAAGCCCTGCCGGTGTTGCAGCGCACAGCGGACGCCCACGATTCCGCGCCGCGCGTCGTGCTCCTCGGAAGCCTCTCCACCCTGCTCGTCCGGTTCCACGGCGACGACCTGCAGCTCCGCGACGGGTACAGCGGCTGGCAGGCCTACGCCCAGTCCAAGATCGCCCTCTCGTCGCTCGGCTTCGAGCTCGACCGTCGGCTCGCGGCGTCGCACAGCACCGTCCGGGCCCTCGTCGCACACCCCGGCTACTCGGTCAACGGACTCGACCGTCGCGTCCCCGGCGTCAACGAGCCGAACCGTGGGCGCCGCTTCTCCGACACCCTGCAGTCCGTCTACGCGCAGAGCAAGCAGCGGGGTGCCGAGCCGACGCTCCGAGCGGTCACCGACGAGGCGGCCGACGGTGGTTGGTTCTACGGTCCCCGGTGGTTGACGAAGGGCGACGCCGTCCGACAGACGCCGACAGCGATCACGACCGATCGAGACGTCGCGTCGGCGCTCTGGACCGACCTCGAGCGGCTCATCGGTACGCCCATCCTCCCGACCTCGTAACCGCAGCCGTCAGCGCACCGCGCCGGCACGAGCGCGGGGGAATCGGCCCCAGCGCGGTGCGCTCGCGTGACGGCGGCTCAACCGGCGTGGCTGCGGGCCATGGCGCCGAGCGCGCCCCTCCGGAGACCCGCGCTCGCGCCACAGACCCGCGCTGACGTCAGCGCACCGCGCTGGCGCAACCAGACCTCAGTCAGCGGGGGTGGCCGGCGGCTGCAGGACGCGCAACCACTCCTCGGTCTGCGCGACATGCGCTGACGCCGCCCCGGCCGCCCCGACGGGGTCGCGCGAGATGATCGCCTCGGTCATCGCCCGGTGGCCGCGGTTGCTGACTCGACGCAGCTCGTCGCCGGCGGGCAGGCTGAAGACGTCGTAGGCACGTGAGCGCGACCGGAAGACCTGCAACAGGGCCGTCAGCGTGGCGTTCCCGGCCGTCCGTGCGATGAGTTCGTGGAACCGGTGGTCAAGCTCGCTCGACTCGGCGGGGTCGGTCGTGCGTTCCATCGCCTCCACGAGCTCGGCGAGTTCGGCGCGCACCTCGTCGCTCGCGCGAGCAGCCGCCTGAGAGGTGGCGTGGGTCTCGAGCACCCGCCGCAGCTCGTACATCTGCAGGAGACCGTCGAGGGGGAGGAGATCGACCGTGAGTGACAGGCTGCCGATGATCTCCTCGGGCCGGAGCATCGACACGTAGGTGCCCGAGCCGTGCCTGGACTCGATGATCCCGAGGGCGGCCAGCATGCGGACGGCCTCACGGAGGGACCCGCGTGACACGCCGAGTTCGTCGCAGAGCTCGTTCTCGGCCGGGAACCGCTGTCCCGCCACGAGTCGTCCCGACGCGATCATGTGTCGCAGGCCGTGGAACGCGGTGTCGACTGCGGACATGCGGCTCCTCCTCAGGGGTCGTCCCGCCATCGTAGCGGCCCCTGGCCGTCGAGCCGCGAGCCGCCGCGGACCATGAGACGTCCGATGACTCGATGCTCGAAAGACAAGTCATCCGATGAGTCGATCCGGAAACGACCTGAGCGATCACTTGTAACACGACAGAAACCCAAGTCATCAAACGTTGCCCCTATGGTTATCGGACAATCCACTGCATAATCGACTCGGAGGAACGTCACTGTGGACACTCGCACCATCGCACGGCCAGCGCCGCTCACGCTCGGCGACGGCCGACCGGCAACGGCCGGGTGGACGCTGGATCCGACCAAACGTCACATCAACCACGGATCCTTCGGGGCGGTCCCGATCGTCGCGCAGGAGCACCAGCAGGCCCTCCGCCGCGAGATGGAGGCCGCGCCCCTCACCTGGTTCCCGGCCCTCCCGGCCAAGGTCGGCGCGGCCCGTGTCGGGATCGCCGAGTTCCTCGGGGCCTCGGTCGACCAGCTCGCCATGGTCCCGAACGCGAGTGCCGGAGCGAGCGTCGTCTTCTCCAGCCTCCCCGTGCAGCGCGGCCTCGAGATCATCGTCACCGACCACGGCTACGGCGCCGTCACGATGGGAGCGGAGCGCCTCGCGCGTCGCTGGGGCGGCACCGTCCGGACCGCCCGCATCCCGCTCGACGCCGACGCGCAGACCGCCCACGACGCCGTCGTCGCCGAGTTCAGCGACCGCACGGCCCTCATCGTGATGGACCAGATCACCTCGCCGACCGCCCGACTCCTGCCGGTCCAGCAGATCGCCGCCACCGCCCGCGCCGCCGGCATCCCCACGCTCGTCGACGCCGCCCACGTGCCCGGCCTCTACGCCGATCCCATGCGCGACCTCGACTGCGACTTCTGGGTCGGCAACCTGCACAAGTTCGGGTGCGCCCCGCGCGGTGCCGCCGTCCTCGTCGCCCGCAGCCCGCTCGCGCAGGAGCTCTACCCGCTCATCGACTCCTGGGGCTCCCCGTACCCGTTCCCGCAGCGCTTCGACACCCAGGGCACGGTCGACGTCACGAGCTACCTCGCCGCGGCGACCTCGCTCGGGTTCATCGAGGACGTCTGGGGCTGGTCGGCCGCCAGGGACTACATGACCGAGCTCGCCGACTACGCGGTCGAGGTGGTCGCCGACGCCGTGACCGCCATCACCGGCGAGGACAGCCACGTCGACGTGGGCATGCCCGTCAACGCCCTCCGGCTCGTCAAGCTCCCGACCGGCCTCGCGACGACCCACGCGACCGCGGACGGGCTCCGCGACCGCGTCTCCGCCGAGCTCGGTGTCGAGGGCGCGTTCACGAGCCTCGACGGGATCGGCTACGTCCGACTCTCCACCCACGTCTACAACACCCCCGAGGACTTCGAACACTTCGCCGAGCACGCCGTCCCGGTGCTCGCGCGATGGGCCGAGGAGGAACGCGCTGCCACGAGCTGAGCGCGGACCCGCCCGACCCGACATCACCACACCCGCACCACCGCACCGGCACCACAGCATCCACCCCCCCCCCCCCCCCCCCCC